>JBKQNC010000018.1:0-61550 GCA_052326445.1 Thermoplasmata archaeon
GCCGTGAATCCCGAGAAGCCACAGTGCCCTCGGACAAGGAGTGAAGGGCTGGCTAGATTTAGTACTGTCGGTCGAACCGAACGCGCGCGCACGCGCGTTCAGTCCCCTCAACTCACTGAACAGCTACATCGACCCTACTTCTGCTTTGATTCTCCTGCAGTTTTATCGTTTGAAGTGAACTCTCCCTCCTCATGGAAGGAGGGTGCCCGATCGCGAACGCGACGGACGAGCACTACACCGCGAGCGAGAATGTGCTCGGGAAGACAGTTCGCCACCGACTTCATCGTGCTCGCCGCCGCCGGTGTGTGGCGACGGTCGTCTCTATACTTTCTATCGCTATCGTCGCAATCTCCGTTGCCACTTCACCGCAGAACCTGTCCGCACGGTCCGGTAACTCGTCGGGTCTACGCGCATTTGCAGGCGGCCCGGGGTCTCCCCTACTCTACTCCGCCGAAGTGGCTGCAGCGGTCGCTGGAGTCTACAGCAACATGTCATCCTATTTCCATGCGCCAATAGCAAGCTGGCTGCCGCAATCTACGGTTGACGGCAGAGTTATGTCGATGTACAACTCCTTGAACGCCACGTCGACCTTCCAATCCCTTGTTTCTCAGTATGGCAGTTCGAACTTCACATTCACCCTCAATTGGCAGAACGCGACGGGGGTCTCGAACGCCACATTCGGTGTCTGTTGGGTCGGGGGTTCTTCTCCGCAGGGTCAGCCCTTGGTCTCTGGCGGCCCAAATCTGAATTGCGACTACTGGGTCGGAACTATCTCGACGACCAGCTTGACGGGCCCGACGGCATATTCCGGTCTCGCGCTATACCATGGATCAGGAAGCAACTCAATCAACTACGCGGGCTACACGCTCAATCCAGGCTGCGCGGTAACAGCCAACGTCTACGCTACATTGGTCAACTCGTACTCAGTACCGCCTCAGAGCCCCATAAACGTGCCCTCTGGTCAGACTGTAAACGCGGTCGCTGCTGTCTGGAGCGGTATCTCGAATGGCTACAACGGTGCCCCGGAGCTCTTGCAAACCGGGTATCAGATTGACGCGACAAGCCCGTTCAGTGGTCTTGGTGGGTATTGGCCCTACTCGATGTGGTATGAGAACTATCCCGGTCCGAGTATTCCATACTTCACTACAGGCGGAACCTACCCCGGCGATTGGTTGTTCGCTTCGGAATACTACTTGACCAACTGGTTCTGGTATTGGTCACTGTGGGCCACCCAAGTCTACGACTATACAACCGGTGTTGGCTCGGCGGCGTACGTCTGGACAAGCTCGGGGTTCAGTCCGAGTCACGTCTTGTCGATAGTGGAGGCCCCGCTTTCCGCCAACGGCAAGCCGGAACAGATTCCAGAGTTCGAGTACTCGTATGGATACTGGTACGGAATCGCCTGCGGGGGCACGCACATGTCAGCTGACTCAGTGTACAACGCAGGGAACTGGAACTCGTGGACACTGAATCAGAGAAGCGGTTACACAAACACTTGGTCTTACTTCTACTCGACCTACAACGAGGACGTTGATGGGTGGTACAACTCGTACTACGACTGGAACTATGTCTGAGGGGCCGACGGGTCCAGATCGTATGGGACTCGAGCGAGTCTCAGATACCGCTCAGCGGAGGACGCTCCCGGCAGTGAGTTCTAGGATGATCTCGAGCTTTTCCTAGGTGGTCTGAGGTTTGGGTACTGGGTCAGGTCAAATGCACGGCGACGGGGAATCTCGCAGGCGGCCTATCCTTAATGATCAAGGTACGGATTCTCGGCAGCATCGTTCGCTGCGACTCCTTCCAGTCGTTCTGGGAGTTCTGTCTCTCAGCGTCGGATCTGTGTTGTTGCTTGTCTATGTCGACACGATGAGCAACCCTGGGGGCCCATCCTGCTCTCCCCAGTCGTCGTGCCCAGCCTCGCCATGGTACGATTCTTCGACGCGCAACCTCGAACTTGGCGTCGGTGTTGTCATGCTCGTCCTAGGGGCGGGACTGCTCGGTCTCTACGCTGTGACCCGAAGAAAGAGGAGACCAGTTCGCTCACTCGCCGGTTCCTAGCGGTACGAACTCAGCCTTTCGGACACATCCCCACGGTTGATGACGGCGGTCATTCGGCGCTTCTGGTAGGGGGACTTTCCTCCCAAGGGGTGGGTTGACAACCCACCCCCAAACTCCCCGCGGCCGGAGGTCTACCGCCCAACGGGCTCTGTCGAAGGCGCGACCGGTCGCCACATGAGGACATCATCGAAGTACGCACCGTCTCGCTTGAACGCCCGAGGTACCCGACCTGACTCGATGAACCCGAACTTCCGGTACAAGTGTTGTGCCGTGACGTTCTTCTCCATCACGACAAGTTGAACGATCTCGAACTTTCCCTCGCACATCTTGAGGGCATGGGATAGCAGCTTACTCCCTAACCCTCGACCTCGCCACTCGGGGTGGACCATCATGGCGAGAATCCCCGCGTGACGTTCTTCCGAGTGCTGGCCTTTACGGTGGATCGTGCAAACGCCGATCAGCTTCCCGTCGTCCTCGCCCACCGAAGCGACGAGATCTCCGGTGAGCACGCTGCTCCAGACGTCTCCGAAGAGCTTCGCTTCGTCAGGGAGGCTCGGCTTCGACTCGTACGTGTAGATTCCGAGTTCTTTGTTCGTCTTGACTTCGTCATAGCGGATATAGTAGAGGGTAACCCAGCCCTCAAAGTCTCCCCACTCGAGATTCCTGACTCGCACGAATCACCAAAGGTATCGGTGGCTATCTGGGTTGCGCGGTACGGGGAAGGGTCGTATTCCCCCAAGTGTGCGCGTTGGTATCGAGTGGGTTTCCGCGGAGGACTCCCTACAGCACTGACTTCAGGCCTGCTTGCGCTCCTCACGGTCGTGCCACCGACCGCGCGGGCATTATGACGGTACGGCCTCGGTCCTCGCTCGCGCCGCTCGGCCCGAGGCCTGCGCGCTCACTCCGTGTCGATGAGCGCGCCACGCGCCTTCGAGACCGCCGACGCCGCGAACCGTCGTGTCGTTTTTGTTAGTGAGCCACTTTGGTTCCGAAATCCACGACCGTACACTCTCGAATCGTTCGATACCCCAGGCGCTCGTACAGACGGACGGCACCCCGCTCTTCCCGGTCGACATAGAGCGCGGAGCGGCCGACCGCGGCGAGGGCGTCGCGGGTGACCGCGGAAACCACCTTCGCCCCGAATCCTTGCCGCCGGAACTGCGGGGCCGTCTGGACACCCGTAACCATCCAGACCGCCGGTGAACGTGCGTTGGTTCCGGCAACAGCCGCGAGTGCACCGCTATCGGTGAAGATGCCGTAGACGACTTCCGTGCGAAGGAACTCCCGATTGACCTCGACTACCTTCTCCGTGACCGGCACGACGGCCGGGACCACGAGCTGCGCGTAGGGGAGGGCGTGCTCGGGTGTGAGACGCGTCGCGGGGGCAGGGTCCACAAGTCGTTCTTCCCCCAGCTCGACAACCATGATCTGCTGGACAAAGACCTCGGTGACCCCCGGAAGGTGGCTCAGAATCGAGGAGCTCTCCGACGGAGCAGTCGCGACAGTATGCTCTCGGGGAATCTCGTCGAGGAGCCTGGAAACGACCTCCGAATCTCCGACCAGGTACGCCCACAGGGTCGAGAATTCGTGGGCATCATAGACGAACAGATGGCCACACGGCTGGCCGCCCCGTCGGGCGACCCAGAACGTGGTACGGTCCGGCTCTTGGTCGACGAAGCAGAGGGGATAGGCGTTTCCGATAGGATCGGCCTCGAGGTACGTCTTCAACTCCGGAGTCAGGACCTGTACCTTCTCCACGAGTATCTCCGCGGAACCCATCGACTCTCGTCCCCAGGGACCAAAGTCGGCGTCCCCTTAACCCTCCTATGGGGTCTTTCGGACCGCGTCCACGAGTTCCCGAGCGAGAACAGGTTAACGCAGTCTCGTCTCCGCGTCTATTTCACCCACGTCCGCGCGCGCCCTTCTTCAGGCTCGCGGTCGCGCGGAGCGTGACCGTTCCCTTCCTTCGCTCGGCGGTCACGGCGGGAGCACGGTCGCTACCTGAGGAGTCCTCTTGCAAGTGTGGCGGCGACCCGCATATCGCCCTCGCGATCGGAGTGTGTAGGAGGGATTACCACGGTCAGCCGTCGGCGGTCACGAGACACAATCACCCAGGAGCTACGGAGGGTCTCGGACCGGAAGTACCGAGCCCGGACACCGGGGACCTCAACCGCTCCTTCCTCGAAAAGCGGCGGATAAGGGCGGCGAACGAGCTCCTCCGCCCTCGGACCGCCCGCCTCAAGCCCGGCCTCAAGCGTCGTGTGCAGATCGGATGAACGATAGAGCACATGGAAGATGGATGGGCTCGCGAAGGGCGCGCGGTAAACGCCGACGGAATCGAAGTTCCAACCGGGGAGTTTCGGGATGCGTGCTTTGTCCTGCCAGCGGGTCAATCCCTGTTCCGGATTGCCGTACCATCGTAGATGCGTTTCGACAGACCGTAGACGCGAATTCGGCGTCCTGCCGGCCCTAAGCGACCAGCTCCAGAGACAGAGTGGGCGTTTGGCGAGCAGCCGCGCCTGTCGCGGATGGATCGGCAGGATCTTCCGAAGGAGACGTGCCATCGTCTTCGGTCCCAACTGGCCTTTCAGGACTCGGACTTCGATGTTGGTCATGAGTGAGGCCAAAGCTGCCGCCTCTTGACCGGAGAAATCCGTTCCGTGGAAGGCCGGACGATGTCCCAACCTCAGCGGGGTCGTCGGGCCATACAGGCCCCAACGATGCCGATTGCTGTGGGTGAACAACAATTTGTTAGGCGTCCCGAAGAATCCGAACCAGTCGAGCGCGTACTGCTTGGCCCGAATTGTCACGCCTGGGAGTCGATGGACGCTCCGGACGGTGGCCCAGCTCTCCCCGCTCTCAGGTCGGACCGAGATTTCCTCTACCTTCCCCGGAACCGAATGGACGGGAAAGGGAACCATGAGCTGAGCGTCGACAAATGAACCGGTTCGGACAGTCCGATTCGCCATGCGCCAGCATGAGTTGGAAATACCTTAAGCTCCCGTTGTTCACAGATTGCGGGATCCCGTACGGGGTTCGGCGTAGTGCCGACCTCCGCGCGGCCCGCGCGCTCCTCTCATCGAACGCGCGCTACCTTGATGAAGCTCGCACGGGGACGGCCCCCCTTGTTGCCCAAACAGGTGGCAACTTAAGAGCGTGAGCCGCTCGCACCGGCGATGCACGGTGGAGGTTCCACACTTGTGGAGTCTGCACGAGACCTCTCTGACGAGTTGAGATTGTATCTGAGCTTGGACCCCATTGGGAACGCTTTCGCACTTCATGACCTCTCGAGAGAACCCGACAGAACGGAACTGTGGATCGCGCGGGTAGAGGGCCAACTCCGAGCGCACCTGCTCGTATACGACCCTCATGAGTTCGGGGTGAAGTGGGTCCATCTATCCGGGAGACCCGACGCGGCCGAAGAATTGCTCGCGCATCTGCCGGCACGGAAAGCCGTCGCCATCACCGACCCCGCGCTCGCACCGCAGATAGCAAGTCGGTTCGAAACGAGCGGCCTTTACCCCGAGGATATCATGGTGGCGGAGATGGGGTCAGCTCGGCTTATCGCCTCAAGTCTCGCGGTACGGTTGACGGGAGAGCACGCCGAAGAGTACGCCCGGCTGGTCGTACCGAGCGTCTTCCCACTCAACGAGAAGGTCCTGGAGCTAAACCGTCGGCGCTTGAACGACGAGGTCGTCTATGGAATCTTCGCAGATGGCGTTCTCGTTTCCGTCGCCGGTACGTCGGTGAGAACACCCGGGGCGTGGATTGTTGGGGGCATCCAGACCCTTCCCAGCCACCGTAAGAAAGGCTACGCGACCCAAGTGACGTCGGCGGTCACAAAGGAGGCACTGGGCGAGGCCGGACGTGCCGGCCTCTACGTACGACGGGACAACGATGCTGCGATTCGCGTGTATGAACGACTTGGCTATCGGAAGGTTGGTGAGAGGGTTTGGATAGACTTGGGCACGGGACTCGCGCCATAGCGCCCTGCCCCTCCTCCCTGCAGCAAAAGGAACGTTGGTGACCCCTCTTGAGCCTCGACGACCTGCTCTCTCCGGGGTCGTCGGCAATGGAACTCGTCTACCATGTGAGTCCGGACGATTCCGTTCTCGGGCCGGTCGAACGTGACCGGGCACATCTGGAAGGCCTTCTCCACCGATCCGGTATGGTCTTTCTGTCGCGCTCGGACGGATCCACACTTCTCCAACACCGAAGCCCGGAGAAGAAAACCTTCCCGGACCGGTACGACGCCTCGTGCGCGTTTCATGTGGCGTTCGGGGAAAGCTATTCGGAGGCTGCCGAGCGCGAGCTGGCCGAAGAAACCGGCATCTCCTCCCCGTTGACGTTCGTCTCCAGGTTCGTCCACCACGACCCGCCGGAGCACCAGATCGTGGCCGTCTTCGTTGGTCGAAGCGACGCGTCGGTACAGGTTGACCCGGCCGAATCGACCGGGTACGAGTTCCTTTCACCGGATGAGGTCGATGGAGTCGTCCGGAATGGGCGAATCACCCCCTGGCTGCGGGATGGTTGGCCGCTTGTCCGTGATCGTCTGTAACGAGTGAGTTTCCGTACGGGACACGGTAGGGCGCCGACCTCAGTGCTCGGTCCGCGCACTGGTATGTGGGGTCCGAGGTGAGGGTTGATTCCTCGGGCTGCCTTCAGTCTCCTCGTCGAGAAATAATTGCTGGACTTGAGAACGTCGTTTCACCGTCGAAGCGCGTAAGTAACCGCTGCGCCTCGACGCGCGACGGAAGCGACCGCGAGGGATCCGGGGAACAGAAGATGCCACGCGACGATGAGATCCGGTGCATAGCCTACGACTTGTGGGAGCAGGAAGGCCGGTCCGAGGGATGCGCGCTCGACCATTGGCTTAGAGCCGAGGCGATGTGGGATTCCCAGCATGTGACTCAGCGCCAATCTGCCCAGGCATCGGAACAGGAGAGACGGCCCGTGGTTTCCCAGCCTCCGAAGCGGACTCGACGGACCCCACGGCATGAGCCGTAGGTCGCTCTGGGCGGGAGCGACCTGAGGGACGTAGTGTCCGGGTGCAACGGCGCGTGGAAGCTTGCCCCGCAAAGGCCCGCCGGCGGGTACGTGGACCGGCGCTCGTGGGTCGCCTCCTCCGGCTCGACCGGCGCTCCGGTTGCTCGTGCTACACGGACCCCGCCGCGACTTTCGCCTTCGCTCGACCTCCCGCGGACGAGCCGCGCGCGTGACAACCGACCACGCTCGGCTGCTCTTCGCTATCGCGCGCTGGTATGTGGGGCCCGTCCTCGCCCGTGAGAGATCGCCATCAACGGGCCAGTTTCCGGAGGAGACTCGGAACAGCTAGGGCGTCGGCCGACCTCGCGCGTATCTCGGGCGCCCACAGTCGCCCCCTGGCGTCCTACATGAGGGCGCTGTCGCCGTCAGGGCCCACGATGGCACTCTCTCGCCAGTTCAAGCGATTGTGGAACAGTTCTGCCGGCTAGCGAGCGCCGTTCGGATGATTCTGCGGAGGAGAGCTGGAGCTGGATACCGACGGGAATCGTAGCGTTGAATCCAAGCAAACGAGGTATGTTCAACAGGATCGAGCCGCGGTTCCCTCTTGGAGCTCACAGTACACATGAAATCGACTTCTACCGTTCTTGAGTTCCTTCCGTTGGCGCTGGGATAGTCGAAGGTGCCGGCATAGAAGGGACGGTCTACAGTCACCGCGAACCCCGTTTCTTCTCGAATCTCTCTTCTCAGGACCCCGAGAAGGTCCTCGCCTTCCTCCACATGCCCACCGGGAATGTCCCAGGTATCCGGAAATGCCTCCAATGTAGACGATCTCCGTAACAGAAGAAGACGGTTCTGACGAAAGAGCGCAGCACCGACACAGACGTCTGTGTGCAGGTTCCGACCCACAGGGAATGGACACAACTCGGAGGGAGTAAGCCCTTCCGCCCTCAAGGTACAGTCTTTCTTCCGGTGGGGGGTTCGGTCGAACTCCCGACCTTTCTCAAAGGAGGGGGATGTGTAACCCTCCCGGTCTCCGATCAATCCGGGCTGATCCGAACTGGATTATCCCGATGGAGCATCGGATAAGCGCCCCAGACCCCAGACCCCTCTCCTACCCCTCCCCCGCGTTGTTACGCATGGAAACCGGTAGGAATCGGCTCAGTGCAATCTCGCGCTAGATCTCGGCGGGGACAGGAGCCATAGGTCTTCTCTAAACCCATTGCCCTTCCGCATCCCTGATTCCGCGGGCGGGCGGCGCAGGCTCGAATGTGAACGTGACCCGTTAGGTGGCGGAACTAAGCCTTGTTGCGGACCCGGACACAGGATTACTTCGCCGGTAGGAGCGGCACCGCGGGCACCGACCGCCCGTTCCGGACCTCGGCCGCCACGAGTACCCGCAACCAGCGCACACACACAGGGGATACGGCCCGTTCCGGAACGTTTTCGCCGGAGGGGATGGTCCCCTCGGTTCGGGGAGGCCCAAGCCGCCGGGCCCGCTTGGCGTCCGCGAACTGGGTGGTTCGCTCCCCATTTCGCCATTCACCGGAACGGCAAGCCGGTTTCGTTTCAGAACGACCTTGCGGATGGGTTAAGATTCAAAGCCAGTAGTCACGGGTCCGCCCAAATAGGTCCGCCCCTCTGCAAAGGGTGGCCCGGTGGGAGCGGCCAACATGAGCGAGAGCAATCCACGGTCGACCGATATCGCTCGCGAGGAAGTCGTCGATAAAGCGAGGAATCTCCACAGGGAGAACGTCGACGCGCCACTTACGCAGCGCCAGTTTCTCCAGAAGGTGAGGCTAGGAGATCGTCAATTCTACAACCTATTCCACGGCGGATGGGACGAGTTGTGCCAGCTCGCAGGAATACCGAGACACCCTCACAGAGGTATGCCATCGCATATTTCACGCGACCAGCTCCTCGAAGCCGTGAGAATTGCGGCCCGCACAGTTGGCAAGAAGACGCTGTCGCTCGTCGAATTTGAAAGGAGCAGCCGGATTGGCCCGCGGGTCCTCTACAAACTCTTCCCGACCGAAGGCTGGGCGGGGGTCTGCCGTCTCGTTGGAATCGAGCCCAGCCCAGGCTATCACGCGAAGGTGGAAGATGAGCAGGCGCTTCAGGAGTTCCATCGGATAGTTTCCAAGCACCGCCGAATCCCCCCTAGGCATGTATTCGATTCCGAGTCGAACGTTTCAATCCAGACGATCCAAAAGCGTTTTGGCGGCCGTGGCGGTCTGTTGTTGGGCTATCGGGACTGGCTCTTCGCTAACCACCCAACCTCTCCCCTTCTCGCCCTCCCCGAGCTTCCAAGGATGCCCGGGAGCGGACGGAGTGACGGTCCGCCCATTTCTTCCGGTCCAGCCCAAGGTACTCTGGCTCAACCCCCTTACCCCCAGTCGGTTGTATCCGATGGTCCAGCTCGCATCAGCCCCGAATCTCGGACGTCCGACTCACCAAGTAACACGTACCGTCCTGCCTTTCTTGGGCAGGATGGGAAGCGGCGCCGCACCAAGGATCTTGAGTTTGGCGAACCGATTAACTTTCGTGGCTTGCAACATGCCCCCGTAAACGAGCAGGGCGTGGTCTTTCTGTTTGGCCTTGTGAGTCGCGATCTCGGATTCCTTGTCGAATCGGTCCGAACTTCATTTCCCGACTGTGAGGGGAAGCGGTGCACGAACGCGAAAAAGAATCGGTGGCAGAGAGTCCTGATCGAGTTCGAGTACCGTGCGTCTGGATTCCGCGAACACGGGCATGACCCTACCGGATGCGACGTAGTCGTCTGCTGGGAGAACGATTGGCGGGACTGCCCGCTCGAAGTTATCGAGCTTCGCTCAGAGATTTCGAAGCTTGGTCATTGACGGCCCAGGCGAGCATCGTATCTGGGGTTTCGAATCACTCCGAGGGGGTTTTGATTCAGGAGGGGGGTTCTGATTCAAAGCCGTCCGCAAGACCGGCAGTGAGTTGGTGCCTCAATCCCCCTAGGAAACCGAGCTCAAGCGCTCCCGTGGGGCCGTGGAGCGACTATCTGGACCGTCGCTGGGCTTGCAACGCCGCGGCCCACGCCAGCGCTTCTCGCACTGTGGGTTCTCCATCCGCCAGCGTGGCGAGGATCGCCGTCTTCAAGTCCGACTCGGGAAGCCGGCGGGCCTCACGCTCCAACTGCTCCCGGGTGGGCTCGGAGGAGGACTCGCCCAACTCGAGTGTGCGTATAGCGCTCGCACCCGTGCTCATTTGTCGCTGGGTACGAGCGGCCACGAGCTACTTACCGAATGTGTAAACAGGTGTTACGAAGGTTGCATGGTCCGCTGGGTCGCCTCCGAAAGCGGTTCCCTTTGCCCTGAGCTTAGGTGATGTTAAGCGAATGCCCAGGTGGAGTGGTCCCTCTTGGGAGATTGGTTAAGGCTCATGGAGATCGTGGGGGACCAAATGAGCGTGGGATTCGACCTCAACATCGAGAAGATCCTCGAACATTGGGAGCCACGCCACGCGGTCCGAGAGATCATCGCCAACGCACTGGACGAGCAACTGCTCACCGAAACTGGGGACATCGAGATCTCCAAGGAGGGGGATGAAGTCTGGCAAGTTCGGGACTTTGGTCGCGGACTCGCCAAAGAACATTTGACCCAGGCCGAGAACCCGGAGAAGTTAGCGAACCCGCGATGCATTGGGAAATTCGGGATCGGGCTCAAGGACGCTCTCGCGACGCTGAATCGACGCGGAGTGAAGGTTACCATCGAGTCGCGTCACGGGCTCATGAGCCTCGCCGTCGCTCCAAAGCACGGGTTCGAGGACATCCAGACGCTCCACGTCTTTCTTGAACCCCCCCGGGACACGAACTTCGTAGGAACGCGATTCAAGCTCGAATGCTTACCCGACGCGGCGGTTGCCGCTGCGCGCGAATTGTTCCTCCGTTTCTCGGGCGACCAGGTTCTGGAGGAGAATCGAGTCGGGGCGATCCTTGCTCGGGGCGATGGTGCCGCCCGGATTTACGTGAACGGAGTGCGCGTAGCCGAAGAGGAGCGCTTCCTGTTCGGCTACGATGTCCGTTCCCTTACCAAGCCTCTTCGGAAGGCCCTCAACCGCGAGAGGAGCAACGTCGGTCGGGCAGCGTACCAAGATCGGGTGAAGGCCATCCTATTGGATTCGAAGAGCCCCGAAGTGGCTCGGAAGCTCGCCGAGGACCTACGCGGTTACGCCGATGGCAACTTCCACGATGAGCTGAGTTGGGTCGATGTCCAGGAGCATGCTGTGCGAATCCTCGCCGCGAGCCAACGAACACTATTCCTGACGGCCGACCAGATGGCTCGTGAACCGGCGACCGTCGACGAGGCGAGAACTGCGGGCATCGAAATAGTTCCGATTCCAACTACGCTGGCGGACCGAGTCCGTGATCTCCGCGACATCGCCGGCAACCCGATTCGGGGCCTGGACCAGTTTCATGTGGAACTCGCTGAGAGTTTTCAGTACAAGTTCGTCCAACCGGAGGACCTGCGCCCCAATGAGCGGCGTGTTTACGCCCGAACACGGGCGATCTTCGACTTGGCGGGAGGAAAGCCGTCGAGCGTCCGGGAGGTGGCGATCTCGGAAACCATGAGGAGAGACCCCAGCTCGTTCCAGGAAGCCGAGGGCGTGTGGGACCCCTCCGCTCGCCGAGTCATAGTGAAGCGGTCTCAACTCAGGGACCTGGCATCCTACTCCGGGACCCTGCTCCACGAGGCAGCGCATGCCCGGAGCGGAGCGCCGGATCTGGACCGGACGTTCGAAACCGAGTTGAGCCGCCTCCTCGGTACGGTCGTCCAGAAGTCGCTCAGCTCTTGATGGTCTGGTCGATCTAACGGGCCCAAAGAAATAGGAATCACAAGAGTTCGAATCCCCTCGGGCCCGTCGACCCACATTATCGGCCCAACCTTGATGCCTCCCGGATCGCGTACCGCTCCGGGAGGTCCGATGTCCGTCGGGAGGATGGGAACCGGACCCCCTCTGTCTGTGTCGTCCGACCCAAGACTCTTCTTCTCGCTGCTCGGCACGGCGATCGCGGGTGCGTTTCTCGGATTCGCGTGGATCACCGCGGCTGGGGTGCAGACGAACTATTACTCCCCCGGCCCCGCCCTGTGGTCAATCCTGCTCCTTTTCGTCGCAATCGGTGGAGTGATGCTCGGCGCAGGGGTCGCTACGGGGCTCGGCGCGCGGTACGGGAACGAGAGGGACGGGATTCCCTGGAATCCGGGCACCGCCGGTCAGGGATCCCCGTGGTGGCTCGGCCGCGCCGCGGTCTTCACCGAGATCACCGGAATCGGTCTGTTGCTCATGGGGTTGGGGATGCCTCTGGCGAACCTCGGGATCAACCATAGCGGGTTCCCTACGGTTCTCTCCCCGACCGTTCTTTGGGTCCCCGAGGTCGTGGACGGCGCGGCCCTCGTACTCCTCTCGACGGGGGGCGTGCTCCTCGCTCTCGGCAGGAACCGCCGTCCCGCCGAGTTCCGGGCATGGTGGCACCGCTCCGGACGATACGTGACAGTAGCCGGGGTCGCCGTCCTCCTTCTCGTGGCGGCCCTGGTTGCGATTCCGGTCCCTCAATCGTCCGCGATCCAGCTCGACCTCCAAGCCGGCAGCGCCGGGGCCATCGCGACGGAGTACTTTCCGAACGGACTCCTGATACACGGTTCCTGGTCCACGAACCCGACCGCCCCGGTTCAGTTGACCATCCAGGGCGGAGACGGAACTAATCTCTCCTTCAACGCCTCGTCCGGGACCTTCTCCCTTGTCTCCGCTGGGGTTCCCTGGGGGGTCTACTCGATTTTCGCGACCGGCAATCTGTCGGTCCGTGTGACTGTGAGCCAGTCCTTCAATGCACCCTGGTGGACGTGGCCCCCCGGGGAGCCAGGGAATCCGACCTAGACCCCCCCCGCCCCTCGCCATCCTGTGGTCGAGGGTTCCGCCTGGGTAATGGCCTGCTTCCCGGACCCTCCGTGAACTTGGAACCGGAGCGGGAGAGGCTCCGGAAGCATCGCGCGAGGAGCCGAGTTAGGGTGCGAGCCTTTATCGGAGAGGACCAGGTCGGAGCCTTGCTGGGCCCTCGCGAGGCGAGGAGAGTTCTGGCCAAGAGCGGTGGATGAAGCAACCCGGTAGCCAGTGGCGGATCCTCGCGATCGTCGGCATCGTAGGCATCATGATCGGCTCGGGGGTCGCCGCCGCCTCGCTGCTCCAGGGTCCTTCCGTGCACACCTTTTCAGCGGACCGGGGGGCACCAGCGCCCCTGATCCGGGGAGCCGTCTCCCCATCTGCGACCGGACCGGCGGTGATCGATACCCTGGTCCTGGCGAACAATACCCTGGTGAAGGGGAACTTCGTCCCCTCGCAGTACCAAACGAATCCCGGCCACTACAGCCCCCTGTACATGGCGATGGACACGGGGAAGGGGCTGGTCTTCGTGGACGAACACAACAACACGAGCATCATCTCGGACGTCTCCAACAAGGTGGTGGCCACCCCGTCCATCGGGAACATGTCGCCCGCGGAGATGGCGTACGATAGCGCCCAAGGCACCGTGTTCGAGACCAATTGGGTCTCCGGGACCGATACCCCCGGTAACGTCACGGTCTTCTCCGACTCGACGGACCAGAGCGTGTTCAACCTAACGGCCGGAATTTGGCCGGACGGCGTCGCCTACGACAGCGGGACCGACCAGGTCTTTGTCGTGGACGGCGCGACCGGCAACATCACCGTCCTCAACGCCGCCACTGGCGCCTACGTGACCACCGTGGTGGCCGGGTTGCTCAACCTCGGGGACACGGCCGCCGCGGTGTACGACCCGGTCAACTCGGAGCTCTACTTCGGGAACGACCTGGGAGACAACGTCACGGTAGTGTCGGGGGCGAACGACACCGCCTGGAAGAACATCTCGGTGGGCGAGGGACCCGATTACCTGGCCTACGACAGCGGGAAGGGCGAAGTGTTCGTCTCGAACGTCGGCACGGCCAATATCAGTGTGATCAACACGACGACCAACACCGTGATCACGAACATCCCGGCGAGCGAGAGTTCCTCCCTCCAGGAGCCTGGAGCCATCGCCTACGACCTCGCCACGAACCAGGTCTTCGTTCTCGACGACATCGCCGACGGCGACGACCTGAACGTGATCTCGGATTCCACGAACGCGCTCACCTCCCTCCTCAACGTCACGGGAGTGACCGTGGTGGTGGGCTCGACCCCCTCGGATATCGTGGTGGACCCGACGAACGGGTACCTCTACGTGAGCGACACGTACAGCGGGACCATCTCGGTGGTCTCCCTGGATGTCTCCACCGGTCCGCCCCCTCCGACCTTGAGCACCGTGGCGATCTCCCCCAACCCCGACTCCCTCGCTGTCACGGCCTCGACCACGTTCACCGCCTCACCGACCTGTTCCGGGGGCGCATGCCCCGGGGGGACAACCTACGTCTGGTCGCTCAGCAAGGACCTCGGCACCCTGAGTTCGACCTCGGGTAGCTCGGTCACCTTCACGGCGGGCTCCGCGGCGGGATCGACCGCCCTCAGCGTCACGGCCACCCTGAACTCCAAGACCGCCGTAGCGTCCGCCGAGGTGACCATCACGGCGACCCCCCCGAGCCCGACCAACAGCTCGACGGGCACCTCTCCGCTCCTCCTGTATGGGATTCTCGGAGTCGTCGTCGTGGTGGTCGTCGCGGGCCTCGTCGTGTACCTCGTGAAGTTCCGGAAACCCCCCACCGGCGGTCTTCCTCCCCCACCGCCGCCCCCGCCGCCTCCTCCTCCTCCGCCCCCACCCTGAGCTCGGCCGCACGACTACCGGCCCCAAGGCGGCCGGGAGGCCTCGTTCCGAGGAAGGGCCTGGAGTCGCTCCGGGCGACGCGCCTTCGAAGTCCCTACCGGTAGTGAACCGAGGTGGGCGGGGCCCGGTCGAGCCCCTCCTGCACCGAGTGCGCCGCGACGAGGATCAGGATCGCGCCGACGAAGTTCAGGAACGGGAAGATCGAGAGGATCGACCCCGCCTTGAACAAGCCGTTGTCGTAGCGCGTTCCGAGACGCCAGAGCCCGATCAGGAGTCCGATGTACCCGACCAGGGCCAGGATGCCGGCGACCCCGACCAGGAGGATCAGGACCGCGAGCGTGCCGGGGATGCAGCTGACCGCGGCCGTGCTGTTCGTCGTGGAGTTGACGCAAGTGACGGCGCTCCCCAACTGCGTGAGCACCGGGTAGAGCACGGCGATGACGACGAGGAGGGCGATCGCGAGGAGGAACGTGAGCTTCGATGGAGTGGAGAAGCGGCGGTCGAAGGCCGCAAGCTTTCGGAACGCGCCCCAGGTGAAGAGAATGACCAGGAGCTCGACGAGGGAGGTCGCAAAGAGCAACGCCAGGAAGACCGGGGTCACCTGGAGCCCGACCCCCGACGAGGAGGTCGAGAGCGTGTCCACGCCGATCGTGGTCCCGAGCGCGATCACGACCCCCGTCACGGAGGCGATGAGCAGCAGCACCGCCCCGAGCATGATCAGGGTCATCGCGGAGCGTTCCTCGGCTCGGTTCGCGGCGGAAGGGGGGGCCGGAGAGGAGGGCCAACCGGGAGCAGGTCCCCAGGGGATGGGAGCTGCGGGAGGAGGCCCAAAGAGGGGGAACGGGTTCGGGGTTCCGGCGAAGGGGGCCCCGCCGGCCGCGGAGAGCGGCGTCCCGCAGAATGCACAGAACGCCGTGCCCGCGGGGGTGAACGCCCCGCACTTGGAGCATCATTGCGAGGCCACGAACGGGTCGAGGGAGCGACGGTATAAAGGCCGCCCTCCCGAGAGAAGCCGGGAGTTACCTCGGGGGAATCGACTCACCTTCCGGCGCGGCGTGCCTTAAGGGGGGGACGCCCCTTCTCCGACTCACGGAGCGACCCCCATGACCGACCCGATCCGTTCCATCCAGCGCCGCTTTCCCGGAGTTCCCACCCTCGAAGGAGCCGGCGTCCGCCTGCGCCGCTCGTTCTCGAACGCCGAGGTCCCGTTGTTCGACCCGTTCTTGCTCCTCGACCGGTTTGGTTCGACTAACCCGGAGGATTACCTCGCCGGATTCCCCTGGCATCCCCACCGAGGGATCGAGACGGTCACCTACATGCTCCGCGGGAACGTCGCCCACGGCGACACCCTCGGGAATGAAGGGGTCATCGGTCCGGGCGACGTACAATGGATGAACTCCGGGAGCGGGATCATCCACCAGGAGATGCCCCAACGGACCGAGGGCATGCTCAGCGGATTCCAGCTCTGGGTCAACCTACCGGCCAAGGAGAAGATGTCGGTCCCGGCCTATCGGGGACTCTCGGCCCGGGAGTTTCCCGCGGTCTCCGACGACGTCGGAACCCATGTCACCGTTGTGGCCGGTACGCACCGAGGCGTGGAGGGGCCGGTGCGAGGGATCTCGGTCGACCCGACGTATCTGGACGTCACGGTCCCGGCCGGGGCGTCCTTCGACCTTCCGACCCACGCGGGCTACACCGCCTTTGCCCACGCGGTCGACGGGGCGGGGACCTTCGGCGGCCGCGATACCGTCCCGGTTCCGTCCGGCGATACCGTCCTGTTCGGTCCCGGCGACAGCGTATCGGCCACCGCGGGTCCCGACGGGTTCCGGTTCCTGCTCGTGGCCGGGCGCCCGCTTCACGAACCGGTCGCGTGGTATGGTCCAATCGTGATGAACACCCAGGACCAACTTCGCACCGCGATGCGGGAACTCGATTCCGGCCAGTTCATCCACCACCGGCGGCCGATCGTCGAGGAGTGACGACCGGATCCGCCGCGAGCGCGGCGAACGCGGTGCGCAGTACCACCACAGCGCGGCGCAACTCCGCGGCCGAGACCGACTCGGATGCGGTGTGGTCGAGATGGGAATCCCCGGGTCCATACGCTGCCCCGGGCACATCCCAGCTTGGGGCCACGAGGTTCCAGTCGGAGGTCCCGCTCTTGCGCCAGAGGGTCGGCCGTCCGCCGGCATTCCGAATGCCGGCCTCGAGCGCCCGCACCACCGGGTCGGACCGTGTGGTCTCGATCGGCTCGATCCGGATCGGGACCGTAAAGCGGGGTCGCCCGGGCTCCCGGGGCAGGTCCTTCAGGATCGAGGTCGTGGAACTCCCGGGGGGTACGCGGAAATCGAGGGTGATCCGGAGCGATTCGAGGTCGCCTTCCCCGAGGGTTTCGGAGCGAACGACCTTCATCGAAAGGGAGCGAAACGGCGAGTCGGTCTGTTGGGTCCCGACCCAGCTTCGGACCACCCCGACCCACTCGAGGGCCGTGTCCGCGGTGGTGGGCCGGGGCGAGGAGTAGTGAGTGCGTCGCCCCCGGAACAGGGCCTCGACCCGCAGGTCGCCCTTGTACCCGACGGTCACACCATCCCAGCGACTCGGCTCGCCGGCGATCACCGCGTCGACATCGTGTCGGGGAAGGAGGTGGCGGGCCCCCCGGCTGTCGGTTTCCTCCCCGACCGCGGCAATCACCTCGAGCGCACCGGGTCCGGAGTGCGTAGACCCGGCGAGGAGCGCGGCCACGAGCGGACCCTTGGCATCGACGGCCCCTCGTCCGTAGACTCGTCCCCGACTCTGGCGCACCGGCCGTCGTCCCGGCACCGTGTCGATGTGTCCGAGGTAGACGATGCGGGGGCGGCCTCGCCCCCGCCGTGCGATCCCATTTCCCGCCGCGTCGATCGTAGTGGAATAGCCCAGTTCGCGGGCGAGTCGCCTGAACTCGGCGACGGCGCTTGCCTCCCGCCCCGAAGGGCTGTACCTCCGGAGCAGCCGGAGCAGCGCCGGGACCTCATCCACGGCCCAGCACCTCCTCTACGGCATCCAGACCGGCTCCGAGGTCGTCCGCCGAGATCACGAGCGGGGGAAGCAACCGCAGCACCGTGGGCCCGGCGGAGATCGCAAGGAATCCCTTTTCCTCCAGCTGAGCGAGGAACGGGGCCACCTTTTCCCGGAGCTCGATGCCGATCATGAGCCCGAGTCCCCGGACCTCCCGTACCCGTTCCGTGGGGAGGTGACGGAGCCGGTCGAGCGCCGCCGCCCCCAACCGGTCGGACCGTTCCGCGAGACGCTCCCGGATCAGGACGTCCAGGGTGGCGAGCCCCGCGGCGCACGCGAGCGGGCTGCCCCCGAACGTGGAGTGGTGGCTCCCGTGGAATCGGGAGCGGACCGACTCCGAGGCGACCGTCGCCCCGATCGGAACGCCTCCGCCCAGGGACTTCGCGAGGGTGAGAAGGTCCGGGACCACCCCGACCCGTTCGAAGGCGAACATGCGGCCCGTGCGACCGAGCCCGGTCTGCACTTCGTCGAACGCGAGGAGCGCGCCGGTCTCCTCGGTCCGGACGCGCGCCGCCGTCAGGTACTCGGGAGTGGCGGGGTGTACGCCTCCCTCTCCCTGGACGGGCTCGAGGAGGACCAGGGCGGTGGTCTCGTCGACGGCGGCCCGGAGGGCCGCGGCATCGTTGTACGGAACGTGGACGAAGCCGGGGACGAGAGGCTCGAACCCCTCGCGGAACTCCTTCCGCCAGGTGGCGCTGAGCGCGCCCATCGTGCGCCCGTGGAAGCCGCGCATCGCGGCGACGACCTTCGGGCGACCCGTCGCGGCGCGGGCGAACTTGATCGCCGCTTCCACCGCCTCGGTTCCGGAGTTGGAGAGGAAGACCCGGTCGAGGGACGGAGGGAGCAGGGACGTCAGCCGCCGGAGAAACTCGGCTCGAACGGGAACGTCGAAGCCGGTGCCCAGGAACAGCAGCTCTGCAGCCTGGCGGTGGATCGCCTCGACGACCGCGGGGTGGGACGCCCCGAGGTTGCCAACCCCATGGGAGGCCCCGAGGTCGACGAACCGGCGACCGCTCGCGTCCCAGAGATGGGCCCCGGCCCCCCGGACGATCGTTCGGGGAGGTTTGGCCGGGGACACGAACGAGAAACGCGAGGCCCCGTCGGGGGAGGGGATCACTGGAACACCGTCCCCTCGCCCGCCAGTCCTCGCGTGACCGGCGAGGCCACGCCCGACGGCGCGATCACGACCCGGCCCACCCCGCCCTTCAGGGCCTCCTCCGCAGCCACGACCTTCTTGCGCATCCGGCCGGTCGCAAAGGGACGGACCTCTTCGAGGGCGGCCCGGTCGACCGTTCGAATGATCGAGGAGGAATCTCCGACGTCCCTGAGCAGTCCGGGCACGTTCGTCAGCAAGAGCAGGTCCGTGGCTCCCAAGGCTACGGCGACGGCCGCGGCCGCTCGGTCAGCATCGACGTTGACCAGGTCCCCCTCCGCCGTCACCGCGGGTGGGCCGACCACGGGCACGAAGCCGCTGCCCAGAAGGAGTCGAAGGATCGTCGGGTCGGCGCGCTCGATCGCGCCGGACCAGTCGTCGGTGACCCGCACAGTCTTCCCGTCGACGACGGCCCGCGCCCCCTCCTTGCGGCGAGCCCGCAAAAGCCCCCCATCCGCGCCGGAGAGCCCGACCGCCCGTACCCCCTTGCGGGCGAACCCGGTCACGATCGCGGTCTGGACCTTGCCGGCGAGGGCCAGCACGAGGATCTCGAGGTAGGCCGGGTCGCTCTTGCGGGAAACGACCCCGCTCGGGGACGTGTAGAACTCGGGAGGTCGGCCGAGGGCCGTCCCGAGGCGGTCCACCTCGTCCGACCCGCCGTGGACCACCACGTAGTCGGTGCGCAGGGCCAGGTCGGCGAGCGCCGGCTCGAACGCGTTGCCGGCGGCACCCCCGAGCTTGACCACGATCGTCACGGGTGGGTCACACCGGATGGAGTCCGACGAATTCGAGCGCGGTGGTCTCGGGGTAGCCGGCGCGCAGGTTGAAGCACTGGACCGCAGCTCCCGCGGCTCCCTTCATCAGGTTGTCGAGCGCCCCGAGCGCGACCACTCGGCCCGCGTGGGGGTCCGGTGCGAACCCGACGTCACAGTAGTTCGTTCCCTGGAGGAGCTTCGGCTCCGGCTCGCGGAACGTCCCCTCGGCCTCGTGGACGACCCGGACGAACGGTTCGGCACCGTAGGCCGCGCGGTAGATCTTCCAGAGTTCTTTTTCGTCCACCGGGCGGTTCGTAAAGGCATGCACCGTCGCGAGCACCCCTCGGACCGCCTCCACCGCGTGGCACGAGAGCGCGACCCGAACGCCCGTCTCCTGCTCGATCTCCGCCGTGTGACGGTGACCGGCGGGAGCATAGGCGCGCATCACGCCGGAGCGTTCCGCATGGAGCCCGGACGGACCCGAGCCCCGACCGCTCGCAGAGGACCCGCTCTTCGCATCGACCACCACCGGCTGAGCCGTGAGCAGGCCGGCCGTCACGAGGGGGTGAAGCGCGAGGATGGAGGCCGTCGCGATACAGCCGGGCACCGCGACCACATCGGCCGTGCGGATCGCGTCCCGATGGAGCTCGGGGAGGCCGTAGACACTGCGGGCGAGGATCTCGGGATGGGGATGGGTCCGGCCGTAGTACCGGGGGTATTCGGCCGGAACCCGGAGACGGTGGTCCGCGGAGAGGTCGAAGACGAGCCCTCCGGACGCTAGGATCTCGGGAAGCCGGTCCATCGCCTCCCCATGCGGGGTGGAGAGGAACGTAGCGTCCGCCCGACCCAGGGCGGCATGAGCCACGAACCGGAGCCCCGTGGACCGGCGGAGGTTCGGATGCGAGCGCCCCACCGCTTTCCCCTCCATCGAATCCGACGTGACCTGGACGACCTCCACGTGGGGATGCGAGAGGAGGAGTCGGAGGAGTTCGCCTCCGACATATCCGGAGCCTCCGACGATCGCGACCTTCATCGACGGCCCACCTGGACCGCGTACTCCACGATCCTGCCCGCCACATCGACGCCGGTCGCCGCGGCGAGCGCCTTGAATTCGGGGGTCGGGTTGACCTCGTGGACCGTGAGCCCTTTCGGGGACTCCATCAGGTCGACCGCGAGCACGCCGCCGCCGACGGCCTGGGCGGCTCGAAGGGAGAGCTCGGAAAGTTCCAGGGTCAAGGGCGTCGCTTCGGTGGTCGCCCCGCGGGCGGCATTCGTCCGCCACCCGGCGGAATGTCGGTACATCGCCGCCACGACCTCGTCGCCGACGACCAAGACCCGCAGGTCGCGATCCGGTTTCGGAACGTACTCCTGGACGTAGATGACCGAGTGCAGCGGCGAGGTCAGGGCCGCCTTGTGCTCGAGGATCTGTTCGGCCTCCTCGGCGTCGTCGACCTTGGCCATCAGGCGGCCCCACGACCCCACCGCGGGTTTCAGGACCGCCGGGTAGCCGATCTCCTCGATCGCCCGCATCGCCGCCTCGGGAGAGAGGGCGACCACGGTCCGCGGCGTCGGGATCCCCCGTTCATGGAGCCGCAGCGAGGTGAGGATCTTGTCCCCGGCGAGCTCCACCACATCCGGGTGGTTCACGGTCGGAACCCCGTAGTGGGCGAAGCACCGGGTGGCGTAGAGCGACCGCGTGTGGCTTACGGACCGGTTCAGGACCACCGAGGGTAGGTGGGCCGGTGGGTCCAGCCCGAAGGTCGTCTCGCCATCATCGATCCGCTCGACCGGGATGTTCCGGGCGTCGGCGGCCGCGAGGATCGCCTTTTCCTCGGGGCGGATGATGGTGTAGAAGACCCCGAGCGAGAACCCGTCACTCACCCCAGTCCTCGGCTTCCTTCGGGGCCGGCTGGACCGCGAACGGTTCGGTCCCTAGGACCTCCAGTTCGGTCCCGCAGTCCGGGCAGGGGAAGACCTCCCCCAGGATTTTCTCGTGGCTTTCGACGCTCGCCGCACATTCCGGGCACTCGGTCATCGTTGTTCCTCGTTCAGCAGTTCCTCGACGAGCCCGACCTTCTGGTCGAGCGAGGACAGGAAAACGCGCCGGGCCCCGAGCCGGGACCGGGCGCTGTGGAGCTGGTGCGCGACGGCGGTCGGAGCCGGACCACCAGGCGAGGCCCGGCGGGCGACCGCGGAGGCGGGGTCCAGGAGACGGGCGGTCTCCGCATTCGCCCCCGGCAGGTCCGCGACCTCGGCGAGAGAAAAGGCCCCGGCGTGGGCGCGGAGGTGGGCCCCCACGGCTTCGTGCGCCTGTCGGAACGGAGTGCCCTGAGCGACCAACTGCTCGGCGACGTCCGTCGCGAGCAACTCGGGGTCCGAGGCGGCCTCCTGGAGACGCGCTGCATTGAACGCGAGACCCGCCACGACCTCGTGGAGGGTGTCGAGAACGGCCGTCAAGGTCGCGACCGAGTCGAGGACCGGGGCCTTGTCTTCCTGGAGGTCGCGGTCGTAGGCGAGCGGCAATCCCTTCAGGGTCGTGAGCAGGCTGACGAGGTCGCCGACCGTACGACCCGTCTTCCCCCGGACCAGTTCGGCGGCGTCCGGGTTGCGCTTCTGCGGCATCAAGCTCGAGCCGGAGCCCAGGGCCGGCGTCCGGTCGAGGAAGCCGAACTCTTTGGTGGCGAACAGCACGATCTCCTCCGCGAGGCCGCTCGCGTGCACGGCGAGCAGGGCGAGGTCGAACAGGAGCTCCACGAAGGGGTCCCGGTCGCTCACGGCGTCCAACGAGTTCTCGAAGGGTCGGTCGAACCCGAGGGCCCGGGCCACGATGGTCGGGTCGATCCCGAGGGTCGAACCGGCCAATGCCCCCGCCCCGAGGGGGGAGACGTTGGCCCGCGTAGCGGTCGCGAGGATCCGGTCGAGGTCACGGTCGAACCGCCAGTAGTGCGCCAGGAGAAGGTGCCCGACCGTCACCGGTTGGGCGCGCTGCAAGTGGGTGTACCCTGGCATCGGGGTCTCCCGCATCTCCGCGGCGCGGGAGAGGAGCGTATCCTGGAGTCGAACCAGTCGATGGGCGATCTCCCCGACTGCCGCGCGAAGGTACAATCGCTCGTCGAGGGCGACCTGGTCGTTCCGACTGCGCCCCGTGTGCAGTTTCCCTCCCAGCGGGCCGACCTTCTCGGTGAGACGGACCTCGACGTTGGTGTGGACGTCCTCGAGCTCCTCCCGCCAGGGGAAGGTGCCGGTGGCGACCTCCTGGGCGATTCCCCGGAGGCCGCCCACGATCGTGGCGACCTCCTTCTTGGTCAGCAGACCCACCTGGCCGAGCATCTCGGCGTGGGCGATACTGCCCGCGAGGTCGTACCGGACGAGCGGTCGGTCGACCGAAAGCGAGTTCAGGAACGGAGCGACGGGCGTGTGAACGTACGCGGGGGCCCCTCCGGGATCGGTCATCGGTGGGAGTTCCTCGCTCACGGGCGGAACTTCGCGTTCCGGAGCATCAACGGGGCGGGTCGCTCGCGGGTCGGGGGAGCGGCGTTCGCCGCCCAGGTCCGCGCGGGGAGTCCCCAGACGTAGATGAATCCCTCCGACATCTCCTGTCGGAACCGGTCGCCGGTCGAGTACGTCGCGAGCGACGTCTGGTACAGCGACTGGGGGGCCCTTCGGCCGACGACGGTGGCCGAGCCCTTGAAGAGCTTCACCGTCACCTCGCCCGACACCCGGTCCTGGGTGGCGTTCACGAACGCTTCGAGGGCGCTCTTGAGGGGCGTGAACCAGAGGCCGTCGTAGATCAGCTGGGCATACCGCTGCTCGACGGTACGCTTGAACTCAAGGAGGTCCCGGGGGAGGACCAGCCCCTCGAGTGCCTGGTGGGCCCGGATCAGGACGAGGGCCGCGGGACACTCGTAGACCTCGCGCGACTTGATGCCCACGACCCGCGACTCCACGTGGTCGATCCGGCCGACGCCGTTGGCGCCGGCGAGTCGGTTGAGCCGGGGGATCAGCTCGTGAAAGGGGAGCAGCTCCCCGTTCAGGGCGACCGGGAGGCCTTCCTGGAACCTGAGCGAGACGGTCGTGGGGTCGTCGGGGGCGACGGCGGGAGCGACGGTCCAGCCGTACACCTCCTCCGGAGGTTCCACGAACGGGTCCTCGAGGATGCCGCACTCGACGGAGCGGCCCCAGAGGTTCTCGTCGACGCTGAACGGCGATTTGACGGTCGCTTCGACGGGCACCCCGTGGTCACGCGCGTAGGCGACCTCCTCCTCCCTGGTCATCATCCACTCCCGCGCGGGAGCGATCACGCCGAGTTCGGGGGCGAGACTGGTGGTGGAGAGGTCGAACCGGACCTGGTCGTTGCCTTTACCGGTGCAGCCGTGGGCGACGTGGCTGGCCCCCTCCTTTCGGGCGACCTCGACCATGTGTCGGCCGATGAGGGGCCGGGCGAGCGCCGTGCTGAGTGGGTAGACCCCTTCGTAAAGGGCGTTGGCCTTCAACGCCGGCGCGAGGAATTCGTCGGCGAACTCCTGCCGGGCGTCCGCGACGTAGGCACGGATGGCTCCAGACGCTTCCGCCTTGGCCCGGACCCGCTCGAGGTCGACCGGCTGGCCGACGTCGACGGTGACCGCGACGACGTCGAGGCCCTTCTTCTCCTTCAGCCAGGGGATGGCGACCGACGTGTCGAGTCCCCCCGAATACGCGAGCACTACCTTCGGGGGAGACATTCGGGGGTCCTGGTATCTTCCCCACGCGGGGCTACGCATTTATAGGATGTGACCGCTCTCCGACATCACTGGGCATTATTGTCCAAAATCGGACTATCATGCCAGAAAAGGAGATCTCGATCGCACGTCGGGTCCGGGAGTACCTGGACGGCCAACCCGTGATCGCCGACGCGATCCGCCTCGGGATCGGGAACTACTCGGCGATCGCGCGACGGATCTGCGGCGAGCTCGAGATCCAGCAAACCGAGGCCGTCATCGCCGCCTGCCGACGCTACCCTCGGGGCGCGGGGGAGTCCGCCCGGGCGGCCGGGGTGCGCCGGGTCGTCCGAAAGAGCCGAATCGAGACCCGGACGAGGGTCGCGACGGTCACCGTGAGCCAAGGGGTCGACGTGCTCCAGCGCCTCGGTGACGTGGTCGAGGAGCTCCTCGACGAGAACTCCCTCTGCCGCCTCATCCAGGTCTCGCGCGGGACGGTCATCATCGTCGGCGAGGACTCGGTCCCTCGGGTCACGAAGCGCCTCCGGGAGGACCAGGTCATCGGGGTCCGAAGGAATCTCATCGAGGTGGCGGTCACGAGCCCAGAGAGCATCGAGGAGACGCCGGGTCTCCTCACGCTCCTCACCGGGGTGCTCTCGGCCCAAGGGATCAACATCGTCGAGGCCCTGAGCTGCTACACCGACACGATCTTCCTGCTCGACCGGGACGACCTCAACGCTGCGCTCGCCGTCCTGTCGAAGACGATCCAGTAGTCCTTCGGGAGCCGGGGCTCTCCGTATGAAGATTTGGTAAAACGACATAAGCTTAAGTTGGGCCCGGCGACTGGGGACCGAGCCGAGATGCCATCCGAGACGAACGCGAGGCCTGGTGACCTCGCGCTGACCCCCCGCGAGAAGGTCCAGATCGGCCTCCTCTTCACCGGTATTCTCGCCGCCACCATTGCGGCGTTCTATGGGGCGTACCGCTTCCTCCCGGCGCACTACGCGGGCCAGATCACCGGCGGCGCCCTCATCTTCACGGGCCTGGCCATCACGGCGTACGTCCTCGGCCTGCGCCATGGGTTCGACGTCGACCACATCGCGGCGATCGACAACACGACCCGAAAGCTGCTGAACGACGGGAAGCGGCCCCTCACGGTGGGGACCTGGTTTTCCCTCGGCCACTCGACGATCGTTTGCGGAATGATCGTCGCTCTCGTGTTCGCGGTGAACTTCATCAACCGCACCTACGGGACGTTCGCGGCGGTCGGCGCAGTGCTCGGGACGCTGATCTCCGGGACGTTCCTGTTCGTCATCGGGCTGGTCAACGTCCTGATCGTCCTCGAGGTCTACCGCATCTTCCGCGGTCTCCGCGACCGGAAGCTCGACCAGTCGGCGCTGGACGAGCAGATGAACAAGCGCGGGTTCATGTTCCGCTACTTCGGCCGCCTGTTCCGGGTCATCACCGAACCCTGGCAGATCTACCCGGTCGGCGTCCTTTTCGGGCTGGGGTTCGACACGGCCACCGAGGTGTTGCTGATCGGGCTGGCCGTGGGTGCGGCGTACACGGGGATCCCGATCTGGGCGGTCCTCTTCCTCCCGGCGTTGTTCACGTGCGGCATGGTCCTCTCCGACACGACGGACGGGATCTCGATGCGGTACGCCTACGGGTGGGCGTTCAGCCACCCGATCCGCAAGGTGTTCTACAACCTCACGCTGACCGTGATCTCGGTCCTGGTGGCGTTCGTCATCGGCGGAGTCGAGCTCCTCCAGGTGCTCGCGGGGGAGTTGGGGTGGTCCGGCCCGTTCTGGAACGCCCTCGAGACCCTCGATTTTGAGACGCTCGGGTTTGTGGTCGTCGGGCTGTTCCTCGGGTGCTGGGGGATCGCGCTCGCGATCTACCGATGGAAGGGGTACGAGAATATCGGGTTCGAGCCACCGCCTCCTCCGATTCTTCCCGGAGGGCCGGGAGGCGTGACGGACCCATGACGACGCGGGTCGTCCGCGTCGGGGTCTCCCTCGAGCCGGAGCTCCTCGCGCTCCTCGACCGATGGGTCCAGGAACGGAACAGTCCGAGCCGTTCCGACGCGATCCGGTCCCTCATCCGCAAGGAACTCGCCGACCGGACCCTCGCGGACCCTGAGTCCGACGCGCTGGGGGTGGTCACCCTCCTGTACCGTCACGATACCCCGAAGGTGATGGAGCGTCTCACCGCCGCGGAACACCGATGGGGCGAGCACGTACGGTCGACCTCCCACGTGCATCTCGAAGGGGAGGCGTGCGCCGAGGTCGTCGTCCTCTTGGGTCGGCGCCGCGAGGTCGAGTCCGCCGCGCGGGACCTCGGCGGCGTGCGGGGCGTCCTCGAGGCGGAGTCGATCGTTTCGAGTCCCGGCGTGGCCGGAGGACGGACCGGGCATCGGCACCCCCATCGGCCCCCTTCGCACCCGGACTAGGCGGATCGCCCGGACTACAACCTCATCCCACCGGCGGTCTTGGCCGGGCTCGTGCCACCGGCCCGCAAGAAGCTCCCTCCCCCCGGTCCGCCGGTGGGGGCCCCCCACGCACGGATTCACATCGCCGCGGTCGGGTTCGAAGTAGAACGGGTCACCGTGCCGCTCGAGGCCGACCGGGCGGACCGGGTCTACCTGCTCACGCGGGCCGAACGGGACGCGGCGGCCCCGTTCGTGGAGGAGGTCGTCCGCCGGCTGCGCCGCGCCGCTTGGCCGGTCGAGGTCCGGGTGGTCCGCACCGACCTCTGGGATGTCTTCCAGGCCCTCTCCTCGTTGCGGACCATCTTCGAGACCGAACGGCGGACCGAGCGGAACGCCCGGGAGGTGCTCCCCCTCCGTGTGAACGTCTCCACGGGCACGAAGATCACCGCCATCGCCGGGACCCTGGCCTGCATGCTGTGGAACGGCTCGCCGTACTACGCACACGTCTCCAAAGCCTGGTACTCGGACCGAACCCCCCGGGTCGGTGAGTTCCACGACGTGGTGGACCAGGTCGAACCCGTGGGGGTGTACGAGCTCCGCGCGCCCGCGATGGAACTGGTCGAGGTCTTGGAAGCCCTCGGCCGCCGCGGGGGAACGCTCCGCAAACGCGAATTGATCCGCGAACTCGGTCTCGACCGTCCGGGGCCGGACGGCGCCCGGGCCCCCTCCCCGCAAGCGCAGCACGGACGGCTACGGCGACGCCTCGAGCCCCTCGAGCGGCGCTGGGGGTTCGTGCGGTCGGAGTCGCCGGGCCCTCGCTCCCGGGTCCTACTGACGGAGCAGGGACGGCTCGCCGTCGCCTTGTTCGGGCGCGCTCCGACGGAGATACCGCGAACTTAACCTAATTAACGGAAGTAACGTTACTATGACTAAGTAGGGGGCGCCCTTCTCCTATTCTCGTGGACGAGACGGTCGGACGGATCGGGACCCGGGGTTGGGTCAGGTTCCGGTCCCCCCTCGGACGCGGGGTGCCGAAGACCGCCTACGGGCGGTGGCCGAACGCGTTCCGGGGACGCCGTGGGACCGATGCGGTGATCGGTTCCCCCGGCAGTCCGGCCCGTCCCCCCCGGGGTCCCCGGGGCCCGTCCCCACGTCGGGTGACGGTCCCGGAGCCCCGAGGCTGATTCCTGCGAAAGCGTTCCCTCTCCGAGGGCGCTCCCCCGTCAAACAAGGTTGATAAGGAGAAACGCTAGAAGGGTCTGATGCCGTCTGCCATCAAGGTCGAGCACCTTGTGAAAACGTACGGCGAGCTCGCCGCGGTGGACGGGATCGATTTCCGGGTCTCGACCGGCAGCGTCTTCGCCTTCCTGGGTCCGAACGGCGCCGGCAAGACGACCACGACCGAGATCCTCGAGGGGCTCCGCAAGAGGACCGAGGGCGAGATCGAGGTCCTGGGCCTGGACCCGTGGACACAAGGGTACGAGCTCCACCGACGGGTGGGCGTGATCCCGCAGGACTTCCGCTTCTTCGAAAAGATCACCCCTCGAGAGGGAATCGAGTACTACGCGAGCCTGTTCGACACCCACCCCGACCCGGAAGAACTGCTCCGCAGGGTCGCGTTGTCGGACAAGGCGGACGCCCGTTTCGACACTCTCTCCGGTGGGCAGAAACAGAAGTTCGGACTCGCGCTCTCCCTCACCAACAACCCGGAGATCTGCTTCTTGGACGAGCCGACGACCGGGCTCGACCCCCAGGCCCGCCGTGCGATCTGGGAAGTGATCCGCACCCTCCGCCGCGAGGGTCGCACGGTCTTTCTCACGACCCACTACCTCGAGGAAGCGGAACTGCTCGCCGACCAGGTCGCGATCATCCACCACGGCCGGATCATCGCTTCCGGCACGCCGGGCGAGATCATTCACAGTCGCGGGCAACCCCAGCGCCTGGTCTTCCGGGCCGAACCTGCCCTTGCCGAGTACCTGCGGGCGAAGGTCGGGGTCAGCGCGCTCGCCCATGACGGGCGGGTCGAGGTTCCGCTGGGAGCGACCGAGGATGCGCTCCGGATCCTCAGCTCGGTCGAGACGAGCGGGATCCCCTGCCAGGGGTTCGAGACCGCCCAGGACACCCTCGAGGATGTCTTCGTCCGCCTGGTCGGCCAGATGGATGACGGGGCTCTCAAGTCGGAGGCCGGCCCGTGAACGGCCGACGGATCGGCGGCGACTTCCGCATCGTGGTCCGGCAGTACCTCCGGAACCCGCTGGCGCTCTTCTTCTCCCTGATCTTCCCGATCATCTTGATCACCCTCTTTGGCGCGATCTTCTCGGGCGGGTCGACCTCGACGTCGCTGGCGGTCGAGAACCTCGACCACAGCTCGCCGCTGAGCCAGGAGTTCTTGGCGGCGCTCAACAACACCACGCTCGTCAAGATCACGATGGTGAACTACGACGTCTCGAACTTCGGGGCGGCCCTCGGGAACAACGGCTACTCGACCGGCCTCATCATCCCGGCGGGGTTCCAGAGCTCCGTCGAGAATCGCACCGCGGTCAACCTCACCGTCTTTACGGACCCGGAGGACGCCTCCGGGGCGGGCATCGCCCTCAGTGCCGTGTCGGCGGTCGCCACCGCGTTCAACCTCCAGGCGGCGTGCACGTCAGGTCACTGCACGAATGTGGTGGGGATCGCGCAAGCGAACGTGGGGAGCGCGGTCTACACCTACATCGACTACCTGATCCCGGGCCTGATCGGATTCTCCATCCTGACGAGCCCGATGTTCTCCATGGTCGACATCGCCTCCAACTACCGGAAGGATGGGATCTTCCGACAGCTCTCCCTGACGCCCCTCACGAAGGCCGAGTGGCTCACGTCTCGGATCGTCTGGTACGTCCTCCTGACGTTCGTGACCGCGGGCATCATGATCGGGGCCGGGGTCGGGCTCTTCGGAGCGCACGTCGAGGTGACTCTGGGCGTCGTGCCCTTCCTGATCGTCGGGCCGTTCTTCTTCGTCTCGCTGGGGATGCTCGCGGGAACGGTCACGCGGACGCCGGAGACCGCCGCGCTGATCGGCAACATCGTGACCTTCCCCATGATGTTCCTCTCGGGTACCTTCTTCCCCGTCTCCGAGTTCCCCTGGTACCTCGCGGACATAGCCCATATTCTGCCGCTGTACTACGTCATCGACGGAATGAACCAGGTGATGCTCTTCTCGAACCCGGTCCGAGCGGCGACCGACCTCGGGGTCGTCCTGATCGCCGGCCTCGTGGTCTTCCTGCTCGCGGTCCGTTTCTTCAAGTGGCGGGACGAATGAGCGACGAACCCCCGCCGTCCGTCCCGGTCCCGGACTTCCGGGCGTTGATGTCCCGTTGGGCGACCGGCGTCGCGGTCGTCACCGCGCACGACGAGACGACCGACGCCGGCATGACCGTGAACGGACTGATCAGCGTCTCCCTGAACCCGCCGTCGCTCCTCGTCAGCCTGATGCGGGAGGCCGACACCACGTCGGTGGTCGAGCGGAGTGGAGCCTTCGCGGTGTCGTTCCTGGCCGCCGACCAGCGTGCGTGGAGCGAGCGGTTTGCGAAGGCGATTCCCGCGGGCGAGAAGTTCGCGGGGATCCCCCTGCATCGGGGCCGCACCGGGGCTCCTCTCCTGGACGGCACGCTGGGGTGGCTCGAGTGCCGGGTCGTGTCCACGACCCTTGCGTTCGACCATGCCCTCTTCCTCGGGGAGGTCGTCGGCCTCGAGCTCGGGCCGGACCGGACGCCGCTCGTCTTCCAGCATTCCGGATACGCGGAGCCCGACCCCGCGGGCGCCCTTCACCTTCCCCCGCCCCGCCGGTAGGGCTCGACCCCACGGATACGCCCCGCAACAGCGTAACGGCGGCGTATCTTCGGCGGGGGTTCATAACCATCGAACGCGCCCTACACGGTCGATGACGCGAGCGCCCGAACCGCCGAGCCGCCATTCCCCGGACTATCGTACTTTCGCGATCCTCGCGACCCTGGGTCTCCTGCTCCTGGCGGCCGCTTTCGCGGGAGCGTCCACACCCCTGCGGGCAGGCCCGACCTCTTCGGGTTTGGCTCCCGCTGGCGCCTTCACGTGCCCGTCGGCGCCCGCCAACCACTCCGCCGTGACCCTGACCGCGAATGTCACGTCCGGTCCGGCGCCGCTGTCGGTCGCGTTCTGCAGCGCGTCGGCAGAGGCGGTTCTGTCGACCCACTGGAACTTCGGGAACAACGTCACGTCGACGAGCGACAACACGACCTACACGTTCACCCAGGTCGGGGGGTACGACGTGACCCTGAACGTCACGTTCGCCGCGGGCGGGTACTCGACCGCGTCCGTCTCCATCCTCGCGACGGCGGGACCGGCGCCTTTCGGGGTCAGCGAGAGCGCGACCCCCGTGTCGGGCCCGGGACCCCTGAGCGTCACCGCGACGACCACGGTGACGAGCCCGGTCGGTAGCGTCTCCTACAGCTGGGGCGCGACCCAGACGAACGGTTCGTTCGAGATCACGACCAACGTCTCCTCGGAGAACAGCACGACGTTCGAGCTCTCCGCCCCCGGCGCGTGGTACATCGAGGGGATGGCGACGGATACGGGGGGAGATTCCGGGCACGCGTGGACGGAGGTTACGGTGGAGAACGGTAGCTCGAACAACACCGGGAACTCGACGGGAACCGGCAACGCCACGTTCCAGGTCTACGGTTCCGCCTCGCCCACGCAAGCGACCGCCCCCGCGACCATCAACTTCGATTCGTACGTGATCGGAGGCCAGGGGCCCTTCACGTTCAGTTGGTACTTCGGAGACGGTGGGAATGGGTCGGGCGAGAATCTCTCCCATGTCTACACGCTCCCCGGTAATTACTCCGCCGAGGTGGCGGCACACGGCACGAACGGCACGGTCGCCTACGATGCGGTGCCCGTCGCGATCACCGGAAACTACCTGGAAGGGAACGGGAGCAACCCGATCCTCAACTTCACGGCCACGCCGGACCAGGGAGCTAGCCCGCTGAACCTGACGTTCTATTTCACGGCCACGGGAGGGACCCGCCCCTACAACCTCAGCGCCGTCGTCGAATCCGGCATGTGCATCGACACTCTCGACAACTGGTCGGGGGCCCTGGTCTCGTTTCAGTGTACGCTCCTTCACCCCGGAAACTACACCGCGACCGCCGTCCTAACCGATGCTGTCGGGGCGACGTCGGTCGACACGCTGCCCATCATCGTGACGGTGGGATCCCCCCTGAGCGTCACGATGCTGGAATCTCCCGCCTATGGACCCGCCCCGCTCGCGGTCGGCTTCCTCGCGACCGTGACCGGTGGGACGGCCCCCTACGGCATCCAGTGGAGTTGGGGGGACGGAACGGTCGGCTCGTCCGGCAACGGGGCGGTCGTGGCCCATGCCTTCACGACGGAGGGGACCTACACTCCCACTCTGACCGTCACCGATACCGCGGGGCAGACGGTCACGGCGATCCTCGGCCCGGTGAACGTGACCGCGGGAGTGTCGTCGGCCGTCCATAGCACCGGACTCCTTCCCTCGGGAGGGACCCCGGCCGTGGTGCTCGCCTATCTCGGAATCGCAATCGTCGGGGCCCTCGTGTCGGGCCTCGCCGTGGGGTACTATCTCCGGCAGCGTGGCCGTCAACGGGAGGGGGCCCAGCTCGTGGCGCAACTGGAGACGACCGCGAATCGGACGGCCGACCCGACGAACCGAACGGAGGGCGAGAGGTAATTCGAGGGGTGGCGTCTTCGGTCGGGATGACTCGACGGGTAGCCGCCCTCGTTTTCTGCGCGGCGGCGGCCCTCCTCCTGGGGGGCCCCGGCGCGGCCGTCGCCGGGGCGAGTCCGTCGAGGGATTCCACGGGACCCGCGGTCTCTCTCTCCGCCACCCCCTCGTACGGGGCGGCCCCCCTTCTCGTCGCGTTCCTCGCCACCGTCAGCCTGGGAACGCCGACGGGCTTCAACTGGAGCTTTGGAGACGGGACGTACCTCAACGGAACGGACCTCTCGTTAGTCCACCCGAGCCACCTCTACACGACCCCCGGGAGCTATACCGCCGGGGTTCGGGTCTGGGAGGGGAGCACCTCGGGAAACGGGTCGATCCCGATCCATGTCACGGCCGCCCCCCTCGCGCTGCGCGTGACGGCGACCCCGACGGTCGGGACCGCGCCCCTCACGGTCACGTTCCAGGGGACGGTGAGCGGAGGGACCGGCACCTACGTCTCGTTCAACTGGACCTTCGGTGACGGGGCTACGGGAACGGGGGCGACGGTCCAGTACACCTACTCTCACTCCGGGAGCTACTACGCCGTCCTCGAGGTCCTCGACAGTGGGGCCGATGAAGCGCGGCAGGGGGTCTGGGTCAACGTCTCGGCCGCGGACGCGAGCCCCCCTTCCCAGGTCACCGGGTTGGGGACGGTGGGATGGGCCGTCGTCGGGTTCGCGGTCGGACTGGTCGTCGCGGTCCTCGCCTTCTTCCTCCGGACTTGGCTCTCCTCGAGGCGGCGCCCGGCCGCTCTGTCGCTCGCCGTCGCTGAGGAGGCCACCCCCGCAGTCTTTCTCGCACCGCCCGCGGCCCTGCCACCGCCGCCCGTGCCGGCGGACCCACCGCCGGCCCCGGCTCCGTCGCCGCCGGCATCGGAGACCTTCCGGATCTCGCAGCGCATTGTCCTTCACCTCGCCGGGCAGGGCTCGCCGGGACCGTACGACGTTGCGCCCCCCGGGGCAACCCAGGCGGGGATCAGTGCGGCGCTAGGGGTTCGGCAGAATGCGCTGACCAACGTCCTGCGCCGCCTGCTCGACGGCGGCCTCCTCGAACAGGAGGTACGGCATGTCCGGGGCCAACCTCGGCGCCTGAAGACCTACCGACTCACGCCCAGGGGGGAGCTCCTCGCGCGCGAACTCCGCCACCGCCCTCCGCGGGGGCCGGCGGAGTGACGACCCCCCCGCTCGGTGGCTCCGTAGACCCTCCCTCACCCCTAGGATATCGGGGGAGATGGCGCTTTAAACCGGGCGGGACCTGTTCGGCCGATGTCCTCGTCCGAGCGCCGTGTCCGGGTCGCCATCATCGGCAGCGGGCCGGCCGGCTTGACCGCCGCGTTGTATGCGGCCCGGGCCGAGTTGAAGCCGCTCGTGATCTCGGGGGTCCCGGCGGGAGGGCAGCTCTTGATCACGACGGACGTCGAGAACTACCCCGGATTCCCCGACGGGATCCAGGGCCCGGAGCTCATCGACCTCATGCGCCGGCAGGCCGCTCGTTTCGGGACCGAGTTCGTGGACGACAACGTGACGAAGGTCGATTTCACCTCCCGACCGTTCCACCTCACGACCGGCGCCCAGGGCACGGTGGTGGCGGACGCGGTGATCGTCGCGACCGGCGCGACGGCCCGGTGGCTGGGGATCCCCTCCGAGGAGCGGCTGAAAGGCCATGGCGTCTCGGCGTGCGCCACGTGCGACGGGTTCTTCTTCAAGGGAAAACCGCTGGTCGTCGTGGGCGGCGGGGACACGGCGATGGAGGAGGCGCTCTTTCTCACCAATTTTGCGACCCATGTGACGATCGTCCACCGACGCGACAGCCTGAGGGCGAGCTCGATCATGCAGCGACGCGCCCGCCACCACCCGAAGATCTCCTTCGAGCTCGACTCCTGCGTGGACGAAGTGCTGGGCGCGGAGAAGGTCGAAGGGGTGCGCCTAAGGCATCTTCCCTCTGGCCAGACCAAGGACCTTCCCGTCGGAGGGTTGTTCATCGCCATCGGACACGACCCTTCGACCGGGGTGTTCCGCGGCCAACTCGAACTGACCGGCGAAGGGTACCTTCACGTGCGCAGCCACACGCACACCAGCGTCGAGGGCGTGTTCGCCGCGGGCGATGTGCACGACCACCGGTACCGCCAGGCTGTGACGGCGGCCGGGTCGGGCTGCATGGCCGCGATCGACGCGGAGCGGTGGCTGGCCGAGCAGGAGCCCACGGCGCCGAACGTCGGGTCGAATCCGCCCTCCGTCGCTTCTCAGTAACGCGTGCTTGGATAGACTTTAATAGCGTCCCGCCCGGTGCGACCCGAGGTCGGCGCGTTGCCGAGCAAGAAGAACCTCCATATCGAGTCCTCGGGCCAACTCTGCATCTACTGCGGGGCCTGCGTCGGGATCTGTCCGCTCAACTGCATTTATCTTGATGAGACCCGGATCACCTTCGACGAGAAGATCTGTACCCGGTGCGAGATCTGTGTCAAAGCTTGTCCCGTGGGAGCGATCGAGATCGGCTAAGCCCGGTCCCGCTCGAAAGGTGAAACGATGACCCCCGATGTGACGACCGACGTCCTCGTCATCGGCGCCGGACCCGCGGGCAGCATGACGGCCAAATGGGCCGCGAAGCACGGGGCCCAGGTCCTGATGATCGAAAAGCGCCAGGAGATCGGCAGCCCCGTCCGCTGTGGTGAGGGGATGAGCAAGGACTGGCTGCCGGAGGTCGGGATCAAGCCCGGCCGCTGGGTCAACCTCGAAGTCGAGGGCGCCCGCATCTACTCCCCGAGCGAGCAGGTCTTCGAGATCAACGAAAAGCACGCCGGCAATGAGGTCGGTTACGTTGTGGAGCGGGACGAATTCGACAAGGCGCTCGCGATCGACGCCGCCAACGCGGGGGTCGAGATCCGGCTCAAGACCGCCGCCACGTCCATCCTGAAGGAGAACGGCCGGGTCGTCGGGGCGAAGGTCAAGCAGTTCGGCACGACGTTCGACGTTCGGGCGAAGGTCACGATCGGGGCCGACGGGTTCGAAAGCCAGGTCGGCCGTTGGGCCGGGATCTCGACCAACATCGCGCTCAAGGACATGGACACGTGCCTCCAGTACCGGATGACGAACGTCGATTCCGACGTCCGCTTCTGCGACTTCTACCTCGGCAAGGTCGCCCCGGGCGGCTACGTCTGGATCTTCCCGAAGGGCGAAGGGCTCGCCAACGTCGGGATCGGCGTCCAGGTCAGCCAGATCAAGGGGATGGCCGAGGCCCGGGACTACCTCGACCGGTGGATCGCCGCGCACCCCGCGTACGCGAAGGGCAAGAAGATCGACATGGTCGGCGGCGGGGTCTCGATCTCGCCTCCGCTCAAGCAGACCGTGACCGACGGGTTCATGATCGTCGGCGACGCGGCCCGGATGATCGACCCCCTGACCGGCGGCGGGATCGCCAACGGCTGCATCGCAGGCAAGATCTGCGGCACGGTTGCGGCCGAGGCCGCCCAGGCCGGGGACGTCTCGAAGGAGTTCCTGCTGAAGTACGACAAGGGCTGGCGGGCACGCCTCGAGGAGAAGCTGTACCGGAACTGGCTCGCGAAGGAGAAGCTCACCACCCTTTCCGATGAGACGTTCGACAAGATCATCGACGCGCTCCAAGGCGTGAAGCTCCAGAAGCTCAACGTCCACAACATCCTGAAGGCGGTCCGCGACAAGTACCCCGAAGTCACGAAGGAGTTCGAGGCGTTCCTGTAGGCGCCCCGAGACGGATCCATGCCTGGCGCTCCGAATCGCCCTCCCGAGAAGACCCCCGAAGTGCCGGTGACGCCCCTCCTCCCCGAGCCACCCGAGAAGAAGGTGCTCCGCCGGCTCATCCCGTCCCGGGTCACCCTCCTCCTCGAGCTCTGGAAGGGAGCGCCGAGCGGAGACCTCCTGACCCCGTACGAGCGCGCGGAGACCGCGTACAAGGCCGCCGACTACGCGACCGCCCTCCAGGCGCTCGACCAGCTCTCCATCCGCTTCCACGAACCCCGCTGGCCGACCCTTCCCGAGCCGTTTCGGCTCCTCCGGGTCTCCATCCCCGCACCCCAACCGCCGAGCTGGAATCCGGAAAACGCGCTCCCGCCGGCGGAACGCTCCGCCCTGCAGGCCCGTCGATTCGCGGACGACCAAGTGCTGCTCGCCCGGGGGAGCCTGGGGTGGGCTGCCGCCCACGGGATCGACGTCACCGCCTGGACCCCCCGGGTCGAGGAGGCCGCAGCGATCCTGAAGTCGGAGGGGCTCGTGGCCGGATTTTACGAGCGGATCGACCCCATTTGGGAAGGTCTCTATACCCGACTCCCCGAGCCCAAGCGGGCCGCCGCTCCCGCCCCCGCCTCGACCGCGGGGGACGCGGGTCCGGCGTAGGCGGCCCTCGAGGAACCCTCTGGCTGAGGAGAAGCCCCGACGCACGCGTCGGGGCGAGGGCGAGGTCACGCAGTGGCCGAGGGGCCTTCTTGACTACACTACGACGGGGGCGCCCGACGCCACCCCCGACCCCGAGGAGGAACGGACCGGGAATCGGATCCAGCTCGCGGCCCGGCTGATCGGGGTCCTTCAGACGGAAGGGCGCGATGTGCGGGCCGAACTCGGCGCGCTCCGCGCCGCCGAGCGGGCGTACCACGCCGGTCGTCGCGGGGAGGCCACCGAGCGGGTCGAACGGCTGCTCGGCGAGCTCGAGCCCACCCGCCCTCGGTCCGACCGGACTCCGACATCTTAAGGCGGGCTCCGTCCCTGCCCGCGGCGATGCCGCCCCCGAGGTTCGGAACGTTCTCCATCGTCGCCTGTGACCGGGCCACCGGGATGTGGGGGGTGGCCGTCCAATCGAAATTCCCGGCGGTTGGGGCGATGGTCCCGTTCGCGGAGGCGGGGGTCGGGGCGGTCGCGACCCAGGCCGCGGCCAACATGAGCTGGGGTCCGAACGGGTTGATGATGTTCCGCGAGGGGGTCAGCGCCCGGGACGCGGTCCGACGCCTGGTCGAAGCGGACCCGGGACGGGAGGAGCGCCAGCTCGGCGTCGTGGACGCCCGCGGCGAGGCGGCGGCCTTTACCGGGAAGAAATGCATGGAATGGGCCGGGCACGAGGTGGGGGACGGGTTCACCTGCCAGGGGAACATCCTCTTCGGCCCGGCGGTCGTTCGCGCGATGGCGCGCTCCTACGAGTCGACGCCCGGCGACATCGCGGACCGGCTCCTCGCCGCCCTCCTGGCCGGGCAACGGGAGGGAGGGGACCGCCGCGGGGTCCAGTCGGCGGCCCTCCTCGTCGTTCGGAAGGGTGCGGGTTACGGGGGGGGCTCCGACCGGTGGATCGACCTCCGCGTCGACGACCACCCCGCTCCGATCGAGGAGCTCCGCCGCATCTTCCAGGTCTACGACCTCACGATCCTGAGCCGCGAGGACCCGGCCACGCTGCTCCCGATCTCGGGCGAAGTGGCCCAGGGGGTCCAGCACGACCTCGCGGTCCTCGGATTCTACAACGGCCGTCTCACGGGAAGCTGGGACGCGGCGGGCCGAACGGCCTACAACCGGTTCATCGGCGAGCACAATTTCGAGAACAAGCAGCGGGACGACGACACGATCTGGCCCTCCGTCCGGCGCTACCTCAAGGAACGGGCCGACCAGGAGGTCGCCCGGCGGACCACCACCGCCCCGATCGTCTCCGATGCCCTCAGTCGGGGCCCCGGTGCCCAACCGAAGGAGGGAGGGAAATCCCCGCCCCATCCGAAGAAATCGACGGGGTCGAAGTAATCGTCCGGGCCCGCCGCACGTACCGCTCGCCCGAAGAGGCCGAGCGCCTGCGGCGCGCTCTGGCGGTCGATTCCCCCGAGTACGTCACCCTGGCGGTCGAGGGTCGGGACCTCGTCCTCGGGACCGCCGCGACCTCGGCGAGCCGGGCCCGCGCGACGATGGAGGACCTCATCGCCTGCCTTCAGGTCGCCGAACGGACCCCGGGCTAGGGGTCTCGGCCGGCGGACCATGACCGAGACGGTGCCTCCTCCGCCGCCCACGGGCGCGTCGGTATCCCGGTACGTCCTCGCGGTCGCGATCACCGTGCTCGCGATCGCGAGCCAGTACTTCGTGCCCGAGCTCGCCCCCGCGACCCAGGGCGTCTACAGCTCCCTCCTCGGCGACCTGGCCATCGTCTACGGCGTTCCCATCCTTTCGTTCCTCCTTCTCGTCGGAACCGGGCCGGTGCAGCACTGGAACGGACACCTGCGCCTCGCGACCCTGGAGGGGCTCCAGTGGTATGGGGCGGCTTCGCTCACCGGACTCGTCGTCGTCATTCTACTCACCATCGTCTACCTCGTGGTCGACCCGAGCGCCCTCACCTTGCTCCAGCGGGCCAACCCCGCCCTCGAGCAGGCGGTGGGCAACCCCTGGTTCTTCGTGGGTCTTTCGTTCGCCATCGGAGCGATCGAGGAGACGATCTTCCGGGGCTGGATCTTCGGGTTCTGGACGGCCCGGGAGGGGTCCTGGCTCGTCCCGGCGGTCTGGACGAGCGCGCTGTTCGCCGGCGTGCACCTCTACTACGGCACGACGTACGGAGCCGCGGCCCCCCTGATCTTTCCGACCCTCTTCTTCGCCGGATTCGGGTTCGCGGCCGCCTTCCGCGCGTCCGGCGGGAATCTTGTGGTCATCGCCCTCCTGCACGGCGTGTTCGACGCTTCCGCGTACCTCACCCTCATCAACGTGGACCTGGGGACGGCGATCCGATACGGGGTGATCTTCGCCGGCGTGCTGGTCGCCACGCTCGTGTACATCCGCGTCCTCGGCGGGACGACCCACCCCTTCGGAACCGCCTCGCCCAGCCCCTCGGGGGACTCCCCGGCTCCGTAACGGCTCCGACGGGCGCGTCCCATGGAACAGGGGCTAACATCATGTAACCGGCGACGGTGGCGGGGTCGATGACCCCTTCCGACGAAGAGCTCCGCCGGGTGCTGACGACGGCCCGGACCGTGGCGATCGTGGGCTTGTCCGATAAGCCGGAGCGCGACTCCCACGAGACCGCCCGGTATCTCCAGGCCCAGGGGTACCGGGTCGTCCCGGTGAACCCGGCCGCCCCGGAGATCCTCGGCGAGCGGTCGTACCCGACGCTGAGCGCGATCCCGGAGGACCTGCACGTCGATATCGTCGACATCTTCCGGCGGTCGGACCAGGTCCCTCCGATCGTCGACGAGGCGCTCGCGCGCGGCGCCCCCGTCGTGTGGATGACGCTCGGGGTCGAGAACGCCGACGCCGCGGCGAAGGCGCGGGCCCGGGGCATCACCGTCTACGAGAACCTCTGCATCATGGCCCAGCACCGCCGACTGCGACTCGGGCCCGTCCCGGGAGCTCGCTGAGGCTTCCCATGGCGGTCTCTTCTTCGCCCGCGACCGCGCCTCCGCCCTCGAAACCCCCGGTGGGGGCCCCGCCGGCGAAGGCCGTTCCCCCATCGGCCCCGTCGCCGTCCCCCCGGCCACCGCCCCGCGCGGGTACGATCCAGGACCAGGGCATCGTGCGCCGGGACTCCGTCCACGCCCTCCGCTGGAGCAGTCAGGGCCGGACGAAGGTCCTCAATGAGGTCGACTGTGGCGAGGCGGTCCTCGTCGGCGGGACCGCGATCGGTGGCGCGTTCACCGCGGACTCCGTTCGGTCAGAGGGGGACCTCGCCGTTGGGGCGGCCATGACGGTCGTGGGCGCCGTCCGGTCCTCGGGAACCCTCCGGGCCCGGGGCGACGTGCACTGGGGAGAAGCGGACGTCCGCGGCCGCACGCGGCTCGACGGGATGGTCCGGATCGACCGCGGGCTCTCCGTGCAGGGACTATTCGTCGCCCCGAGTGTCCATGCCGGCGAGTTCTCCTTGGTGGGCGTGGCCGAGATCGACGGGCCGCTCGAGGCGGACCGCGTGAACGCGCGGTTCCGGGGTCCCGGCCGGATCGGTCGCATCCGCGCGAAATCGGTCGTCCTGAGCGTGCGTCCTCCGAACCCGGTCGAGATGGTCCTCGGTCGCAACCTCGCGGTCCGGATCGCCCGGATCGAGGCTGATACGGTCGACCTCGAAGGGGTGAATGTGGAGCTGGTCCGGGCCCGCGAGATCGTACTCGGCCGCGATGCCCACGTCACCGAGCTCGAAGGACACGTGGCGCGACGTCACGCTTCGGCCCACGTCGGTCCCGAATCGAAGAGCCCGCCGCCGCACGGGTTGACCCGCTAGCGGGCGGGTCGGCGTTCTTTATCAACCGGGGGACCGTCGGAACCGACCGTGCCGCCTGACGAGCCGGATTCCGGGGCCCCGCCGTCCCGGGTCATCCAGGAGCGCGTGCTCCAGTACTGGGAGACCACGGGGGTGGTCGCGCGTGCGATCTCGACGCGGGGAGAAGGACCGCTCTTCCGGTTCACCGAGGGTCCCCCGAGTGCCAACGGGAGCCCGCACGTCGGGCACTTGGTGGCGCGCGTGCTCAAGGACCTTCAACTTCGCTACCACCGGATGCGGGGCGACCAGATCGTGAGCCACAAGGCCGGTTGGGATTGCCACGGCCTCCCGGTCGAGATCGCGATCGAGAAACGACACGGGTTCAAGTCGAAGAAGGAGATCGAGAGCTACGGTGTCGAGCGGTTCTGCGAGGAGTGTCGGTCCATCACCCTCGAGGTCGCCGACGTCTGGCGGGAGATGAGCCGCTGCGTGGGCTACTGGCTCGACTACGACCATGCGTACCGAACGATGGACCCTCCGTTCATCGAGAGCGTCTGGTGGTCGCTGAAGCAGTTGTTCGATCGCGGCCTGCTGGAGAAGGGGCACTACGTTCTTCCCTACTGCCCCCGGTGCGAGACCCCGCTCGCCTCGCACGAGGTCGCCCAGGGATACCGGGAGGCGACCGACCCCTCCGTCACCGTCCGATTCCCCCTGACCGAACCGGCGACCCCGCGAAGGAGCCTCCTCGTTTGGACCACCACGCCGTGGACGCTCCCGGCCAACCTCCTCGTCGCGGCCCGGGCGGACCTCGAGTACTCGGTCGTGCGCATGGAGGATGGCGAGGAGTTGGTCCTCGCGTCTGCGGCCGTCCCACGCTACTTCCCCGGGACCCCTCGAGTGGTCGCCCGGATGCCCGGCTCGGCGCTAGCGGCCGCCGGTTACCGGCCGCCCTTCGACTCCGCGGGACCCGGAGCCGGCCGGTACCGCATCGTGCTGGACGACTTCGTCACGGCCGAAGAGGGTACGGGGTTCGTGCACGTCGCACCGAGCTTCGGACCGGACGACCAGCGGGTCGGGGACCGGGAGAAGGTCGGCGTCTTCGACCCGCTCGACGGGCGGGGCCACTTCGGCGACGCAGTGCCGATCGTGCGGGGCCGGGGGTTCAAGCAGGCCGACCCGATCCTCCTCCACGACCTGACGGAACGCGGGCTCGTGTTCCGGACGGAGACCCTCCGTCACACGTATCCGTTCTGCTGGCGGTGCGATACCCCGTTGCTCTATCGCGCGATGGACTCGTGGTTCGTGCGGACCTCCCGGTTCACGTCCGAGCTGGTCGAGAACAACGCGACCGTCCGCTGGATCCCGCCCTACCTCCGGGACGGGCGGTTCGGTAACTTCCTCACGGAGGCGAAGGACTGGGCGGTCTCCCGGAACCGGTACTGGGGCACGCCCTTGCCGGTCTGGATCTGCCCGGAGGGGCACGCCACCTGCGTGGGCAGCTTCGCGGAGCTTGCTCGCCTCGCGGGTCACCCTGTCCCTGTCAACTTTGACCCGCACCGGGTCGAGACCGACCGGATCGTCTTCCCCTGTCCCTCGTGCAACGCCCCCAGCCGGCGCGAGCCGTACACGATCGACGTCTGGTACGATGCTGGCTCGGCCCCGTTCGCCCAGTTCCATTACCCGTTCGAACCGGGGCCGTTCGACCCGGCCGTGCCGCTGGACTACGTTGCGGAGGGGCTCGACCAGACCCGCGGCTGGTTCTACACCCTCCTCGTGTTATCGACCGCGCTCTTCCATCGACCGGCGTACCGGACCTCGCTTACGACCGGCATGGTCCTCGACGAATCGAGCCGCAAGATGTCGAAATCGAAGGGCAACGCGATCGACCCGATCGACCTCCTGGAGCGCCTCGGCGGGGACCCGATCCGGTGGACGTTCCTCACGGTCGACTTCACTGAGCCCATGCGGGTCGGCGAAGCGACCATCCACAAGGCGGCCGGCCGCACGCTGGGCACGCTCTCGAACGTCGTCGCCTTCCACCTCCAGAACGCCCGGGCCGACGCCCTATCTCCCTCGTGGGAGCGACCCGAGGTCACGTCCCTTCTCGACCGGTGGGCCCTCTCCCGTCTCGAAGCGACGCGGGTCGCGGTGACGGCGTCGCTCGACTCGTCCGACCCCCGTCCCGCCGCCCTCGCGGTGCGGGACCTGGTCGACGACCTCTCCACATGGTATGTTCGGCGCTCCCGCCCGCGGTTCTGGGGCGAGACGACCCCCGAGGACCGGCACACCGCGCACGCGACCCTCTCCTACCTCCTCCTCCACCTTGCGGAAGTGGTGGCCCCGTTGCTGCCCTTCACCGCGGAATGGGTCCACCAGGAGGTCGGCGAGCTCGGCTACACCGACCCCGCACGTTCGGTCCATCTCGGACGCTGGCCCAGCCCCCTCGGGGGCCGCGACGAGGCGCTCGAAGCCGGGATGGCCGCCCTTCGCGATCTGGTCGAGGTGGGCCGCGAGCTCCGTCACCGGGCGACCGTGAAGGCCCGCGTCCCGCTCGAGGAGTTCGTCCTCTTCGGGGCGCCGGACCCCGCCCTGGCCCACCTCGGTGCCGAGGGGGAGCGCCTCCTTACGGAGGAGCTGAACGTCAGCCACGTTCGTCGCGTGCCCGCGACCGAGCGGGCCCGGTTCCCGGACGCGGAGTGGGTGGTCCGCGAGGAAGACGGCCGGCCCGTCGCCGCGCTCCCCCGTCAGCCGACGGCCGAGCAGCGCGAGGAGGGGCTCGCGCGTGAGGTCGGTCGGCGCCTCCAGCACACCCGCAAGGAACTCGGCCTCGCTCCGACCGACCGGGTCCGAGTGACCCTCGGGGCGACCGGGGAACTCCTCGCCCTCCTTCGTCGACGGGCCGAACCCCTGGCCCACGACCTTCAGGCCGACTCGATCCAGTTCGTGGAAGGCGACGTGCCTCCGGGCGGCGAGGAAGTCCGCCGGTGGGACCTCGACGGGATCGTCTTTACCGCGACGGTCGCCCGGGCGCGGTCCTAACGCTCAGTCGGCTCGCGGACGATTCCTCCGCGGGGCGCGATCTCGCCGAAGACCTCGGCCTCGAACCGACGGATCCGCACTCCCGGCCCGCGCCACGCGTCGGGGGGAAGTCCGGCCTTCTCGCAGGTGCCCGAGAGCAGCTCCTCGGCGGTCCATCCCTGTTCGGGGGCGACCTGGGGCAGCAGGAGACCGCTGGTTCCCCGGCCGTCGACGATGAGCCCGTCCCGACCGACCTGGACGGCGGCGACCGTCGCGGCGGGCGGACCCGCTGGGATCGGGGTCGGGAGACCCAGGATCGAGACCTCGACCGTCAGTCGTCCGAGCTCGTGGGCGGTCACCGGCGGGAATCGCGGGTCGTCGACCGCGGCGGACACGGCCGCCTCGGCGATCGCTTGGCCGAGTGGGAGCACGGGAAGGGGGAATCCGATGCAGCCCCGGAGGTCCCCCGAGGGGTATCGCTTGAGAGTCACGAAGGCGCCCCGCCGCTCGGCGAACTCCGGCGGCGTGCCCTCCGCGGACGGGTTCGCCCGGCCCGGACGGAGGGCCGATTCGAGGGTGGCCCGGGCCCAGCGGACCGCCGCTTCCCCGTTCGGGTCGGATACCATCGCCTGAGGCGAGGTCCCGGTCGCGGAAAGCGGCGTCGGGCACCGGCGCGTCCCCGTTTTATACACGAGGGCGGGTCACCGCCGTCCCCATGCCGTTTCCCGAGGCGGTCGAGCGCCTGCTCAACAAGAAGATCTGCATGAACTGCTCGGCCCGGAACCCCCCCAAGGCGACCCAGTGCCGCCGGTGCGGGTACCAGGGCCTCCGCGTCAAGTCGCGGGAGCGGTCGGGCAAGACGCAGTAGATTCGTTCTAGGGGGGCGGCGAGGCCGTCGTCGGTTGCGACCGGAACGGGGGCGGGGCCCCGGTGCGGAGCTCGCGCTGGACCTGGACGCGCTTGCGGAACAGGTAACGGAGGTTCGCGTAGCCGTCCCTCCAGCTCGAGAGCTTCGGCGAGCCCCATCGCTCCCCGTAATGGATCGGGACCTCGACGAACCGGGCGCCCCTCAGCAGGACCTCGATCTTCAGCTCCTCGCTGAACGCCATGCCGTCCTGCGCCAGCGCGACCCGGTCGAGAAGGGAACGGCGGAAGACCCAGAACCCACTCTGGCTGTCGATGAGCGTCTGTTCGGGCAGCTCCCGAACGTAGCGGTGGAACAGCAACCGGAGGGCCGTGTTGAGGACGCGGTTGCCGATCAGGTGCTCCGTCGTCATCGCCTTGCGGTCGAGGTACGCCATCCGGTTCCCGGTGAGGAAATCCGCGCCGGAGTCGAGGAGCTGTCGAACGAACCGCGGGATCTCCTCGACGGGGTACGTCGCATCCCCGTCGGCGGTCGCGATCACCTCGCCGCGCGCCGCCGCGAAGCCGGTCTTGTACGCGCGGCCGTACCCCTTTCGGGTCTCCGTGAGGACGGTCGCTCCCGCCAGCCCGGCGAGCTCCGCGGTGCCGTCCGTGGAGTCCCCGTCGACGACGAGGATCTCCCAGTCGATCGGGTCCGCGGCGAACAACGTGCGATTGCCCGCTTCCGCCGCGGCGCGGAACGACTCGAGGACGTGGCCGATCGACCCGGCCTCGTTGAGGGTCGGAATGACGAGGGTGGCGCGCATTCGAGGGTACGGAGGAACGGGCATCCCTTAAACCCCTCTCAACGCTTCGACCCCCCACGTCCGACCCCACCCCCGCACCGAGGCCGGCTCGCCGGTGGGGGAGCTTCCCGACGACGGCCGACGTCGGGATCTGGGCGAGCGGACCCACCTCGGCCGCACTCCTCGAAGCGCTCGGTCTCGGCCTGTTCGCGCTGATGACCGACCTTCGGACCGTCCGCCCCCGGGAAGACCGCGCGGTGAGTGCCACCGGCCTCGACTCTTCCGAGCTCGTTGTCGCGTTCCTCACCGAGCTCATCCTGGTCCACGAGGCGGACGGGTTCCTCGTCCGCGAGATCGAGGCTCGCGCAGTGGGGGCGCCGCCCACAGCCGTCGTAGCCGCCCTCCGGGGCGAACCGTTCGACCCCGACCGTCACCCGTCGCGGACCGAGGTCAAAGCCGCGACCTTCCACCACCTGGTCTTCGACCCGGCCCGCGGTCGCGCCCGCGTGATCGTAGACATCTAGGAGCGGGACCGACTAGGGCATCCGCTCGACGATCGCCTGGAGGGCCGCCCCGGGCTTCGGAAGGCGTCCGGCCTTACCGAGGATCCGCTCGAGGGCGGCGAACGTAACCAGGAGGTCCGGCCAGTCCGCGATGCCCATGTGCCCGATGCGGAAGATCTTGCCCGTGAGCGCGCCCTGCCCGCCTTGGACGAGGATGTTGTACTGCTTTTCGAGGACCTTGCGCACTTCCGGGTCGCCGAGCCCGGCGGGGTTCTTCACCGCCGTGACGGTGTCCGAGGCGTGCGCCCGCTCGGGGAACAGCTCGAGTCCGAGCCCGTCGACGGCGGCCCGGGTCGCCTCGGCGAGACGGTGCGTCCGCTGAAGGCGGCCCTCGAGCGTCTCCTCCTTCAGGAGCAGCAGCGCCTCCCGCAGCGCCAGGAAGAGCGGGACCGCGGGGGTCCACGGCGTATCGTTCTTCGCGAGCGGGGTGAGATGCGACTTGAGATCGAGATAGAACGAGCCGGGGTGGAGCGCCTCCACGGCGCGGTCGGAGAGGTGGACGAGCGCAAGTCCGGCAGGAGCGGCGAGGCCCTTCTGGCTGCCGGCGACGACCGCGTCGACCCCCCACTCCTTGAGGTGGATCGGGATCCCGGCGAGGGCGCTGATCCCGTCCACGAGCAGCAGGGGAGAGCCCGCTCGCCGGACCTCGTGGGCGATCGCGCCGAGGTCGTTCTGAAGCCCCACGCTCGTCTCGTTGTGGACCACGCAGACGGCCCGGACGTCGCCGTGTTCGAGCTCGGTGCGAACCGCTTCCGGCGTGAGGGGTTGCCCCCAGGGCGCCGTCACGGTCGTGACGTGGGTGGAGTAGCGTCGGACGATCTGGTCGCTCCGCTCCCCGAAGTTCCCGTTCGAGAGGACCAGGACGCGGCCCTCCTTCGGGACCAAGCTCGAGTACATCGCTTCCAGCCCGGCGGTTCCGCTTCCGCTCAGGATCACCTGGTGTCCGGGGGTCCCGAACAGAACGGGCAACAGTTCCCGGATCTCTTGCACGATCCCGTGGAAGTAGTCGCCCCGGTGGTTGAGCGACGGCATCGACATCGCCCGGAGGACCCGCGGGTGGATCTTCACCGGGCCGGCGATCAAGAAGGTCGAGGTCTCGGGGTCGAACGTCATCGGGCGCCTCCCGGCGGGGCGACGAGCGCCTGGAACGGCTCGCCCTTCAAGGCCCGCAGGACCTCGTCCACGACGTCGGAACCGGCCCGTTGCTGGGCCTCCGGGGTCGACGCGCCGAGGTGGGGGGTCACGATCACATGCGGGTGCTCGATCAGCGTGCGCTTCATCGGGGGTTCCTCCTCCAGTACGTCGAGCGCAGCGCCGCCCACCTTCTCCGAGTTGAGGGCGGTGAGCAGGGCGGCCTCGTCCACGAGGGCGCCGCGGGCGACATTGACGAGGAACGCTCCGGGCTTCATCTGCTCGAAGGCCCGGGCGTCCAACAGGTGATGGTTCTCGGGGGTGAGGGCGGCGTGCACACTGACGATGTCGGACCGGGCCAACAGCTCCTCGAACGAGACGAGCTCGGTCGCATCGGCCGTCTTCGTGACGAACGGGTCGAACGCCACGGTTCGGGCGCCGAAGGGGACCAGCCGGCGGGCGACCTCCCGGGCGATCCGGCCGTACCCGACGAAGCCCACCGTGCGACCGGCGAGCTCGTGTCCCGACGTGCCCCGCTCCCACTTCCCGCTCCGGGTCGACAGCACCTTGGGCAGGAGCCCCCGCACGAGGAGGAGGTAGAGCGCTACCGAGAGTTCGGCCACGCTCGTCGTGGCCCCGCCGGGGGCGTTGACGACGGAGATCCCGCGCTCGGCCGTGGCGGACATGTCGACGTTGTCGACCCCGACTCCCGCCCGGGCGACCACCTTGAGGGCCGGGGAGGCCGCGAGGAGGGTCCGGTCGACCTTCGTTCGGCTCCGGACGATCAGCCCCCAGGCCGTCGCCAGATGGTTCTTGAGTTCCTTCGGGTCGGCGCTCACGTCGATCACCGTGCAGGCACCGGAGCGGAGGTGCGCCAGTGCGCTCGAATCGATCGGGTCGGCCACGACGACGGTGGGGAGCACAGCCATCGGGAGACCGACCCCGGAAGGGATGAAAACGGTTTGCTCGCGCCGGGACGCTTATTTGACCTTGGGGACGGGGGTTCGCTCGACGACCCCCCGTACGATGTCCTCGCCGCGGACGCCCCGGATCCACGGCTCCGGCTTCACGACGATGCGGTGGGCGAGGGCCGGTCCGGCGAGGGCTTTGATGTCGTCGGGGACGACAAAGTCGCGGCCCGAGAGAAGCGCCCGGGCCCGGGCGACCTTCTGGAGCGCGAGCGAGCCCCGGGGGGAGGCCCCGACCTCGGTCCGTGCGTCGTCGCGCGTAGCGCGGACGAGCGTCAGCAGGTAGTCGGCGAGCGAGGGGTCGAGCTCCACGTCCTCCACCGCCTTCTGCAGTCCCTGGAAGGTCGCGGCGTCCATGACCGACGCGCCGGACACCTCCTCCGTCTTCCGGGCGCGACGGCGCTCGAGGATGGTGCGTTCCTCCTCGACCGTGGGGTATCCGATGCGGAGGCGCAAGAGGAAGCGGTCGACCTGGGCCTCGGGGAGGGGGTACGTACCTTCGAGCTCGATCGGATTCTCGGTCGCGAGGACGAGGAAGGGACGGGGAAGCGGGTAGGTGGTCCGCTCGCTCGTCACCTGGTACTCCTGCATCGCTTCGAGCAGCGCCGACTGCACCTTCGGCGGGGCCCGGTTGATCTCGTCCGCGAGCAGGACGCTGGTGAAGATCGGTCCGGGGCGGAAGACGAACGCGTTCGTCTTCGGGTCCACGATCTCCCCGCCGGTAATGTCGTGCGGGAGGAGGTCCGCGGTGAACTGGACGCGCTGGAACTCGAGGCCGAGCGCGCGCGCGAACGACTTGGCCATGAGGGTCTTGCCGAGCCCGGGAAGGTCCTCGAGCAGGATGTGGCCGTCGGAGAGGAGGCCCACCAGGATCAGGTCGACGGCAACGTCGCGTCCGACGACCGCCGTGTGGACCGATTCCCGGATCTGGACCGCGCTCGCCGCGGCTTCCGTCGCCTTCATGGCTCCCTTAACGTTCGCGCCGAGAACGGCACCGGTATATGGAGGGAAGGTCCCCCTGTTCCCCGGCCGTAACGATCCGCCTCATGGCTGGGCGCACGCCGTCTCCGCGGTCTGACCCCGGCCGGGGTTGTCGGACACCGGGGTTGTCCTCACGTCATCCTCTGCGGACGACCCGTCCGCGTTGAGTCGAGAGGGACCCTTCGACGGTACCCGGGCGCAGCGTGAGCCGCGCCAATCGAGGGACGCACGGCCGCGCTATGAGCTTGACGTCGCATCCCGGTCGAGTACTCCGGGCGCGCGCAGGAGGAGCGCGACGAGCACGAGGACCCCGCCGAGCAGGGCGGCGGCGATCCCGAGCTTCGCGACGGCGCCCGGGAGGAGGAAGGAGCTCGTCCACGCGAGCGCCAGCCCGATCGCGGGCAGGAGGAGCCGGGGCAGCGCGCGCGCAGGCCCCCCGTCCAGCCGGTCCGGGTCCTCGGAGAGCCAGAGCAGGAAGGCGAGTGCGGTGGCCCCTCCGTAGAGGGCCGGGATCGCGTTGGGGGCGGCGGCCAGGGCGAGGATCCCGAGCGCGAACAGCGGCCCGAGCGGGGCATAGGGGTGGAGCGGACGCGACCTGCTGAGGCGCAGGCCGGCGGCCACGGCCAACCCGGCGACCGCGACCAGGAGACCCTCGACCAGCGGGAGGGTTCCGAACAGGGCGAACCCCAGCAGGCCGGCCGCGAGCAGGGCGAACGTCACTCCCACCCCCCGGCCCGGACGGGAACGCGACCCCTCCGGGATCATATTCCCCGCTCCCGTAGGGTAGGGCGCCGCAGGAAGTCGACGAACCCGCCGAGCGACCAGTAATCCTCCCAGTCGATCGCCGGGGCGTCCTTCCAAGCCCGTGCGACCTGCTCGCGTCGCAGCAGTCGGGAGACACGGTCGACCAGGGCCTCATCCTCCGGAACCAGGTCGGAGGAGGCGGCGAGGAGTGGAAGGTACGAGGGACTGAGCACGACCGGATGGAATCCGCGGCGACGCAGGTGGGGCACGAGGAGCAACGACTCCTCGTCGGCGAGCGGCGAGAGCAGGATCGTCGTCATCCCTCGCGAGTAGTAGCGTCGGAGGGCGACCGCGCAACGTTCTGCGGGCGGGGCGACCGGGGCGATCGCGGTGGCGAGGAGGACGTTCCGGATGCGGATCCGCTGGGTGCGGCCGGTCGAAAGGGGGAGGGCCGAGAGGAACTCGCCGAACACGGCGATCCCGACCCGGGTCTTCTCCCGGAGGAAGGCATCGGCAAGCCCGTATGCCGCGGCGCGAGCGATCCCCAAAAGGCGTGCATCGACGGAGGGACCGAGCGATGTGGGGCGCGTGTCGAGGAGCAGGAGGATGTCGCCGGTGCGGTCCAGCGCGTACTCGTTCGTGAGCCGCCGTCCGGCCCGCGCGGACGCCTTCCAGTTGATCTGCCGCGGCGGGTCGTCCAGTTGCGCCTCGCGGATCCCGAAGAACTCGCCGGTCGCGCCGATGGCCCGCGAGCGCGTCTCGCCGGGGAGCGCGATCGTACGGTCGAGACGAACCACCCCGGCCCTCCGGAGCTCGGGGGGAAACCGTTCGATCCCCAGGGGCTCCCCCGCGACGTCCGCCTCCCGTTCCACCAAGCCGAGAGCGTCCTCCCAGCGAACGTCGGGAACGGGGAGGAGCTCCACGGTCGGGTCGGGGACATACCACGACAGGTCCACCTGGAGCGTGACGGCCGAAGCGGAGAATCGGGGCGGCGTGGGTTCCTGGATGCCGCTCGGCGGCGTAAGGGTCGCCCGGAGGTCCGCGGGGAAGGTCGGGGGCTCGGGAGTGAAGAGGTAGGTCAGCTCGATCGCGCTCTCCTTCCCCTTCACGACGCCCGACGCCACGACCTTCGGGGGGCCACGGGTTCCGACGAGTGGGGCGGCGATCGGGGCCAGGAGGAGGGGAAACGCCACCAAGATGGGCACGGGGGTGCGCGCGGCGATCCCCACGGCGAACAGGACCGCGGCGGCTCCCAAGAGGAGGTAGGAGCGGGGGCGCCAACGGAGCGGGTCCCGGACGGGGGCGGTCATCGGTCGGCTTCCTCGATGGCGTCGAGGCGGGTCCGGACGTACTCGCGGAACTCGGTGCGCGGGAGATGCTGGATCCGGGTCTCCTCGGCGATCGAACGCATCGCCAGCGCGGGATGGGGACCCATTCGCTCGATCCGGTCGAGTTCCGAGACGATCGAGATCCGACCGGAGCGCCCCGATCGGAATGCGGCTCGCAAGGTCGAGGCGGCGGTCGGGGGCGCCATCGGGGGAGCGGGCGGCCGTCGCCACGCCAACCGCCGGAGCGAGCCGGTCAGCAGGAGGCCCGCCGCAACCACGGCGATGACGCCGAGGGGGATCGCCACATCGAAGTCCGCGCCGGCGAAGATGGCGACCGCGGCGGCGACCCCGGCGATCACGAAAAGGGGCCAATCGGTGGGAACGTTCACGGCAGCGGCGCGGACCGTGTCAGGTCCTCCTCCGCATCGGAGATGGCCTGGGAGGCCCGTGCAGCGGCCTCGGGGCCGAGGGGGTGGGTCGAGTAGCGGGCTTCCTCGAACAACCGGGTCAGGGCTTCTGCGGCCTCCGGTCGGATACCCAGCCGGACGAGATGCAGGGAGCGGATCTCCTCTGGAGTGGACCGTTCCACCGACCCGGCGATCGGCTCGACCCGGTGGAGGAGGTGGGCGTAGAGAGCGAGGACCACGGAACGCGGGTCGGTGCCGGCCGCCAGCTGCTGTGCGGCCTCCCCCAGCGCGCTCCGCACTTCGGCGACGGTCGGCGTGAGGGTCAACCGGGCCTGGGCGCGATCCTGGAGGTAGAGACGCGCCCGCGGCACGGCCACGAGGGCGACCAGTACCGCGACGATCGCTATCACAGGAAAGATGACCCAGGCGGGAAAGTGACCCCCGAGGAATGTGATGTTCCCGCCGTTGCCGAGGAGGGGGTTCGTCGTGTTGGTGAGGTTGGTCGTGGTGCCGGTGCTGTTGTTCGTCGGGCTCCCGTTGTGTCCCTGCCCGAGCGCGAATGGTCCTCCCGGAGCCGTGGCGAACCGAGCGACCACGACGAACAGGACCATGAACAATACGATGACAAGGGCGGCTACGACGGCTCGCCCGGGCACGGAGGCGCCCCCCCGGATCCGGTCGTACAGCAGGGGGACGACGATCGCCAGGAACAGGAGGATCGCCGCCCCGATGATCAGGTCGTCCGAGAGGTAGACCTCGGGGATCGCGGGCGTTCCACCGAGGGGGGACGAGCTCTCCGTCCGAGCCGCGGCGACGATACTCGCCGCCGCCCCGACCGCGAGCGCCGCCAGGAGGAGCACGACCACGAGACCGGAGGGGGCCGGTGACCGGCGGGTCGTCGTCATGGTCTACTCCCAAAAGGGCGACGCTCGGCTTAGCTTCTTGGCGGGGCGCTCACCGCAGAGTCCGTGCCGGCGGGCTCGGATTTCGAGAGGAAGTAGAAGCTCCGGCGCTCGTGAGCCTCGTTCACGACGGTGAAATCGTCGACCCGGTAGCCGAGGTCGGAGGCCGCCCGGAAGGCATCCCGACTCGCGTGACGCCACCGTCGGAGCGCGTCGGGTTCATGCTGGCGGACCAGGTCGAGGTCGAACGGGATCTCGAGGTGGGCGGTCGCCCCGCTGGGCTCGGCCACCTCCGTCGGGAGGCGAAGCCCGCTCTCGCCGGGCTCGGTGGTGATGATCGCGGACGCCCCGTGCCACCGGGAGCGGTCCTCGTCCCGGGAGGGGTAGGTTCCTTCCAGGCGGGCCAGGACGCGAGGGGACGAGAGGGACCAGACCAGGCGGACACGGTCGCTCTCCATCCCCTGGTTGATCGCGTCCGACATCTGGCCGTAATAGTGGTGAAGGTACCGGTCCGGCAGCCCCCCGAGGCGGCGGACAAACACCCACGCATTTCGGCTCTGCAGCGGGTCGAAAGCCAACCGGATCTCGCCGAGTCCGAGCTGGAGCACCTCGTTCCGAAGCGCCTTCGTCAGCTCGAGCCCGACGTGGTGGTTCTGGTACTCAGGGCGGACCGCGAGCAGGTGCGCATACAGGTAGAGCGACGTGCCGTCCCAGCCCAGGAAGGTGACCGTGAACCCGGCCAGGTGGATGTCGGCAAACGCCCCGAGGACAAGTCCGCCGTTGTCCTGAACGGCCCGTTGAAGGGAGGGCGCGACCCCATCCGTGGATTCGTCCCCCCAGACGGTCCGGTGGACGTCCTCGACCTGACGGAACTCCTCCGGCTTTTCGAGGCGTCGGTACCGGAATCCCACCGCTCGCTCGCTCGGTGGGGGACCCGACATCGGCGAAGGACCGGGCGCCGATACTTAACCCGGCCGAGGGCGGGCCGAACTACCGTCGGACCCGCAGCTCGGCGCGCTTGCGCTGGTAGCGATCCTCATCGGAGGGTGTGAGGTCCCACAGGAGCTCTTCGAGCTCAGGGATGTTACGGAGGAACTCGGCCTTGCTTTTGGTCACCATCAAGTGCTCGAACTTCCGGCGAGCGTAGTAGTACGCCCCCACGAGGTAGGCGCCCAGGATCGCCACGATCGGGCCGACGATAACGAACACCAGGTTGTAGTTGGCATTCGGAGCGTTCGTGACGGGGTTGATCTGCGTGAACGGCGCCGAGTTCGCGAGGGGGGTGAAGAACCCGAGGGCGAGGACGGAGAGAAAGATGCCTACGGCGAAGACCAGGATGGCCAGCACGGCCCGATAGGTCCGCATGCCGATCCGGATCCGGCGTTCGAGGGGTACCTTCTCCTCGGAGTCCGCCATGCGGGGGGCGGGAGGCGGTTCCGCTTAAGAACCTATGCGGGGTGGGTCGGCGACCCATGGCAACACCAACGGACCTTCCGCCGCCCCCTCCGGCCGCTTCCCCGTACCCCTACCCCCCTGGTGTCGTTCCCGAGACCCCGTCCCGTCCGCTCTCGGAGCGATTCAGCCCCGACGCGATGGCGGCGAAGGGTCCGTGGGCGTTCCTAGCCATGCTCGGCCAGGGGATCGGACTCCTGCTGGTCTTCGTCGGGACGTTGATCATGGTGGTCGCCGGGTCGAATCCTGCCGACTGCTTCACGGCGAATCCCGCGTGTGGCGCCTCGACCGCCCAGGGAGTGGCCTACGGCATCGAGACGGCTCGCTTGCTCTGGACGCTCGGCCTCTTCGGCATCGCCGCGGGCGCGGGAATCCGACTCCAGATCGTCGGCGCCACCTCGCTCCCCACGACGCCCGAGCAGACCCGCATCTACCTCGCTCGCCGGCGCGGCGAGTTCGTGATCCTGGTCGTCTCGATCGTCCTGTTGTTCATTCTGCTGGTGTGGTCCGCGGCGGCCCTGCCCGGCCTGACCTAGACCGAACCGTCGAAGACTACGTGCGGGGCCGCTGCGTCCGGCCGTAGGTCTCGGGAGTCTCCGCCGACTCGAGCGGCGGACCCGCGCTCGGCGGAGAGATCGTGGAGAGGGTGGACCGAAGTCGGCGATAGACCAGGACGGCTCCGGCGAGGGCGATGCCGGCGGCCAGGAAGGCGGAGACCTCCCCCCCGAGGGGTCCGAGACCGAGGAGGAAGAACCCGAACCCGCTGAAGAGGGCCCCCGAGAGCGGACCACCGCTCGTTCGTCCGCTCCCCGGCTTCGGTCGGATCGAGAGCAGGGCCCCCGCCACCTGGAGCCCGACCACCGCGGCCGCCTCCAGGGCGGCGAGCGCGACCCCGCCGACCGTCACGGAGGTCCCGCCGAGATAGGCGGAGACGATCCCGAGCGCGATCAGACCGCCCAGCGCCGCCCGGTAGCCGAGGGCGTAGAACGGGGCGCTCTCGTCGCGGCCCCAGTAGCTGCTCCGCAGGAGGCCCCATTGGGCGAGCTCGATGCCCCCGACCAGGAGGGCGAGGAAGATGAGCGCCCCCGGGAGCGCGCCATTGTCCAGCGAGAACTGGTAGAGGATGTACGCGATTGCGAACGGGATCCCGACGAAGAGGCCCGCGGTGTAGGCGAAGATCTCCCGCCGCTCGTCGAACAGCGTCTCGGGGACCTGCGGGGTGGCGTACCGGCCGATCTCGACCCAGACGAACCCTGCGGAGAGGAGGACCCCGACGACGGCCCCGATCGAGAGGGAGGCGACGACCATCGCTATCCCGTCCGCCGGCCGACGGCCAGGAACCCCGTGTGGCCGAGCATCTCGAACTCGGGACGGGTGCCCCCGTCGCCCACGTGCAGGCCTCGCTCCAAGAGCTCCAGCGCCCGCACCTCAGCGAGGTGGAGCTCCCGCATCGAGCGGACCGTCCGTTCCAGCTGATTATAGGTGGGGGTGTAGGTCGCGACGTATCCCCCCGGGGCGAGCGCTTCCCGGGCGGCCTTCAGCGCCTCCCAAGGTTCCGGGATGTCGAGGACGACGCTCCCGAACCCCGTCCCGTCAAACCCCGCCGCCACGACGTCCCGCTCGCGGAATTCGACCCGGTCGGCGAGACCGGCCCGCGTCACGTTCGACCGGGCGTGGTCGAGAAAATCCCGCCGACGGTCGAAGGAGACGACCCGGCCCCCGGGTCCGACGGCGTGGGCGAGGCAGATCGTCAACGCCCCGCTCCCCGAGCCCGCTTCGGCGACCCGACCCCCCGGCCGGACGTTGGCGAGGGCCACGAGCTGGGCCGCGTCCTTGGGCGTTACGATCTGCGCTCCGCGCTTCAAGGTCGAAAGGAGGTCCGAGAGCGAGGGGCGGACGACCCGGTAGGCCGTTCCCAGCCAGACCACCTCTGAGCCCACGGCTTGCCCAATCTGGTCGGTCATGTCGATGACCCCGGCGTCTCCGAGCCGCTGGGGTCCTCGGGCGAGCCGAGTGACCAGTACGGGACCTTCGACCGGGAGGAGCGTAGCGACCTCCCCCTCCGACCAGCGATCGTCGTCCACGGGGCCTCCTTGAGGTAGTCCCGTCACGGGTCGGACCCTGTTATAACGGCCCGCCCCGGGTGTGCTCCCCGGGATTCGGAGGCCCGATTCGACGGTCGGCTTCGCAAACCACCCTTATATTGGAAGGACCAGTGGCGCTCGCGCCTCGAGCGAGGACCGAGAGGACGCGGGCATAGTGTAGTCTGGTTATCACATAGGCTTGCCAAGTCTATAACTCGGGTTCAAATCCCGGTGCCCGCACCTCCCCCCGCGCGTCGATTGGCGCGCGGACCCGCCGACGCGGCCGAACGGGGCCGACAGCTGCCCCGGCCGGGACCTCCGTCGGACGGGGAGGAGTGCTTTTCTTCCGAGGAGGATACCTCTGCCGATGGCACGGGTCCGTCGCGTCACGATTCCGGGGCGGCGGTCCTTCGAGTACGTTTCGCAAGGGAAGGGTCCGGCGACCCTCCTCGTTCACCCGGGAGGTCCCGGGCTGACCTACCACTACCTGCGGGGCTTGCTGCGACTCGCCAACTCGCACCTGCGAGTGATCCTGTTCAATCCCCGCGGTGTGGGCCACAGCTGGGCTCCGCGGAACCCCTCCGCGTACACCGTCGCCCAGATGGCCGATGATGTGGAGGCGATCCGCAAGGCGCTCAAGGTCCAGGAGCTGCACCTTCTCGGCTTCTCGGCCGGCGGGTTCGTCGCGCTCGAGTACGCGCATCGATACCCTCAGCACCTCACCTCGCTCCTCATGTGCGCGACCGCGGGGAGCGCGGAAGAGTGCGTCCAGGCGAGTCGGGCCGTTCTCGCGGCGGCCTCGCCCAAATTGCGGGCCAAGCTGCGCGAGCTGACCCGGGCCAAGAAGTGCTCCTCCCCCGAATACCAGGCGCTCTCCGAGCAAGCGTACCGGCCGTTCCAGACCCGCTTCCTCGAGGGAGTCCACCCCGACTGGAAGGCGACCCGGGCCAACCCCGCGGTCTTCCGGGCGATGTTCGCCCGCTCGGGTGACGAGTTCATCGTCGACGGCACGCTCCGTCGGTGGGACGGGCGAAAGTACTACCGCAGCATTGAGCTCCCCACGCTCGTCCTGGTGGGCAAGTACGACTACTTCCTCAACGCCTCGGTCGAGATGGACCAGCGGATCGAGCCCGCCCACCTTCGGGTCCTCCCGCGCTCGAGCCACATGGCGATCCTGGAACAGCCGAAGGAGTTCCTCGGGGCGGTCCGCTCGTTCCTCGTCGACGTGACGGGCGACTGAGGCCGCGGCCCGCTCACTCCAGCGGTCGGAGCGCCCGCCCGACGAAGAAGATCGCGATCCCGATCAGCACGACCGTCCACGCGAGCAGGCCGAGCAGATAGATGCCGGGTCCGTACGGGTAGGCCGACGACCCGAACAGGGTCTCCCGGATCACGTTCACCGCGAGGGAGACCGGGTTGTACTGTGAGACATTGCGGAGCCACTCCGGCATGCTCCCCCACGGGTAGAGCGCGTCGGACGTCAACAAGACCGGAAGGTTCAGCAGGTTCACGGCGGCAAAGTAGGTCTGAGGGACCTCGAGCAAGATGCCGAACGTCAGGAAGAGCGTCGCGAACATCAGCGAGAGGAGGACGATCGCGACCACGATCTCGAGGATGCTCACCACGGTGACGGGGGCGGTCACCGTCAGGCCGGCCAGCCCCGGGACATGGGCGAAGACGAGCGCGAGTCCGAGGACGAAGAACGCGTAGGCGATCGGCTGCGTCGCTCCCGCGATGAGCCGGGAACCGAACACGGCCGCGGAGGGAGCCGGGGTTCCGCGGGTCCGCTTGAAGATCCCGAACAGCTTGTCGAAGATGACGTTCGCGCCGATGAAAAGGGTCGCGGTGACCGCGACGAAGCCCACCATGCCCGCGGCGAAGTACGAATAGTAATCCGGGGCTCCTCGGAAATACGCGAGGTTGAACGCTGCGATCGCCGCCGGCGAAGGTGGGGGCGCGCCGGGGAGGGAGAACGACGTCAGACTGATGTGGAATCCTTGACCGAACAGGAGCAAGTACAGGAGGGGTAGCAGGAGCGAGGTGAAGATCGCCTGCGGATTCCGGGCCAGCTTCAGGTACTCTCGCCGGGTCAGCGAGGCCAGTTCCCGCAACATTACCGCCTCAGGGCTCCGCGCACGCGATTCATCATGACGGCCCGGTCGGTCGCGTTCGGGCCGTCCTCTTCCCGGTACTCACGGCCCGTGAAATCGAGGAACACCTCGTCCAGGCTCGGCCTCTTGACGGTCACGCCGGTGACCCCGACGCCCGCCCGGGTCGCCGCGTCGACCGCGAGGGGCACGAACGTCTCTCCACTCTGAACTTTGGCACGGTACGAGCCATCCGTGTGCTGGATCGAGTGCACTCCCGGCAGCCCCCCGAGGAGGGTCGTGATCTCCGCGGCTCCGGCGGCGGTCTTGAGCGTCACGACATCGCCCCCGACCCGGTCCTTCAGCTGGTTGGGGGTTCCCGTCGCGACGATCTTGCCGTGGTCGATGATCGCGATCCGGTCGCACATCCCGTCGGCCTCATCGAGGTAGTGCGTCGTGACGAACACGGTCATCCCATTGTCCTTCTTGAGCTTCTGAATGAACTCCCAGAAGCCGGCCCGGCCCTGGGGGTCGAGGCCGAGCGTAGGCTCGTCCAGGAACAGGACGCGCGGGTTGTGGACCAGGCCCACGGCCAGTTCCAGTCGCCGTCGCATGCCGCCGGAGTAGGTCTTCGCGTACCGGTCGGCGGCCTCGGTCAACTGCATCTGGTCGATGAGCACCTTCGCCCGGGTGCGCGCCTCGACCGCGGGGATCCCGTAGCAGCCGGCCGCGATCTCGAGGTTCTCGAGGCCCGTGAGGTCCCCGTCCGCTGTCGTTTCCTGGAAGATCACCCCGATCCTCCGCTTGACCTCCTCCGGGTCCTTGCCGACCTCGAGACCGTCGATCACCGCGCGACCGGAGGTGGGACGCAATCCGGCCGACAGCATCGAGACGGTCGTCGTCTTTCCCGCCCCGTTCGGTCCCAGGAAGCCGAAGACCTCCCCGGCTTTCACTTCGAAGCTGACGTCGTCGACCGCGCGAATCTTCCCGTCGTAGACCTTGACCAAGTTCTCCGCGGAGATCGTACCTTCCATTGCCATGATCTTCTTCTCCTAGTTTTTCAGGTGGCGAAGGCGCTCCGCGACCGAGGTGAGCTCGGCCTGGAGGGCTTTAAGCGTCTGCGGGTCGGACCGGGTCAGGTCCTCGAGATAGGCCGTGAGCCCTGAGATCTCGCGGAGGACCTCCTCGGGGGTACGTCGACCCGACGGCATCGGCCAGCCCCAATGGGAATCCACGGGACCGGCGAGCTCGTAGCGCCCGTCCTCGCGCTTGCGGACCGACCCTTCCTTCACCATCTCTTCCAGCAGCGGGTAGACCGAACCCGGCGAAGGGCGCCACCACCCCTGGGTCAACACCTCCATGTCCTCCATGATCTCCGCGCCGTTCCGAGGCGCTCGCTTCAGGATCATGAGCACCCAGTTCCGCAAGCCTCGCTTTCTCCGCATTCCCCACATGGGTCGGATTTCCGATATCGGTATACCGATATGCGTTCTTAAAATCAACGCACTCCGGATGATCTTCGGAAAGGCTTTCTCCCCAGGTGCAGAAATGCTCGGAACCGTCTCCTGCGAAGTGCCCATGAGTCCCGGTTTGCCCGGGTCCTGCCTTTTCGGGCAGGACCCCCGCTTCGGGCAAGGCCCTCCCCCCGGGGCTTTGCCCGAATCGAGATTTGCGGAAAGAGATTTTAGGATAGCCCGCACAGCTTTCCGACAGACGGCGACGGGCACGCTGGACCGGCCGGAATGCGTGGAGGATCCGCGCGGTTCGGATCCGGGGATCACGAGTTCAAGGTCGCGCCATAGTGACCCACCAACTCCCCCTAGGTGCCCTTTGGTATCTCCCAGACCTTCGGGGAAATGAGCGCACCGCGCATGCGATTAAGTAAGGCCCTCGCGTATCCAACTCGAATTCTGTGGGGGTTTTTCCGACGACCGCATTGAGGAGTCGGACCGGTCCCTGGCACAATCGAAGGTTGTCAAAAAAGTGGTCTGTGACACTTCTGATGTTGACGATCGGCTTTCTCGCAGTATCGGAAGGCTGCAACCAAGGACTGGCGGTCGGGGTGGCCGGATCCCTACGAGGAGGCTCCTCGAACCTGTCGACCGACAGCCAAACTACTACCTTGATGCTCAGCCAACAGACCGTGAATGCTTCAGTGGCGTCGACCTACACCACGATGCAGGCCAATTTTTCGTCACCGATAGGTTCCTGGGCCCTCAATCGTCAGTGGATAACGCGATCTGGTCCCAATGGCTTGTCATGAATGCCACTTCCACGTTTGACACCCTGTAACCACTCACCTTTCCGGACCGCCCGAAGTCGAACTACCGTAGGAACCAAAGTACTTTCCGGTGAACGTGCTCTCCCTCGTTCGAGGGGGACGTGTACTCTCGGGACGCGGTGGAGGTCTTTGCGCTCGTCGAGGAGGACGAGCCGCTCACGCTCGACCCCGAGGAGAAGCGGGCGATCCGCAAGCGCCTGGAACGAGCGAACGAGCTGGAGAAGGAGAACCGCGAGCTTCGGGAGAAGCTCCGTCGGGTCCAGGAGGAACTCCGACGGATCAAGACCTCCGCCCCGTTCCTCGCCGCCACCGACCTCACCGCCGAGGCGGGAGGGATCCCCTCCAGCCGAGTGTTCTACCGTCGGCCCGCACGTCCCCGCGAGCCTCACCCTACGGGTGGCCAGGAGGGCCACCCGGGGCGCTCCCGAGAGCGGCCTATCCCCAACTCACCTCCGCTCCGACTTTCGTTGGAGCGGTGTGGGGAGTGTGGCACCCAGCTCGGAGAGCCGTTCGAGGTCCGTCGGAGAACGATCACCGACCTCCCTCCACCCGAGCCTCGGATCTTCGACGTGGAGATCTCTCGCTACACCTGTCCGGGCTGCCACTGTCGGGTGGAGCCCGAGTGCACTTATCCTCGGAACCGCCCCTTCGGGTTCGCCCTGATGTCTCGCGTGGTCCACCTACGGATGCTCGGGCTCAGTGTCCCGAAGATCGTGGACTGCCTGAGGGAGGGGCACGGGGTCGAGGTGAGCTCCGCCGCGGTGCTGAAGATGGAGCGGTCCGCCGCCGAGGCGCTCGGACCGCTCTACGAGGGACTCAAGGAGCAAGTGCGCACCGTACCCGTGGTCCATGGCGACGAGACCAGCTTCCGCATCGGGGGACAGAACGGGTGGATGTGGGTGTTCTCGCACCTCAAGGCGGTCGTGTATCGGATCGCCCCGAGTCGGGGTCAGGACGTGGTGCGGGAGATGCTCGACGGGTTCGAGGGAACCCTCGTGCGCGATGCCTGGGATCCCTATGACTGCCTCACTTCCGCGAAGCACCAACTCGATCTCCTCCACGTCAATCGGTGGCTGGAACGAGCGGAGTGGATCCACCGAGTGGA
>JBKQNC010000019.1:0-49508 GCA_052326445.1 Thermoplasmata archaeon
GCATTCGAAGGTGGACGACCCGCGCCATGAGCGCGAACCCAAACGGTCGGTTCCGAGGGTAGGGCGATGGGGGCTCGACTCGACGGTGACATCCCGGCCAGGTGTAGCGAGGGATCTCCACGTCGAACACGAGCGGCTCGGGGGGCGGGAGGTCGGTGATCGTTCGCCTGCGGACCTCGAAGGGAGATCCGAGTCGTGCTCCACAGTCGGTGCAGCGGTCGAGGGAGAGGCGGAGGGGCGGGGCGTTGGGCTCGGGTCGAGGGCGGGCTCGGCCCGGGTGGCCGAGCTGGCCCCCCGCGGGCCGCGGAGGGTCCTCGCGGACCGTGCGGCGATAGAAGACACGGCTCGAGGGCACGCCCCACGCTTCGGCGGTTTTGTCGTCGGGAGCGAGGAGGTGAAGGGTCGACTTGTAGCGACGGAGTTCCTCCTTCAGCCGACGGTTCTCGTCCCGGAGGCGATCGTTCTCCTCCTCGATGTGGGTCGCCCGTCGGAGCCGTTCGAGAAGTTCGCGACGCCTCTCCTGAGAAAGGGGGAGGTCCCCGGGCCGATCCTCATCGAGAGCCTTCTCGAGGACCAGGGGTTGCATGTCGCCCTCGCTTCGCGAGGGCGCGGAAGGCCGGAAAGTTGTTACGGTCGAAGGGAATCACCGACTGGACGGTCAGAAAGGTGAATGGCTACAGAGGTTCGACTCGGTGATTCTGGCCGATGCGCCCCCGCCCGTGCCCCCAGCCGCGTCGGAGGCCCCGGGGGAGGGTTGGGAGGGCCTTCCCGGCCTCGGAAGGGGGCGGCAGGCCGGGGAAACCACGGCTTAGAGGGGTTCCCGATCGCGGATCGGCCGAAGTGCGAGATGCGGGACGAGTGGGCGGTTGCACTCTCCTACGTTTAACGAAATCAAAAAAAGCTTAAATATTCGTTAACTTGTGTTAAACATCGTGCGGAATGCTCGAGCGGCTCCCGCGATGTACTTTCTCGGGGTGCGCCTCACCCCCGAGGAGACTTCGCTCCTCGATCAGTTCCGAACGACGAACGACCTACCGGACCGCTCGGCCGCGGTCCGAGCGCTCCTCCGACGTGCGGGCGGTGCACCCGCGCCCGGAGTCGAGCTCCCCGCGACGCTGAGGGCGGAACTGGAAGAGGTCGTCGAAGAGGGCTACGCCCGAGACCTGGACGGCGCCGTAGCGACCGTACTGACACTCGGCCTGGGGGAGCTAGCCCGGACCCACACCGAACGGATGCCGGCGATGCGCGACCACGCCCGCTCGCTCTCCGAACGGAAGCGGGACCGGCGTCGGGCAGATCGCGAGGGTCGGGGACTCCTCGGGCGCTAGGTCTCCAGAATTGGGTTGGGTTGCAAAATGGAGTCGATCGCAATCGCGTGGAGCGAGCGGAGTGGGTTCATCTGCCGACTGTGCCGTCAGGACGCCAAGCATAATGAGGTGCTACACATCTCGTTCTGTCCCGTCCACGGTCTGAGTTCCCCCTTGGACCAGTTGCCGTGGCGACCGGAGGCGAGAACATCCCGCGTCTCTACACCCGTACCGGCGACGATGGGACGACCGGCCTTGCCTTTGGTACGCGGGTAGCTAAGGAATCCGCGCGCATCCGCGCCTACGGCGCATTCGATGAGCTCGGGGCGCACCTCGGGCTCATCGAGACCTCGCTGCCCCCCCCGCTGGACGATTTCCGGCCGATGGTCCGCCAGCTCCAGCACGAGCTCTTCGTCGCCCAATCCGAGCTCGCGGTCCCTCCGTCCGCCCCGGCTCCTCCCCACCGGATCGAGGCCCGCCACGTCCTGGGCCTCGAATCGGCCATCGACCGATTCGATGCCCGGCACCCCCCGCTCCACACGTTCGTCCTCGCGGGGGGGTCGACCGCGGCCGCCCAGTTCCACGTGGCACGCACGGTCGCCCGCCGGGCCGAGCGGGAGCTCTGGCGGCTCCATCGAAGCGAGGCGGTCCGGCCCGAACTCCTTCAGTGGACCAACCGGTTGAGCGACCTTCTCTTTGCGATGGCGCTCGCGGCCAATGCCGCCCTCGGGGTGGCCGAGACCGCCCCGGATTACACGCTGTAGGGGGGGAACGACATCGAGGTCGGTATCGTCGGCAAGCCGAACGTCGGAAAATCGACGTTCTTCAACGCCCTCACGCTGCTCGACGTCCCGATGGCTCCCTACCCGTTCACCACCATCGAGCCGAATCGCGGGGTCGCGGCGATCCGGGCACCCTGTCCCCACAGGGAAAAGGGCACCGCCTGCACTCCCGGCAATGCGAAGTGCGTGGACGGGATACGGTGGGTCCCCGTCAACCTCGTCGATGTACCGGGCCTCGTCCCAGGCGCCCACGAGGGAAAGGGACTCGGCCACAAATTCCTCGATGACCTGCGAGCCGCCGACGGCTTCGTCCAGGTCGTCGACCTGACCGGGGCGACCGACGCGGAAGGAAGGCTGGCCGCGCCCGGGAGCCAGGATCCCGCGGAAGAGGTTCAATGGCTCGAGGAGGAACTCGTGGACTGGGTCGCCGAGATCCTTGGCCGGGACTTCAGTCGGCAGGCCCGCAGTGTGGAACTCGAGGGCAAGAAGGTCGAGGAGTTCCTGGCGCAACGGCTCACCGGGCTTTCGGTGGGGCCGGCGGCCCTGGCCGCCGCGCTGCGCGCGCATCCCGTCGACCGGGCCCATCCCAGCTCTTGGACCGACGAGGAGCGTCAGGCCCTCGCCCGCGGTCTTCTCCGTTCGTCGAAACCCCGGCTCATCGCGGCCAACAAATGCGACCGATCCGACCGCGCGCATGCGGACACGCTCGCCTCCGAGCTGGGCGATCTACCCGTCGTACCCACGGCGGCGGACGCAGAGCTGACCCTCCGCCGGGCTGCGCGGGGGGGCCTCATCGACTACCACCCGGGCGACCCGAGCTTTACGATCCGGGAACCAACCCGCCTCTCCCCGGCCCAGGCGAAGGCCCTCGACGCGCTTCGTGCGGTGATGACCGCCTGGGGAGGAACGGGGGTTCAACCCGCCCTGGAGCGTATGGTCTACGACCGGCTCCACCAGATCGTGGTGTACCCCGTAGAGGACGAAACGCATTGGACGGACAGCAAGGGCCGCATCCTGCCGGACGCCCTCCTGGTTCCCGCCGACACCCCGGCCCGCGAGGTCGCGTTCCGCGTCCACACCGAACTCGGTGAGAACTTCATCCGCGCGATCGACGGCCGAACGCACCGTGCGATCGGCGCGGAGCAGCATGTCGCGGCCAACTCCGTGATCCGGATCGTTTCGCGGAAGTGAGCCCGAAGGGGTCACGACGGGCCAGCGACGAGCGCCGTTCCGCTCGGAGCGGGGCGGACCACGAACGGGAGGCCGCCGGCCCGGGCGAGGCGCCGAACGAGGTCGGTCTCGGTCCCGGGACGGGGGAGGACGACGATTGAGCCGCCGGCCCCCGCCCCCGTGAGCTTCGCGCCTTCGGCGCAGGGCTGGGCCGCTTCGAGCAGGGCCTCGAGTCGCGGGTGGGAGACCCCCACCTCGCGGAGGAGCTCCTGGTTCCGGTTCATGAGGGCCGCGGCCTTCGCGCGATCCCCGGCGGCGACCGCCCGCGTCCCCTCGGTCGCGACCGTACGGAACTCGTCGAGGAGCCCGGGGCCATCGGGCTGGGCGAGGCGCGTCCCCACGGCCCGGACCGCGTCCCCCGTGGCCCGCGGAATGCCGCTGTGCGCCACGACCCAGACCCAACCGGGGTCGGCGACCCGTCGAACTTCCCAGGAGCGGGCGCCCTCGCGCACCGTCCAGAGCAGGGGGCCTGACCCCGCCGCGTTGACCGACAGGAATCCCCCCGCGACCGCCGCGCTCGTGTCCCCCGGACTTCCGACTCCCTGAGCGCCCCGCTCGACCTCGAAGCTACGCTGGGCGAGGGTGGGACGGTCGACGCCGCCCGAGAGCGAGGAGAGGGCCGCCACGAGTCCGGCGGAAAGCGCGGCCGAGGAGCCCAAGCCGGCCCCCCGGGGGATGCGCGAGACCGCCCGCACGTCGACCGAGGCGCCGGTGGCCCACGAGCTCTCGAGGGCGGCCCGGAAGTAAGGATGGCGGGCTCCGGCGTCCGGGTCCCCGTTGAGGGAGGACCGGGCCGCAGGGCGGAGGAACACCTGCGTGTGGAGGTCGATGGCGAAGAGCAGCTCGGGCGCCCCGTGGACCACGGCGTGCTCGCCGAAGACGATGCATTTTCCTGGACTACGGGCGGAGACCGGTAGCGATCCCGCCGGGATGGGCTCGAGGTCGTCGCTCACGGTCGGCCCCGGCCCCCGACGACCCGCTTTCCCCGAGCTTGCGGAACGATCCGGCGGGAGGCGCCGGTCCAGGGGGACGGACCGGGCACGCCGAGCAGCTGGGTGAGCGCGACCGCGACGGCCGCCACTTCGCTATGCGGTTGATGACCGACGGCGACGTTGTGCGAGGAGAGTCGGTAGAGGTCGGGGGGAACCTTCGCTCCCCCCACGACCAGCAGGATCCGAGAGGCGCCCTGGAGCTTCGGAAGCACGCGCTCGAGCGGGAGCCCGTACATCGTGAGATGCACGACCGGCCCGTCGAACTCGCGCACGGCCCGTTTCCAGTCGGGCGCGTCCACCACGGTGAACGAGCCCCCCCATTCCTTACCCACAGCGGCGATGCGCCGGGCGAGGTCGGGGTCCGGCGGGTGGAGGAACATCCGTTCGGCGCCGAAGGCGCGGGCGGTCAGCGCGAGATGGGTGGTGAGGCGAGGGTCCCGGCCCGGTCGATGTCCGATCCGAAGGACCGAGACCTCGGGCCGCCTAGTCCGCGGTTTCCGCTTGGAAACGCTCGATCCGGTGACCACGGTACTCCAGCTTGTCCGAGCGCTTGACGAGACCCTTCAGTCGCGTGGGGCTCATGGCGAGCTCTTCCGCAACATCCGAGAAGAAGCGACCCTCGGCCCCGACGGCTGCGTAGATCCTCTCTTCGAGCTTCGAGTACTCCTTGAGTCCCATCATCGCGATGGCGAGGACCTCCGAGATCTCCGCGAGCGGCGAGGTCGTGTTGATGTTGATCGTCGAGTAGTAGAAGTGGTAGCTCTTGTCGGGCTGCTTCCGCCCCTCCCGGGCGACCCAGCGCGTGTCGATCAGTCGGAGTTTTTCGAAGAAGGCGAGCGTCTTCACGCCCTCCGCCCCGAACTCTTTGCTCACGTCCTCGATCGTGAGCCAGCTTTCGCCCAGGCGCTGGACGAGACGCAGCTTCAGCGGGGAATCGACGGCCCGCAGGATTGGGACGAGGTCGCTCACGTCGTTGATGACTTTGATACGGTGCATCGTTGCGGACAAGGGGGTTCACTCGGCTCCCGCCCCGGAGGGCGTCGTACCCAGTAACATTCGACGGTACTTCCCGTACCGGTCCCCCGGGTCGAAGCGGGCCGGGTGAGGGGTTCGGGTCGGACCATGCCCTTCCGGGCATTCGGCATGGAACGTGTACCGGGCGCAGGCGCGGCAGACGCGCAGGATCGACTCGGTCATGCTCGGGTGAACGTCCCTTCCCCGCCGGAGCTCTTGATCGCCTTGATCGCGGCGTCGGTCGCCTTCTTCAGCGTCTCCTCGGCCGCCTTGTACTGAGTCGCGGCGACCCGGATGCGGTACCGGGGGGCGCCGACGTACTGGACCTCGACCGCCTCCGGGTCGACCTTCTCCGCAGCGAGGAGGGACGCGCGAACATGATCGACCCCGTTCGGGCTGGGGTCCCGGATGTCCAGGGTCCCGAGGATCGTTACGTGGGGGGGAACGATGTTCTCGCTCGCAACGTGGAGGAAGGCGGTGGTCCACGTGGCCTTGTCGTTCTCCTTCTGGAACCGCTTCGGGTCCGCGGAGGCGACCTCGAACGCCTGGAAGAGGGAGCCGTACCGGTCGATGAGCGCGGGGCCGAACAGTTCGACCGCCTCGTCACCGGTGAGCTTGAGCGCGGTCGCGACCTGCTCCACGAGGCGCATCGCGCGCAGCTCGTTCTTCCAGGCCTGGGTCTTTTCCCGGCGCTGGTGGTCGTTGATCCGCTTGAGGGAGAGGTCGATCTGGTTCTTGGACGTGTCAATCCGGAGGACCCGCGCGACGATCTTCTGGCCCTCCCGAATGTGGTCCCGAATGTACTTGACCCACCCGGTCGCGACCTCGGAGAGGTGGATGAACGCCTCGCGTCCGTTGTACTCGTCCAGCGTGACGAACGCACCGAAATTGCGGATCGAGGTGACGGTCCCGACGACGAGCTCGCCTTCCTCGGGATACTCCGCTCGAAGCGGCATGGTTCGCCGCCGGCCCGCCTAGCCCGATGCGGCGCGAACGAATTCGCCCCGCAACTTGGCCTGCCCGCCGGTCGGCGTCGCGAGGGTCGCGCCGCAGACGGTGCAGTTCACGGTGGTCGCCGGACGGCTGAAGACGGTCTGCTCGGTCGAGCAGTCGGGGCATTTCACGATCCAAAAGGGCGCCGGTGGATGCATGGAGACTCCTAGTGGTGCTCCACCAACTCGAGCTGGCTCGCCCGCCAACTGGCGGGCTTCACGGTATACTTGCACTTCTTGCACTTGAACTTCAGATTGACCCGGCGGACCGCCTTGGCCCGGCCCTCCGGCTTCGGCCGGGGGAAGCCTCCGTATCCGCTCGTCGCACGTCGGAATCGGCGTTGCCCCCAGGCAAGCTCCGAGGCGGGGCGCTTCTTGTCCTTCTCAACGTCGTGGTCCGTGTGGACCTTGCACTTCGGGCAATACGTCGAGATGACCTTGGGGTAGTGCATCGGCCGCCGCCGAGGTCGGTCTCCTATTTAGGTTTGAGGGCCGTTTCTCTCGATGGCACGACCGGCACCCGGGGCCGGCACCCCCCCGTCCCCGCGAACCCTTCCGCGCCGCGGCCGAGGAGGCGACGCCCGGCGTTGGGATTTCCGTCAGTAGTTTCGGGAGGCCGGGCGCGAAGACTTAAGTAAGCGGGCTTTCTCGGCGGCGCCGCCCTCTCTGGGGGGCGTTACATCGATGCCCGACCGTCCGTCCGTGGAAGTCGTTACTGAGGCGCTCGCTAAGGCCCCGGAACGCAAGTTTGCGGAGACGGTGGAGGTCTCCATCAACCTCAAGGATCTCGACCTTTCCATCCCGAAGAACCGGATCGAGGATGACGTTCCGCTCCCGAACGGACGGGGCAAGACCGTCCGCGTCGCCGTCTTCGGAACTCCCGAACTCTTGCAGAAGGTCCGCGGAACCGCTGACGTCGTGATCCCCCCGGCAGAGCTCGAAGAGCTCGCCAAGGACCCGAAGGCCGCCAAGAAAATGGTGACCGAGGTCGATTTCTTCCTCGCCGAGGCTCCGATGATGCCCACGATCGGTAAGCGGCTCGGTGTCGTGCTAGGCCCGCGCGGCAAGATGCCCCGTCCGGTGCCCCCGGGCAGCGACCCGACGAGCCTCGTCGCCGCGATGAAACGTTCCATCCGGGTCCGCTCGAAGGGCAACCGGACCTTCCACGCCGCCGTGGGAACTCGCGGCATGCCCCCCGAGCAGATCGCCCAGAACATTGACGCCGTTCTCCAGCGGATCATGGGAAAGCTGGAGCGGGGCCGGACGAACATCGAGTCGGTCTACGTCAAGACGACGATGGGCCCGGCCATCCGGATGTGGTAGGAGCAGTTCCATGGTGGGACGTGGCTCAGTACCCCCGGAGCGGATCGCCCGGGTCGAGGCCCTCTCGGCCCAGATCCTGGCTCGGCCGATGACGGCCTTGGTCGGAGTACGCGGTGTCCCCGCTGCCGCCCTGCAACGGATGCGGCGCGAGCTCCGTGGGCGCAACCGACCGATCGTCGTGGCGACCAACACCGCCATCCGGCACGCGCTCGAGCGCGCGGCCAAGAAGCGGAAGGAGCTCAAGCCCCTCCTCGAAGAGGTTCAGGACCAGACCGCCCTCCTCGCGGCGGAAGGGAACCCGTTCGCCCTCTACCAGGAGTTCTTGAAGACCCGCTCCCCCATCCCCGCCCGAGGCGGGGAGCTCGCGCCCCACGACATCGTCGTGCCGGCCGGGACCACGAGCTTCAAGCCGGGCCCGATCGTCGGCGAGCTCCAGCACGCCGGATTCCCGGCGGCGATCGAGAAGGGCAAGGTCATTCTCAAGAAGGACACCCTGATCGTCAAGGCCGGTCAGCCGATCTCGCGCGAGGTCGCCACGATGTTGACCCGCATGGAGATCTTCCCCCTCGAAGTCGGGCTCACCCTCCGGGCCGTCGTGGAGGGCGCCACCTTCTACCCCGCGAGCGTGCTGGCGGTCGACCTGGATGCGCAGCGGGCCCAGCTGGCCCGGGCCTCCCGTCTCGCCCTCGGTCTGGCGCTCGAGATCGGGTATACGACGCCCGAGACGTTCCCCCTCCTGGTCGCCAAGGCGCACCGGCAGGCCCTCGCGGTGGCGATCGCCGGCGGGTACCCGACCCCCGAGACGATCACGCCCCTCTTCGCTCAAGCGATCCGCGCCGCCATGGCGGTCGGAAAAATCACAGGTACCTAGAAGGTCCCCCCCAAATTCACGGAGTGAGAACGATGGAGTATGTTTACGGAGCCCTGCTGCTGAACGCCGCCGGAAAGCCGATCGATGAGAAGGCCCTCACGGGGGTCCTGACGGCTGCCGGCGTCCAAGCCGACGCGGCGCGCGTGAAGGCCCTGCTCGCCTCGATGGAAGGCGTCAACCTCGCCGACGTCCTCGCCAAGGCCGAAACCCTCTCCGCGCCCGCGGCGGCCCCTGCGGCGGCCGAGAAGAAGGACGGCAAGGGCGAAAAGAAGGAAGAGGAAAAGAAGGAAGAGAAGGGCGTCTCTGAGGAAGAGGCGGCCGAGGGACTTTCCGCCCTCTTCGGCTAGGTAACTAGGTCCGCTCGCCTTAAGACCCGACGCCGAGTAGTGTCGACCGGAGGCCGCTTTAGGCCCTCGGTCGACCGATGCCGGCACGCGAATTCTGCGGCATCGTCGGGGTCTCGCTCCACGGCAAGGGCGCCGCCCCGTTCCTGTTCCGAGGACTCCGCGCGCTCCAGCATCGCGGCCAGGAAGCCACCGGCATGGCCACCTCGAGCCATGGCACCCTTCACACCCGGAAGGGCGCGGGCCTCGTCCACGAAGTATTCACTCAAGACCTCCTGGACGCGCTCCGAGGGTCGGCGGGCATCGGCCACAACCGATACCCCACGACCGGCAGCTCGAGCGACCTCGAGAACGCCCAGCCGATCGTCTTCAAGCTCAAGGACGAAGAGGCGGCCCTCGCGGCGAACGGCGACCTGGTCAACTTCGAACGCGTCCGCCACCGGCTGCAGGCCCAGGGGATCGACCTTCTCGGGAACGCGGACACCGAGACGATGGCCCAGACGATCGCCCTCGAGTACTCCCGGACCCGGGACCTCGAGGCCGCGATCCGGCGGGCCTCCGCCGAACTGATCGGGGGGTACTCGGTCGTCCTGCTCGCCGGCAACAAGGTCCTCGCCTTCCGGGACCCGCTCGGAATGCGGCCGATGGTGTTCGGTACGATCGACGGCGGGGTAGCCGTGGCGAGCGAATCGGTCGCGCTCGAGCTCATGGGCGGCAAGGTCGTCCGCGACGTCCTCCCGGGCGAGGTCCTCCTGATGGAGAAGGGGGAGCTCGTCCGGACTTCCCGCATTCCCGGGAGCGGGGCGCGCGCCCACTGCATGTTCGAATGGGTCTACTTCTCCCGCCCCGACTCGATCGTCGAGGGACAGAGCGTCTACGAGGTGCGACATCGGATCGGCCTCCGCCTCGCGAAGGAGAGTCCGACGAAAGCGGACCTCGTGGTCCCGGTGCCGGATTCCGCGCGACCCCAGGCGCTCGGCTTCGCGGAAGCGTCCGGGATCCCGTACGCGGAGGCGCTGATCAAGAACCGATTCGTGGAACGCACCTTCATCATCCCCGACCAGAAGCGGCGGGAGCTCGAGGTGCGGGTGAAGCTGCACCCCGTCCCCGGCCTCCTCCGCGGCAAGCGGATCGTCCTCGTCGACGACTCGATCGTCCGCGGAACGACCCTGCGCGAGATCGTCCAGATGGTCCGCCAGGCCGGGGCCGTTCACGTCGACGTCCGGATCGGATGCCCCCCGATCGTCGCGCCTTGTTACTTCGGGATCGACATGAAGGAGCGCAAGGAGCTGATCGCCTTCGAACGTTCGGAAGGACAGGTCGCCGAGGCGGTGGGTGCCGATAGCGTGCATTACCTTTCGATCGAGGGGCTCATCGAGTCGATCGCGATGCCCGACCAGAGCCTCTGCCTCGGTTGCCTGACCGGCCGCTACCCGGTCGAGGTCCCCGAGGAGCGGCACCGGTTCCAAAAGTCCCTCGCTGAATTCTGAACGGGACGGTCCGGACACCAGCAGACCCACCCGGGGCTGTTAGGAAAGGGGTGCTTTCTTAAGACCCAGGACCTTCGGAAGTAGCGAGGCTGCAGGTGCCCTTCGTCAATCGGGATGGTGTCAGGATCCACTACGAGGTCGAGGGGGAGGGACCCGCCCTCGTTGTCCTTCCGGGGATCGGCACCAGCATGATCGATGCGTGGCCTTTGGTGGGTGGCTCAGGTGCCCTCCCAAAACGAAAGGTGATTCTTGTCGATCCAAGGGGACATGGCAAGAGTGACAAACCCAGAGATCCCAAGGCGCACAAGATCGAGGCGTATCGGGAGGACGTGCGCGCTGTTCTCGATGCCACCGGCGTTGAAAGAGCGGTGTTCTGGGCTTTCTCAGATGGCGCAAACGTCGGCTGTGCTATCGCCGAAGCCTACCCGCGCCGGACGGTGGCGCTGATTAGCCAAGACGGAATTCTCGCCGCTGACCTTTGCGAACCATCGGTTCGGGATGACCGTATCGAAACGGCACGGACCGTGCGAACACGGGGGTGGGTAGCGGTTGTGCGCGATTTTGCGGCCTCCCAGGGAGTTTCCGACGACTCGCGTGTCATCAAGAGCTTCATGGCGGAAGATACAGAAATGGTGGCCTTGGAGCTGGAACAGTGGGTAGAGTGGAAGGGACCTATGAGCGTACTTCCCCGGCTCAAGCTGCCCCTGCTACTGATGCACAGCGCCGATACTCCTGCGGACCTAATCGCCCGACTAACGGCTGCGGCTGGGAGCTTGGCCCAGACCAACGTGATTCCTGGCACCAATCATTTCAAGATTTGCTGCGAACTCGGACGCAGCCTACCACTCGTACGCGATTTTCTGGACCGCGTTCAACCCTAACTTCAGAGTTGCCAAGACTCCGACCGACGGGTCGGGTCCCTCGCACACCGCGGTATCCCGTGTCCCACTCGTTACGGCGGCGCGACGACCCGCAGAATCGCGGAACAGGCGCACATCATCGCGAGCGTGAAAAGCGCGGCGAGCGGGCATTGACCGAGCGTCATGATCCTCCGCAGGCCCAGTCGTGCCGCGACCGATTTACGGCGCGGTAGCCGACGGCAACACGTTTCACGTCTCAGCTTGTGAATCGGTCATCGGATGCGCGAGTCCTTCATGAAGCCTACGCGGCCGCCGAGGTCAGGTCTCGCGCGGTTGATCCAAGTGTCCGGAAAAGGGTGCTTTGGCTACCTTAACCTGCCTAATCGGCAGTAGCCGCGTGCGCCAACATGAGCGATCCCGTACCTGAGTCGCGATCCTTCGACCTCTCTAAGCTTGCCGCGACTTTGTGGCAAGTACGTGCTCAGCCCCGATAGGGGCGTCGCTCAGCTGGGCGCCGCCTAGACGTTCTTCGCGAGACTCTCTTCCCTGAGCTTCCACGTCCCGATCACGCTCAGAAGTCGGGTGAACGCTCAGGACACAGCGCTCGAGGGTGCTGAGGAGGAGAAGTCGACGCCGGAGACCTTGACGACGGCCTGCCACGCGGCTTCCTGGTTGGCGCGATCGTGAAAGTGCGGGTGGCGCATCGCCTCGATTGGGCCTGTGAGCTTCTTGGGGGCCGAAGCGAAGAATTGGCCCGAGACGTCGGTGCCGAACTCCGATGCCTGGAGGTAGCGACGAGCCGCGGTCTCCGGTGTCTGAGACATGCCGGGGATGAGCTTTGTCAGCGGAATCATCAGCCACTTTGTGGCACCCCCTGCGTTCCGCACCGCCTGGGTGTCGGGCGCGGCACCGGGCGAGACGGCGTATACGGCCATGCCGGAGGGTAGGCGGCGCGCCAGTGCAGCGGCCCACCATGCGACGATGAGCTTCGCGTCGGCGAACGCCCGGTTGGGCCGGTACTTCACGTTCGGCCCGCCGCGCAACAGGGCTTCCACCGCGGCAATTCGGTCATCCTGGTGATGAGTGGCCGCGAGGGCCGCCACGTCGGTGTAATTGAACGTGGGCACGTCCCCTCGGGCAGCTTCCGAGCCGGCGATAACAATCCGCGAGCTGGGGCTAAGCAGGTTGGCACGGAGTAACCCGACAGTCAGTTGATGATGACCGATTAGTGGTGCCTGAGCCGCCTCAATTCCCTCCGCGGTGACCACGCGCTCCTTGCCGCCTAGCATCCCCGCATTGAGCAGAAGAAAATCGATCGGTCGATCTAGCTTGACCAGCTCGGCTAGAGCGGACTGAACGCTTGTCGGCGAACCCAGATCCAGCTCCAGCGGCGTGAAGACCTGGGTCTTTGTCTCTGCGGCGAGCTGAGAGGCCGTTTCTTGGACCCGGGCCAGAGTTCGGCCCGTGACGATGACATGGGGGCAGCCCCCGGCGGCGAGCATACTGGCTGCCGCATAACCGAGGCCGGAGGTGGTGCCGGTGACGAGAGCTATCGAGTGTCTCATGGATGGTTTCCTAGTGACGACATGGTGGCCTTGCCAATTCAGAACTGATTGGTACTATAATAAGGGGTGCTGTGCCAAGGATTATTGATTGGGGAGCCGTCCGAACCTACTCGAGGGGGGATCCGTGCCCACAATGTCCCTGTCGGTCAGGCCCCGAGTCAACAAGTCGTGACACAGCTTTTAAGAAAAAGAGCAGATGGTCAGGTGCAAGGAGTTTTTAACGAGATGATTCACAATACCACTAGGCCGCGTGGACGACCGCGCAGCTTCGACGAGCTGGAAGCGCTGCAAAAGGCGACCCAGGTGTTCTGGTCGAAGGGCTACGACGGAGTGACGATCGACGATCTCGTCGCCGGGATGGGCGTTGGTCGGCCGAGCCTGTATGCAGTCTTCGGGGACAAGCGGACGTTGTTCCTGCGCGTCCTCAAGGCGTACGCAGAGAAGAAGGGCGCCGTCGCTGCGAAGGCAATCTTCTCGCCACAGCCTCTTCGGGACTCGCTCGCCAGCTTCCTGAGGCACGCCGTCGAGAGTGCGACAGAGGAAGGCTACCCTGCGGGTTGTCTTCTCGTGTGCGTCGCGCCGCTTGTGGACGACGCAGAGGTCCGGCAGTTCCTACAGAACACTACGGCTGGCGGTGTGGCGATGGTGGAACTTCGTTTCCGGGACGGGATCAGCGCGGGAGAAATCCCGTCGGACTTTCCTGTAGCCGCGCGGGCGAGCCAAGTCACTGACCTTGTCCGTGGTTTGACCGTGCGTGCGAAAATGGGCACGGCGCGCAAGACGCTTCTCAGGGAAGCAGAGGAAGCGGCCGACTTGGTGCTTCTGCCGCGGGGGACTAGCCACGGGCCGAGCGGAAGTGCCCGGAAAGCCCGTACGCGGCGAGCGTAAGGGGTCTGAAACGGGATCGTTGAGTAGACAGAGGCCCTTGGGTCGACCGGTCACACCCTTTTCTAACGAGGGGGTTGTGTAACGGGGGGTCCCTCGATCACGAGGGTGGGCCTGTCCAGTATCGAGACCGTTCGCTGACGCCCAATTCGGGGGCCGAACCGTTAAGTCGCCCCCTCGGGTCTCGTATCGAACATGCCCTTGTCCGTCCTGTTGGGACTTACAGTTATGTCGAATTCGCTCGCTGAATTCTGACGCCCTCGGTAGATCGCCCAGAATCCTCCTCAGGGTCTCGGGGTGCACGCGGCCGATGGCGGACCGCGAGAAGCGCGCGGGTCAAACGCGCTCGGTTAACCAGGTCAATCCCGCGGTCCCTCGGGACACGTGGGGCAGCAGGCGCGCTGGACCGAGCAACAAGCGCAGCATCTGCAACAGTTCGAGCACGAGCAGCACGCGCAAGATAGCTCGGCGGACATCACCCATTGAGAAGCCGGACTGATTCATCAAGCTTGCGAATGACGAATCCATTCGGGAGCGCGAGGAAGATTTGTTCGGCGGTGCTCCTCGTTCCTAGACTCGTTATATGGCCGGTGGTGTGTCAACCTCTCCGCGATGAAAGTAGCGTACGTCTTCACGACGTCGGGACACACGGTGGACTACAAGCTCGGTAAGATGATACTCCCCCAGCTCGAGGCCGGCACTCACGGAGTGCAAGTGGTGGGCATGTTCTTCTTCGACGACAATGCGTACGCCCTGCGCAAAGGCGATCCGCTCGGAGAACGCTTAGCCAAAGTTGCGAAGCAACACAACATCTGGCTCGGGGTCTGCGACATGTGCGCCCTCGACCGAGGTCTGGCCGAAGGTGAGCCTGTTTGGTGCAATCCGGACAGGGGGGCTGCTCGTCCCAAGGCTGCGCCGGAAAGGATCCGATTAACGAACGCGATTGATGGATTGCACGTGGGCTGCTTCCCCGACTTGTACGCCGCACTGGCAACGAATCCGCCGGATGTGGTAGTCAGTCTCTAAGGATCTTCCGGACCGAGCGCGAACCGTGACCAGGCCCTCATGAAGGGCGCGAGCGGCCGATGACCTGACCGCGATGAGCGCGGGAGAAATCGAACGCGTTCAACTCCCTAATGTATGGGTTCGCCCTGCAATCGATTCGGTAGATTTACCGGTGATTACCGACCAATCTACAGGGCAAGGCGGAACGTGACCGATGGATTCGTTGTATCGCCCGGAGGAGGACGGAAGATCCAGGGGTCGGGCATGTTGCTCAAGTTGGGCGCAGATCGTTCGAAGAGTTGGTCGGTGTTCGAAGCGGAAGTTTCGCCCGGGTTCGACGTGGGCGCCCACCTCCACCGGGGGGCCGAAGAACTGTTCTACATTCTCGAAGGCGAACTCGACCTTCTCGCGTTCGAGCCACGCCTTCGCACAAAGGGCGACTGGCGTGCTTGGGAATCGACGACGGGAGCCAAGGTTGTCCGAGGTGGCCCAGGAAGCACCATGTTCGTTCCTGCGGGATGCCCGCACGCCTTCACTAATCCCGGACCCAAGCCGGCCCGAATGCTCTTCCTCGTAACCCCATCCGGTCACGAGCACTACCAAGACGAGCTCGGCGAGTTGATCGGAAGCGGGGGACCACCGGACCAATCCGCGATCGCAAAGCTCCGCGCTCGTCATGACATTGAGCAACTCACCCCATTGATTCCGGGCCGCGCCGCCAGTGAGCCCGGTCAGCCCCGGATGTAGAATGGACTCAAACCGCGCGCGTTCGGTGACCGACTGCGAGGAGCGCAGGGAACCGAAGCATCTACGCTAACGCATCAACACGAAGCTGTCCAAGCGAAGCCTAGGCGGTTGCGTTCACTGAGTTCTTTGGACGGGAGCGTAGCACCCAAGGGCGTGTCGTGGTGACCGGCACGAACCCGAGCCGCTCCAGAATTGGACGACTTGTATCCCGTGCGTCAACGGTCAGGAAGCGGTACCCCTTGCTCCGTGCGAGATCCGCACGAGCCGAAACGAGGGCGCGATAAACCCCCGATGTCGGTACGCGGGGTGAGTGCCGCCCCCCCAGAGGCCCGCAAACGAACGCCCCGGGGTCATTTCGATCCGTGCGGACGCGACGGTGACTCCATCCGCGTAGGCCACGAATAACCCCTGGTTCGGGTCTCTCAGCACCCTCGCGTAAAGGGCAAAGGTATTCTGGTCATCAGGCCCAAAAGCAGCGTTCTGCGCGGTCACCGCGTCGCGGGCTCCGGCATCATCCGTGACTTGCCGGACCTCGATTCCCACCGGGGCGGATCCCCCGGGGAGCCCCTCCCGCAGGTCGAAGACGACTAGCGTCTCGGGTTCTTTGGGAATGAAACCCGCAGTAGTCAGGATCTCCTCGAGGTTCGCCGGTCGGTCGTGACCAAACACCTTCCACTCGACGTCGGCTCCAGCCTGGCGAAAGAATTTGGCCTGCTCCGCGACCGCGTCCCGAGCGTTGGTGTCTGTCAAGTCCGAAAAGAGGACGTAGTTGTCCCGGCCGACGACTCGGACTATTGAGCCGACCCTTCCGACCTTCGACCCGGGGTCGGGAGCCGGGTCCCGCCGCATCTCGGCGTCGTAGAAGGCGAGGACCTCGTCCGATTGCATTACCGCCTTCCCTAGCCGTGATCCGAGATAAGACGGAAGGGGTCGATCGCGGACCCCGGTGGAGCCTCGGGTGCGATGGTCGAGAGACCGCGGACGCGGCGGCTTCACGAAGGACCCGCCCGGCCGAGGACGGGACCGAGGGGATGGCCCACGTTCTCCCGCGCACGCTTGGGCCGAACCGTTAAGTCGCCCCCTCGGGTCTCGTTTCGAACATGCCCTCGTCCGCCCTGTTGGGACTTACAGTTATGTCGAACTCGCTCGCGGAGTTCTAGGGCGTGGGGACCGCCATCCTCCTCGGCGACGGGTCGCACCTCGCGCTGGTCGAACTCCCCCCGGGCGGGCCGGGGGTTCGAGTTCCGATCGCTCTGGGCATCGCCGCCGCCGCGGTCCGGTACTTGACGCTCGCCTCCGTGGGGTTTCCCGCCCCCCTCCTCGAAGCCGCCCGTCACCTCCCCGAGGGGACCCGCCTCGTGACTCCGGACCCGCGCTGGCAGGCCGCCCTTTCGGTCGGGGTCGGCCGTTCGGTCGCTCTGGCCACCTCCGCGGAGCTCCGGTCGGCCCGGGCCGAGCTCGACCGTCAGCTGGCCGGGGAGGACCGGCCATTCTACCTCGCTCTCGCCGAGAAGACGCTCGAGCGGGCCCTCGCCGCGCCCGAAGAGGTGCTCATCTCGCTCGCCCGCGAGGAGGAACGCCTCGAGCGGGCCCTCGGCCGGGAAGCCCGTGCGGCGGACGCCTTCGTCCCGGTGCCGGGTACGGTCCTCGCGGAATACCGCCCCACCTGGGATGAAGCGCGAGCGGCGCTTGCGCGACACCATGCCGGACTCGTCGACCTCCTCGAACGAACCGCGCGCGAGGTCGCTCCGAATCTCGCCGAAGTGGTCGGGGAACGCGTGGCGGCACGCCTCATCGCGGCAGCCGGAAGCGTCGCGGCGCTCGGTCGGATGAGCTCCTCCCGTATCCAATTGCTCGGATCCCGACGGCGACCTTCCCCGGAGCGGGGCCCGCGCTATGGAGTCCTCTACCGCGGAGTTCGCATGAACGACCTGCCGATTGCGCGCCGGGGCGCCTACGCACGTTCGCTCGCGTCGATGGCCGCGATCGCCGTCCGGGCCGACGGGACGACCCATGCGGCGGTGGCGGCCCAGCTGGTCGTGCGCCGAGACCGCCGGGTCGAGTCGTTGCGACGGAGGGCGCGATGAGACCCGGCCGCGCGTTCCGACCGGTGGCCCCGGGTTCCCGGCTGGTCTCCTTGCGCCTCGCCGACCGGACCGAACTTTGGACCGAGACCGTCGGCGTCGAGCCGACGGTCTACGGCGAGCGCTGGGCCTACTCGGCCGGTCGGGCGTACCGCTCCTTCGAACCGGCGCGTTCCAAACTCTCGGCGGCAATCGTCCGCGACTGGTCCGGCCCGCTCCCCGAGGTCGACGACCGATGGCTCTACCTGGGTGCCGCGAGCGGGACGACCACCTCCCACGTGGCCGACCTCGTCGGCCTTTCCGGACGGGTCTATGCACTCGAGCGCAGCCTCCGGCCATTCGGACGTCTGCTCGCGCTCGCCCGACGTTGGCCCAACCTCTACCCGGTCCTCGCGGATGCCCGAGAACCGCGGTCGTACTCGGGACTCGTTCCCCTCGTCCGGGGATTGTACGCGGACATCGCCCAGGCGGACCAGGTCGAGATCGTGCGAGCCAACGCCGCCCTCTTCCTCGAGGGGCCGGGTGCCGGGCTTCTCCTGGCTCTCAAGACGGCGAGCATGGGACGCGACGCGTCCGCTCCCCAGCATGTCCGACGCGCGGAGGAAGACCTCGGGCGCTACTTCGACCTCGAACCGAGCGTGCGGCTCGACCCGTTCCACCGCGGCCACTACCTGGTCGGTGGCGTGGCGCGACCGGAGCTGTTCGAGGACGGCGGCGCTTCCCGGCCTACGCCGAGACGCGCGCGCTCCCCCGAGCGATCACGACGGTAACGATGTCCTCGTCCGCGAGGACGTGGTCCCGTCCGACGGTCTGCCCGGGGAAGCGGGCGCTCGGCCCCCAGACCTGGGCCGCCCGGAAGGTGCGGTTCAGCTCGGGGGGGAGCCGGTGCAGCAGCGCCTCGATCGAGTCGCCCTGTCGGAGGATGACGGGCTCGTCCTTGTCGGGAGGCTTCCCGGGCGGCTTGACGTAGATCCGGATGAACCGGAGCGAGCGCCCGACCCGTTCGACGAGCTCGTCGAGACCGGCCTTGGTTCGGGCCGAGATGAACGTGGGTTCGTTCGGCTTCAGTTCCGCGATGAGTCGCGTGCGTTGCGTCGCGGTGAGCAGCTCGGCCTTGTTCACGGCCGAGATCGCCGAGACGTAGACCCGATTGCCCGCGAGGACGTCAATGAGCTGGTCGGCGGTCGCGTCCTCCCGCAGCACGATCGACCCGTTGTGGACCCCGAACTCCCGGGCGATCTGCGCGGCGATGCCGCCGGCGAGATGCGTCAACTTGACGGTGCTCGACACGGTCAGTCCGCCCCGGTCCCCTTGCTGGACCACGATCCGGGGCGGCCGCTGATTGATCCGCACCCCGGCTCCTTCGAGCTCGTCCTGGAGGGCCCGCAGGTTCGTGTGCTCGGGGTCGATGAGGAAGAGGATCAGGTCGACGGAACGGACGACCGAGATGACCTCCCGTCCTCGGCCACGGCCCCGCGAAGCCCCGGGAACGAGACCGGGCATGTCGAGGATCTGGATCGACGCCCCACCCCACCGGAGCATCCCGGGGATGATCGTGAGCGTGGTGAAGTCGTAGGCGCCGGTCTCACTCTCGGCTGCGGTGAGCCGGTTCAGCAGGGTCGACTTCCCGACGGAGGGGTATCCGACGAGACCGACCGTCGCGTGTCCGCTCTTGCGGACCCCGTAGCCCGTCCCTCCGCCTTTCCCCTTGGCGCGGGTCTCCCGCTCGATCCGAAGGACGGCCAGTTTGGCCTTGAGGCGACCGATGTGGAGCTGGGTCGCCTTGTTGTACTTCGTGCGTTGGATCTCGTCTTCGATCTCGACGATGTGCTCTTCTAGGGACGACATCGTGGAACGGTCCGGTCTCCCCTCGGGGGGGCAATGTCCTACTTGAGCCTGACGAAGGGACAGCGTTCATCGTCCCCGGAGGATGAAACCGTCGACCCGTACGAATCCGATTGGTCATGGTGGAGCCCCGCCTCCCAGGCCGGGACCGGGTCATCGCTAGCTGGGCCTTTGCGCCCCGAGATTGCTCAGAAACCCGTCCTTCCGAGGAAATCGTATTCCGACGCGACCTCGGGCGAGCCCTTCGTGCGGCACATGGGCTGGGGGTCGATGTCGGTCTCGAAGTTTGCTCCGGCCCCGACCCGCGGGTGCTGCTCCGCGCACGGGATACCGTAACCGCCCGTTGGGCGACCCGGGTCCTTGCCCCCGCCTACGGCCCGTCGCAATGGGTCCAAGAACCTCCGTCCTCGGCTTTTGACGGAACCGGACTCACGTACTACGGTCGGCGCATCTTCGATTGGCCGGAACCGCTCGGCCCCGTGGGGGAACAGGCGCCGGTCCTCGACGCATGGACGGCCGCGCTCTCGACGACCTCCGCGGGCGTCGTTCTCCGATGGGAATGGACGTCCCGGCCGTCTCCGGTGCCCCGGTGGTGGGATCGCCCACCGGTCCTACCCGAGGCTCCTCGGGAACGAGGCCGGTCTGGTCTGGTCGCCGGTCGCGACGTGGCCCGGATGAAAACGGAGTCGGCCCCCCTTGCCCGACCCCTCTTCGGAGACCTTCGCTTGAGCGTTACGCTCGAAACCAGCTCCCCGACCCTCGATCGACGTCGGCTCATCTCCGCGCTCGAATCCGTCGCGCGGACCGAACGAGGGAACGGCGTGGTCTTTCGTCGGGCCGCATCGTGGCTCGGGCGAGCGCCGGGTCCCGGCCGGGGGATGATCGTCTCCGTGGACGAGTGGGAGCGCCTCTGGCCCAGTCGGGAGTGCCCGGCACTGGGAGAACGGGAGATCGCCGGGTCCGGCTCGTGGGTGCTGCCGCTCGGCCGGGTCTCGACCGGCGCGGTGGTCGGGCCCCGGGTGGAACCGGGCCAGGGTCGGCATCTCGCGGTGCTCGGGGAGACGGGCATGGGAAAGAGCTCCCTCTTGGTCGCCCTCGGACGTCGGGTCTTCGACTCCTGTGGTGGCGTGGTATTCGACCCCCTCGGGGAGACGGTGCGACTCTTGCGGGACGAGCTGACCTCCGGGGCGCGGGCCCGACTGCTCTGGATCGCGCCGGGGGAGGATTCGGTCGGAGTCAACGCGCTGGAAGGGATTGACCCCGCGGGGCCCTTCGACCCGATCCGGACGGAACGTCGGGTCAACGACCTCGTGCATGCCTTGCGCCGGGTCCGTGCGGGTCGATACGAGGATTCCTCGTACTGGGGGCCTCGCCTGGAAGAGATGGTGACCCGGGCCGTGCGGGCGGCCGCCGCACTCCCTCGGGGGACGCTGATCGACGCCCACACGTTGCTGGCCACCGGGGGCCGACTCGGTCGACCCGTTCCCGGTCCGGCCATCGAACCGGTCCGCGAGCTCGCGGACCGTATCCGGGACCGGCCCGAGGATGCGGACGGAGCGCGCCGTCTCCTCCACGAGGTGGTCCGGAGCCCGGTGCTCCGGCGGATGCTATGCGAGCCCGAGCCGGACCTGCGCACCCGCGACCTCGTCGCTCCCGGACGCATCGTCCTGATCTCGGGGGATGCGGGGATGGTCGGGGAGCCGACGGCTCGCTACCTGCTCTCGGTGTACCTCGCGCTGGTCTGGTCCGAGCTGCTCGCCCGCGAGGAGGTCCCCAAGACGTTCGTCGTGCTGGATGAGGCCCAGTGGTTCTCTCATGAGAGCCTGGGCGAAATGCTGCGGCTCGGTCGTCGGCGGAATGTACATGTGATGCTCGCCACCCAGGCCGTCGGGTCCCTCCCCCCCGCGGTGAGAGATGCGGTATGGACCAACGTCTCTGATTTCGTCGCGTTTCGAGGGTCGCCCGAAGAAGCCCGGGAATTCTCGCGGGCGAGCCGAGCGGTGCCCGCCGAGGACCTTCTCGCGCTGCCCCGAGGAGAGGCCGCGGTGTTGCTCGGGAAGGGCCACTTCGTACGCTGGGTCAAAACGATCCGTCTGCCCGGTCCGCCTGCAACGCGGACCGAGGGGGCGGACCTGCCGACTTCGCCCTTGCCCTCATCCTCCGAGACCGGATGTCGCACGACCCCGAAGGGGGATGACCGCACGCCCTGCTCCGAGCCGGGGGACCGGACGAAAGCGGTACTCCGCTACCTAGCGGGACGAGCCGAGCACGTCGTCCCGGGGAACGGGCTCGAAGTGCGGCTCGAGGACCTCCGCCGTGAGGTCGACCCCGACGGCACGGCCGTGCGCCGGGTGGGCTCCCTCCTCGGCCGTCGGGGGATCGTAACCCGGGCCGAGACCAGAGATTCGGGACCGGTCTGGGTGGTCCCCCCGGACCGAGTCGCGGACCTGCGGGCGTACCGCACAAAGGACTCCGAACCGCCTTCCGACACAGCACAACCCTCTTAGGGGGGCGGCGGCTCGTTTCCTCTGATGGAGGCTCCGGCGGAGTCCGCGCCCCCCCAACCCCCTTCCAGCGGTGGGCTGATGGCCCCGGCCACCACGCTCGAGCGCTGCGCAACGGGCATTGAGGGGCTCGACAACATCCTCTACGGAGGGATCCCGCGGGGCAACATGGTGCTCGTCGCCGGGAGTGTCGGTACCGGCAAGACGACCCTCTGTCTCGAGTTCCTCGTCCGCGGCGCGGAGAAGGGGGAGCGCTCGCTCTTCCTCTCGGTCACGGAATCTTCGGACAAGCTGATCCAGAACCTTTCGACCTTCGAATTCTTCCGGACCGAACTCGTCACCAACGGCTCCCTCGTCTTCGTCGACCTCCCCCTGCTCTACGAGAAGCTCGGCCTCGAGCACGAGGAGCTCACTCCGGATGAGATCGTGATCCTGATCCGCACGATCCGGGACCTCGTCCGTAACCTCGGTGCCAAGCGGCTCGTGCTCGACAGCCTCACCTCCGTGTGCTACCGAATCCGACGGGACGAGCGGATCCGGGACTTCATGCTCCGCTTGGGCCAGGAACTGAGCGAGGCCGGATGCACCTCCCTGCTCGTCTCGGAGATCGGTCCCACGCCCGGCCGCTACTCGCTCCACGGGGTCGAGGAAGCGATCGTCGACGGGGTCGTCCTTCTATGGAACGGCCGCCGCCAGGGGGACATCCTGAGGGTCCTGCAGGTCATCAAGATGCGAGGCACGTCCCACTCCCAGGCCCAGTACGTGATCGAGCTCACCCCGATCGGCATGTTGCTCGCCCCTCACCTCAAGGGGGGCCGCCCCGAGCCCGGGGTCCAGTAGTCCATGACGATCGACATCGGCGAACGCCTGCGGGGCCTCCCCGGCGGCAGCGCGGTCACCCTCAAGCTCGACCCACGGGAGTACGCCGACCACTACTTCGCCGTGCTGAATGCGACCCTGCGCGACGTGGGCAGCGAGACCGACGCCCACACGATCTACGTGACCGTGACGAACCCCGCGGCCTTCGTCTGGAGCCTGGCCCAGGCCCTCGACGTTCCGCAGGACCGGATCTCGTTCGTCGATGCGATCAGCCACATCATGATGAATTACGCGAACCCGCTCCCGAACGCCACGTACATCGAGAGCCCCCGCGCCCTCGAGTCGATCATGCTCCGGGTGGAGTACCTCCTGCGAAAGTCGCCGCACCCGCGCTCAATCGTCGTCATCGACAGCGTGAACTCGCTCGCCATCCACAACCCGCCCGAACTCCTCTCGGAGTTCTTCCATATCCTGATTAACACCCTCAAGACCCGCCAGGTACTGACGGTCGTGCTCGAGACCTCCGACGAGGAGGCCTCCAGCGTCGAGGCGATGTTGAACCTCGTCGTGGACGAGACCATCGACATTGCCCGCGTCGGAGGCTGACCGTGCTCGACACCGACCGCATCTTCGGGATCCCCGAGATCGACAGCCCTCTCGCCACCGCACTCCCCCCCGGGTGGCTCGCCGTGCTCACCGGGCCCTCGGGCTCGGGAGCGCCACTGCTGGCCAAGCAGTTCGCCAACGCCGGCGTCGGTTCGGTGCCGGTATTGTTCTACACCACGTACGAACGCACGGTGGATGTCCAGAAGGCGTTCGAGGATTTCGGGTGGGACCCCTCCGCCGTCAAGGTCGTCAACCTCGCGGACGAGTACTACGAACGGGTCCTCGTCCGGGGCCTCGAGGTCGCGACGGCCCGGGAAAAAGGGATCACGCTCAGCCAGATCACGGCCGGGCCGCTGAGCGACCGGACCGGCTCGGCGTTCAGTCTGACGAGCCGGATGTTGAGCGACCTCGCCGAGATCGACACCCCCTTCCGCCTCGTCCTCGACTCGGTCGACTTCTTCTTCGAGGTCCTGAGCCCGGCCGACGTGACCACGGTCGCGCGCCAGATCCGCTACCGGTGCCAGACGATCGGGGGCCACGCGATGCTCGCCGTCCACTCGCGCGACCACGACCGCCACATCCTGGGCGCGCTCGAGGACCTCGCGGACGTGGTGGTCGACCTGAAGGCCGTCCCCCATGGCCGTCGCTACGAGCACACCCTCTACCTCGAGAAGGTCCGCAATCGGCCCGACCTCCAGCGGATCGCCCGGGCCTACGTGACCGAGCACGGGTGGAGGGTCGACGATGGCCCGGACCCGGCGGCGAACCCGCCTACCGACACGTAACCGAGTCTTTATCGCCCGCATCCGGCTGGTGACGCTCGAGGGAACCTGTGGAGGACGTCGTCATCCGTCAGCTCGAGAAGGTCGAGCTCCGTAGCCCCATCCTGGTCGAGGGGCTGCCGGGCGTAGGCAACGTAGGCAAGCTTGCCGCCGACTACCTTCGCGACCAGCTCCCGGCAAAGCCGCTCGCGACGATCCATTCAAAGTTCTTCCCGCCCCAGGTCTACGTCAACGAGGAGGGGATCATCCGATTGGTCTCGAACGACCTCTACTACTGGAAGGCGCCCGCCGCGGCGCAGCGGGACATCCTGATCCTGGGCGGCGACTACCAGGGGATCTCTCCCGAGGGCCAGTACGAGATCACCGAGCGCGTGCTCGACTTCTGCGCGAAGCTCGGCGTCACCGAGGTCTTCACCCTCGCCGGGTTCGCCCAGGGGAAGGTCATCGAATCCCCCCGGGTCCTCGGCGCCGCCACGAGCTCCTCCCGCGTGGAGACGATGAAGAAGTTCGGGGTCGTGTTCTCCCGGAACGACCCCGGCGGCGGTCTCATCGGGGCGAGCGGCCTCTTCCTCGGACTCGGCCGGATGTTCAACATGGAGGGCGTCTGCCTCATGGGCGAGACGAGCGGCTACTTCGTCGACCCCCGGAGCGCGGAGGCGGTCCTGAAGGTCCTCGCCCGGGTCCTCCACCTCGACATCGATTTCACGACCCTCGAAGCCAAGGCGCAGGAGATCGACCGGATCGCCCACAAGATCCAGGAAGCCGAGCGGGGCAGCTCAGAGCTCCCCTCGGGCGGACCCGCCCCGCCGCGGGACGACTTGGGTTACATCGGCTGATCGCACCCGGGGGCCGGAGGATGGCGACCGGGGCTCCCACCGTGGACCCCGAGCTGCTCGCGGCCTTCGTCGCGGCCGCGGATCCGGACGGGTTCCTCCCGTTCGACCGGTTCATGGACCTCGCCCTCTACGCCGAGAAGGTCGGGTACTATGCACGGGCCACCTCGCCCTTCGGCGTAGAGGGGGACTTTTACACCGCGGCCCAGGTCCATCCCCTCTTCGCGGCGACGCTCGCCGGCCGTATCGCGGAGCTCCGTCGTGGCTTTCCCCGCCGCCACCCGTTCCTCCTCGTCGAGCTCGGGCCGGGGGACGGTCGGCTCGCGGAGGGGATCGTTTCCGCGCTGGGAAAGGGGGCGAAACAGATCGACCCCCTGAGTGTGGTCCTCATCGACCGGTCCCCGGAACTTCAACGTCGGGCCGTCGACCGGGTGTGCGCCGTCGCGGAACCGCTCGGCATCCCCGTCCACGCCCGCGACTCGGTGGGCACGCTCGGGGCGTTCGAGGGGGTCGTGCTTGCCAACGAACTCCTGGACGCTCAGCCCGTTCGCCGCTTGCGTCGTAGCGGTGGGGAGTGGAACGAGCTCGGGGTACGCGTGCGAGCGGGAACGCTCGAGCCCGCCGAATCGGCCCTTACCCGGCCCGTCACGGGCGCTCCGCTTCCCCGTGAGATTCGGGACGGGACGGTCTACGAGTTCTCCCCGCTCGCGGAAGGGATCGTGCGCGAGGTGGCGGACCACCTGGTATCGGGAACGATGATGATCGATGACTTCGGTATGGAGGAGTCCGAGATTCTCGCCGCCCACCCCGACGGGACCCTCGACGGGATCCGGGCCCATCGCTCGGGGTGGGATCCGGTCGAGGCGCCCGGAGCGACCGACCTCTCCACGTTCGTCAACTTCACCCGCATCCGGGCGGCGGCCACCGCGGCCGGGCTTGCCGTGGCGTCGGACCGGCGTCAGGCCGAAGCGCTGGGAGAGTGGGGGTTCCCCCAGTTACTCGAGGCGGCGATCCGGACCGCGGGAAGCTCCGAGGCGGAGGTCCGGCTGCGGCTGGCGGCGAAGAACCTCGTCTTCGGGTTCGAGCGGTTCCGGATCCTCGAGCTCGAGCCGGCGCGAGCGCGCGGACCGTCGAGCGGCTAGGTGACCGTGCGTCGGGCGGGGGCCGGCTCGAGCGGCTCTGCGACCTTGGCGGCCACGAGAAGGCGAGCCTTGTCGGCCGGAAGGGAAAGGATGTCCTCGGCCCGCAGGTCGATCGTCTCCGCGCCCACCTCGATCGGGCGGCCGTCCTTGAGGACGCGAACGTAGGCACTGACCGGAGCGACCGGTGCGGGGGCGGACGGCGCGGGAGGGGTGGGGGCCGCGGCCGACGTGCGGCTGGCGGGGGTCGAAGCCGTCGGAGGAGCGGGGGTGGGCCCGGGGGCCCCGGTCTCGAGGAACGGAGTGGTCTTTCGGCGTTGCTCGAGGAGCGTATCGAGGATCCGGTCGTACATCGTCCGCTCCTCGGGGAGCGCGTTCGGGAGCTCGCGGCTCCCTCCAATGCTCGCCTGGAAGGCCGCCGCCAGGATCTTCTGGGCGCGTCCCTCGACGATGTCCCGGGCCGCCTGGCTCGCCCGCTGGTAGGTCTGGCGGGACATCTCGCCCTTGCGACCCGAGGGGTTCTCCCGCAGGTCCGATTCGTACGACTGGCGCACGTCCGCGAGGTACGCCGCGGTCACGGCGTAGAAATCGTGGGGCAATTTCGCGAGTCCGCGGGTGGCGCCCTCAGTTCGTCTCCATTCGAGGAGGAGCGAGAAGTGGTCGGGCATGGAAGGTAGGGGAGCGACCCCACCGCCCAAGGACTATAGGAGGTGAGCGGTCTCCCCTGCCCGTTCCGGAAGCGGGGTGACATCCCTCGCGGGCCGGTCCGTGCATGCGCAACGGGAACGATCCGGCCGTCACCCTGGACGAGTTCGTCGAGCTGTGGCAGCGCCTCCGGATCGCGAGTGCCGAGCCCGGGACCGTCGTTCTGGTCGAGGGGGAGCGGGACCGACGTTCGGTGCAGCGGCTCGGCCTCACCGGTCCCGTCCTGACCGTGCACCGGGGACGGACGCTTTCCGAGACCGCCCAGAACCTGCTCCACAAGGCGAGTCGGGTGGTCATCTTGACGGATTGGGACACGGAGGGAGGACATCTGGCCCACCGGCTCACAGAGTTCCTCCAACCCGAGCGACTCCACCTCGACCTCGAGACCCGTCGTCGCTTGGCCCGGGTCCTCCGGGGCGAGCTGGTCCACGTCGAGGGACTTTATGGATGGGCCCGGCGGTTGGCCGAAAGCGAGGGGGACACGATCGAGCAGCGGCTCGACGCAGGCGAGGAACCCGAGGGCGGCGGCTCCCCTCTGCGCTGACGAGCGACGGCGCGCTCGACCGGGGCCGGTGGGGTCTCCCGGCTTAGGGGATCGCCTTGTACTGCGTTCGCCGGGTCGGGCGGCGGTTGGCCGCACGCGAGGGCCGGTACCGCTCGGCGCCCTTGCCCTTCCAGCGGAGGCCACGGCCTTCCTTGCCGGAGCTCGTCAGTCCGCGGTAAGCGCGCCCCTTCTGGTTCGGGGCCGCGATCCAGTTGATCTTTGGGTCGGCCAGGATGACCGGATGGACCGGGTCGACCAAGATGATCTCGAAGAACTTCTGTTTCCCGTCCTCGCCCACCCAGTACGAGTTGAGCACTTCGAGGTTCGGAAAGTGCTTCGCCGCCCGCTCTTCGGCGATCCGGCGGAGGCTCTTTGCGAGCGTCATCCGAAGGATACCCTTGTGCTTCGGACGCCGTCCCGCGATGATCGCCCGCTTGCGCTGGCCCCCGCGGCGGACCCGGACGCGCACGACGAAGAATCCTTCCTTGGCTCGGTAACCGACGGCCCGGGCCCGGTCAAGTCGGGTGGGTTGCTCGAGTCGCGTGACCGTGTGCTCCCGGCGCCAGGTGAGCAGACGTTCGTGCCGTCGCTCCGCCCCCTCGTCACCGAGGGTCTCCTGGAAGGAACGGGCCATGTAACGGTAGGCAGAGGTCGTCATCGAGCGGGGCGGGGGACCCGGGTGCCGATTATAAAGCTGCCGAATCCGAAATCGTCGAGACCCGACCGAACTAGGCGGCCGAGGCGGCGGCCGGCGGGCTCGTCCACGGCAAATGGGGCGTCGTCGGTCGGACGACCTTCGCGGTCGCATGGCTCTCCGTGTGCACCGCTCGCTCCAGGTGGCTCTCCATCTCACGCACGAGGCGGTCCATCCGCGGCTTCTGGTCGGCGGGGACCTCCGTCGGAGCCTTCCAGACGACCGCCGCTCCGCCGCTCGTGGGATACAGGCGGAACGCGAGGGTGTGGGCGGCCGGCGGCACGGAGGGGCTCATCTTCTCGAGCTGCCCCGTGACGTGCGTCTCCATCGGCTCGGTCAGTTCGCTTCGCTCGACCCGGTACCCGATCGAGCCGAGATACTCCGCGAGATACCCCGCGAAGCGCTCCCGCCCGATGCCGCGAGCCCGTAGCCAATCGCCGTTGCCTTCAACCATGGGATTTCTTCCGATCCAGCGCGCGCTCGAGGCTCTTGAAGAGCCCGAGCAACATCCGGAGTTCCGCCTCCGAAGGCGTGGACCGGCCTAGCACTCGACGAAGCAGGAGGATTAAACTCCGTCGTTTGTGCGCGGGGTAGCCGCTGCGGGCCAGAAGCTGCCCCACCCGCTTCAGAAACAGCTCTTTTTCCGTCCCGTTCAGCTCGAGCTCCTCGGGAGCCGGTGTCGTTTCCGGGTCGCTCGGACCGCGGGCGCGGTGCACCGCGTAGAGGACGATGGCCGTCGCGTGCGAGAGGTTCAGGGTCGGGAACTCCCGTCGGGCCGGAATGTGCACCAGGAGGTCGCAACGGGCGAGCTCGGTCCGGGAGAGCCCGTTGTCCTCGGGTCCGAAGACGAGGGCGACGCGGCCCGTGAGGGGGAGCAGCATCTCGCCGAGACGTTCCGGACTGACCGAACGGCGGAGGAACGCGTTGGAGCGGCCGGTCGACATGTCGGTCGTTCCGATCACGAGGTCGGCGTCCCGCACCGCGGACTCGAGCGAGGAGAACCTCGCCGCCTTGCGCAGGAGGGCGAGGCCCCCCATGGCGCGTCGCTGGGCCTCGACACCGACCTTCGCCCGGGGGGCGACGAGCACGAGACGGTCGGCCCCGAAGTTCCGGGCCACGCGCGCGGCGGCGCCGACGTTGCCGTCCTCCTTGGGCCGGACGAGGACGAGGTCGAGGCGGACGGTCACCCGGCGGTGCCCTCCGCGAACAAACGCTTCACCATCCAGTCCGGGTCGAAGGGTACGAGGTCCGCGTAGCCCTGTCCGGTCCCGGCGAAGAGGATCGGCTTCTTCGTGACGAAGGCGAGGCTCAGCGCGGCGCCCCCCTTGGCGTCCGCGTCGAGCTTTGTCACGACGAGTGCGTCCACCCCGAGCGCCTGGTCGAAGAGGCGAGCCTGCTCGACCACGTCGTGGCCGCTCAGGGCGTCGCCCACGAAGATCGTCAGCTGGGGCTGGACGACCCGTCGGATCTTCTTGGCCTCCTCGATGAGGTTCTCGTTCGTATGCTGACGACCGGCGGTGTCGACGAGGACCACATCGACCCCCTTCGCCCGGGCGTGCTCGACCGCGTCGAACGCCACCGCGGCGGGGTCGCTCCCCTCCTTCTGGCGGATGACCCGGACGCCCAGCCGCTCACCGTGGACGAGGAGCTGCTCGATCGCGCCGGCGCGGAACGTGTCGGAGGCGGCAATGACGCTCGAAAACCCCTTCGCACGGAGCCAGCCGGAAAGCTTGGCCAGGGTCGTCGTCTTGCCGGTCCCGTTGACCCCGACAAAGAGGATCACGAACGGGCGCACCTTGGCCGCACGGATCTGTGCGGCGAGGTCCAGCGGTTTCTGGGAGAGGATAGCGCGCACCGAGCGCTCGAGGCACCCCTTGATCGCGTCCTCCGCATCCACTCCGAACCGGAGTTTGCGGCCGGCGAGCTCTTTCCGCAGGTCGCGCCGCATCCGTTCGATCACGGGGAGGGCGACGTCGGACTGGAGGAGCACGATCTCGAGGTCGTCGAACACTTCGTCGACGGTCGCCTCTTGGAGACGCTTCCCGAGGAAGCCCTCGGTGAACATGCCTTCGGTCGCAGAAGGAGACGGAGAGGAGGGGGTGATCTTGGGACCCGGGGTCTTGGGCGAAGTCGAGGTCGAGGCCGGTGAAGCCGGTGGGGAAGATTCGTCCGCTTCGGAGCCGCGCCGGAGGCGGGCCTTAATCGCGGCCCACATGACCCGCCGGTGCCGGACCCCGGGAGACCGACTCCAGTCGCCGCGAGAGCTGTTGGATGCGCTCCTCGAGCGCGCCCCCCTGACCCTCGAGGTCCCGTACGGCCTGCTCGATCTTGGTGGCCCGCTCGGCCAGCACTTCGAGGACCTTCGCCCGGTCCATCTCGACCACGATGCCCGAGCCGATGCCGAGCAGGACGGGCGAGTCCTTCACGACCGACCCGCGGACGAACGCCTCCCCTCCCAACGGGAGGAGGAACTCGGTACCCGGAGTCGAGCGGTCGACGCCTTCCAGGCTCTCCCGGGCGCGGAGGTGTTCGACCCGCGACGCCGAGAGGATCTCGTGTTGCTGGAGGATGGCGGAGAGTTGGTTGCGGTACGCCTCGAGGCGCATCAGCTCCTCTTGCAGGCGCTCTTCCGTGATCGTCTCGGGCGCGCCGCTCATTCCGCGGCGCCCTCGGTAACGGTCTCGATCCGGATCAGGTGGCGTTTGACGTGGTGGCAGCCCCCGATCTCGGACAAGGCCCAGTGGACCGCGTTGTCCTTCGTGTCCGCCTCGTGTTCCTTCGTGAACACTTGCCAGTATCCCCGGCGAGCGTAGAAGGAACCCCGGACGGTGAACGTCGGCATGAGCAACCTCGGCGGCGCGGCCACCCGGGCGGCCCTTTTAAACCTAACCTGCCGGAGTCGGTGGCGCGCGGCCCCCCGCAAGGGCGGCCAGAAGGTGGTCCGAGGTACGCCAGGCGAGGGCGAGGATCGACATCATCGGGTTCGCCCCCGGAGCGCTGGGGAGCAGCGACCCGTCCCCGATCCAGAGGCCGTCCACCCCGTGAACCTCGCCGGTCGGGCGGGCGGTGGACCGGCGGGGGTCGAGTCCCGCCCGGGCCGAACCCATCGGATGGGCTGAGAACAAGGCGACCCCATTCTCCCGGATGCCGGCGTGACGGATGCCTTCGGCATAGGTTGCGAACTGGGCGGGTGACATCGGTTCCACGCCGCCGCCGGCCTCGACCGGCGGAGTGTGCAACGAAGTGAGGCGGGTCGCTCCCGCCGCGAACGCGATGCGTCCTCCTTCCACGAGTCCGAGGGCGAGGTTCGCACGGTCCACGCCGGAGAGGTGGTACTCCACTTTCGGTCGACCCTGCGCATCGACCCGGACCCGCCCCTCTGCCACATCCCGAACCAGGACGATCAAGACGGCGTTCCGTTCCGCCCGTTCGAGGCGTTCGAGGTACGACCGGGCCCCGCTCCACGGAGTGCCGATGGCGGCCAACCCGGGATGGGCCGGCGCAGCTTCGAGCCAGGGGCCATGGGCTCCGGGGGAGGCGCTCTGGAACTTGTGCACCCCGATCGTCTGGTGCGGGCCCTCCCAGGTGCGGACCGGTCCCGGAAGCTCGGCGGCGAACGCCGTGGTCGGGTCGAGCCGGAGTCCTCGACCCGTTCCGGGGGGCCCCACGCCGGAGTGGAGAAGGAGGGCCGGGGTCTGCAGGGCCCCCGCGGCCACGACCACGACCGGGGCCCGTATCTCGATCGCATACGTTCGGTCCCCGGCCCGGACGCGAGCCCGGACGCCGCGCACGCGACCGGCGGAGACCTCCACGGATTCGGCCCGGGTGCGGCAGTAGAGCCGAGCACCCGCCCGCATCGCGTCGGCCAGGAAGATGGTCGCGGGGGAGTGGCGTCCGCCGTAGACGCAGCCGAACGTGCAGGGACCGCAGCGGGATCGACAGCCGGACGCGTTCCGGGCGATGACCGCCCAGTCGGAACCCTCCTGGTAGCCGAGGCGGATCGATCCCCGTCGGAGCACTTCGTTCGAGGGATTCACATCGCTGTCGGAGGTCGAGACGCCGAGATGGTCGGCGATCACGCGGTAGGTCTGGTCGAACGCGGGACCGTCGACCCCCTCGAGGCCGCCTTCTTGCGCCCATTCCGCCCGCGCCTCGGGCCGAGGCGGTAGGCACGTCATCCAGTTCACGGTCGTGCTTCCGCCTGGGCCTTCGCCCGCGAGGAGGCCGATCGCCCGGTCCGTCGTGGTCGCGAGTCCGCGCTCGAAGTAGAGGAGGTCGGTCGCGGCTCGCTCGCCGCGGGGGTAGGCGAGACCGGAAACCCATTCTCCCGCTTCGAGGACGGTCACGCGGTATCCGGCGGTCGCCAATCGCCAGGCGAACAGGGACCCGCCCGCCCCGCTTCCCACTACCACGACGTCGGTCGACTCGGTTCCCTCCGACGCGGGCGTGGTCGAGGTCAACCCCGCGAACGGGTCCGTGACCCCGATGGCCGGTGGGGTTGGGGCGTAGTGGATCCGCTCCCAGAGCGGGTGGGTCCCCGAAGGTCCCACCGGGGCGGTGAAGTAGGCCCAGGCGGCCACCCGCTTGGCGGAGTGGAACCCCCGTCGCTTGACGGCGAGGGCGCTCGTGGCCCATCCGAGGAGGTACCGCTCGCGGGCGGCGGCGTCCAACCCGGTGAACCGTACCGGCCGACCAGTCAGGAGAAGGTTCAGGAACCGGCTGTCGAGGGCGCCCAACAATTGCGCAAATTCGTGCTGGTCCGCCTCGGGGAGCGAAGCGACCCCGTCGAGGATCATGCGGTCCGCCCCGGCCTCGGTTCCCGAGGGATACGGTGCCCCGGCACTCGAACCGGGTCCGCCGGGGAGGAACGTGTCGATCAGGGCCGCCAAGGTCCGCCGATCCCGAGCCGCCAATGGGACGGAGAGGGAGCGGTTCACTTCTCGCCCCCCGGGGGCTTCTCGGTGGAGGAGTGCGACTCGAACCGTTCGCGGGTCCTAAGCCAACGGAGGCGACGCTCCCACAAGGCGTCGCTGGAAGAGACCACTTCCCGGAGCGGCGGCGGAGGGGTCGAGGGCGAATCCGGAGGGCGGGCCGGTTCGGGGGCGTCGGGCTGTACCGGGGACCCCTCGGGTTCGACCCCGAGGGTCCGCTGGTTCACGAGGCCCGCTCGGCGACGCTCTGCCATCGCTCCTCCACCTCGGGTTCGGTAAGGCCTACGGTCGGGGAGAAGATCACTCGGTCCCCCCAGCGACCGAGAACGCCCGGGTACTCATCGACCGCGAGCGGGAGGACCACGCCGTCCGCGTGCAGTTCTTCGGCCAGGATGCCAAGCGCGTCGGCCCACTCCTCGGCCGCGACCGGTGCAGCAGTCAACCGGACGGCGGGGTCGTACCGGGCAAGAACGTCCCGGGCGAACGCCTCCCCCGGAGGAGCGACGACCAGACCCACCCGGCATCCCCGTTTCATCATCAGGTACGCGCCGAGCGCACCCCGGGGACCATCCACGAGGGCAACGAGACGACCCGCCACGCCGAGAGGAAGGCCACCGGGTCCCTCCACCCGGTCGAAGTAGAGGTACGTGCGCGTGCCCCGCACCTCGACGAAGAGTTCGACCTCGGGGTGCTCGAGGTCGACCCGGAGCTGGCGGTCCGGGAACCGGTCCAGGACGTCCCCGCCCAGGTCGCGGGCCAGCTCCTGGCTCGTGAACGGGTGCTGGCCGGTGCGGCGGGCACGGACGGCGAAGCTCGCCCCCGGGTGCAGGCGGGGCTCGGCGAGCTCGAGGAGACGGGCCGTGAGGAGGGCGCGGTCGGTCGGCACCTCGTGAACGACGCTCGCCGACGTGACCCCGAAGACGCGCGCGATCAGACGGAGCGCTGGGGCGGCCTCGTCCGCCTCGACGTACAGGTGGCCATGGTCCGCGCGGACGCGGCCCGACATCCCGGCGTGGACGAACTGGTCGAGGAGGTTCCGACGAAGCGCCCCCTCAAACTCCCGCCGGACGGGGGCCGACTTTAGGGCCAGCTCACCGTAACGGACCAGAAGTTGCACCGTCATAGGAGAACTGTTAAGACGGGGGTTCCCGTAAAGCAGTTCCGGGACGGCTCGCCGCGTGACCGAAAGTTCTCCAACCCCGTCCCCCGACCCCTGGGGTCCCTTCGAAGCCGCCCTGTTGAAGCAACTCGGCGCGGCCCTTATCGCGGTCGGATCCCCCACCGAACCCGACGCGATGCGAGCCCTGGTCGACTGGGACGGGGGCCCCCAAGGGGACGCGGCGTTCCCGGTGCATCGGCTGGCCGCGGCCGCGCACGTTCCGGTCTCGGAGTTCGCGGACCACCTGTTCGACGTGGTGCGACCCTCGGGGGAGGTCGAGTCCGTCACCGCGATGGGGGCCTACCTCAACTTCGTCGCCGACCCCACTCGACTCACGGACCGGACGTTGCGCACGGTCCTCGGTCGCGGAGCGGAGTACGGGCATTGGCCGTCGATGTTCGAGGCGGCGTGCGTGGAGCATACGAGCGCCAACCCCACCGGCCCCTTCCACATCGGTCGGGTCCGGAACGCGATCATCGGGGACACGCTCGCGCGAGTAATGCGCGCCGCGGGCACGCCCGTGACGACCCAGTACTACGTGGACGACATGGGGCGCCAGGCGGCGATGATCACATGGATCTGGAGTAAGCCGGAGGCCGAGTGGCCCCCGGAGATCAAGGCCGCCATCGAAGGCACCCCGGAAGCTGAGGAGAAGCCCGACTCGCACCGGGGCCGACCGTACCCCGCGCTCAGCGCCTACCTGAAGACCCACCCCGACGCGGCCCAGGAAGTGGCGGGTCTGGTCGAGCGGCTCGAATCCGGGGCCGCGCCGCCGGAACACCGAGCCCTGGCCGAGGAGATCCTGGGGGGCATGGTCCAATCGCTCGCCCGGCTCGGGATCTCGTTTGACGAATACGTCTGGGAGTCGGACTTCATCCGGAACGGAGCCGTCAACCAAGTCCTCGAACGGCTGCATCACGCGCCCCACGGCCGCCAGGAGGAGAACGGGGCCTGGGCGATCGACACCTCCAGCTACGGCTTGCCGAAGGAGAAGACGAACGTCGTCTTCCAGCGGGCGAACGGCACGAGCCTCTACGTTTCGCGGGACGTGGCCTACCATCTCTCCAAATTCGCCCGGTTCCGGCAGGTGGTCGACGTGCTCGGCCAGGACCATCGGCTCCACGCCCTCACGCTCCAGGCGCTGCTCGCCGAGATCGGGGAGCCCCGACGCCCGGAGTTCGTGATCTATCAGGACATCACCGTGCCCGACGGGGGACGGATGTCGACGCGAGGCGGCTCCGCGGTCTGGCTGGACGCCCTCCTCTTCGAGGCGGTCGAGCGAGCCCGAAAGGAGGTACTGGCCCGGCGAGAGGACCTCGCCCCGAACGAGGTCGTGCATATCGCGGAGGCCGTGGCCACGGGGGCGGTGCGGTACCACATCGTCCGGGTCGCTCCCGAGAAGCCCGTCGTGTTCCGGTGGGAGGATGCCCTTTCCTTCGAGGGCCGGAGCGGACCCTTCTGCCAGTATTCGTACGCCCGGGCGGCGAGCGTGCTGCGGAAGTCGGGGGTGGAAGGCCCGCCGTACCCTTTCGAAGCGACTCGGATCCTCGACCCCGAGGAGACCGCCTTAATCCGGGTCTTGGCCCGGCTGCCGAGAACGGTCCGGTACGCGGCGCAGAGCGGGCACATCCATGCGGTCGCCGGTTACGCTCACAACCTGGCGGACCAGTTCAATCGGTTCTACCATGCGATCCCGGTCCTGAGCTCGGGGGACGAGCGGGCCAGCCGGATCGCCCTCGTCGCAGCCGTCCACCAGGCGCTCGGGAACGCGCTCGACCTGCTCGGCGTCTCCCGCCTCGAAGCGATGTGATTTTCATCCGGCGCACCTGTTGCGTCGCTTTCAAATAATCGGGCGTTCCCGTAGCGGCGACCCGCGATTCGGGGTCGGAGGAAAAACCGTGACCGTGGTAGAAGATCTCAAGACGTTCCTTACCCAAGCGACCTTTGTCACGCTCGCCGTGGCGTTCGTGGTCGGAACCCAGGTCTCCGCCGTGATCACCGCGCTCGTGTCGAGCATCATCAACCCCGCGATCGCGGTGTTCTTCCATGCCAACTTCACCCAGGTGGGTCTCGTCACCGTCAACGGCAGCACCTTCACGCTCGGGGCCTTGCTCGGCGCCGTCCTGAACTTCGTCATCGTGCTCGTCGTCGTGTTCTTCGTCGTCGTGTACCCATTCGCCCTCTACACGAAGCGCCAGGCAGCGAAGGCCGCCGCCGCCCCACCGACGACGAAGAACTGCCCGTTCTGCTACTCGAGCATCAATATCCAGGCGACCCGATGCGCGTTCTGCACCGCGACGGTCCCCCTGCAACCCGCTCCGGCCGCGGCCGTCCCGGCGGCGAAGTAGTCCTAACGCGAGCGCAGGAGCGGGTCCGGGACCCCGGCGTCGTGGAACCCGAGGGCGCGCAATCGGCAGGAGTCACAGCGGCCGCACGGGCGCGCGCCTCCCGCGTAGCAGCTCCAGGTGAGCCTCCACGGAACGTCGAACCGTTCGCCTAGACGCACGATCCTCCCCTTGGAGAGGCGGAGCAACGGAGACCGGATCTGGATGCCGTGACCCTCGACCCCCTGTCGGGTCCCGAGTCGGGCGACCTGCTCGAACGCGCGGAGGAACTCGGGTCGGCAGTCGGGGTAGCCGGAGTAGTCGATCGCGTTCGCCCCGAGATAGATCTCCGCGAGGCGATGGCTCTCGGCGTAGCCGAGCGCGACCGCGAGCAGGATCGTGTTCCGTGCGGGAACGTACGTGGACGGGATGGCGGCGGTCCGGGCCCGTCCGCGGGGCAGCGGACGGCGGGGGCGGGTGAGGGCGGACTCGAGGAGGGGGCCCAGCGGTAGGTCCAGGACCACGTGCCGGCGGACCCCGAAGTGACGCGCCAGGGCTCGGGCCGACCGGATCTCGCGGAGGTGACGTTGGCCGTAGGCGACCGTCAGCGCGTGCACGGGAGCGGACAACCGGGTGGCGAGGGCGAGGCACGTGGCCGAGTCCATTCCGCCGGAGAGCAAGACCACGCTCCCCCGGGGCGTGCGCTCAGGACTCATCGGAGGAAGCCTCCCGCGGTCAGGCACGCCGCGGCGATCGCGACCGCGGAGATCATCCCGAGGAAGTTCGTGCTGTGCTTGTTGAGGTATCCCCGATTCTCGAACGCTTCTCCCAGAACGGAATCGATCTGGCAGGCAGCGAAACCCGCCGCGGTCGAGATCCCCACTACGACGACGGCGGAAAGGGTCGGGGTCCCGAAGAGCAGGCAGACGAGGTACCCGATCACTCCGGTGGTCAGGGCCCCGAAGAGGCCCCAGAGCTCCCCAGCTCCCGAGATGCCTCCGTTCGTGCCCGGCGTCACGGGGCGGAACGTGAGGATGCTCCGGGCGTGACCGGCGAGCACGCCGAGCTCGCTCGCGAACGTGTCGGACGCGCCGAAGGCGAGCGCACTGATGTACAGAACGCTTGTCGTCGGGATCGACCAGAGCGGGGGCATCCAGCCCGCTCCGATGGCCAAGCCGGTCGGGACGATGATGTGGGCCACGACGTTCGCAACGCCGCGTTCTCCGCCCCGCCCTTCCTGGAGGTTCTGCTTCCGCTTGTCATCGATCCGGTACCGGGTGACGATGACACTCGCCACCACGAACAGGATGAGGAGGGCCAGGAAGGCGAACCCGGCGGTCACGACGATGACGATGCCGAAGGCGGTGGCGACGGCACCGGCGGCGGGCGTCAAGGCCCGGGCCAGCACGGAACCGAGGGCCAGCGCGACCGTCACCAGGGAAGCGACGAGCGCCGGCAGTAATGCAAGCACCAAGGCGAATCCCGGGCCCGAGTGGGCGGGGGCCTTAACCCCTTCTGAGGGCCCGCTCAGCCGCGGGCGAGGACCCGGTGGACCGCCAACCGGAAACGGCCCGCTTCGATCGCCGGTCGAACGCCGCTCTCGGCCAACTCGGCCCGCATCGCCGCCTCGTGGCCGGGGGGCACGACGAGCGCGGTCAGAAGTCCGAGCCGGTCCCCCGCCTCGATGTCGAGCGTACGGTCTCCCAAGATGGCGCTCGTGGCGAAGTCCAGCCCGAGGTCCCTCGCGGCCCGCTCAAAGAGCGCGGTCTTGGGCTTGCGGCAATCGCAGTTGGATTCCGGAGCATGCGGACAGTAGTAGAACGCGTCCACGTGCGCCCGGCTCGGCCGAAGCAGGTCGTTCAGGCGGGCATGGATCTGCTGCACGTCCTCGTCCGTGTAGAACCCTCGCTCGATTCCCGACTGGTTCGTCACGCAGACGATGGCGAACCCGTGGTCGTGTGCGAGCGAAAGAGCCTCGCCGACCCCGCGGTACAGTTCGACCCGCTCCGCCTCCTTGAGGTAGTGAAGGTCCGGATTCAGGGTTCCGTCGCGGTCGACGAAGAGTGCCCGCCGACCACCCGGAGTGCCGCCCAAGGGTGCTGATTCCATCGGCGTCTCCAGTCGGCCAGCCCTTATGGGCCCTTCTCCGCGTCACCGGAGCGAGACCCTCCCGGAATCACGATGACGAACGACGTTTCCGCCACCGACCCCTACGGTCGCCTCGACCCGGCGCTGGAGGCGGCTCTCGGGCGACTGCCGACGGAGGGTCCTCTCGTGGTCCTATTTTCCGGTGGCGTCGACTCCGGACTCCTTGCATGGGAGCTACGCCGACGGTCCGGGGTCGAACTCTCCACATTCGGTCTCACCGGAAGCCCGGACCCCATGGCGGCGCGCCGGGCGGCGGAGCTGCTCCACCTTCCGTGTCACGAGGGTCGGGCGACCCCCGAGGAGGTCCGGTCGATGCGGCAGACCATCGCCACGTGGGTGGGACCTCTCACTCCGACCGAAGCCTCGATCGAGACCGCGTTCGCCCTGGCCGTGAAGACCGCCCCGCTCGGGACCCTCGTCTGCGGGCAGGGGGCGGACGAGCTGTTCTTCGGATACGCCCACTACCGGCCCTTGAACGCCTCGGCGGCCGCAGCGCGCGCGGAGCACGACCTGGCCCTGCTGCGAGAGGTGGCGTGGCCACGTGCGCAGCGGGTCGCCCAGGAGCTGGGTCGCACGGTGCGAGCTCCCTACCTCGATGCCGAGTTCGTGGAGGCAGCCCGCGCGGTCCCGGCCGTCGACCGGTCCCGTGCCGACCCTCCAAAGGCATGGTTCCGGACCTGGGCGGTTCGACGGGGTCTCCCTGCGGAGATCGCGTTCCGGCCCAAGAAAGCGCTCCAGTACGGGAGCGGTGTGGACCGGTTACTCAAGAGAGCACCGTCGAGGCCATAAGGGCCCCCCCGCGCGCTCTCTTCGGAGTAGCCATAAATACGCGAGCCCGGGTCTCCAATTGTGACGGACGACCCGGGTTCGCTGTTCTGTCCGCTCGAATTCCGGTACGGTCGCGAACGCGTGCGCGAGCTCTTCTCCCGGGATGCGCGCCTGGCCCGTGCGCTCCGAGTCGAGGCGGCGCTGGCCGAGACGGAGGCGGAGCTCGGGATGATCCCCGCCGCGGCGGCGAAGGAGATTGCCGAAGCGGTCCGCACCGGGCGGGTCCGCCTCGAACAGGTCGACGAGCTCGAACGGAGTCTCAAGCACGATGTGATGGCGATCGCCCGGTCGCTCGCCGAGGTGTCGGGCGAGGGGGGTGCCTGGGTCCACTTTGGCTCCACGAGCGCCGACATCACCGACACGGCACTCGCGCTGGAGCTGAAGGAAAGTGCCGGCGTGCTTCGGGAGGGACTGACGGGGCTCGCCCGGGCTCTCCTCGCCCTCGCGCGCACCCACCGGGCCACTCCCGAAGTGGGCCGCACGCACGGCCAGCACGGAGTTCCCATCTCCTTCGGTTACAAGATGGCGGTCGGCGCCGCCGAGGTCCTGCGGCAGCGGGAGCGCCTCGACCAGTTGCTGCCGCGCCTGGCGGTCGGGAAGATGGCCGGCGCGGTCGGCACGGGCGCCGGCTTCGGGACCCACGCGACGGCGGTCGAGCTCGGCGTGATGCGCCGGCTCGGGATCGCGGCCGATGAAGCCCCCACCCAGATCGTGGGACGGGACCGAATCGCCGAGTTCACGAACTGGCTCGCCCTCGTCGCCGGCACGGCCGAGCGACTGGCTACCGAGGTCCGCAACCTCCAACGCACGGAGATCGCCGAGGTGCAGGAGCCGTTCGACGAGGCCCGTCAGGTCGGTAGCTCGACGATGGCCCAGAAGCGGAACCCGATTCTTTCGGAGAACGTGACGAGCCTCGCGCGGCTCGTGCGGGCGTTCGCGCTCCCTCCGCTCGAGAACATGGTGCAATGGCACGAGCGGGATCTCGCGAATTCCGCCAACGAACGGGTCGTCCTTCCGCACTCCATCCTGTTGACGGACGATATTCTCTCGAAGCTCACCGAGGTCTTCACCGACCTTCGGGTCGATGCGCGACGGATGGCGGAGGAGGTCGACCGCTCCGCAGGCGGGGCGATGACCGAGAGCCTCATGCTCGCCCTCACGGCCCGGGGAGTGCCTCGGGGCGACGCGCACGAGCTCCTGCGCCGGCTGACCCGGAACCCGACCGAGGGACCGCCGTTGGCGTCCCGCGCGAAGGCGGACACGGAGGTGCGCAAACTGTTCGGAGAGGCGGAGATCGACCGCCTTCTGGACCCGGCCCGCTACGTGCTGGCGGCCGCGGAGAAGACCGACCGGATCCTCGCTCGGCTCGAACCGCTCCTCGCTGCATGAACGCGCCCGAGCCCGGCTGGACCGCCACGATCTCCGTTCGGGCTCCGTCGGAGGTCGTCGCCGGCTGGCTGGAACGAGCCCTCGGCCCTGAGGCCACCCGGGAGGTCCCCCGGGCGCACGCGACCCTGGGACGTGACGGCCGGGTCGTGGAGATCGCGATCTCGACCCGCGATACCGGCTCCTTGCGGGCCGCCTTGAACACGTACCTGGGGTGGGTCCACCTCTCCCTCGCGACCCTTCCGAAGGCCGAGGGCCGCCCCCCTCGATAGCCGGGTCGAAGCCGTTATCTTCAGCCGGGGGTCGGCCGCCTCGTGGCACTTCCGGCGAAGCTCCAGAACGACATCAAACAGTTCCAGCGACTGCAGCAGGAGCTCGGGAGCCTCCAGCAGCAGCGCATGCAGATCGACCTCAAGGTCCGCGAGATCGGCCACACCCTTGACGAACTGAAGGGGATCTCGGACGACGCGGTCGTCTACCGACCGGTCGGCGGCCTCCTCGTCAAGTCGAAGGGGAGGAAGGAGGTCGAGGAACTGCTCACCGAGGAGAAGGAGACCCTCGAGGTCCGCTTGAAGGCGACCGAGCGCCAGGAGAACCACCTCAAGGAGCGCTACACGACCATGCAGCAGGAACTGACCCAGGCCCTGCAGGCCCAGGGACTCGCGCAGGCGGAGTCGCCCGAAGCGTCGGGTTCCGAATAGACTTCGCCGCTACGACCGTCGGCGGACCAATCGGTCCGCCACTTCTCGAAGCAGGGGCTTACCCCGGGCCGGGATCGTGCGGCTCGCGGCGAGACGGCCGAGCGCCCTCCGGGTCAGGCCAGCGATCCGCTTCTCCGAGTAATCGAGGCTGCCGGTCGACCGGATCACCTCGCGCGCCCGCTCGATGTCTTCCGGGGTGGCGTTCGCATTTCCCAGGACCCGCTGGAGACGGGCCCGGTCGGCCGGTCCCCCCTTCTTCCAGGCCTGAACGACGAGTAGGGTGCGCTTGCCCTCTTTGAGGTCGTTCGCGCTCTTTCCGGACTCGTCCGCATCGAACCCGGAGCCCAGCACGTCGTCCCGGAGCTGGAACGCGATCCCGAGGTCGGTCCCGACCGCCTCGAGGTCGGCCAGTCGTCCGGGCGAGCTGCCGCCGAGGAGAGAGCCGATCCGCAACGGGGAGACGACGGTATAGATCGCGGACTTCAACCGATGGACGTCGAGCACGTCCCGTTCCGTGACCTCGCCGGGGGGGAGCGTGCCGTTTCGGATGTCGAGGAGCTGGCCATAGGCGGTCAACCTTGTCATGCGGACGTACTCGGCCAGCGCTGCGAGCCGGGTCGGGGGCGGAGTCGGCGTTCCGAGGATCGCCTCGACGGTGTACGGCTCTTCGAGGTCGCCGAGGGTGATCCCAATCCCCATCCCGTACTCCTCGCTCGAACCTGCGCGCCCGGCCGTCCGGTGCGCGGTCGCCATCATCCGGTGGACGGTGGGGCCGCCCCGACGCTCCTCCGAGTGGTCGATGATGTCGTCGTGGATCAGCATCCAGCTCTGGAAGTGCTCCATCGCCGCGGCCGTCCGCAGTACCGGGCGCGGGTCGCGGCCCGTCGTGATGTGGTATCCTGCGAGAACGAGGATCGCGCGGAACCGCTTCCCGCCTCGAAGGGTGAATTCCCGGTTGGTATCGATGAACGGGCGGACGGTGCCGGGTGCCGCGGGTCGGGAGGCAGCGTACGACGCCCGGATCTCCGTTTCCAGTGCCGGCAGGTACCGGTACAACCCGGCGAGGTCCACGGCGAGCCCGGGGGGCTCCAAGGTATTTAACCCGCCCCTGCGGGAGCGCTCGCGCCGAACTCCGGTTGCGCGTCCAAGACGACCGTATTTAATGGAGGGGCCGTTCGACCGCCAATGGCGTCTCCCTCCTTTGTCGAGTTGGCGAGCGGCCTCGTCACCGCCATGGGCCAACAGCTCGACGCGGCGAAGCCGATCCCGGAAGGCCTCGCGCTCCGTACCGGCGATGGGTTCCTCTACGCCTTCTTCGAGGACCCCAACCAGGTCTCCCTCGATAGCATCCATCGCCTGTTCGGCGGAGGGGAGGCGGCCCTTCCCGTGCACCTCGTGGTCCTGACGCCGGGGCATCTTCCGCTCGCCATATCCGCGGAGGTCGCCGAGCAAGGGGGTACCGTGATCGAAGGGACGCGGTTCCATGAACTGGTCCGTCAGCTCGGTCTCGAGGTCTACCTCGGGGACGAGCCCCGACCGATCCCGCCAACCGCCCGTCGGCTCTTGCCGAGCGCGCAGCAACTGGATGCGGTTATGAGTCGGGCCCGGACCTGGCTCGAATGGGGAGTTCCGGCGCTCGCCCTGCGATTCTACCGACAGGCCTCGGGACTGAAGCCGGGGTTCGTTCCTGCCCGGGTCGGGATCGGTCGGGCCCTTCTCGGTCTCGGGCTGATCCCCGAGGCGGAACGGGCGTTCGACGAAGTGCTCGCGATCCACCCGGTCGATCTCGAGGCCCGTCTCGGGAAGGCCGCGGCCCTCGGCGCCCAGGACCGGCCCCTCGACGAGATCGCCATGTATCGCGCCCTCCTCGCGGAGGACCAAGCGCGGCTCGAGGTCCGGGCCCACTTGGTCGCCGCCCTGGTCGCCCTCGGCGACTGGCGTGGGGCTCGGGTCGAGCTCGAAGCGCTCCTCGAGCGGACCCCCGAGGATGCTCAGCTGCGATTCCTGCACGGGGTGGCGCTCGGCCATACGGGTTCGAGCCGCGAGGGCGAACGGGAACGGGCGGAAGCACGCGCGCTGGGTCTTCCCTACGAACGCGAGGCCGCCTTGTGCCAGCATCTGGGCCTCCCGCCCCCCGTTAAGCCGGTCGCCCCGGGGGCTACGGAAGCGACCACGACCGTCCCTCGTCCCCCCGTGCGCCCGTCCCGGCGCCGGGCTTCCACGGCCCGTCGGGCCCCCATGCCCCGCCGCCCGCCCTCGAAGCGGGGCGGGAAGACGGCTCCCCGCCGTCCCCCCCGCAAAAGTAAGTAACCCGACCCCGCGTCGAGGACGCCGGGTACGCCATGCGAGTCGTCTCCGTCCTTCCCAGTGCGACCGAAACGGTCTTCGCACTGGGTCATGGACCCGAGCTCGTGGGCCGTAGTTCCGAGTGCGACTTCCCCCCTGCCGCCCGCTCCCTTCCAGCGGTCATGCGTCCTCGCACCTCGGACGCGGACTCCTCGTCGGCCGCGATCGACCGCCGGGTGCGATCCGCCCGCGCGGAGGACGAGAGCCTGTACGTGGTCGATGTTCCGCTGCTCCGGACCTTGCGCCCCGACCTTTTCCTGACCCAGGACCTCTGCGGGGTTTGCTCGATCACCGGACCCGAACTCCAGTCGGCCTGCGAGGAGGCGGGGGTCCGACCCGAGATCGTCTCGCTCTCGCCTCACAATCTAGAGGAAGTATGGTGGTCCGTCGAGACCGTCGGCCGTGCTCTCGGCGACCCTGCGGCGGGCGAGGCCCTTGCGGCGACGCTGCGATACCGGGCCCGCCCCACGTCCGTGGTGACCGCGGCCCGGGTGGCGGTGGTCGAGTGGCTCGACCCTCCGATCCTGGCCGGCCTCTGGGCCCCTGACATGGTCCGTTCCGCGGGGGGAATTCCAATCGGCCCGCGATCGGGGGAACCCGGGATCACGACGAGCTGGGCGGCCCTCGCGGCGGAACGACCGGACCTCGTCGTCCTCAGCCCGTGCAGTTTCTCGGTCGAACGAACTCGAAAGGAGCTGGAGGAGATCGCTTTGCAGAGCCAAGTCGCGCACTGCCGTGGCGCGACCCTGGGAACCTATGTGGCCGATGAGGCGTACTTCAGCCGACCGGGCCCTCGTCTGGCCGAAGGCGTCGAATTGCTCCGTCACCTGCTCCGTCGTGAAGCTTGGAAACCGCCCATGCCGGTCGTCTCACTCTCCTCGAAGGGGGTGCCGACATGACCGGGCCACAACCGTACCGGATCCAGTATTCCTACCCGATGGCGACTGCTCGCCCCGGACGGATCACGACCTCCCGGACCGAGCTGTACCAGCTCGGGATCGCATTCGCCGTCCTGACGCTCGATTTCACGCTGATCCTCGGGTACGGGGGATTCCTCATCTCGGGAGGCTTGGGGATCGCCGGCATCACCCCCACGATCGTGGCGGTCGCCGCGACAGCCGGCCTGACCGCGTTCGTCGCCCACGAGATGGCCCACAAGTTCTCGGCCCAGCGCCACGGCTGTTGGGCCGAGTTCCGGTATGCTCCGATGTGGTTGCTCTTCTCCATCTTCAGCTCGTTCCTGGGTTTCCTCTGGGCGGCGCCGGGAGCGACCGTCGTGGGCGGGATGTCGGACCCGCGGGAATGGGGCCGCACCAGTCTCGCCGGGCCGCTCAGCAACATCGGGTTCTCCGCGGCGTTCTACGCGGGCGCGATCGCGACCTTCGAGGCCGGCTCGAGCCTCTGGGTCTGGCTCGCCCTGCTCGGGTACCTCAACGGCTGGTTCGGAACGTTCAACCTGATCCCGTTCGGCCCACTCGATGGGCACAAAGTGTTTGCCTGGAGCAAGGAGGCCTGGGTCCTCTCCATCGTCATCGCGGCCTGCCTCGCGGTCCTCTGTATCGCGGGAAAGTACTACGGAACCCCGCTCATTGTCCGGTGATTCCGTGTCGCACCCCGAAGTCCGCGAACTCGGCGAAGGACGGAAGCTCCTCGACCTCGACTTCCGGGATACCGAGGGCCTCGTCGCCGCCTACCTGCTCCCCGGCCCGGACGGATGGACCCTCGTCGAAACCGGGCCCACGACCTGCCGGGAAGCCCTGCTCGATGGCCTTCGTCAGGCCGGTGTGGCCCCGACGGAAGTGCACCGCGTCTTCGTCACCCACATCCACCTCGACCACGCCGGAGGCGTGGGAGCGCTCGCGGAATCTCTGCCGAACGCGACCTTTTTCGCTCACGAGGTGGGGGTGCCGCACCTCGTCGACCCGTCGCGCCTTATCGCAAGCGCCCGTCGGGCGTGGGGGGCCGCGTCCGACTCGCTCTGGGGAACGATCGTCCCCGCTCCCGCGACCCGGGTCGTACCGCTGCGGGGTGGGGAACGGTTTGCGCTCGCCTCGGGCGAGCTCGAGGTGATCGCGACCCCGGGCCATGCCCGACACCATCTCGCCTTCTTCGACACCCGACTCAAGGCCCTGTTCACCGGGGATGGGGCGGGGGTGCGGCTCGAGCGCAACTCTCACCTTCGACCGGCGGTGCCCCCGCCGGACCTCGACCTCGAGCTTCTGTTTTCGAGTCTCGAGGAGATGCGTCGTCGGGACCCGAGATTGGTCCTCTTCAGCCATTTCGGTCCGAGCCCGGATGGGTCGCTCGACCTGGTCCGGTACCGCTCGATCGTGGAGGACTGGCGCGACGTGGCCCTGGCGGCGGCCCGAGAACGGCCGGAGCCCGCCTTCATTGCGGAGCGGTTGCGCGCGCACGACCAGGACCAGGTCGCGGCGGAAGGTCATGCGACGACGGGTCCCGACCGCGAGTCGCTCGTCTCGGGATACGACCTCGCGGCGGCGGGATTCCTCCGCTACTTTGAGACCCGGGGCTGGATCGGGAAGGCGACCCCCTGACGGCGCTCACGCCGTCCCGCCGGAGGGAGGCGTCCGGAACGCTCCTGTTCACCCGGGCGGTCTATGCCTTCAATTGGTACAACGTGGGAGCCGTGCTTCCCCTCGTGGGGAGCGCCCTCGGGGCCACGACCCTCGACCTCGGGCTCGTACTCGGCGCGTTCCTGGCCGGGGCCGGCATTTTTCAGATCCCCGCCGGAATGGCCGCACTTCGGTGGGGGAATCGGAACGTCGCCTTGGCCTCCCTCGCGCTCATGGGCGTCTTCTGCCTCGCCTCCGCCTTTTCGCCGAACCGGATCGTCCTCGCCCTCCTTCGGTTCGGAGCGGGGGCGGGGGCCGCCTTCTTCTTCGCCCCGGCCCTCGGTCTGGTCGCGTCGTACTATCCGTCCGGCTCGCGCGGGCCTATCGTGGGCCTCTACAACTCCGGCTTCAGTCTCGGTTCGGCGGTCGGTCTGTTTTCGGGCGCGCTGATCGGGGTCGAGTTTGGATGGGCGTGGGCGCTCGCAGTGGGAGGATTGGCGCTGCTCGGTTCCTCCGCCGTCGCCCCGTTCTTCCTCCCCCGGGCGGACCCGGCCCCCGTTCGGCGGGACCTGGCCGCCCTTTGGAACGCCAGCCGACCGGTGCTCCGCTCGCGGGCCCTGTGGGGACTCGCCCTATCGTTCATCGGGCTCTGGAGCGCATTCTTCGTCGCGGCCCAGTACTCTGTCCAATACGCCCACACGGCCCACCCCGGCTGGAGCTTGGCGCTCGCCGCGGGTCTCCCGACGGTCATGATCGTCGTCGAGATCATAGGGGGCCCGCTCGGAGGTTGGCTGGCGGAGCGGGCCCGCGACATGCGGTGGTTGCTCGCAGGTTTCGGGGTCGCTTCGGCGGTCGCGATCATGCTACTGCCCTTCGGATCACTCTCCGAACTGATCGTGATCTTCGCCGTGCTAGGTCTCTTGGACGGAATCATCTGGGCCGTGCTCTACCTCCTCCCGACCTACCTCCCCGAGACCGAGGGAGAGGGCCTTGCCCTCGGCCTCGGACTACTGAACGCGATCAACATTTTCGGTGGCAGTGCGCTGGCCATCGTGTTTGCGTATGTGGCGACCTATGCCAACTTCACCGACGCCTGGCTGTTGGCGGGGCTCCTCGCGATTGCCCCTCTCCCGCTGCTCCTACTTGTGACGGGGCATCAACGCCATCGGGGGACGACAGTGGCTACCGCGGTGGGGACAGTCGCTCGTCCGGATCCACTAGGGTGACGAGGTTCGTCGGTCGACCCTCCACGGGGAATCCCGCGGTCAGCACGATCGGCCCCGTTCCCGGAAGGTGCGACGCGCGCACGAGCTCGAGCGCGTGGTCCCGAAACTCCTGGAGTCGTCCGTAGGTTGGGGACGGACGGGTCTCGACGCCCCGGATGAGTGCCAACTGGCGACGGGTCTGGGGGATACGGGAGAGGGCGAGCACCGGGCAGGAGGGTCGGAACTGGGCCACGAGCCGTGCCGTGCGTCCGGAGTGGGTCGGAGTGACGATCGCCCGGGCCCCCACGCTCTCCGCCAACGTCACCGCGGCCGCCGCGACGGAATGCTCGGGGACGACCGGGCCGTCGACCAACGCGGCCCGGATCGCTTCGCGGACCGGCCGCGGGTCGAACGCCCCCTCGGTGGCGACGGCGATCCGGGCGAGCCACTGGACCGCTTCGACCGGGTAGTGACCCACGGCGCTCTCTTCACTGAGCATCACCGCGTCGGTCCCGTCGAGTACGGCGTTCGCGACGTCGGTCGCTTCCGCCCGCGTGGGACGCGGGCTGTCCACCATGCTGAGCAGCATCTGCGTGGCCACGATCACGAACTTGCCGCGGGCGTTCGCGAGGCGCACGAGGCGCTTCTGTTCGAGCGCCAGTCCCTCGAGGGGGACTTCGATGCCCAGGTCTCCGCGCGCGACCATGATCCCATCGGAATCCGCGAGGATCCCGTCGATGGATCGCAAGGCCTCCGCCCGTTCGATCTTGGCAATGAGCCCCACTCCCCGGCCGTTCGGCCGTTTGTCGAGCCAGCGGCGGGCGGCCACTAGGTCGACGGCGTCCTGGACGAACGAGAGGGCGAGGAAATCGATCCCGCCTTCGAGGGCGATTTCAGCGAGCCGACGGTCCGCGGCCTCGAAGGACGCGGTCCGGAGGCGGGCGCGGGGGAGGAAGGCCCCGGCTTGGGAGCGGACGATCCCGCCGTTCACGACACGGGCATCGATCGAGGAGGAGTGTACGCCCGTGACGACGAGTTCCACACTCCCATCGCCGATGAGAATTGGGTCCCCAACCTTGGCGGCCCCTTTGAAGGAAGGGAGCTCCAGCCCGACCCGAACGTCGTCACCGGGAGTCGCGTCGTTGTCGAGCGACCAACGCTGGTCGGTCGCAAGGCGGACCTCGCCCTTGGCCAGGGTCCGAATCCGAACCTTCGGTCCGGGCACGTCCGCCACCACCGCAACCTCCCGGCCGGCTTGCTTCGCGGACTGGTGGATCAGCGCGAGCGATTCACGGTGCTCTTCATCTGTCCCGTGCGAAAGATTGAGACGAAGCGCGTCAGCACCTGCCTTGATCAAGGCGGTGAGTTGACCCGGTTTCGAGGTGGCCGGGCCGACCGTCGCCAGGATCTTGGTGCGCCGCATGGTCGAACCAGCACGGGGGATGTAATATCGGAACCCCCCACCGTGCCTTCTTTAGGCAGGAACGCAACTGGTCGAACGCAGCCCCGTGGTGTAGTGGCCAAGCATGCTGGCCTTTGGAGCCGGCGACAGCGGTTCGAATCCGCTCGGGGCTAGAAATCATGAGCCGACCGGCCCGACCATTTTACGCCCGCGACCGAGAGGAACACAAACAATATAGACATCTGATGTGTCGGATGTAGTGATGGCATCTAAGACGAGTAACCACTCAGGTTTCTGGAGTTCTTGAGGGTACTCCGAATGCCGGGTAGCCCTTCCCGGTGAGCGCGTCGCCCACCACCCGGAGAAACTCGACTCCTTGCTTGCGACACGTCCGATAGACTGTCAACAGCCGCTCCAGCACCCACGCTCCCATCCAGGAGCGGCGTCCTCCGCTGATCTTTCGGAACAGCACTCCCTGGCGGATCTGGGTCTCGGCCTCGTTGTTGTGCCACGGGACCCCGGGCTCGGTGACGAAGGTGAACA
>JBKQNC010000020.1:0-11093 GCA_052326445.1 Thermoplasmata archaeon
TGAACGGTTACTTGAGCAGGTAGTAGCCGGCCGCTTTCTCGCGGACCTTCCGGCGGACCCAACCCTTGGCCTGGAGCTCTTGCAGGGCGTTCAGGACCATGTTCTTCGGAAGCTTCGAGGACTGGAAGACCCGTTCCGCGGTCCCCATCTTCTCCTCGGTGAGGTAGCCGAGGTCCTTCATCACTTTGTAAACCTTGACCGCGGTACTGCCCACCTCGTCCTCAATCGCCATGATGCTCCCCGCCCCGAGGTGGACCGTCGGCTCTTAATCTTGGCGGCCCCGGTCGGCGGGCCCGGCCGAGGAGTTATGTGCGTAGGAGGCCCCCGGTCGACCGAGCGATGCGATCGATCGACCGACCGGTCCCCGACCCGAGGTTCGACTGATGGGCACAGTGCGCGGGCAGCTGGTCTGGGACGAACGGTTCACCGACTACGATTTCGGGGCCGACCACCCGTTCACCGAGCAGAGCCGACAGTCGGCGGTCCGGCTTCTCGAGGCGGTCCTCCCGGGCGGAGCTTCCCTGGAGTTCGCCCGGGACGTCCCGGTCGCGGAGCGCGAGTTCCTCGAGACGTTCCACGACGCGGAGTATGTGGATTTCGTCCACCGCGCGAGCCTGCGCTGGGGCGCGCCGATCCCGCTCGACGCAGGAGACACCCCCTCGTTTCCCGGGTGTTTTGAGGCGGCCGCCCGGATCGCCGAGGGGGCCGCTCGAGCGGTCGATTTCGCGCTCGAGCACCGCGTGCCTTCGTTCCATCCCTCGGGAGGGCTCCACCACGCGCACCCGGACCGGGCCAGCGGGTTCTGCATCTTCAACGACGTGGCCCTCGCGGTGGGGCGGGCCGTGGCGGCGGGCCACCGGGTCGCGTACATCGACATCGACGCCCACCATGGGGACGGGGTGATGTACGGCTTCTACAGCTCGGGTCGGGTCCTCGACATCGATTTCCACCAGGACGGTAGGACCCTGTTCCCGGGGACGGGCTCGACCGGTGAGTCCGGCCTCGCCGACGGGGATGGGCTGAAAGTGAACCTCCCGCTGCCCCCCGGCGCCGGTGACGAGGCGCTGCGACCCCTGTTTCGACGGGTCGTCCCGCCTCTGCTCCGCTCCTTTCGCCCCGACCTGATCGTCCTCCAACATGGGGCGGACGGCCACCTTGGAGACCCTCTCACGGCCCTGCAGTACACTTCCGCCGCGTACGACGAGGTCGACCGGACGGTGCTCGACCTCTCCCAAGAAGTGTGCGACGGCCGCCTGGTCGTGACCGGCGGAGGAGGCTACCGTCCCGAATCGGTGGCGCGGGTCCTCGCTCGGGCGGGTGCCACCTTCCTTGGCGTTCCACTTCCCGGGCTCCGCGACCAACTCCCCGCCCCGTGGCGGGCTTCGTTCGAGCGCCAATGGAGTCGTCCGAGCCCGACCCACTGGGCCGATGAAGTGCCGTCGAAGACCCCCGCGTGGGACGAAGACCAGACGGAGGCCCTCGTGAGCGAGCTCGAGAATGAGCTCGGGGTGCGCCTCCCTCCCTCCAACCCGGCTTAAAGGTGGTCGCCCCACGTCGGGCGATCCAGGAGGTCTTGGTCGGTGGCCCGGATCCCTTCCGCCATCTCCAGTTCCGTCAACGGGCCGGACGCGACGCCTAGCGCTTTTCGTCGAACTTCGGCGCGGCTGAGCACGAGCGCTCCGATCGCCCTAAGCTCGGCTTCGACCTCCTCTCCGACCGTGAACCCGCCGCTCGGCTCCAGGTCCGTGAGGACGGTGCCGAAGAGCGCATCCCGTTCGAGGAAGTACCGAATGTACCCTTCTAGGAGCCGTCGCCCGGCGGAGTCGACCTCGGGCGGCCGGGTCGGAGGAGGAACGACCGCGAGCGGGGGAGTGCGTCCTCCCTCGGGGTTGAGCTCGAGCACCTCCCAGCCGCCGAGACCCTCGGCCAACGCGAGCGGCCCCGAGCGTCCGGCATAAAACATGGGGAGCAACTCGATCCCCTCCTCGGCCGCTGGCGGTTCCTCCACCGGAAACTCTTCCTCCGTAGGCCACGGCGGTCGCTCCCGGAGGGTGGCCCTCACTTCGTCCTCCTCCATCCACTGACCGGAACGCTCGAGCACAGTCACGATCCGCCGTCGACGGCGACGAGCGCCCTCGAGCTGGCGCAAGGTCTTCGCGTCGATCCGACGCCGTACGGCGGCCAGCTCTCCCTCGAATCCGACCGGGGCGGCTCGTTCCCGCCCGACGGAGGGGTCCGAGAGCGTCCGAAGGTCGATGCCCGGGCAGGCGAGGACGAGGCTCGCTTGGAGGCGCTCTCCGACGTGGACCGTGACCGGAAACTCCCGGCAGGGACTGGGGCGAGCCTCCCAGACGCGGCACCGGGTCCCGTTCAGGAACTGGCATGCGCCCCCGTCCGGGCGGGACCGGAGAAAGCGACCGTCCGACCGACTTACGAGGTCCATTTCCGGTGCGACCTGGAGGAGGCGAGTTCGCTCTCCGGGTTCGACCCGGGGCTCGGCGTAACAGCAGAGACCGCACCCCGGCCGGCACGCGTACTGAAAACCCCGCAGCAGCGTCAGGTCCAATTCGGGCAGAGCGGGGGCCGTCATCGGTTTCCGGAACGTGGCCCCGGAGAAGGGCAGACTCTTCGGCATTTAACGCACGGCGACGCCGATCGGATTCGGGGGTGTCTCGACTACCCGCCCCGGTGGTCCCCCGGGGTCGCGAGTTTGATAATGGCCGGGGGAGTGCGGAAAACGCATGGTCCTAACCGCCCGAGACATCATGGATTCCCAGGTTGTGACGGTCGACGGCGAGTTGGATGTACTGGCGTGCTCGCGTCTCCTGACCGAGCGCCACAAGGGCTACGCGGTCGTCCTCGGACCGCGCAAGGAACTCGAGGGGATCGTAACGGAATGGGACTTCCTCTCGAAGATCGTCGCGACGGGGGCGAGTTCGACCTCCCTCCGGGTCCGGGAGATCGCGACCCCGATCGTGCGTTCCTGCGCCCCCGAAACGACCGCCGAAGACGTGGTCGAGATGATGGTGAAGGACGGGATCCGCCGCATCGTGGTCCGGTCGGGGACCCAAGTCGTCGGGATCATCACCTCCCGCGATGTGCTCGCGATGTTTCGTCAGTACATCGACAAGCTCTCGAGTCAGATCGCGGGATACCATTCGGACCCCACCCCGCTCGGATGACCACCCCTTGGAGCGCGCGTTGATCTCCCTCCGACGGGAGCGAGCGATACCCCACTCGCCCCGCGCCGGTCAGACCGGTCTCCCTTCGTTTCGGACGGACCTCCACTGATGCAGTACAAGTGGAAGGTCCTCTCGAACACGACGGTCGCCACCCTGATGGCGGCGATCGACACGAACATCGTGCTGATCTCGCTTCCCACCATCGGGCGCGAGCTTCCGGGAACGAGCGCGAGCACCCTCCTGTGGATCCTGATCGGCTACTCGCTCCTAACCGCGGTCGTCCTCCTGAACTTCGGCCGCCTGTCCGACATGTTCGGGCGAGTACGCCTGTACGTTCTCGGATTCGCGATATTTACCGTCGGCTCGCTGCTCTGCGGATTCTCTCAAACGGGGATCGAGCTCGTGGGGTTCCGGCTCGTTCAAGCGGTCGGGGCCGGGTTCCTCTTCTCGAACTCCGCGGCGATCATCACGGACGCGTTCCCTCCGAACGAGCGCGGCCGCGCGCTCGGCATCAACCAGGTCTCCATCGTGGTCGGGGCGGTTTCCGGCCTCGTTCTCGGTGGGGTCATCACGTCGACGATCGGATGGCGCTGGATCTTCTTCGTCAACGTCCCGATCGGGATCATCGCCACTCTCCGCGCCCGTGCGGACCTGAAGGAGCTCGTCCCGCCCTCGGAGAAGCCGCACATCGATTGGCTCGGCAACATCGTCTTTGCGCTCGGCCTCACCCTCATCCTGCTGGGCGTGACGCTCGGGGCCCTCGGCAATGTCCCCGGGTGGACGGGCATCGAGATGGCGGTGGTCGGGCTCGGCCTGCTGGGCCTGTTCGCCTGGATCGAGTCCCGCGAGAAATCGCCCATGCTCGACCTCGCCCTGTTCCGTATTCGGGAGTTCAGCGCCACCGCCTCCGCGATGTTCCTGAACGCGCTTGCGCGCGGCGCCTTCACGTTCGTGCTGGTCTTTTATCTGCAGGGTCCTCCCCGGTTCCTGAACCCGTTCACGGCGGGGCTCTTTCTCATTCCTGTCTCCGCCTCGCTGGCGACCTTCGGTCCGATCAGTGGGTGGCTCTCCGATCGGTACGGGCCACGGTGGTTCGTCCTCTCGGGACTCGTCGTCTCGGCCCTCGGGTTCTTGTGGCTGACCACGATCACGAGCGGCGAGACGTTCGCCCAACTGACGCCCCCGTTGATCCTCGTCGGGTCGGGAATGGGTCTCTTCGCCGCCCCCAACCGGGCGGTCATGATGACGTCCGTCCCCCCGAGTCGTCGGGGCGTGGCGTCGGGGATCGGCACGACGTTCCTGAACACCGGAGCGACGATCTCCCTCGGGATCACGCTGGTCGTGATGTCGCAGGTGCTGCCGCGCGCGGAAATCATCGCGATCTTCCTCGGTTCGCCGATTCAGGGGGTCGCTCCGGGCGTGGCCTCCGGGTTCCTCGAATCGATCCACATCGTGTTCCTCATCTCCGCGGCCCTGCTCCTGACGGCGATCGTGCCCTCGCTCCTTCGCGAGGGGCGCCTTGCCCCACCCGCCCCCCGGCCCGCCGAGGTGGACGACTAGATCCCAAAGCTCCGGCGGGCGGCCCAGACCTTGGGGTTGTCGTACCCCATCACATCCGGGTTCCGCCCCTCCGCGACCGCGGTCCAGTAGGTCATCAGCTGGAAGGGAAGAACGTCGATGGCCGGAGAAAAGGCGGGCAGAACCTCGGGGAGCGGGAACTCCCCGACGGTTCGGGTTCCCTCCAGCCGGCCGAGGAGGGCCGCCTTGGCTCCGGCGAGCTCTGCAGCGTGCACGGCATGGCGCGCACGCTCGAGATCCAGGGGTCCGGTGGCGACTGCCAGCACGACCGCGGAGTCGTCGATGGAGGGAAGGATCCCGTGGAGGAACTCCTCCACTCCGCACCAGGCCACGAACCGACCGGCCCCCTCACGCAGCTTGAGCGCCGCCTCGCGGGCCGTGACCTCGGCGGGACCAGACCCAAGCAGGAGCCACCGCCGGCGGTCGCGGAGCGATTCGGCGAGTCGCTTCCAAGAAGGCTCGGCGGCGAGGGCCGACGCGCTGGACCGGTGCAGTGCGCGTACGCTCTCCTCCTCGCGGCCGGACCAGACCGAGAGTAATGCGTAAGCGGCGGTCAGGGCGGCCGTGAAGCTGACCGTGTGGGTCCAGGCCCGCTCGTCCGCCCCCTGCGTGACCAGCGTGTGATCGGCGAGTCGCGCGGAGGGGGAGTGCGGAGTGCCCGTGATCAGCACCTGCCGGACCTTCGCCTTGGCCAGGGCTTCCTGGGCGCGGAGGGTCAGCGCGGTCTCGCCCGAGGCGCTGAAGATCACCGCGCACCTCGCCGCGCGGATTAGGTCGGGATCGAGGAGGAGGTCGAACGAAGGGACGGCCCGGATGAGGGCGTGAGGACCGAGGAGGTACCGTGCCGCCGTCGCGGCGCCGAGGGCAGCGTGGAACGACGTCCCCTGCCCGACAAAGAGGAGAGGTCGACCGGCGGGTGGGCGCCGGATCTCTTCCGACGCGTCGAGCGCGCTCTCGGCGGTCCGCCGGAGCGCGTCGGGTTGGGAGCGGATCATGTCGTGCATGAAGAACGGGTGCGCCGTGCGACCGTACGGCGGATGAGGGTCGTCCGGTGTCGGGAGGGGGGTAGCTAGGGGGCTTTTCCGGGGGGCCATTCGGCCCCCTTCATGAAGGCGGCGGGATTAAGACCTCGACGGGTCACCCCCCGCGCCCTCGTCGCCCGGCCCTTCGAGAGCCGATTTCCCGAATCCGGGTGGGAAATCCGTTCGCCGCAAGACCCGCTGCGGTCATGAGTTTAGTAGGCTGCGTGCGAAATTTGCGCACTTGCTTGGTTATACATGCGAAACCGAGTCTGGCCCGAATCCCGTACGCATGATTCCGCTCAGCAACATCTACCTCTCCATCCTCGCCTTCGGGGCGGCGGTCATCAACGGAGCGGTCGGGTACGGTTTTTCCTCCACGGTAACCCCGATCGCGATTCTATGGTACTCGAACAAGGTGTTGAACCCCGCCTTGGTCATCGTCGAGGTGGTCGTGAATGTCGCACTCTTGGTACGGGAGCGGAAACACATTCAAGCGACCTGGTACCGAGCCCGCCCCATCGTGATGACCCTCCTCCCGGGCGTAATCCTTGGGACGATTGGGCTCGCGTACCTCGCCGTCAACGACGTGAAGCTGGTCGTGTACATCGTGCTCCTTCCGCTGATCGCCCTACAGCTCTGGGGATTTTCCCGCCCGTTCAAGAATGAGAAGCGGGGGGGTGCCGCGGTCGGCCCCGGGATCGGATTCCTCTACTCGCTGACCACGATATCGGGGCCTCCCCTGGCGCTGTTCCTTCGGAACCAGGGGATGTCGAAGCACGAGTTCCGGTGCACGATCGCCCAGATCCGGGTCGCCGAGTCGTCGCTCACCCTCGCCACCTATCTGGTCTTCGACTCCCTGTTCGGGACCAACCTAGTCTCCCTGCCCGCGCTGGGTCTCCTCCCCTACCTGTTCATCCCCGTGTTCATCGGGGTCCCGCTGGGGACGCTCCTCCTCACCGCAGTCTCCCCCGAGTTCTTCCGCCGGTTCGTGATGGCGGTCGACGGGGTCTTCGTATCCTATGGCCTTTCCCGCGTGGTCATCGCGGTCAAGTGGATGACGACCGTCCAGGGCAACATCCTCCTCGGAATTCTCCTCCTGGCGTTGGCGCTCCTCTCCTGGATCGCGCTGAATCGCATCGCCGGCGGGGTGTCGATCTCCCCCGGGGCCGGACCGCCCAAACCTCCGGCGGATGCTCCCGACTTCAACCTCGCCCCTGTCGGGGACGGCGCTCTCAAGGGCAGCGAGACGTCCTAGCGGTCAAGTTTCCGGGTCCGCCTGGCCGACGGGGGCATCCCCACCGCCCGCTCGGCTGACGCCGGTCGGCTTCCCTTCGGGACGTAGTCGAAGAACCGTTCGGTCGTTCCGCCGACCGTCCATTCCGACCGGAGCCGCGTCCGCTTCTCGGCCTGGCGGAGCGTCGTGAGCAGGGCTCGATTGAGGTCGCGCGCGCTGGCGCCCTCCATCCTGCCTTCCACGAGGAACTCCTTCGGGTCGCCTCCTTCGCGAACCAACCCGTCCGGGAACAGTCGGGCGAGCACGGGCCGGATCAAGTCGGAGCGCTCCGTGCTGACTCGGGCTCTGAGTTCAAATTTCAGGGCGGCCATGGACGAGTCCAGAAACCACCTGAGCTCGTAAGGAGATTGTGGGGGTGGGCCCCGCTTGGGTCGGTGGTCTGCTCACCCCGGCCGGTAGAGGGCACGGTCGCCCCGACCCCATTTCAGCGGCCAAAACCGGGAATTCGAAATTCGCTTTGCGACGGCCTTCCCTTATCTGCTCGCCCGGTCTGGTTCGGGAGCCGTTGATGAGGAACCGAGCTCCGGTCGTCGCTTCGGTGTGAGAACGTGAAGAAGATTAAGCAGAGCTATCCTCGGCGACGAAAACTGCTGGCGACGCCGTTCGAGCCGTTGTCGGATACGGAGTTTCGAGAATTGGTTGCGGCCGGGTCGGCAATCCCGGGTCAGCAGGGTTCCGCGATGTTCGTGGCGAAGTGGCGGGACGGGCCCGGGATGGACGCGGACGCGTTCCTGGCCACGCTGAGAGCGCAGGGGTCCACGCTGGTGGCGCGACGATTCGGGAAGGATGTCAACGTTCGTGTGGTTCGAAGTGAGGCCGCCCTAGTCAACGGAAAGCGGTCTTCGCCACCCTCTCCGAAGCCCGCCCACTGAACTCCCCGTTTCGAGGACGAGAGGCTTCCCATCCCCGTCGGGAAGGGGCTCAGATTCGAGCCGGCCTCGGGCTTCCGGGCGGAGGGCGCGGAACGGGGCGGTAGAGTGCGAGGATATCGTCGCCCAGTTGGAGCTGACGCGCGAATCCGGTGTTGAGCCACGGGACCGCCCTCCGTTGCAATCGGTTGGCCTTGGAATTCGGGAGGTGTTGCACGACCCTCGCTCTCTCCCGAACGAAGCTCTCCCATCCGAGCAGGTAATCGAGTTCATCCAGCGTGTACTCGACAACGTGCCCATACCCCTGGGAATCCCCTTGAGGGAACCGCTCGCGTTCCTTGATCGAGCGGCCCCGCAGTAGCCTGAAGCGGTTCCCGAGGCGCGCCATGTTCGGGGTCGTAAGGAGGAGTCGTCCGTTGGGTTTCAATCGATCGTAGATCTCGCGGAACAGGACGAGAGGGTCCACGAGGAGGTGCTCGAGCACTTCCACGAACACAACCAGGTCGTAATCCCGGGGGAGGTCCTGAAGAGAACCCGTTTGATTGAGTCGAACGGGTCGATACGTCTCAATCCCGTACTTTCGGTAGAGCGCCTCCTTCCCGGCCGGCGGGGGCACGAAATCCGCGAGTTCACAATGCCCCCCGAACTGTGCGTGGAGCGCCACCGAAAGGGAGCCGGATCCGCCGCCCAGGTCGAGGATCCGCGCGTCGGGGCTGGGCGGTGTCGGAGCGAGGAAATCCAGGATGGGGCCGTATCGTCGGCTCCCGAACTCCCAACTCGCCCGCTGCTCGGAGGTGAGCCCGGCTCCGTCCCAAAAGCCTTTGAGGGCGGATCGAACCACTGGGCTGAGATCCTCGGAGTTGGTCATCCCGCCCCTCCCGCCGGTCCGTCGTACCGACCCGGGTCGAAGATGTAACCCTTTGGCCAGGACCAGTGGCGGGCGCCACCTCAAAGATGAAATTCGACGCGGAGGGTCCGGCTCTTGTGACCCCATCCACCGGCTCTACGATCGCGATGGGCGACGCTCCGTCGGTCGGCGGGCCTGACCCTCCGCTCTCCGTCGTCATTCTCGCGTTCGGTCGCCGGGAATTCTTGCTGGCCGCCGTTCACTCTGCGGTCAACCAGACGTTGGCCAAGGACCGGTACGAGGTCTTGGTCGTCAAGAACTTCGTCGACCCCTCCATCGACCGTGAGCTCGCGGCGCTAGGGATTCCATCCCTTCAGATGGAGGAGACCTCTCATGGGGGGTGGGTAGCACACGCGTTGGAACGGGGCCATGGGCAGGTCTTCGTTTTCTTGGACGACGACGACCTCTTCCTACCAGAGAAGCTCGAGCTTGTACTGCACGAATTCTCCCGAGCCCCGACGCTCGGGTACTACCACAACGGATTCCGGGTGATCGGGAACGCCGGAGCTGAGGTCGAGAGCCCCACCCCTCCGCACTTGGCTGGGGAATCGGTCGGAGGTCTGGGCCCCAAAGAACGCCCCCCCAAGGCCATCGAAGCCCTCTGGCATTCGGGGGCGGCCTTCAACCTGAGTTCGATCAGTGTCCGTCGCTCGCTCCTCGAATCCTCCCTTCCGTTCCTTCGCCAGGTCCAGTTGGGGACCTCCGCATTCCTCTACTGGGCCGCCGTGGTCTCCTCGTGCGCCATCCTCTCCGACCCCCGGGTTCTCACCGAATACCGGGTTCATGCCGGGAACGCCTCGGGATTGGCCACCTCCTTACAGGAGGAACGCTGGAGGCGCGAAATTCGCCGCGCCCCCCAGTTCGCGAACGACTGCGGTGTCATCCTGGACTTGCTCCGAACTCACGGTACAGCTCCCTCGGTGCGGCGATCCCTCGAGGTCGAGGAACGTCGCTACCAACTCCTCGCGGCCGTCGGTGCCGATCCGAGGTCCCGCTGGTCCTTGGCGGTCCGGATGATTTCTCTGTTCCTCGCCAGTTTTCCAGGTCTACTGTGGGGAAGCCGTGGGCATTTCCGGCTCGGGCTCGGCGCGTTCATCGGGCCGAGTCACCCAGCCCGCCCCTCGTCCCGGTAAAGTCTGGGCCCGTAACCACTCACCTTTCCGGACCGCCCGAAGTCGGACTGCTGTATGAACCAAAGTACTTTCCGGTGAACGTGCTCTCCCTCGTTCGAGGGGGACGTGTACTCTCGGGACGCGGTGGAGGTCTTCGCGCTCGTCGAGGAGGACGAGCCGCTCACGCTCGATCCGGAGGAGAAGCGGGCGATCCGCAAGCGCCTCGAACGAGCGAACGAGCTGGAGAAGGAGAACCGCGAGCTTCGGGAGAAGCTCCGTCGGGTCCAGGAGGAACTCCGACGGATCAAGACTTCCGCCCCGTTCCTCGCCGCCAGTGACCTCACGGCCGAGGCGGGAGGGATTCCCTCCAGCGAGTGTTCTACCGACGGCCCGCACGTCCCCGCGAGCCTCGTCCGACCGGTGGCCAGGAGGGCCACCCAGGGCACTCGCGCGAGCGGCCCATCCCCAACTCACCTCCGCTCCGACTCTCCCTGGAGCGGTGTGGGGAGTGTGGCACCCAGCTCGGAGAGCCCTTCGAGATCCGTCGGAGGACGATCACCGATCTCCCTCCCCCGGAGCCGAAGATCTTCGACGTGGAGATCGCCCGTTACACCCGTCCGGGCTGCCACCGTCGGGTGGAGCCCGAGTGCCCCTACCCTCGGAACCGCCCCTTCGGGTTCGCCCTGATGTCTCGGGTGGTCCACCTTCGCATGCTCGGGCTCAGTGTCCCGAAGATCGTGGCCTGCCTGAGGGAGGGGCACGGGGTCGAGGTGAGTCCCGCGGCAGTGCTGAAGATGGAGCGGTCCGCCGCCGAGGCGCTCGGACCGCTCTACGAGGGACTCAAGGAACAAGTGCGGACCGTCCCCGTGGTCCACGGGGACGAGACGAGCTTCCGAGTGGGTGGGCAGAACGGGTGGATGTGGGTCTTCTCTCACCTCAAAGCCGTCGTCTATCGGATCGCCCCGAGTCGGGGTCAGGACGTGGTGCGGGAGATGCTCGACAGGTTCGAGGGAACCCTCGTGCGCGATGCCTGGGATCCCTATGACTGCCTCACTTCCGCGAAGCACCAACTCGATCTCCTCCACGTCAATCGGTGGCTGGAACGAGCGGAGTGGATCCACCGAGTGGA
>JBKQNC010000021.1:0-115045 GCA_052326445.1 Thermoplasmata archaeon
CAGAGTGAGAGCATTCAGGCGTCGTTCCTCGAGAGAATCGGTGTCCCGGTGCCGTTGGGCCCATCGTCCCATGCTCCGAGGGACAGGCGAGGCCGGATATCAAGCTACTTATTCAGGTGTCAGTAAGATCGCAGCAGGTTGGCCCGTTCGATCTATTGGAGGGACGAGAAGGCTCGTCTCACCGTGGGTTAAGCACTCTCAGCCATTCTTCGGAGCGTAGACCTTGCTCGCCGCTGGATCGCGTGCTCAGGAAGGACTGCGATAGACCGTAACGACGCAGTCTTGCTCCACTCCCGAACCACCTCTTGTCCAAGATAGTAGCCGCACTCGATCTGACCCCGAATCTTGTACCATGAACCGAAAAACGGACCCATCGACCGCCGAGCCGTCACGTCACGGAGGAACTTCCGGGCGAGCCAGGCGCGATGGGTTGAGCACCAGGGCAACCAGTGAACGCTCCCGGTCCGTAGGCTGAACGACCGCGCACTTTCTATCCTGCGTTCGCATTCTGTAGCAAAGCCTTCCTCGTAGAGCCGTAGGAAGGGGCCCTTGAAGTCGCTGATCTCTCCGATTCCTGCCCGCCGTCTCCATTCGTTGTGGGCGAGGTGGGCGACCTCGTGCGAGACCGCCGCCGACGTGGTGATGCCTTCCCAGGTGGACATCTCCGCGGCATTCTCGAGTCCGAAGAGGCAGGCAGGCCGACCACCGAAGCGGGTAGCCCATCCTGCGCCCCCCCCGATCCCGACATAGATGACGAATTGCACTGTAAATCTCAGCCCCAGCGCTTTCTGCGTTTTGGACCATGAATCGGGAAGAGACCGCAACAGCTTCTGGTGAACTCGGCGCATCCCGGGCAGCCGCTCGTCCAGGAACGGGAACACCCGAGTCCGAGCGACCCGTTTCCAGTCCACCCCATCCTGGGGGTAGCTCTCCTTCTGCAGTTCCGCGAGCTCCGGCCAAGCTGATAGATATTCGTGTTCCCAGCGGTCGATTTGCTCCGATAGGGGCTTGGTGCGAGCGGACCGCCAGTAAGTCTCGAACGCCGGGAACGTATCGAGAACTTTGAAGTGCATCGCGGATCCATCACTGACCGTGAACATATCTGGATGGGGTTGCAGTCGGTGACTGACCTCGATCCCACTTCAACTTAAGGCTCAGGATGGTAACCACTAGGACAAACGTCACTCCGTTGGCTAGGATGATTGGCCAGGAGGAAAGGAACAGCCCATACGTCAGCCAAAATATCGATCCGATTGAAAGGACCAGGAACGTAGTCAGCGAGATCTCGTCGGCACGTTTCAACCGCCACACACGAATCACTTGGGGAACAAACGCACCGGTAGTCATCGTGCCTGCAAGCAAGCCAATCAAGGTTATCGACCAAACTGGGACAGTCGTCAGAGCACCCACCTTCCAATATGACGAGGATTCGCGAACTTAACGTGTGCATCCCTTCTCGAGTGCTTGCAAGACCCAATGCACCCACCTCCCCCGGGCCCGGTTGATGCGATTCACGGGGAGTCGAGCTCGTGGAGTGCTCACCAGAAGTGCGTCTAGTATAGGCTCGAGCCGGACCTTTCATTCCTAGAGGGGGCGAACCGGATGGAAGGAGTCGAGGCCCACCAGAAGGGGTACAGAGGATTCCCGATGGAGGGAAGGGTGGCACGCCGTTACGCGGCGTTGCGGCGTTCCGGTAGTCAGATTGAGGATTGGAAGAAGCAGGCGGCGGAAATGACTTCCAGTCTACCCGACGGAGCCAGGATTCTTGAAGTGGCTCCAGGTCCAGGGTATTTCGCTATCGAATTGGCCCGTTTAGGCCGATTCCAGGTCTCCGGTCTTGACATCAGTCACACATTTGTCGGGATTGAGAAGGAGAATTCCCTTCAGTCAGGGGTGAGCGTGGACTTCCGCCAAGGCGACGCAGCGCGGATGCCGTTCGCCGATGGATCATTCGACTTGATTATCACTCAAGCGGCATTCAAGAATTTCAGCCGCCCGAACCAGGCAATCAACGAGATGCATCGTGTCCTGCGTGCGGGTGGGGTCGCGGTGATTCAGGATATGACCAGGAACGCCACGAACGACGGGATTCGACATGAGGTGGAGGCGATGCGCCTGGGTTGGTTTGGTGCATTGATGACTCGGGCCATCCTGCGGCGATTGCGACGCCGAGCGTACACGCCGGAAAATCTCGAAATGATGGCGCGTGCGAGCGCGTTCCGGGGGTGTGAGATTTCCACGAGCGGTATCGGACTTGAGGCTCAACTTAGGAAGACCGGTTCCCATTGAGAAGGTCGGACGAGGTCGCGGAGCAGGTCACGGCTCCGACGCTGCAGTGGAGCCTTTTAGGCAGCTTGCGAGTTGCGGTGTCTTATGGTTGGGAAGAACCACGCAACGAAGGGCGCTCAGAAGTCTGCCAAAGGGTTCACGAAGGAGGAGCGAGCCGCGATGAAAGCGCGCGCCCAAGAGCTGAAGAGACCCCCCCGCGCCGGTAAGGCGGATGGGGAACACGACGTGCTCGCCAAGATCGCCCAGATGCCGGCACCGTATCGGGCCATGGCCGAACGGCTTCACGTGGTCATCATGAGCAACGGCCCGTCCCTCACGCCGAGAACCTGGTACGGCATGCCCGCATATTCCAAGAATGGCGAAGTCGTCTGCTTCTTCCGTGGAGGGGAGAAGTTCAAAGAGAGGTACATGACGCTCGGCTTCAACGACTCTGCAAACCTCGACAAGGGCAAGTTGTGGCCGGTTGCGTTCGCGCTGACGGGGGTGACCGGGGCCGAAGAGGCCATGGTCGCCTCGCTCGTGAAAAAAGCGGTGGGTTGAGAATTGATATCATCGGAATCAATTGGCCCCCGCATATTGCCCGCACGATGAATGCGGTCTTTTCCTCGGCCGGGAGCGTCCTTCATGAAGCCATCGGGGCCGCTGCCGCATACGTCGCCTTCATGAGGACACAGTCCCGCGCTCCGCTCGAACGGCTGGGAGCGAGCCTTTTGCGCGCGCTGAGCTACCGCACATGAGCGCAATCGGTGCCGCCAGCGCGACCGAGAACTCCGAGTCCGCGAACCCGTTCCCCGAGGTTCCCGCAAGGCAAGAGTCCAACCGGGTTCCCAGCTCAGCAGGTCGCCCAACCCGCGCTATCGGTCAGCCACCTTATTGGGAGAGGTGCGCATTTCCGCGTTCTCGAGCCGTCCGAGGGGCTTGTACGTAAGTACTGCCACTCCGTTCTTGCTCGTCAACGAATCGACCAGTTGAAACCGTTCGGGTGGGAATCCGCCTTCGAATAGCCGCGCGCCCTTCCCCGCTACGATGGGGAAGACTGCGAGTCGCAAGAGGTCGAGTACGTTTGCCTTGATCAGAGACCCGACCAGCGTGGGGCTCCCGTGGACTCCTATGTTCTTGCCGGGCTGATTCTTAAGGGCTAAGACGTCGTCTCGCAGATCGCCGCTAAGGAGGTGCGCCTTACCTTTCGTGGGCCAAGTGACCGACTTCAAGGTCCTCGACACCACATACTTTGGAACCCCGTTGATGTGGCTGGCAAACGGCTCGATGTCCGAACCGGGCCAAAAGTGAAGCCACTCCTCGTAGGTCTTCCGCCCCAGGATCATCGCATCTTCCTCCGCAATCTTCGAGGCGGAGTCTCCCTCGACCTGTTCATCGATAAGTTCCATGATTGCCGCCTGAACCGCGTCAAACTTTGCGACGCCGTCGAGCGTGAGGATCATGTGTGCAACTACAGTTCTCGTCAAAGTCAATCCCTCGCTTCCCGTAGATATTCGAGCGATCGTGATCGAGTTTTGGTCGCCAGTCTGAGCACCCTCATCGCCCTCTCCCGACCGCCGCCAATCGATCGAGCCGGACTGGCCGAATCCATAAAAGGATTCGTCGGTCGCAGTTTGTCCCAGCTCGCCCCGAGAGCTTCTCGCGCGCCCACCGCGGTCCCATCATCGGCTGCGCGCGTCCTTCATGAGGGCCGGCCGGCTGGATTGCGTGCACGGGCCTCGCGTACGATGTAAGTGCAACCAAGGTTGCGCCGGCCCGTGTGGGATCTCCCCAGCTCGAAGCAATAAGAGCCGACAACGATAGGGGCTTTCCATGAGAAAGAACGACTCACCAGGCTCCAAGTCCACCTCCAAGGGGATTGAAGGGAAGGGCCGAACACTGCCAGACTGGCGGAGCGAGATGATCGCTCGGCTTCGTCGCCTCATCGTGGAGGCCGATCCCATGGCGGCGGAAGAACAAAAATGGAAAAAGCCCTCAAACCCCGCCGGCGTTCCGGTGTGGTATCATGACGGGATCGTCTGCCACCTTGTGGCCCTCAAGGGCCGTGTGAGGCTGACTTTTCTTAAGGGCGCCTTCCTGAATGACCAGAAGGGGCTCTTCAACGCCTGCCTCGATGGAAACGCGATGCGCGCCATCGATATCCGCGAGAGTGATGGGCTCGATGAGGACGCTATCAAGTCCTTGGTTCGTGCTGCAGTGACGTTGAACGCGGGTTCGGCCCGGGGTTGACGACTGAGCCATAGCAACGATGGGACGCGCCCAGCTGGCTGCGAAGACATCGCACCCAATTTGACCGAAATGGGGAGGGTCAGCCGAGATCTCCTTCGCATGGTTTAATCTAATAATCATCTTTCGGCGTCATGGTGCCCCAATGAACCGAAGCGCACGCTCGGTCGTGTTAGTCGCGTTGATTGTGGCCCTCGTGGCCGGACCTGGCCTCACCGGCGTGACCGCGGCCTTCGCTCCGGCCACTCGCGCCGCAGGGTCGACAGGTGGGATCGTGCCCGCCTCGCTCATCGTAGGGCAACCCGCATCGGTTCCGACCTGCAACCAGTATGGTCTCTGCCCCAACGACGTGGATTCGGCGTACGGCTTCTCTGGATTGCAAGCCAAGGGAACGACGGGCTCCAATCAAACCATTGTCATCGACGATGCGTGTGGGGACCCAACTATTCAATCCGATCTCAAAGCGTTCGACACTCAGTTCGGACTCCCCGCTCCGAAGCTCAAGGTGATCCATCCTCAGGGCACGCCCTGTACTGACAGCTCTTGGGCGGTCGAGACGGCTTTGGACGTCGAGTGGTCTCACGTTACCGCTCCCGGGGCGGCGATCGACCTCCTCGAGGCTGCCGTGCCTAACACAACCGATGTGTACGGTGCCTGGACGTACGCCATCAATCACCAGTTGGGCAACCAAATCTCCAACAGCTTTGGTGGAGCCGGCTGTTACTCGCAGCCCGCCTGCAACGCGACGATCGGCCAGGGAATCGGGGGTTGTAATTCGGTTTCTGGGACTGCCGGCGTGAATGTAACGGCGATTCTCAACAAGGCTTCCCGTGACCACATTACCGTTCTAGCGTCCGCCGGTGACTCCGGGGCTTGGGGGCAAGGAACTGCGAACACCGAACCAATCCCGGCAGATTGCTCGGGAGTGCTTACCGTGGGGGGTACAACGTTGTCCGTGAGTTCCACGGGAGCATACGTGAGTGAGAAGGCCTGGTCCGGCACCGGCGGGGGCTACACGAACCAGTCTGAGCCGCGTTATCAAAAATCAGTGAAAATCTCGGATAAGTACCACTCCCTGGCGAAGCCGGACGTTGCGGCTGACGCGGATCCGAGCACCGGGGTCTGGATTTACGAGCAGGGCTGGGGCACGGTGGGTGGGACTAGCGTTTCGTGCCCCCTCTGGGCTGGGTTCATGGCGGACGTGAACGAAGTTCGGGCTGGGAACGGCCTAGGTCCTGCCGGCTTCGTGAATTCGTTCCTCTACGAAAGCGTCTACGGGGTCCAGGGCAAGTTCACGAACTACACGCTCAATTTCCACGACATCAAGTCCGGGAGCAACGGATGGCCGGCCGGGACCGGATGGGACGCAGATACAGGACTGGGCTCCTTCCGAGCCGCAGCGTTGGCGGCCACACTCGGGACCAACTCAACCGCTTGAGCTCAATCAGATTCCTGGCCCCCTTACTCCTCCTGGGAGCGAGTCCGCAGAAGACCTGAATTGAGTCGGGATGCCGTTTGAGGCCTCTCACGGTTGGCTCGTCTGCGGCGCGCGCTGTTCATTAAGCCCGCAGAGGATAGGTGAGACGCGAAGTCAGGGAATGACAGAACCCAGTTCGCAGGTGATGTGCCCATCCTGCCAAGCCGTTGTTACGGTCGAGCCCGAGTGGCGGTTGGTACAATGCCCCAAGTGTGGGGCAACGATTACGCGAATGGGTGAAGACAGCTCGTTCGATTGATCGACCTCACGGCCTGGCTGCAAGGATTGTTGCGCCCACGGTGGTTGCAACAGTCGTTGCACCCACCCCCCCTCGGAGTCTACACGGCCGTTGATTCCGTGCGACCAGACACATCTCCGCCCCGCCCGAGCGTCATGAAGGGAGTGCGCGGACGATGACAGGAACGCGAGGAGCGCGCGGAGACGGGGTCAGCAGCGAGGCAGACGCGAGCGAATCTCTCTCACTAAAGCCGGAATGTCCTGGGTGGCGTCTATCGCGACCCCGTACTCGAACCGTGTGACCTTGCGGTAGACTTGCTCGACGGCCTCAGGACCGAAGACGACTTTTCGTCGAGAATCCCTCGCAATGCACACCGAAAGCGGGGCGTTCAGCGTGAACACTTCGTGAGGGAAAGGCACACGTTTCTCCAGATCTCGAATCTGGGTCTTCCAGTAGAAACACCCGTCGATTACGACCGGAGCCCCGCGGGCAAGAGCGCTCCGCGCTCGTTTCGCGGCGATCCGATTGGCGTTAAGGTAGAGATGGACCGACCCCCCATCCCACTTCTTGTCCGCAATCTGGTCGATGGATACGACGACGGCTTCGATGGACTTCGCCAGCGCGGCAGAGATGGTTGACTTGCCGACACCCAGGGGACCTCGGACGATGACGTAGAAACTCATGGCCAATTCGAGCCCACCTCAGGATGAGTTGTCTCCGTTCCCCCTGAGCCTACGCCTCGATTCGGTCGAGCCAATCGCGGACGAGGCTGCCAGCCAGTGCGCGCCGATCGTCCCAAAGCGTGTGTCCCGCTCCGTCGAGTATCGCGTAGGTGGCCCGGGGGAAGTCCGGGAGCATCTTCCAGTACTTCTGATACCGGAAGGGAGCGTCTTGTCGACCGAAGAGGAAGAGCGTTGGAACTCGGATGGGTTTGGAACCCCGATACAGCGGGAACGTAAGGTCGTGGAAAGGAAGGTTCTCCAACCAAGCAGTATCCTCCACGTAAGCGGGTAGTTCGGCCGCGAGATTGGGTGGAGTCTGGATCGAGGGAGTGTGGAAGACCTTGTCGCGACGATCCTCGACCGGGCTGTGATTCACCTCGGGGACGCTGAGGAGGAGTCCATCGAGTCTTGTTCTCCGCTTCCGGGCGACTCCAAGGGCAAGATACGCCCCCAACGAAATCCCGCCAATCGAGAACCGTCCGCGGCCAGAGATTTCGTCCACAAACTCGAGCACGACCTGCAGATAGTCGTCCATGTCGTGGATTCGGTCAGCCCCGGGAGTCCTTCCGTGGCCTGGCAGATCCGGGTAGACGCGACGCCAGCCCTTGCAGGACCGAAACGCAGGCTCGAGTTCAGCCATGGCTCGGGCGTGATCGCTGGGACTTCCGTGAAGCATGATGAAAGGCCGACCCTTGCCCCGTGACTCGTAGAAGATCGAGATCCCCCTGAGGTCGCACTTCATCAACGGCCCCAGCACAACCCCGGTTTAGGAGCTTTCCGATGTTCAGCCTAGTTGACTCGCCGGCGTCATGAAGGGCACGCGTGGCCGATGGACTGACCGCAGTCAGCGAGCGGGACGGCAAGAGGACCCTTCAGGGTCTACGCGCGCACTCGTTCAGGACCCGAGCGAGTCGCTCCCTCCAACCCGCACCAAAGCTCGAAGCAATCTCGACCTGGTCAGCCAGTTCGGGTCGGTCGTGCATCCTGAGCCAGGCCGACAATGCGGCCAGCGTGGCCGGGTGGCGAGCGACCTGATCCGCGAACGCAAGGGGCAATTCTCCCGCAACAGCTCGCGTTGCCGACGCCTCCCGGAGAAGCGCTGGAAGGTTCCGGGATTTGAGGAAGTCCTCGAGGGCGGTCGTAGTCTCTGGGAGTAAGGGTACGCAGGCGGGGACTTAACTATCGTGGGGCTCGGTCTTGCATGGCCGAGCGAACTTCAAGAAGGGAGCGCGCGGCCGCTGACTTGACCTCATCCGGTGCGCGGAGGCCCGAATTAGTCCCGTTCAATCGGCTCCGCGGGCGCAATGGCTGTTGCACTCACCCTCCCCGAGGAGTTTCAAGGCAGAGTCCGAACGAAGTAGGGGACGGGACGGCCGGTCACCTCGTGACGGTCACATTCAGCTGGAGTGAGCCCGAAACGGCCGCTGGACCTGATTCCACCTGCGCCTCGAGAATTCCGTGGTCCCCCGAAAAGACCGTGAGAGGGGTGTTGTTCGATACCAGTGCGAAGGAGGAAAACTGCGAAAATGAGATGTTCTGGGCGGTGCACTACCCGTCGGCGGGGCCCGATAAGTGGATCGAAACGGTGAAGGGAGTGTCCGACTCGACCCAACCTGGACCCGTCTGAGAAGTCCAATACCAACAGGTGTTGAAGGACCAGATCACTCCCGTGACGTTGCTCGGTCCGCCCGTCGCAGCGTAGTCGGGGTGATACGCGACGACTAACGTCACAACCAACACAACCAACACAACCACCACTCCGACGGTGAGCGCGATGGCGGCGATCTTCCGCCCGCTGGGCCGGTCACGGGGGTCCATCTCCGGGGTTCACCCTACGGCTGGAATGATGTCGGCACCCCGTAAGAACCCGTGCGGGGGCCGGGGACAGGTTCCCAGCGAAGAGGGGGATGCGTGAGGCGCAATCTGCGAGGCTTGACCGTTGGGGCAGTGCTGGTCGCTCGGGCGGCGGCCTACAGCACGAAGTAGGTGCAATGCAAGTTGCACTTCGTCAAGCTCCGACGGTCCACCACAATGTTTGCAGTATGCACAGTCCGCCGAGAAACAGGCGAGCTGGAGTTGTCACTAGTTCAAGCGTCCTGAACGTATGAGACACTCTGAACAACGTCTTCCCCGTGAATCTCAACTTCTCCGGAGGCTTCAGAGGGTGAGTAGCCCGGTACCGATGAAACCAGAAACATGTACGAACCATTTGGATCTGTAAACTGTGTGAGATTACCGCCATGGGACCATTCCGAGGTTCCGAGAATGGTTACAGACCAATTGACCCCCACCGGTAAGCCAGTTTCGATGAAGTCAACATCGTACAAAGGAACTCCATCCGGCGTGAACTGGACGAGGTTCGTAATGTTCGCCCCGTCAACTTCAACGGTTCCCTCCGCCGGGCTCGCACGATACCCAGCCACATCTCCGATAGTGAACGAGTAGGTTCCGTTCCAAGCGGATTGTGCTGATTGATTACCAGCAGGTATGAAGGCCTCAAAAGTCCCTGCATTCCCTGTGCCTGTGAAATTGTATGTCCATCCGCCGCTCAATCCGGACTCGGCGACAACCCAGGTGTAGTAAAACGGCGCGAGATTTACACTAAGCCAAGCGGATTGTCCAGCGATTACGAGGACTCCACCGTACCTGTCTGGGGCCCAATGCTTGTCGCTCGAGCCCAGGGAGTACGAGTAACTTCCGTTCGGCATCGATAGTTGGATACTGGTTCCGTTCAGTGAACTCAGGTCGAGCCCGTTTGTAAAATTGAGATAGAAAACACCCTCAAAGGTCGCCCGCCCAGATCCTCCGTCGTACCCGTAAGTAATGTTCAGGTTGGCCGGATAAGTGGGGACTTGGGGTGACGAGAACTCAATTTGGATGGTCCGTCCAGAACCGTAGATAGCGAAGGTACCGGCAGACGGAGTCGAAGTGTACCCAGCAACCGGAACAACATTGAAAGCGTGGGTCCCTTCATTCACGCCGAATGCGTCTAGCGCGGTGCTTGAGTTCAGCTCCAAACCGTCCACCATGACTCCCCAGACGATTCCGCCAGGTAATCCGTGTTGAACAAAGTTGACAGCATACGTGATCGATACGGGAGGCGGAATGCTCGTCCCCGGCACCGCGGGCTCTGGGGCGAGGCCAAGGATTACGCCAAGAACCACAAGCAGAGCTACGACGGCGATTGCTGCGAGGGTTGCATGACGGCTGTCTTTGGTGTCCATACCCGTGGCCTGACACAGGTTTAGGTCTTCCAGAGACATAAGCGGGACGACGTGCCGACTAGCACCCTTCGATTAACGGGTGTTCCTTGACGTGGTTTTTCTGGACCTCTCGGGGTGTGCATTGCACGTTGCACTCACTCGGTGGTGAGAGGGCGGAAGGGATCCCCAGATCGGACTGGTCTCGGCTCACAACTGTGGGGCGCATCAGCGTCAATCCGACCGTTTGGTAACGGCTACTTTAAGCCGGCCCGCTCACCCGCTCGCTTGAGGGCCGCCATCAAGGGGTCGAACTCCGGACTCCCATCGTACCGAATGCCGTTGATGTAGAATGTGGGCGTGCCGTTGACCCCGCTTCGGACGCCGCTCGTGAAGTCTTCCCTTATGCGGGGCAAGTGCACGTGCTCGGCCACCTCCCGCTGCAACTTCGCGGCATCGAGCCCTAACTTCTTCTCGTACCGGGCAAAATATGCCTCATCCCCCAGGCGACCTTGGTTTTCGTACAGATAGTCGTGGAGTTCCCAAAACTTCCCCTGAAGCGCCGCGCCTTCGGCAATCTCCGCCGCCCATTCGGCGTACGGGTGGGAGTTGGTGATGGGAAAGTTGCGAAAGACAAATTGAAGTTGAGACGCGAGCTTTTGCTGGATCTGCTTTACAATCGGGTACGCCGCGCCACAATAGGGGCATTGATAGTCTCCGTACTCCACAAGGACAAGATGCGCCGACCCGGGTCCCTGGGAGTGGTCCCGGGGGCCCACCGACAAAATGAGCCGTGGTGCCTTGTAGCCCGCCGACATCTGATAGTCCACTCCGAGCAAACGCGCTAGAGCTTCTCCAGGGCCGCCAAGATCCCGTCCGCTCCCGGATTTATCCCGTCGGGAGAAAGCAGGCTCCAGCGAATGATCCCTCGGCCGTCGACCACAAAGAGGGCCCTGGCCGACTCTCCCACTCGGTCCTCATAGGCCCCGTAGGATCGGGAGACAGCGCCCTTCGGCTCGAAATCGGCAAGCAAGGGGAAGTTGAGATGGCGGTCTTTCGCGAAGGCGAGATGGGTCCAGATGCCGTCCACGGAGATACCCAGGACTTCAGCGTTGTGTTTCTTGAATTCCGGCATGACTTGTGCGTAAAGACCCATCTGATCCGAACAAACCGGGCTCCAATCCGCGGGATAGAACGCGAGAACCACCGGCATCCCTTGGAAATCGCTGAGGGAGACGGTCTGGTCGGGTGTGCTCTTCAAGGTAAAATCCGGCGCCTTGGTTCCGGCCCTTAGGATCGAAGGGGTTCTGCCGACGCCCGCCTTGGCCATGGGTCGACAGAAACCATTCTGAGATAAAAGTCGACCCACCAATCAGGAGGGGCTAGGTATCAGTGTGACCCTCATTCGTCGCGATTCAGGTACCGCGAACAGGGGGGCAATTTGCATCACACCCGTTCAAGTGCGACTACCTTCCGGACCGCTTTAGGCCTGATGCTCCAGATCGTCGCGGTGCGGATTTCGACCTCGCCAAGTTAACTTCGAAGAAGAGAGCCCCGGGGGTCGGGTGCGGCCAGTAGGCAGGGATGGGGCGGAACCCCAATTCTTTGTAAAACTGAATCGCGGCGGTCATGGTCGAGTGAGCATCGACTCGGATTCGCTCGTACCCGAGCTCGCGTGCCCGGCTAAGGATCCCGCTGATGAGCCGAAGTCCGAATTCCACCCCCCGATGGTCGGCGCGGATGTAGAGCCGCTTGATCTCCCCGACCTTCGGTTCCAGTTCTCGAAGTGCTTCACACGCCACCGGTACTCCTTTCATGAAGGCAAGGAGGACCTCCCCCCGAGGTGGTCCGTACGCGCCTGGGAGCTCAGTGATCTGTTGGTCGATCGAGTCAAGTCCGACCGAGTTACCGGAGGTAGTGGGGTCTCGGTGGTCGGCGATCCACTGCCGGTACTCCCGGAAGAGCCGACGAACGATGTCAAAGTCGAGTGACCAGTCCACGCTCCGAATGATCGTGTCGGGGTAGTTGTCCTGCCTAGATCCCTTTCGATGCCCTGACATGGTTCGCGCACGGGCGACGGAAAGCAGAGGGATGAAAGATTCGGCCCCACACATCCACGCAGTGGGTGCAATGCGAATTGCACCGCGGCGTCGGGAGGGGGACCTCGCTCCACCCTCGTAAAGGCTGTCTGCTAGTCCCGACTATCAGACTCAAGGTCCGACAACGCCCGTGACGCTACCGCGGAACACATCACCTCGAAAATCGGGCATGCCAGCAGCTGCGCGCGCGCTTTGGACCCGCACCTACGGGGAGACTTCCTATCGGAAACTCCCTTGGTTTTCCCCTGACCCCTTCCCGGCCTTGGTCCGCGCGGTGGAGGATGGCTGGTTGATCCCACCTGGTCCGGTTCTCGACGTAGGTTGTGGGGCAGGGTCCAATGTACTATGGCTCGCGGCGCATGGGTTCCGTGCGACCGGAATTGATATCGCGCCGGGTGCGATCGCCGCCGCCGAATCGCGCAAGACCCGAACCACCCGTAATGCCCGATTCCAGGTTCACGACGCACTCGCCCTCTCCCTTCCTCCTCGAAGCTTCCGCGGCGCTGTGGACGCGGGTTGCTTTCATACGCTCCCTTCGCGAGGGCGACGACACTATGCGCAAGGTCTGGCTCGAGTGCTCCGGCCCGACGCAACCTTCCTACTTTCCTGGGTAGGACGAGAGGAAACGAGACAGCGGGGTCCACCCCACCGCCTCTCGGTTAACGATGTGGCGGAGACGTTTGAACCGCTCTTCCTCATGGAGCAGGTCGAGTACCGCCCCCGCGCGGTCCGGATCGGCTGTCTTCCCAATCGATCGGGCCGGCCGCTTACGACCCTCGCGGGTTACACCGCACGTCTCGTGCGCAGAAGCGAGCCTCAACCTCCCCCGCGATGACCCAGGCCCGATGGCGAGCTCTGACGAACCTTGGGTGCAATGCCGATTATACTCCTCCTTCCACCGCAACCAGAGTTAGAACGCTGAGTTATTCGGGAACCGGACCGAAAAACTCCACCCAGTTGCCATCCGGATCTCGTGTGTACACGAGGTTCTCGTGCTTCTCGAGAATCCGGGCCACGATGGGAAGTTTAAGGCGACGTAGTTCCGTCTCCCATGCTTCCACGTCGGACACTCGGAATCCGAAATGGTCGAATTCGGTTCCCTTCCGAATGGGTTCGAAGAATTTGTTCGAACGCGGGTAGAAATTCAATTCCAGCTTTTGCGCGGCGCCAGGAAATCTCAGCTGGACCCAGATTCCTCCGTGACCCATCTTCCCACGCTTGTCGAGCTGGAACCCAAGCTTGCCGTAGAAACGGAGGGACTTTGCGAGGTTGCGAGTCCGCAGGCCACTATAGACGAATTCGACTTTTATGGCGGTCATCGGGGGACGTGAACCCGGGGTGCCGATATACTTGCCGGAACAGCCAACTGGAGCGTCTCCTCAGCAGGTAGGAGCAATGCCGTTCGCACCTTCCATGACCGGGGGCCAAATCCACCGAAACTAGATCTTGATCACGGTCTTTCCGCGACCAATTCCCTGCTGCTTCCGGAGGAGGGCGTCGGGGACCTCATCCAGTCTGAGCTTCTCTTCGACTGGGATTCGCAACCTTCCCGCGGAAAACTCCTCCGAGAGTCGGTCGAGGAGCTCCGCGCGCGGTTGGAGGTTGACGTTCAGACCCTTCAAGCCTCTCGGTCCGAGTACCGCTTCTGTGGCTGATCCCACCGTCGAAGCAACCATTCCGCCCGAGCGCACAAGTGGGAGGTTCTTCTCGAAATCGGCACCGCGATTGTGAAGGTCCAGCAGCGCATCGACTCCGGTAGGATACCCCCGCCGGACATCATCGATGAACGACATGGCCGATGAATCGTAGAAGCGGGATGCACCCAACTTCGTCAGAAATTCGCGATTGGGCCCCCGGGAAGCGGCCAAAGTCGCGAGTCGACGTCGGGACGCGAACTGCACGACAAAGGATCCCACGCCGCCCGCGGCCCCCAGAATGAGAAGTGATTGGTGTTCGGTGAGGGCAAGCTTGTCAACCGTGTCGAGTGCGGTCATCCCCGCGGTCGGGACTGCCGCAGCCTGGTCGTTGTACATACCCCGGGGCCGGAGGGCAATACCGAGGGTTTCTGGAGCGACGACATACTCGGCGTAAGTGCCAATCCCGACGGGGGGGTGGAAGAATTGACCGTACACCGCATCGTTGAGGGAGAACCGCTTCACTCCTGGTCCTACGGCTTCAACGGTCCCCGCCCCGTCCACCCCCATGATGAGAGGATACACGCGGGGAATCTGACTTCCGAAGGCTCCGCTTGCGAGTGACAAGTCAAACGGGTTAATGCTGGCCGCTCCTAGATGAACGAGGATTTCTCCGTCCCCCGGGGTCGGCTTGGGCAAATTCATGAGAGTCGGGGGGTCGCCTGCCTTGGCCACTGCGATTGCGCGCATCAGTTTGTGTCAATTCCGGATGCAACATTAAGAGTCCTACTTTGACCGGTGCTTCGAATTCCCGGTTGGGAGATCGTGGCCACGGCTACAAGGCGACGCCGCGAGGCTCGTTTTCGATTGACCGAGGCCGTTCCTGGTGGAAGCGTGTAGTTTGCGGGGTTGTTTAGGGGCTCGGGGCCAGCAACTTTGCCCCCGGTCCCCAGCCTTTGATTTAATCAGGTCGAAGCCCGTGGGGGTGGGGAGACGAGGAGATGCAGGTTCGAACAATTCGCCAGGTGGTGGTGCTTCCCGGGACGCCCCGACAGGTGTACGATGCCCTGATGACCAGCAAGGGGCACCGGGGTTTTTCCGGTGCCGAAGCTCGGATCAGCTCCCGGGTGGGCGGGAAGTTCATGGCCTGGGGCGGATACATCCACGGGACCAATCTCAGGCTCGTACCGGGGAAGACGATCGTTCAATCCTGGGTCCCGAGCGATGGGACCTGGCCGAAGGGACATCTGTCGAGGGTACGATTCGACTTGAGCGCCTCACCACGTGGCACCCGACTGAAATTCACCCACTCGAGCGTTCCGGTGGAGCATGCCGGCCACCTGAGCAAGGGCTGGAAGGAATCCTACTGGGTTCCCCTGCGCAAGTACCTGTCATCGCCGAAGTAGGGGGGAGTTGCCCCGACCGGGCCCCCGAGTAAGCTAATCGCCTCGGGGTCATGTCGGTTTCGTGGACGCCGGAACTTGTCCACATTGCGGCGGCGGGAATCCCTACCAAGCCATCAATTGCCAATGGTGTGGGACTGCGTTGCTTCCGACAATCGGCCCTCCCCAGAGCGAGCCGGGCCACGTCTCCTTTGATATCTCCGATGAACAGGCCGCAGACGAGGAGCAAGACGCGGCAGATGCCAAGGTCATGCGGTATGCGCGGATCGGGCTAGCGATATTCATTGTCATCGTGTTGATCGCCAGCCTCTCTAACTATGCCCAGCAGACCTCCACCAACACGAGCCCCACCACTCCCGTTCCTACCTACGGGGCAGGCGGGTCGGTGATCGTCACCCAGGTGAACGTCTCTTCTCCCGACGATGCGTGCGGGCTGAACCACACCCACTTGGGTGGATTCCAGGCCGATGGCAGCTCGACTTACCCCATCTCCCGATGGCTTCCTGCGGGCAATGCCCCGGTGCCGTGCACCGTGTCAACGATCTCCACCAACACGACCGGTTTCGGTCTGAGTGCCAATCTCCCGATCAACTGCACCTCTCAGTATCCGCTCATGATCAACGTCTACACGCCCAAGGCCTTTGATGGTGTCCTGAATCTCACCTTCACGTAACTCAGGCAGCGGCTCGAACCGGGCGAATCCAGGTTGTGGGTGCAATGCGGCTTACACCCCGGGTGTTTTCGCTGCTCCACGATGAAGAGGGGCGGAAAGCCCAAGATCTCCGCAAGGTCAAGGCCCGTCTCATCAGCTTGTACTTCACCTCATTAATTGGGCCATCCTAATAATTAGGGTGACCTATATATTGGCCCACGACCTGGTGGGGGCTGTGGAGACACTCCAAAAGCTCACGCGGAGGCAGCTCGATGCACTCCGGGCCATCGGCTCGCGCGAGACGCCGGAACGTGGAGCCTCGCTCAAGAGCATCGCCGCAACACTCAAGCTCAGCGCCCCTTCCGCGCTCGGCCACCTGACTCCCCTGGAGCAACTGGGGCTGGTGGAACGGCATCGGGGCAAGAGCTGGCTGACCGAGAAGGGGCAGCGAACCTTGCTCGAGTATCGGCGACATCATCGTGTCGCGGAGACGCTCTTCGGTAGTTTGGGTCTCGCGCCCGCAGAGACTTGCGCGGCCGCGCGGGAAATCGACCTCGCGATCTCTCACCGAACGGTGGAGGAAGTTTGTAGAGCCCAGCAGCACCCCGCCTCCTGCCCTCACGGTGAGCCTATTCTGCACGCCCACTCCGCGACGGCAACCCGAGGGAAGTAGGTCTACTGAAGGCGGCGAGGGGAATCGAGGATGCAGAAAACGATGAAACTCGTTGCCATCGTGATCGCCGCGGTCATCGTGGTGGGGGCGGTTACCTATCTTGCGGTGACTAGTTCGGCTCCGGTCAACGGAAAGACGGCTGGCGTCATCGACGTGGTCGCGGCCGAGAATTTCTGGGGGAGCCTAGTCACGCAACTAGGGGGCTCCCATGTCAGCGTCACGAGTATCGTCAGCGACCCTAATGCAGATCCGCATGAGTATGAGGCCAACGCTTCCGACGCTCGAGCCGTCGCCAATGCTCAGTTTGTAATCGAGAACGGAGAGGGCTACGACGATTGGTGCTCCCAGCTGGTCGCCTCCGCCGCTACGTCCGGCCAGATAGTACTGAACGTGCAGAACGACCTCGGGGTCGCCTCCGGTGGCAACCCCCACTTTTGGTACAACCCGACCTACGTGAACCTCACGGTGGCGGCCATGTATTCGGACCTGGTCGCCCTCGCTCCGGGTGACACTTCCTACTTTCAGCAACAGTACGCGACCCTCAACGTCTCTCTGGGAGAGCTCTACGGCGAGGCGGCCCAGATTCGTGATCACTTCCACGGGCAAGAGGTCGCCTCCACCGAGAGCATCTTTGTGTACCTCGCCAATTGGACCAACCTCGACCTGGTTTCGCCACCCGCCTTCATGGAAGCGGTAGCCGAAGGAAATGATCCTCCGGAACAGAGTGTAGTGACCTTCGAGCAGCAGTTGGAGAGCGGCAACGTGACCGTACTCGTCTACAACGAACAGACGGTAACCCCGATCACGACCATGATGAAATCGATCGCCGCCCAATACAACGTGACTATTGTCGGGGTGACCGAGACCATCCAGCCCCCGAACACTACCTTCGAAGTCTGGATGAATGCCGAGTATCTTGGGCTCTACAATGCACTGAACGCGAACCAACTGGGACAATGATGAAAACTTGAGCGGAACGGCAGCCCAACTCAGTTCGGTCCGAACCGGGTCCGCGAGCTCCGGCCCGTCGCCCGGATGGTCCCCGCCTCGATTCGGGTCCGAGATCATCCGAGCCGACCACCTGGACGTGGGCTACCGGGGCAAGGCGGTCTGGCAGGATGCCACGTTCGACGTTCAACGCGGGGAATTTGTGGCGGTGATCGGCCCGAACGGGGCCGGGAAGACGACCCTGTTTCGCATGCTTCTCGGACTCCAAAAGTCCCTCTCAGGAACGTTGAAAGTATTCGGCGCCACTCCCCGACGCGGCAACAGCAAGATCGGCTACGTACCCCAACGGCACTCCATCGATCGGGAAACTCACATCGAATGCGACAAGCTCGTGCGCCTCGGATACTCGGGAACCCGATGGGGACCTGCGCTCTCCGTCCAGGCGGAGCGGGAGGCCGCGGCACGAGCACTCGCCGCCGTCGGAGCCAGCGAGTTTGCTCGCAAGGCCCTGGGTTCTCTCTCGGGCGGCGAGCTCCAGCGGGTTTTTCTCGCCGAAGCGTTGGTTGGCGACCCGGAGATGCTTCTCCTCGATGAGCCGCTTTCGAGCCTGGACCTCCGGCGCAGCCGGGACCTGGTCCAACTGATCAACGGGTTGGTCCGCTCACGCAACGTCACAACCCTCCTGGTCGCGCACGACATCAATCCCCTCATTCAGTGTCTCGACAAAGTTATCTACATCGCCAACGGGAAGGTCGCCACCGGTAGCCCCGCGACGGTCCTCACTACGGAGAGCCTGACGGCCCTGTATGGGGTCCCGGTGGAGGTACTTCGAGATTCGCGGAACCGAATCGTCATCGTGGGTGGCGAAGAAGGCCACGGGGATGAGAACCCATGACCTTCGACTGGAACATCGTCACCGATTTTCGCGTCATGTGGCAGTACAACTTCTTCCGGAATGCCTTCATCGCCGGGACCATGATTTCCGTGGTCGCCGGGATCATCGGCTACCTCGTGGTCTTGCGACGGGCGGCGTTCGCGACACACGCCCTTGGCCACACGGGTTTTTCCGGGGCGGCCGGGGCCGTCCTATTCGGAGTGAATCCGGTGTACGGGCTCTTACTGTTCACCATGACCACCGGAACCGGGATCGCTCTCCTGGGGCCCCGGGCTGCCAATCGGGACGTGGAGATTGGAACGGTCTTGGCCTTCGCCCTGGGGATAGGTCTGCTCTTCATCAGCCTCTACACGGGGTACGACACGGAGGTCTACTCCATCCTCTTCGGCGAGGTTCTCGGGATTAGTTACTCTCAGGTCGTCCTGACGTTTGAGGCGTCGGCAATCATCCTGGTCGTGACGGCGCTGATCTATCGACCGCTCTTGTTCGCATCGCTGGACGAGGACGTGGCGGAAGCGAAGGGGCTGCCGATGCTGGCCCTCGGCCTGGCGTTCATGTTGCTACTCGCGGTGACGATCTCTATCGCCGTCCAGATCATCGGGGTTCTCCTGATCTTTGCGCTGATGGTAACTCCCGCGGCTATCGCGGTCCGGGTCACGCGCCGGCCGGCCCATGCGGTGCTCGTCGCGATCGTGGTGGCCGTGTCCGCCACCTGGACCGGATTGATCATTGCGTTCTACGAACCTCCTCCGGCAAGCTTCTTCATCGTTACGATCGCATTCCTGCTGTACGTCGCAGTGCGGGTGGCGCCCCTTGTCGCGTCGGCGTTTCGAGAGATGGCGAGCTCGATCCGGCAGTCCCGGGGTCGTGCCGGCGGACCGGGAGTCGCTCCCAGCGGGACCACCGTGCTCAGCGGCTCCACGAATCAGCACCCCGCCGAACCCCCTTCTTGAGGGTAGCTGGCCGGCGAACGGGGTCACTTCCGAACCCAACCGTGTCCGGGGGGACGTCCGAACCCTATCGGGCTGACTGCTGGGTCGCTGGGGTCGGGGCGAATCGGGCGGTAAAGTGGGGCAAATGCTCGGGACGGTGGGTGTACCTCATCCCCCGAATCTCGGCACGGCGGGCGTAGACCCTCCCCACCATCTCGGCCACGTAGGATAGCTGGGCGGCGGAGTAGACGCGTCGGGGAATGGCCAGTCTCACCAACTCGAGCGAACGCCCGCCTCCGTCCGGGGGTCCGAACATCAGCGAGCCGACTTCGACCGAACGGATCGCACCCTCCCGGTAGATCTCGACCACGAGTGCTTGCCCCGGGAGCTCGTCCAGAGCCAGGTGCGGCAGAAAGCGGCGCACGTCGAGGTAGACCGCGTGGCCCCCGATCGGGCGGAGCAAGGGCACTCCGTACTCGGTGAGGCGGTCGGCGAGGTAGCGGACCTGGGCGATCCGGTGAGCGAGGTATTCGAGGTCGGTCGCTTCTTGAAGGCCCACGGCCATCGCTTCGAGGTCCCGGCGAGCCAAACCCCCGTAGGTCGTGAACCCTTCGAAAAGGATCTGCGCTTCGTTCAACCGCTCCGCCACCGCCGGGTCCCGCGTCGCGACGAACCCCCCGATGTTCACGAGGCCGTCTTTCTTGGCGCTCATGGTGGCGCCGTCGGCGAGGTCGAAGAACGCCCGACCGATCGTCGGGATGGAGTGGGCCTGCATTCCGGGTTCCCGTTCGCGCACAAAGTAGGCGTTCTCCGCCCACCGGCACATGTCGAGGTAGAGGGGGATACGATGGGCCCGGACGATACGTGAGACCTCTCGGAAGTTGGCCAGGGAGACCGGCTGACCCCCTCCCGTGTTGTTCGTGATCGTGACCATCACGAGGGGAACTCGCTCAGCTCCCTCCATGGTCAGGAGCTTTTCCAACGCTTCCAGGTCGACGTTGCCCTTGAACGGCATCTCGCTTTCGGGGTCGTAGGCTTCGGCGATGGCGAGGTTGACCGGGCGTCCGCCGTTGTGGACGACGTGGGCCTGGGTCGTATCGAAGTGCATGTTGTTGGGGATCACGCACCCCGGTCGGCAGAGGGTCGAGAAAAGCAGGTTCTCTGCAGCCCGTCCCTGGTGGGCGGGCAAGATGTGCGGGAAGCCGGTGAGGTCCCGGACCACCGCTTCAAAGTGGGAGAAGTTTCGACTTCCGGCGTAGGATTCGTCTCCCATCATGAGCGCCGCCCACTGTCGGTCGCTCATCGCCCCCGTCCCCGAGTCGGTCAGTAGGTCGACCCGGATCTCGTCCGAACGGAGCTGGAAGAGATTGAAATTGGCCCGGACGAGCGCGGCCTCGCGCTCCGCCGGACCGGGGTTGGGGATTCGCTCGATTACCTTGGTACGGTAGGGCTCAAATGGTGGAGGCGTCCCATCGGCGGGAGTCACCGAGGAACGGAGACGCGGCTTCCCCTATTAATCCCCCCGACGGGGTCCGACGACACGCCCTGATTTTGTACCGTGGGCGGGGGAAGGCAAGGGCCGGCGAGGGACCAGACAGGACGGAATGTCTTGCGCCGGGACTGGAAAAGTGCTCCGTTCGACGAAGTTCGGTGGGCCCCTCCCTACCTCGAAAGCGGCGGTACGCCGCGTTCCTGCATTATAAATACCTCTCCGGAAAATGCCTAACAACACCTTTCCTTTCCATGAGCGAACGGGAAAACCTGTTCCGGCCCATCCACAAGGGCATTCGCTTGATGCTCTACCAGCTCGGAAGCGGGCTGCAGGCCCAGAGTTTCACGAATGTGGAAGAATCGAACGAGTTCGTCGCCCGATTGAAACGCAACCTGGGGGATTCTCTTTCGAACTGTATCCTCTGTCTGCTCACCATTCACGCCCACCATGAGGAGAAGGACATCTTCGCGAAGGTGCGGGTCCACGATTCGGACGCGGTCGACGCGGTGATGAAGGAGCACGTAGAGATTGCGCGCTTGGTGCGCTCCGTGTCCGCGACCTGCGACGAATTGCAGACCATGGCGGATGCGAAGCGCCGGATCGAGGTGGGGGACCGCCTGATCCAGGAGGTCAACGAGTTGATCGCCCTCTACCTGGCCCACCTGAATAACGAAGAATCGCTGCTCGTGCCGGTCATGTGGCAATGGTTCAATGACGACCAGCTTCGGGAGATGCGGAGGGTGTTCTACGACACCCTCCCCCTCAGCATGTTCGAGACGTGGATGCGGTGGACGCTCCCCGCGATGAACACCGACGAATTGGTCATCCTCTTTGCGGGCCTCAAGACGTACCCCGAGAGCCCCCGGATCAAGGATTGGGTACGCCTCGCTCACGAGGTTCTCGATTTCGACCGCTGGGCCGCACTGCGACAGGGCGTGGACCTACCCTGGGGAAACTGAGGACCGGCGGAGTCTCCACCGACACCCTCCCGACCCTCGGACCCGTTCGGTTAGGGTTCGCGGGGCGGAGCGCCTTCACCGCCGGGCTCTACCTACGGCGCGGGCGTGATCCGAGAGAACGCCACCGGCACCACGCGGCGATCTTTCTTCACTTCGACGGTTCCCGACGATGGGCTTGCGGTGTAGCCCTTGACGGTCCCGACCTCGAAGGAGTGAGGACCGTCCGCGACGTGGAACTCGATCGTCGTTTCAGTGGAGGACTGAGGCTTGCCGTCCAACTTCACGGACCAGGATGTCCCCGCGGGGAGTCCCTTCGCTGAGAAAATGACTGGGTTTCGGTGCGGTCGGGCCGCGATGAAGAAGAAAAGGACCAGGAGGGCGGCCAGGATGATGACCGCGACCAACCCGAGGTCAGTGCTGGAAAGCCCCCCGGGGCCGGACGAACCGGGGGTGGAGGTGGACTTCGCCGTGAAACCGATCTCCACTTCCTTGTCCGCTCCCGAAACAATGACGGAACCCGAGGTCACGTTCGCGGTGTACCCCGTGACCGTTCCCACCGTGAAGTCGTAGGTTCCGTCCGCCCTCGCGGCCGAGATGGCCGCGGTCGAGTTGCTGAGGAGTGTGCCGGATAGGGTGACTGACCAGCTCGTTCCCGACGGTAGACCGGTCTCCACGAAGGTGATGGTGTACGCTCCCGGCGACGTGGCGGTGAAGGTGGCGGTGATGATGCCGGTCGCTGAGACTGTAACGGAGGTCCCGGACAAAGTGAGAGAGGCAACGGTGCCGGCCGAGCTGCTCCACCCGGTGAACGTCTCTCCGGTGCACGCATTCGCATCGAGAGGATAGGAACCCGATGCGACATCGGTCGCCTGTTCACCATTCGAATACGTGTTTCCATTGAAGGTGAGTGCGCACGTCGAGGGCACGACGTCGAACGTGACGGTGTATCCCGTGGGCGCCGAAGCGTAGGTCCCGGTCAAGGTGCCACTGGAGGACACCAGAATACTGGTGGACGTGGAAGTCGGCGAGGAAACCGTCCCGGCGGTGCTGCCCCAGGAGCTGAAGGTCTCCCCGGTACACGCATTGGCCGAGATCGGGTAGGGTCCCCCGGCGACTCCGGTCACCTGGTTCCCATTCGAGTAGGAAACCCCATCGAACGTCACTGAGCAGGTCGAGGGAACCACGTCGAACGTGATGGTATAGCCTGTCGAGGTCGCCGTGTAAGTCCCGGTCACGATGCCGTTCGCGGAGACCAGAATGCTCGTGGAGGCGGAGGTCAGCGAGGTGATCGTTCCGGCGGTGCTGCTCCAAGAACTGAACATCTCCCCCGCGCAGGCGTTGGCGACGAGCGTGTAGGACCCCCCCGTGACCCCGGTCGCCTGTTGCCCGTCGGTGTAGGTAACCCCGTTGAACGTGACCGAGCAGGACGTAGGCACGGTGTCGAACGTCACGGTGTATCCCGAGAAGGAAGTGGGAGTTCCCGGGTCAATGAACACGACCGACCCGGAGTCCACGTTGGAGACGAACGCCTCCCCTGAGGATTCATTGACCGCGATGCCGTTCGGGCGTTCCCCCACCGTCAGGTTGACGAGAGCCCCGCTCGTTACATTGACTTCCGTGATGGAATTCGCGTCGAAGCCCCCGTTGGTCGAGTTAAACTCGTCCGGGGCGTAGAGGAGGCCATTGACCGGATCCCACGCCATGTAGAGGGTTGTGTGATACAGGGGGATGGCCCCGACGTACAACCCCGAGACCGGATCGTACTCCTGGATTTCGTAGATGGCCGAATTGGTGTCCTGGATGTAGATCAGGCCGGTGGCTCCGTCGAATGCCGCCGCAAAGGCCTCGGTGAATGCGCTAGTATCCGTGTAGGTGACGGTCGCTGTGGCGGGATCGACCGTGTCGATCTGTCCGTAGTCCGTTCCGCTGACGGTGCCGACGACGTAAATGTCGGAGGTCGAGGGGTCATACAACGACATGCCGGGAGTCATCCCGAACCCGCTGACCGACCCCACGGTGGAGTTTGTTGCGGGATTGATGATTGTGATGTTGAGGCTTCCGGAGTTCACCACGTAGAGGTCCTCGGTAACGGGGTCGTACGTCATCGAATAGGGATCCGCGCCTACCGGAATCGAGCCCGTGGTCGCAAAAGTGCGGGCGTTGAAGACCGTCAGGTTGTCAACATGTCCGGTCGGGGGCGGCCCGAAGTTCGCGATGTAGCCGAAACCGGTGGTTGGGTCGACCCAAATGGCATGCGGATCAAGACCCGCGACGACATTGCCGAGGATCTTCCCTGAGGTAGGATTGATCACCGAAACGTTCCCGACCGACCCGACTCCGGCCTCGGCCACGAACAGGTACCCCGTCGAGGGGTCGAAGTAACTCTGAGTGCCTGGGAATTCAAAGGACAGCGGTTGTCCCGCCACCTGAAGAGAGGGCGTCATCAGGATGAACCCCGACGAGCCCGACTGCACCAACCCCGTGAGCAAGAATTCCCCGCTTCCGTTGGAGTAGGCGATGCCGCCGTACTCGGTACTGGGGATTTGAGGCGAGGAGCCGACCCACTGGTGGGTTGCGGGGTTGAGTTCGGTGACGTTGTAGCTCGAATAGTCACTGATGACATACACCATGCCGTTGTCCGGATCGAACGCCGCCGCCGGGGTTGCCCCCTCGACCTCGTTAAAGGAAAGGGTCGGACCAAGGGTATTCGTGGTGAGGTTCACGGCCGAGGTGTTCTTTCCCCACGGGACGTACAGCTCGTCCGTCTTCCAGTCGACCGCGGGGGCTCCAGTGTTGGAGCTAGCGCTTGGAAAATTGATTGTCTTCCAGAGGGTGTCGTTGCTCGCGCCGATGACCTGAATGCTGTTCCCCACTTGGTAGAGTTCGCCGGTTTGATTGTCGTAGACGACGTAGGTCCCCCCGGCAACGCTGCTGATCACCGAAGAGGTGTTGCTGGCAATGTTCACATCATAGATGCCGTTGGCAGGCGAAACGAGGAAGAGGTGGCCGCTCGAGCTGTTGACGGCGATCGAGCCGTCCGTGTAGCTGTTGGCCGGCAAGGCGAGTGAGCCGATCGTGGCGTTCGTGCTGGGGTTGACGATGGAGATATTGCCCGGGTCGTGATTGACGACGTACAGTAGACCGTTGCTCGAGTCAAAGACGACCCCTTCCGGTTCTAAACCCACGGGGATCAGCTGCACGAGGCGGTCCGTCACCGGAGAGATGGCCGCAAGATATCCGCCATAATACACGCTCGTGGCACTTTCGGTGACGTTGGAAACCGGTTCGTAGAAGAGATTCGTATTCGGGTCATACGCCGGAGTCGTCCCCCAACTGAACGGTCCCCCGTCATCATACGTGTCGACAGACCGGAAAAGCCCCGGATAGACGGTATTGTTGATGAGGACAGTGGTCTCACCGACGCTCGGGGGAACATATCCGGCTCCGGGGCCGACGTGCGAAGCAGGAAGTAATGTTTCACCAACATCAGCCGGTGCCACCCCCGAAGCACGATGGTCTGACGAGGAGGACAATGCGGACCCAGCCGACAATGCGAGGAGCGCTGCAATAACCAGCGTGAGGAGCGAGAGCGCAACAGACCCCATTGATTTGGAACGCATGGTCCCACCGAGCAGGCAGTCGGGGTAAAGAACCTTCGTAAGCCCCCTCGGAACAACCCGGTCGAGACGTGGGCTGCGGAGTTCTATGGCAACCGGATTCATTGAAGAGGGGTAGGCCCAGTCGGTCCGGTGCTGTAACACTTCGGCTCTTCCGGAACGGTTCACCTGACGAGACTCAGTGCCGGGGGCCCCGTCAACGTTACAGAACCCCCCGTAGCCAGTCTTTAAGCAGAACCCCCCACTTCCCGAACGATGCCCGAGCGGGGCCACCGGGTGTACGGGACCACGACGGTTCGACTCTCCCTCGTGATCCACGCCCCCTTGCGGTACGTGTACGATTGGTGTACGGATTACCGGAGCGACGATGGCCGATTCTCGAGGGCGAGTCCGCGTCCGACCTTTCGCGTGATCCGAGTCTCGCCGCGTCGCGTGCTCCGCGTCCGCATTCGCAGTGGTCCGGGTAACGACCCGACGATCGCGGTCGACCTGGTTCGTCTCAACCCCCCGTACTCTTGGCACACCGACCAGATCGACGAGACCGATCGAATGTCTTTGGATTACCGCCTCACTTCACTGGGCCGGGGGCGGACGCGCCTCCAGCTGCTGGTCACCGAGCGTTGGGTTACGCCCGATTTTCCGACGAGGCAAGAGCTCCGGGCGCAGGTGGCAGGGACTTGGGGCCGGTTCGGAGCCGCGATCGAGGCCGACTTCCGAGCCGGACGGCCCGCCAAGGGGGCTTGACCTGTCCTCCGGAGGACCGCTGTGCGCCTTTCACGTCATACGCACTTATCCGAATTCCACACTCGGTGCGGTAACACTTCGCCGCTTCCCGAGGCGCCGGTCTGACGAACGGCGGTGCTCAGGGCCCCAAAAACGGTACACCGCCGTACAACACCATCCTCCAAGAAGCACGGAACCACGGCTCTACGATTACCGACCAGCCGGCGGATTGTGGCTGGAACTGCGACCTGATTGCCGTCTCGCGGGCTAAGAACGGGTATACTCAGACGATTCCCGTCACGTCCCGGATCATCCTCGCGGGGCGAGTCACGCGGACTCGGCCGAACGCGTCGCGGAAGTTGCGATCTCTACGGACCTTGCCGGGTTTGCGATCCGACGCGAATAGGCGCGTGACCCCTGACCACCGGCAAACGGCGTCTTGAAAATGACTCGATTGTCTGACGGTCGATGGGCCCAGTCGGATTTGAACCGACGACCTCCCGGTTATCAGCCGGGTGCTCCAGCCAGCCTAAGCTATGGGCCCCACCGTCAGGTAATGTGCCGCCATTTGAGCCTTTCAGTGCGCTCGAAGGTCACTGAGCTCTTCTCCCCGGCTCGGTCCGGCGGCAAGCCCGAAGTTTCAAGAACCTCGGGTCATTCTCTACCCACCATGCCCCTCTATATGGACACGCACCGCAAGGTGAAGGGAGTGACCGCCGCAGCCGTGGCCGAAGCGCACGCGAAGGACCTGAAGGTTCAGGGGAAGCACGGGGTCAATTATCGGAGCTACTGGGTCGACGAGAAGTCAGAGACGGTCTATTGCCTGGTCGAAGCCCCGAGCCCGGAGGCCGCCGCCCGGGTCCACAAGGAAGCCCACGGCCTCCTGGCCGACGAGATCCACGAGGTTCACCAAGGCTGAGCCCCTCCTCCGAGGGATAGGTGGGCGGAACCCTTTCAGATCCCGAGGTCGCAGGTGCCCGATCGCCTCCCCGGCTCCGGGTCCCAGCGCGCCGGGGTCGGTGCGCGGTCGTTTCGGGGGAGACGTTCAGAGCCCGCGGCACACAAAATGGGAGGCCAGCCGTCGGGCGATCGCAAGCTGCTCGTACTCGGGACCGAAATCCTCGAGTTCGCGGTGGGGCGACTGGACCGACCAGAACACTTCGTCCTCGCAATGCGCCCCGATGGCGATCGCGGACACATACCGCCGACGGGCCCGTCCGTGCTCCACGAGGTCTCCCGCCGCGCGTCGCGTGAGGTCCAGGAGGTCGTCTCGGTTTGCGCCTCCCTCGGGGGCCAGGAGTTCCTCGTAGAGCCCGTGGACGCAACGAGGCCGGCTCGGGTCGCCGTTCAGGCTGGACTCGATTCGCTCCTCCAACCCCTTCTGGGAGGGATCCTCCGTCGCCATTGGGTGGAGTAATCCCGGGAACCGCTACTTAGCCGCTTGGGGGGGTTTGGAGGAGCGGCCACGACCGGTCCGGGGGCGCCGCGGTCCGACCCGCAAGCCCGTCTAGACCCTTTCCGCGTGCTCGCTCACCGTGAGAACATTTCCGTCCGGGTCCTGGAACCAGGCGATCATCGTCCCGTCGGGGGCGGTCCAGATCCCGATCTGGTCCTGCTGAAGTCCCGGGCGCCGGAGCATCTTCACTCCAGCGCGGATCAGGTCATCCACCTGGTGGACCACATCGCTGACCTCCCAGCCCAGCGCGGTCTGGGAGGACGGGGTGAACGACTTCGCCTTCTGGATACGGAGCACGATGCCGTTCGAGTCGAAGATGAGGAAGCTCGGGTCCTCCCCCATGAAGATCAGGCCGAGCTTGTCCGCGTAGAACTCCTTCGATTCGGCCGGGCGGCTGGTCGTCAGGAATGCGATCAAATTGAGCGATTCCAGCATGCGGTAGGGTATGGCTTCCGGTACAAGAATCGTTCCTTTCGTCGCCCCTGTGCCAATCGGCGTGCCCCCGGGCGGTCTCGGAAGGTATGCGTCCTCAGAATCGGGCGATACTTCCGGTGGCGAGAGCACGACGCTCAAAGTACTCCCACAGTCCCATGGCGAGCCCCAAGGAGATGATGCCCGAGAGGCCGACGGCAGCCCAGAGCAGGCCGAGGGATCCCAGGGACTCCCCCGAGATCGCGGCACGGATCGCACTGAGGCCCCAGGTGAGGGGCAGGGCATCGCCCGCGATCTGAAGGGAAGGGGGCAGGCTCGAGAGGGGGAAATTGACCCCCGAGAGCAATAACCCGACGAAGAGGAAGATGTTCCCGAGGATGATCGACGTGCGAAGGTAGAGGGCAAGGCCCCCGAGAAGGAGCCCAAAACCCACCATCGCGAACGCGGTGAGGACGACCGAGACCGCAAGGCTGGGAAGGGCGGCGGTCGGGATGGTGACCCCGAAGAACACGACCGCGTACACCAGACCCATCGTCACGGTCGCGAGCGAGACCAGGATCGGGATGAGGCCGCGCCCAAAGTACAAGGCCAGGCGACCCGCGGGAGAGACGAGGAGGTGCTCCATCGTCCCTTGTTGCTTTTCGGAGTCGGTGGTTTGGCAGACCGAGAATACGCTCGAGTAGGTGACGGTCGCGACCGCGTTCCCGATCGCGGTGAACTCGACCTGGGACTGCCCCCCTCCTCCCAGCATCACGACGAAGGCGAAGAACACCATCTGGGTGAGTGGAATGACAAAGACGGTGCCGAGGACGAAATCGACGCGCATGAAGCCGAGGCTGGTACGCGGAGCCATGACGGCGTTCGACCAGAACGTCCTCCAGAACTGCGGATGCGGGATCTCGTGTGCCGTCGCCATGGCCGTTCCCTGATCAGTAGTCGGAGAGATTCCCGCTCTCGAGGACATGTCGCTCGACCCGGTGGAAGACGCTCCCGGCGATCCCGGCATAGATGGCCGTCACCCCTACGGCCCCGACCAGGTCCCATTGCCATCCCCAGCCAAATCCCACGTACCCGGGGATGGAGAGGTATCGGAGCGCGTCAAGCGCCCACGTCGGGGGAAAGAGGAGGGCGATCGGACTCGTCCAGAAGGGAAGAAGGACGACCGGAAACATGCAGCCGGTGCCCACGTAAAATGCGAACTCTCCGATATTCTGGATGAACCCGGCGTAGCGCGTATAGACGTACGCCGCCGCGAAGACGACGCCGACGCTGGCCAGCGTGACCATCACGAACAGGAACAGGACCACGAACACGAGCGGGTCGGGGAGGGCCGGAGGGCCCCCCGCGGCCAGGACGACGACGAGGTAGACGATCACGCCCCCGATCAGGCCCGCCACGACGTTCCAGACGATCCGGCCGAGCACCACGTACAGGTAGGGGGTGGGTGCCTGGATGGTCGGCTCGAGCGTGCCGAAGACCCGGTCCTGGCCGGTCGCCCAGCCGCTCCCATAGAGGGTCTGACCCCACATGCTCATCATCCCCGCGCCGAGGATCGCATAGGTGAGGAAGTACGGGCCCTCCCCCCGGAAGAGTTCGAACGAGACGAGTCCGAAGATCACGGGTGCAATCATCGAGGGCACCAGCCATTGCGGGTCCGCCATGAACGTAAGGACGGAGAGCCGAAGGGCGGCCTGCGTCGCCCGGGTGCGGGACGCGTGGGACTCGCTCAGCGCCACTAGGTCGCCTCCTCTTCGACGAGGTCGAGGTAGACGTCTTCGAGCGAAGTCCGGCGCTCTCGCACGGTGACCTCGGGGTAGTTCTGCATGATCGAGGCAACCTGCTCCGGCCGGGTCTCCTCCGTCCGGACCCGGAGGGTCAGCCGCATGCGAGGCCCGAACTCCTCGGACGCGACCTTGGACACCCCCGGCAGAGCGCGGAGCCGAGCGAGATCCCGGTCCTCGAACCCGTACGACTCGACCTCGATCGTCCGGTCCCCGCCCACGCGGCGGCGTAGACCCGGGATCGAATCCTTGGCCACGATCAGGCCCCGCGAGAGGATCGCGAGCTCAGGGCAGAGTTCCTCGGCTTCGAACATGTAGTGGGTCGTGAGGAGGATCGTCACCCCGTCCGAGACCAGCGATCGCACGAGCTTTCGGGTCTCTCGGGCGCTCTTCGGGTCGAGCCCGATGGTCGGCTCATCGAGGAAGAGGATCGAGGGTCGGTGGAGGATGCCCCGGGCGATGTGGAGCTTCTGTTTCATGCCGCGGGAGTAGCCTTCCACCCGACGGTCGGCGGCACTGACCAGGTCGACCCGTTCGAGGACCTCTCGAATGCGGGTGTCGCGTTCCGCGGCCGGGAGGCCATACAGGTCGGCAAAGTAGCGGAGGTTCTCGCGTCCGCTGATCCGGTTGTAGAGTCCCCGTTCGCCGCCGAGAACCAGGCCGATGCGGGGTCGGAGCCACTCAGCCTCGTGGGCCACATCATGGCCCAGCACCTTGGCGGTGCCCGACGTGGGGAGGAGCAGCGTGGAGAGGATCTTGACGAGCGTCGTCTTGCCCGCACCGTTCGGCCCAAGCAAGCCGAAGATGGCCCCGTTCTCGACCGAGAGGTCCACCCCCTTCAGGGCGGAAGTTCGCTCCACCTCCCGGAAGAGGAACCCCTTTCGGGATTCGAACACCCGGGTGAGGTGGCGTACTTCGATCGCAGGGTCGTCGCTCATGGGTTCGCCGAGGGCGGGCGCGAGCTATTGGCCGGTATAAGTAGTTCGGCTCTCCTGTGGGAGGTCGGAACGGCCCCCTCGACGAGCGTTCCATCGGGGCCTCCGGAACGGGTCCCCGCCTCGGCCCCCTCTCTAGCGTTATATCGCGCGCCTCAGTCGGTACACCGATGGCAGGCGGGGACTCGGTCCACGCGACCCTTTCCACGGCATCTCCGGCCCCCTCGACGCTCTCCCACGAGGAGTTGCTCGACGCGTACCGTGTGATGGTCCTCTCTCGGGCCACCGACGACCGGTGCATCTCGCTCCAACGGCAAGGACGGATCGGTTTCTACGTGCCCGCATCCGGTCAGGAAGCCGCTCAGGTCGGCTGCGCCCGGGCCCTAGCGAAGGAGGACTGGATCTTCCCGGCCTACCGAGAGCTGGCGGTCGCCCTCGTTCGGGGAGTCCCCCTCCGCGCGATCCTCGACCAGCTTGTCGGGAACTCCGCGGACGTCAACAAGGGCCGCCAGATGCCGAATCATTTCGGGTTCCGAGACCACAACTACGTGGTAGCGTCCAGTCCGATCGGGACCCAGATCACCCAGGCGGTCGGGGCCGCTCTCGCGGCCCGGCGCCGCCGTGACCCGATCATCTCGATCTCGTTCTTCGGCGACGGCGCGACCAGCTCGAACGACTTCCACGCGGGACTCAACTTCGCCGGGGTCTACCGGGCCCCGACCGTCTTCTTCTGCCAGAACAACCACTGGGCCATCTCCCTTCCGCGGGAGAAACAGACCAAGAGTGCCACGCTGGCCGAGAAGGCCGAAGCGTACGGCTTTCCCGGAGTGGTCGTGGACGGGACCGACATTGACGCGGTCTACCAGGCCGTGGTCGAGGCACGGCGACGCGCCGTGAAGGGGGATGGGCCTACCCTCATCGAGGCTCAGGTCTACCGATTCGGGCCCCACTCCACTTCGGACGACCCGCGCCGGTACCGCACCGACGCCGAGCTCGCGCACTGGAAGGAGACAGACCCCATCAAGCGGGTGAAGGAGCGCCTGATCGCGGCGGGGGTGCTCGACGAGACGCGGGACCAGATGATGTGGGAAGCCGCGCGGGCCGAGGTCTCGAAGGCGGTCGACGGAGCGGAACAGACGCCACCCATGGCCCCGGGCACGTTCCTCGATGACGTCTTCGCGTCCCCGACGCCCCGCTTGGTCGAAGAGCGCGCGCAGTTCGAGGCGCTTCTTCACGATGGAGTCGTGAGGCCGTGACCGAACTGACGTTGGTGCAGGCCGTGAACCGGGGTCTCCAGGTGGCGATGCGGACCGATCCGGACGTGCTGGTCCTGGGTGAGGACGTCGGCGTGAACGGGGGCGTTTTCCGGGCGACGGAAGGTCTCTTGAAGGAGTTCGGCGAGGATCGGGTCCTCGACACTCCTCTTTCCGAGACCGGGATCATCGGGACCGCGATCGGGATGGCGCTCTACGGCCTGAAACCGGTCGCCGAGATCCAATTCCTCGACTTCATCTACCCGGCCTTCGACCAGATCGTCAGCGAGCTCGCGAAGTTCCGCTACCGCTCGGGCGGGCAATATCCCTGTCACGTCGTGATCCGTACCCCGTACGGGGGCGGCATCAAGGGCGGGCTGTACCACTCCCAGAGCACCGAGGCGTACTTCTGTCACACCGCCGGCCTGAAGGTCGTCATCCCTTCGACTCCCGCCGACGCGAAGGGGTTGCTCCTCACGGCGATCCACGATGAGGACCCCGTCATGTTCCTCGAGCCCAAGCGGATCTACCGCTCGGTGACCGGCGAGGTCCCCGAAGGCGATGTTCGAATTCCGTTCGGGAAGGCGCGCCTCGTGCGGGAGGGCTCGGACGTCTCGCTCTTGGCGTACGGTGCGATGATCCCGATCGTGAGCGACGCGGCAGAGAAGCTCGCCACCGAGGGGATCTCGGCCGAGGTCGTCGACCTACGGACGCTGGTCCCTCTCGACGAGGCGGCGGTCCTGGCCTCCGTGGAGAAGACCGGGCGCGCCGTGATCGTGCACGAGGCGGCACGATTCTGCGGGGTCGGCGCCGAGCTCGCCGCGCTGATCGCGGAAAAGGCCCTCTACTCGCTCAAGTCCCCCGTCGTGCGAGTGACGGGGTACGACACTCCCTTCCCCTACGCGCTCGAGAACCTCTATCTCCCCACCGCCGACCGGATCGTCCACGACGTACGCGCCGCCGTGAAGGCGGGCTAGGGGTTCCATGCCGTTCGAGTTCCGGCTTCCGGATATCGGGGAGGGTGTCGCCGAGGGGGAGGTCGTCCAGTGGTTCGTGAAGGAGGGGGAGACGATCCGGGAGGACGCCCCGCTCGTCAGCGTCCTCACCGACAAGGCGAACGTCGAGATCCCCTCTCCCAAGGCCGGTCGCATCGCGAAGATCCACGCCCAGGTCGGGGAGAAGGTCAAAGTCGGCGGGTTGCTGGTGACGATCGACGCGGAGGGTGGAGCCGCGACGGTACGCGCGCCGCCCACCCCCGTTCCGGCGGCCCCGGCTGCGCCGGCGGCCGGCCCTTCGCCCGTCCCGGGCGCCACGGTTTCCTCGGAGACGGTGGCCGGGGGCCGAACCCTCGCTTCTCCGTATCTTCGTCGCATTGCGGCGGAGCGTGGCATCGACCTCAGCCGGGTCCGTGGAAGCGGGCCGGGCGGCCGGATCATGGAAGCCGACCTCACCCTACCGGCTTCTTCGGCGGCCCCGTCTTCCTCGACTCCGGCTTCGGAAACCCCCCGGCCTCCTTCCGTCGTGCCGCCTTCCCCGGCCGTAGCCGCCCCCTCGTCGGCCGACGTCGCCGAGCGGATCCCGATCCGCGGGCTCCGACGAGCGATCGCCGAACACATGGCGGAGGCGTCTCACCGCGCGGCCCACTACACGTACGTCGAGGAGATCGATGTGACCGAACTCGTGCAGCTCCGCGACCGGATGGCCAAGCATGTCGAAAAGCAGGGGGCGCGGCTGAGCTACCTACCCTTCATCGTCAAAGCGGTGGTCGCGGGCCTGAAGGCCCACCCGCGGGTCAACTCGACGATGGACGATGCGACGAACGAGCTCGTCCGGTACGGCACCTACAACATCGGCATCGCCACCGCCGCACCCGACGGCTTGCTGGTGCCCGTGATCCACCATGCGGAGACGAAGAGCGTCGTCGCGATCGCGAAGGAGATCCAGGAGCTCTCGGAGAAGGGACGCGCCGGCAAGCTGAGCCGCGCCGAACTCACGGGGGGAACCTTCACCATCTCGAGCCTGGGTGCCCTCGGCGGCGTCCTCGCCACCCCGATCCTCAATTACCCTGAGGTCGCCATCTTGGGGGTCCACCGGATCTCGCGCCGACCCGTTTATCGGACCGACGGAACGATCGGCCCCGCGGACCTCATGAACCTCTCCATCTCGCTCGACCATCGCGTCCTGGACGGGGTCGAGGGAGCTCAGTTCCTCGCGACCGTCAAGGCGTACCTCGAGGACCCCCACCAGCTGTTCGCTGAGATGGCATGAACGCCGGCCCGAGCGTCGTGCCTCTTCCGTACACCCCGGACGAGGTCGCCCAGGTCCTCGGCCCGGGATGGCGGGAGACGCTGCTCTCGGCCTACGGGTGGATGACCCTCGGGCGGACTCTGGATGCCCGGATGCAGGGGCTCCAACGGCAGGGGCGGGTCGGATTCTACGGGGCGGCCACCGGTCAGGAGGCGGTGACCGTGGCGGCGGGGCTCGTGACCCGCCCCGAGGACTGGATCCTGCCGGGTCTGCGCGAGCAGCTCCTTGCCCTCGTTCGGGGCCACTCGCTGGTGAGCTATGCCCATCATTTGTTCGCCGATGACCTCGACCCCGCGCGTGGGCGCAACATGCCGTGCCACCCGACCGCCGCCGACGTGCACTACGTTTCGATGTCCTCCGTGATCGGGACCCAGATCACCCACGCCGTGGGCGTGGCCTACGGGATGAAGCTCCGGCACCGCCCCGGGGTCGCACTCGCCTTCTTTGGTGATGGGGCCACGAGCGCCAACGACTTCCACGCCGGCCTCAACCTCGCGGGGGTCTGGAACCTCCCGGTGGTGTTCTGCTGCACGAACAACCAGTGGGCGATCTCGCTCCCGGTCGAAAAGCAGACCGCCGCGAAGAGCCTCGCCGCGAAGGGGTCCGCGTACGGGATTCCCGGCGTCCGGGTCGACGCGACCGACCTGGTCGCGGTGTACCGGTCACTTTCGGAAGCGCTCGCGTCCGCGCGGACCGGGGCTGGCCCCTCCTTCCTCGAGCTCGTCGCCTACCGAATGACCCCCCATTCGAGCTCCGACGATCCGACCCGGTACCAGCCCAAGGACTGGGCCGAGCGGGCCCGCTCCCACGACCCGGTCGAGCGGTTGGCCACCTGGTTGACCGCGCAGAACCTCCTCACGGATTCTGTTCGAGAACGCATGCGGGCCGAGGCCGACGACAAGGTCCGGGTCGCGATCCGGACGGCCGAAGAGACGGCTCCCCCAAACCCCCGATCCCTGACCGAAGACGTCTATGCCCGACCGGACTCCCCCGGACGAGGCTAACGGACCAGCGATGGCGGGAACCTACGCGCGCACCACCGAAGTGCTCGTGCTCGGCGGCGGACCCGGCGGCTATGTCGCCGCGATCCGCGCCGGGCAGCTGGGGAAGAAGGTCCTCCTCGTCGAGAAGGGAGAGCTGGGCGGGGAGTGTCTCAACCGCGGGTGCATTCCCTCCAAGGCGTTGATCCACGCCGCCCTCCTCTACCATCACCTTCGGACCGAGGGAGACGAGATCGGGGTGCATGCCCCCGACGTCACCTTCGACCTCGCGCAAGCGGTCCACTGGAAGGACAGTGTGGTCGCGAAGGAGCGCGAGGGGGTAGCTAGCCTCCTCAAGTCGGCGGGAGTCACCGTCCTTCGGGGGGAAGGTCGCTTCACGGGCCCCACCTCACTCGACCTTGCGGCCCTGGACGGGGGTCATGAGCGCATCGATTTTCAACAGGCGGTGATCGCCACCGGAGCCGTTCCGACCGTCCTGAAGGGGTTCGAGACCGACGGAACAACCGTGGTGAACGCCTGGGAGCTCCTCGATGCTCGGACGCTGCCTCGGTCGATGCTGATCCTCGGCGGGGGGGTGAGCGGCTGCGAGCTCGGACAGTTCCTCGCACGAGTCGGGGTCGAGGTCACGATCGTGGAACTGCTCTCCCAGCTGCTTCCGGGCGTCGAACCGGACCTGTCCCGGGAGCTTACGGGGTCGCTCGAACGGCTGGGCGTCAAGGTCCACGTGGCGACCAAGGCGGTCCGGCTGGAGCGTTCCCCTACGGAGGTTACCCTCGGGGTCGAGAGCGCCTCCGGAGCGGAGTCCTACCGCGCCGAGCGCCTATTCGTGACCGTCGGAAAGCGGCCGGCGAGTCGCGACCTGGGACTCGATGAGGCGGGGGTCAAGGTCGACCCCAAGACGGGGTTCATCCCCGTCGACGACCAGATGCGGACCAATCAAGCGCATCTCTACGCGGTCGGAGACGTCGCGCGTCCCCCGATGCTCGCCCACAAGGCGTACCGGGAAGGGATGGTCGCCGCGGAAGCGATCGCCGGCAAGACCACGCGATTCCAGTTCGAGGCGATGCCTTCCGTGGTGTTCACCACCCCCGAACTCGCGAGCGTGGGGCTCGCTCGGGCCGACGCCGAGGCGAAGGGATACCGGGTCCGTGAAGTCCGGTTCCCGTTCGCCGCTCTCGGCCGGGCGCATGCGAACCACTCCACCGGCGGGTGGGTCAAGATCGTCGGAGATGACGCCTCGGGCCTCCTGCTCGGGGTCCACGCCGCCGGGGAGGCCACCGGTGAATTCATCGCCGAGGCCGGACTCGCGATCGAGATGGGCGCCACCATCCGCGACCTCGCCCTCACCATCCATCCCCACCCGACCTTCTCCGAGGCGCTCCAGGAGGCGGCCCTTCTCTGGCTCGGGGAGCCGATGCACGTCGCGCGGAGGCGCACCGATGGTTCGGGTCGTTGACTGGGGTCGTCGGGAGTACGGCGCGTCGTTGGACGAGATGCGCACGTTCGTCCGGGCCCGTCGGGCCGGCGAGATCCCCGACACCCTGATCCTGGTGGAACATCCCCCGGTCGTGACGGTCGGCGTGGAGGGAGACGACGGGGCCGCCGCGGCGAGCGGCCTCCCGGTCGTCGCGGTCGAGCGGGGCGGACGGGCGACGTACCACGGACCCGGGCAGCTCGTGGCGTACCCGATCGTCGACCTCTCCTCCCGGGGGCGGAACGTCCGGGGGTTCATCCACGAGATCGAGGAGACCGTGGTCCGCACGATCGCCGAATTCGGGGTCGTGGGGAGTCATGTCCCGGGCCGCCGGGGCGTCTGGGTCGGCGAGGAACGGAAGATCGCCTCCGTCGGGGTCGCCGTCGAGGGCTGGGTCACTTTCCATGGAGTGGCGCTGAACGTCGATCTGGACCTGGCCCCGTTCGACCGATTCCATCCGTGTGGGTTCTCGGGCCCGGTCATGACGTCCCTCGCCCGCGAGGTCGACCGGCCGGTGACGGTCGAGGAAGTGAAACCGCCCTTCGTGCGGAATTTCGAGGAGCTCGAGGCAGCGGTCGCCCGTTCGGCGCCTCGCCCCGCGGCCCTGGAAGCGGTCCCCTCGGGATCCGCGGCATGAACCCGAGCCCACCCGTCGGCCGTCGTCCCCGCGTCCTCATCGTCGGAGGCACGGGCGGTCTCGTGGGACGGGCGCTCCTCGAAGAGTTTCGGTCCGACCACGTGATCCGCTCGGTCCACCGTCACGCCAACCCGGCCGAGCAGGCGGCGGGAGTCGAGTGGGTCCCCACCGACATCGCGACCGTCCCCGACTGGCGTCCGCTCCTGAAGGAGGTCGACGTGGTCGTCAACGTCGCCTGGTACCGATTCGGCCCGGATCGCCGCTTCCGTCCGCTGAAGGAGGGACTCGTCCGGTTGGTCGAGACCTGCGATGCGCTCGGGGACGTCCGATTCGTGCACATCAGCGTTCCCCCGGCGACCGAGTCGGTCGAGACCCACCTGCCGTACATGGTCCGGAAGCGGGAGGTCGACGCGGCGGTCGCCCGGAGCCATCTGGCCTACTCGATCATCCGACCGACGATGCTGTTCGGGCCGCGCGACAAACTTCTCACCGTGATGCTGCGCACCGCCCGTCGCTGGCACCGCCTGCCGATCTTCGGGAACGGGGAGTACCATGTCAGCCCCATCGCCGTCCGCGACCTCGCCCGGATCGTCCGGCGAGAGGCGGAGATCGCCCACCGGGCCACGGTCACCGCCGGCGGGCCGGAACGGTGGCGGTACCGGGACCTGTGTGAGTTGCTGTTCCGATCCCTCGGTCTTCCTCCTCGTTACCTCTCGATGAGCCCCGCCGGCGGCTACCGTCTCGCCCGCGTGCTCGAAACGGTCGGCTCGACGCTGCTCTATGCCTACGAGGTGGAGTGGTTGGTCTCCGACCTCCTGGGGCTCGAGCCGTACGTGGGGCTCGGGCAGCCGCTCGAGCCGGTGGAGGGGTTCCTCCAGACCGAGGCCGCTCCGTTTCGGCGTCGCCCGGGCGCGGGTCCGTCGCCCTGAGCCCCCCCGCGTGGGGGGGGTAGATTTAAGGCGGGGCCACCCCATTCAACCTCGATGGAAGCGGTCGACCTCAGCCGGCGTCTCACGGATTTTAACCAGGTTGCGAGCGAAGTCCTCCGGGACGTACCGGAACTCACCGAGCAGCAGATCCGTCATTGGATCGTCAACCCGTTCCTCGTGGCCCTCGGATGGGACCTCGACGACAAGCACCTCGTCTATCTCGACTTCCCGATCAAGGGGAGCGACGGCCACGTGGATTACGCCTTGTTCAACGCAGACGGTCAACCGCGCCTCTTCCTCGACGTCCGCGAGCGGACGGCGAACGTCACCGAGATCGGTGAAGTGGCGGACCAGGCGAAGAAGACGAAGGTCCCTCTCGCGCTCCTGACCAACGGCAAGGAGTTCTCCCTATGGCACATCGCCGCGGAAGAGCCGGCCGCGCCCCTCTTCCTGCTCTCCCTCAAAGAGCTTCCTGACAACGCGGAAAGTCTGCTCGGCCTCACGGTCGAGTACCGACTGAGCGACACCGGGATCGAGCAGCTCCGTCGCAGTGCGATCCGGCTGGCCGTCCTCCAGATGTTGGAGGAGAACACCGAGAAGACGTTCGACGCGCTCGTCGGATGGGTCCGGTCCCAGGTCGCCCCGGGCGCCCTCGATGGGACGACGGAGCAGGCGATCCGGGATGCGACGATGCTGTGGCTCACGGAAGAGCACCTCACCCTCCCCGGATTCGCTCCGGCGGACGGCAAGCGTCCCGCCGAGCTCCGGTCGACCACCCCGCGGGATTGGGAAGCCTTCCCGCGCGGCCCCGCCGGAACGTTCCAGTACAAGTACGACAGCGCCAAGATCCTCGACCTCCGGCAGGGACCGAAGGAGGTCCGCGAGCAGCTTCGCAATCAGGGCCTCCGAACCCCGACCGCGACGAGCTTCGGCGGGTTCTACCACCAACTGCGCGCGCGGGCGGGCCTCACGACGACGACCTAGGTCCACGAGATCCCGGGGGGTCTACCCCGTTCGTCCCACGTGATCGGTTCGACGGGATAGCCGTCCCTGGCGTGCGTAGCGCCGAGGGTTCGCGCCTCGATGCCGACGTCCCGGCGGTCCGATGGGGGAATTCGGTGAGCGAAAGGTTCTATTCGGCCCCGTTCATGAGGTGGGCATGGTCGTCCCGAACGCGGAACCCCGAGAGAGCGCCAACCCCCTTCAGGAATGGATGGATGCCCTCGCCAACCGGCATGGCCAGGTCGAACTGCGGCTCGAGCATGTGGCGCTGAAGCTCCCGTGGATCTCGGAGCCGATCGAGCTCAACGGCGTGGTGAGCGTCAGCTTCCACCTTCGAGAGCTCACCGTCAAGGAGCGCGAGGCGCGCGCGGCCAAGGAAATCAAGGCGCTCCGCTAGCCCCGAACCCGTTCGGCCGCCTCTCCCGCTGCGCCCGACGGTCCCGGGGTCGGCGCGGATTCGACCCCGAACCTATTCCTTTAATACGCATGAATGCGCATGTCTAAGCTTGACATGGACGGGTCCCTGCCCCCGCACCAACCGCATCCTTGCCTCGGCCGCGGCTGCTCGCACTCCCCCGAAGACCACGTTTCCACCCCCGAACTCGCCGCGACGAGTGAGAAGGTCGTATGGTGCACCCGGTGCCGCCGGCACGAGATCGGCCGCGCGGCGCGCCCGCTCTGGGGACGGGGACCCTGGCGACGGCCTCGCTCCACGGGCGGCTAAGTCGCTCGGTTGGTCGCCCTCAGCTGTAGTGGCCGTTCGCCAGATACCCGATCGCGAATCCGGCGAAGCCCGCGCCGAGACCGATCAGGACCATTCGGAGCCCGCTCTGCCAGGTGACGCCGATGGTCGTCCGCGCCTCATACCAGCCGACCCCGAACAACATTCCGGCGCTCAAGATGATCGAGATGACGGCGGCCATCGTGAGCGCGGCCGGGAACAGGAAGTACGGGATCAGAGGGATCGCCGAGCCGACGACCGTGGCCGCGAGCACGACCATCGCGCTGTCGCGGGGCTGGTTCTCCGAGACCGGGGCAAGGTGGAGTTCGAAGGCCATCATGAGGTCGAGCATGGCCGCCGGCTTCGCCTCGATGGCGGCGACCATGCGCTCGAGCTCCTCGCCTTGGAACCCCCACTTCCGGAAGATGACCCGAACCTCTTCCCGCTCGATATCGGGGACGACCCGCATCTCCTCCGTCTCCCGAGCTTGCTCGGCGAGGTAGAGCTGACGGCGGGCGCGGGTCGAGGTGTAGGCGACCGCGCCCATGGAGATCGATTCGGCCGCCAGCGCCGCGAGCGACGCGATGTAGATGATGCGCGCGTCGTGGGTCGCCACGGTGAGTCCGAGGAGGATACCGAGGACGTTCACGAGCCCGTCCTGGCTGCCCAGGATGAAGTCCGAGAGCAGCGTCGGCCGCGCGTGCTGCTCCATCGGGTGCGACATGGGAGCCCGTGCACCGCACGGTCGGATTAAGACGGTAACGGAGTGGGTCGGAGCCGGGGGACGCTCAGGAGGGGAGCTGGGCCCCCTCGACGAGCGCCCGAAGCTTCTGGAGGCCGACCGCCCGAGGCACTCCGTTCATGTGGGCGAACGTCTCGAAACCGCAGTCGGTTCCGCCCCAGGCGTTCTCCGGACCCACCGCTTGGCCGAGCAGGTCCAGCCGAAGTCGCACGGTCCGGGGACTTTCCACGATGGGGGTCTTGACGTCGATGACGCCGCCGACGAACGCAAGTCCCTTCGGCCATCCATGCTGCCGTGCGTAATCGCGGAGGATGAGCAGGTCCCCCTCGTGGCGGGGGTTCGCGAGTTCGCCGACCAGGGCGGACACCTTGAGCCGGACGAGTTCGGGGAGCACGCGGGAGAAATCCGCGTCGGTGGAGTGGGACGCGGCGTAGTTTCCGTAGCAATAGTGGACCCGGATGCGGTCGCGGGGGAGACCCTGGATGGCGTAATTGATCGCATCGACGTGTTGGGGAAGGGCGGTGTAGAAATCCGTGCCCCAGCCCGAGCTCGTCTGCTTGCCCATCGCGAGATCCGGCGCGTCGATCTGGAGGGTCACCCCGGGAACCTCGAGGATCGCGCGGTACTCCTTCGCGAGTTCGGTCGCCACGGCCTGGAGGTACTCCGCGTGGTTCGCGTAGACCTTCGGGTTGTTCGGGTAGAAGATAGTGATGACGCCCGGCGAGGCGGAGGGAAGGAAGACGCTCGGTGCTCCCTCCTCCTTCCCCAACCGGACCGCATCCCGGGCGGCCCGGCTCGAGGCCTCGGTCCCCCGGTACACGAGCGGGGCGACGATCTTGGGAAGGGCGAACGCGGCGCCCGCGGTCGCGAGCTGAGCGGCGAGCGCCGGGTTGGATTCCTGGAAATCTGCGAGGAGGTCGGTCGAGAATGGCATCGGTTCCCGCTCGGACTGGGAAAAGCCGTCGAACCGGTGCGGCAGATACCCAGTATAGCCGGAGACGCGTTGCTCCCCGGGCGAGACCTGGTCGAGTCCTCGCGCCGCGCCCGCCGGTCGGACCTGGTCCCGGATGGCGCTCCGTTCGGCCTCCAAGTACACTTTCTCGTGCTCGGGGCCCAGCTCTCCCTTCGGCGCCGTCTCGAGCAAGCCAAGGACGGCGGGGGTGCGGTACCAGCTTCCAGTCATGGTGGTTCGGTTCGTCATGGTCGTTCGCCTCCCTCGCACCCCAGGGGTACTTGAGGGTTCAGAAACCGGCCCCGTTACGCAGGACGAAATCGGGGTGCGTCCATGGAAACCGAACCGATTCGGCTCAACGCTTATCTCCGTCCTCGGGGGTGAGCGATCCGCTTGAAAGGGGGTTACCCATCGATGGCGAGCGGGGTCGGGACGGGCTCGGGGCCGGTTCCGCCGGTGTTCTCCCGGAGCCAGGAGCGGAGCATCCTCCTGCTCACCACGATCGGCTCCCTGATGTTCGCGATCGACAGCACGATCGTGATCCTGGCGCTGCCCACGATGGTGCGGGACCTCTCCGCGCCGTTGACGGTCCTCATCTGGGCCATCCTGCTCTACATCCTGATCGGCGCGGCGCTCACGACGCAGGCGGGACGACTGGGGGACCTCTGGGGGCGGAGCCGCCTCTACAACGTCGGTTTTGTGATCTTTACGGTCGGGTCGGCCCTGTGCGGATTCTCCCCGAATGCGACGACCCTCGTCGCCGCGCGGGCGCTCCAGGCGGTCGGGGGCTCCCTCCTGTTCGCGAACGGGAGTGCCATCCTCACCTACGTGTTCCCCCCGCAGCGACGCGGGGCGGCGTTCGGCATGCTGGCCCTCGGGTGGGGTGTCGGGGCGGTCCTCGGGATCCTTCTCGGCGGGGTAATCACCACGGAGCTGGGCTGGCGTTACATTTTCTTCATCAACATCCCGATCGGGATCGGTGCGGTCGCCCTCGGCCTCCGCGCGCTTCCGACCACCCCCACCGCACACACCCGGTTCGACCTCTCCGGCTTTGCGCTGTTCACCGCGATGCTGGCCCTCGTTTCGTACGGCGCGATCGAGCTCGCGAGCTACGGTGGTACGGCCCTCCACTGGGCCTACCTCGTCGGGGGCCTACTCCTCCTTCCTCTGTTCGTCTACAACGAGCTCTACGTGGCCGCTCCGATGATCGAGGTCCGGGACTTCCGCAACCGCCTCCTGAGCTTCTCGCTCACGGCGGGGTTCTTTCAGAGCCTCGGCTACCTCTCGATCGTCTTCATCCTCACGATGTATCTCCAAGGGCTGCGCGACCTGTCACCGCTCAACGCCTCTCTGCTCCTCGTGCCAGGGTATGTCGTGGGCGCCATCGCCGGGCCGCTCATGGGACGGCTCGTGAACCGGACGGGCACCCGGGCCATGGCGACCGGTGGGATCCTCATGATGCTCCTCGGAGTGGTCGGCTACTCCCTCCTCGGAGTCTCGACGTGGCTCGGTTGGGTGCCGGTGATCTCCCTCATCACCGGGGTCGGGACCGGGATGTTCTTCCCGGCGAACAACATGGCGATCATGAGCCAAGCCTCCCCGGATCGACTCGGCGCTGTGAGCGGACTGCGGAGCACGCTCCAGAACATGGGGGCGCTGCTCAGCTTTGTGCTCGCGTTCACCATCGCCTCGGCGACTATCCCGTCGCGGGTCGCGTACGCCGTCTTCCTCGGCACGGAGATCGGAGGGGTCAGCACCCAGTTCCTGATGGGCCTGCACGCCGCCTTGTATGCCTCGGCCGCGATCCTGGCGGTGGCCGCGCTCCTCTCTTGGAACCGGGGGACGGACTTCGTCCACGCCACCCACCTAACCACCTCCCCGGCCGCCCCGGGTTGGAGTCGGGACGGCAAGTAGCGGAAACGACGGGCCCGGTCAGTTCAGCGAAGAGGTCGGGTAGGGGCGCCCCGGAGGGCGGCTTGGAGGATCTCACCGTGGTCGAACGCGAGCCGGGGGAACGGGTCCAGCGGCACCCAGGCTGCCTCGGCCGCGTCGTCGCCGCCTCGGGGGACCCCACCGGTGCCCACGATACGGAAGACCACGGAAACGGTGTGCTTCCGCGGGTCCCGTTTCGGGTCGGACCAGACCCCGACGAGCGGACCCAGATGTCCCCGCAAACCGGTCTCTTCTCGGAGCTCTCGAAGCACGGCCTGCTCCACCGTCTCGCCGATCTCGACAAACCCTCCCGGGAGAGCCCACTCTCCTCGGAAGGGGGGATGGCCCCGACGCACGAGGAGGACCCGACCCCGTCGGAGCCAGACGGCATCGACCGCCAGCGAGGGTCCCGGATATCGGCGCGTCACGCGGCCACGAGCGCGGCCCAGCGAATAAGGGCCGCGGGACTCCGCCCGGGCGGCGGGGGCTCCTCCCCGGGAAGGATTAAGTCGCTCGGGTCGCTCCGAGGGGAGGCCGATGCCGATCGTTCGGGCCAAGGCCCCGCTCCGGATCAGTTTTGCCGGTGGCGGGACGGATGTCTCACCGTACCCCGAAGAGCGGGGCGGGGCGGTCCTGAACTGCACCATCGACAAGTTCGCGTACGTCACGCTCGAATCGATCCCGAAGCCGAACGGCGGCACGACGGTGGAGTCGCTCGACTTCAACGTGAAGGCGAAGTATGAGCGACCGTCCGACCTCTTCTACAACGGGGAGCTCGACCTGATCAAGGCCGCGCTCAAGGTGCTACGGCCCCCCGGGACCGTGGAAGCCGCCCACGAAACCCTCCATCTCTTCCTTCACTCGGACGCTCCCCCCGGGACCGGCCTGGGCGGATCCTCGGCCATCTGTGTGGCCCTCGTCGGAGCCTTCCAGCACTATCTCAAGGAGACCTGGACCTCGTACGACATCGCCGAGCTCGCCTACCGGATCGAGCGGACCGAGCTCGGGATCACCGGGGGGCGTCAAGACCAGTACGCGGCCGCCTTCGGGGGCTTCAACTTCATCGAGTTCGCCGGCTCGCGCACCATCGTCAACCCGCTCAAGATCCGCCCGGAGGTCGCGAACGAGCTGTCGTACCGGCTCCTCCTCGCCTACGTGGGCGGGGGCCACTTCACGAACGAGCTGCTCCAGCGCCAGCAGCAAGGGTACACCAGCAAGCGGACCGAGACCGTGGAGGCGCTCGACGCCACGAAGCGCCTCGCGATCGCGATGAAGAACGAACTTGTCCGGGGCAACATCGACGAGATGGGCCGCCTGCTGGACGAGGGCTGGGAGCTGAAGAAGCAGTTCACCGAGGGGATCTCCAACCCCCACGTAGACCAGATCTACCACCAGGCCCGCGCCGCCGGGGCCCTGGGCGGGAAGCTCGTGGGCGCGGGCGGTGGAGGCTTCCTCCTCCTCTTCTGTGACTTTGCCCGACGCGCCCAGGTCGCGAAAGTGCTCCAGGCCGCGGGAGGCTCCGTGATGGACTTCTCCCTCGAGTCGGCCGGCTTACAGACCTGGTCGGTGCGGTAACCCTCCGGGAGGCATCGTGGACCTCACGCTCTACGCTCCGGCCTTGCTCGTCGCCTTCATTCTGACCTTGCTCGAGATGACCGAGGTGGTGGTCCTCGTCATCGCCGTCACCGCCGACCACCCGACCGTCCGACCGGGGGCCAGCGGAGCCGTGGCGGGGGTCGCCGTGGTCTCGGTCCTCGCGATCGGGGTCGGAGCGGCGCTCGCTGTGGTGGCCCACACCTACCTCCTCTGGGTCTCGGCCTTCCTGCTCGCGGCGTTCGGGGTGTTCCTCTTCCGGAGCACCCTTCGGTCGTACCGCCGGGCCGCCCTGCCCGCGAGCTCGGCCCCTCCCTCGAAGTACGCGGGAGGGTTCCAGTTCGGCGCGGGGTTCAGCGCCGGAGCGGTGGAGGCGGTCGAGGTCGTCATCGTCCTCTTGGGTCTCACGGCCGCCGGGTACGCCTTCTCGGCCATCGTAGGCGCCCTCTTGGCAGGAGGGATCCTCATTGTTCTCGCGTTCCTGGTCCACGAACGGCTCCGCCGGATCAAGGTTCCCTGGCTGAAGCTGTTCGGGACGGCGATGTTGTTCACGTTCGCCGCCTTCTGGTTGGGAGAAGCCCTCGGAGTGGCCTGGCCCGGGTCCGATCTGTTCCTGATCCCCCTCTTTGTAGTCTCGATCCTGGCCGCCCGGGGGCTGATCCAACTGGGGTTGGGCCCAACCGCGCTCCGAGGGGCTTCCGCCTGAGACGGACCGGGCGGGTTCCGCCCCGTTGAGGCAGGGAAAAGGAAGGAAGGGGTTGGCTCGGCCTAGTGCTTCCGGCCCTAGACCGGAATGAGCTTCCGACCGTAGTTCCAGTTGGTCAGGTCCGCCGTTCCGACGAACCAAGCCAGCAGGCCGGTCAGGATGATCTCGCCACCAATCGCCTGGAGGGTCCCCATGCTGACCACGGTGCCCGCTCCGACCTCCCACCAGCGCCAGGTGAGCAGTCCAAAGGCAATCAGCAGGGTCAGGAACACCGCGGTGATCCCCCAGCCGTGCTTGAACGAGTTGATGAAGAAGCTCAGCGTGAACAGCATCCAGACGAAGAAGAACGCCGACACGTCATACCCGTTCGTCAACGCCGAGGCTGGCACGACATAGCTTGTCACCAAGGTATTGAAGGCTAGCCAGAACGCCCCGTAGCTGAGGAACGCGGTTCCCGCAAACATGTTCCCCTTTCTCAGGGCGATCACACCTGCGATGATCTGCGCGGAGCCTCCGAAGAAGATCGCCATCGAGAGTAGGGCTCCGAAGGAGATCCATCCCCCCACGCTCAGGCCTGCCAGGATGGTGGTCGTGCCGAAGCCCATCAACCCTAGGGTTGCCGAGCTCGCCCACCACTCTGGCTTCTCCTCCACTTTCGGCGGTGCCTCTTGCATGCCGTGTGCGGTTTCCATGGTCATCCCCCCGGCGGACATGTTACCACGGTGCACGGTGTTCTAGTACATAAATCGCGAGCTTGACCCGCCCCCGCCGTGGAGGAACGGAGTTTCGGCGGTCGCGCCCGCCTTCGGAGGTTCGGCAGTCACTTTCGGCGAGGACGTCCCGAGATCCGGCCCGGCGTTCGGTGGGTCTTCCAGATGGCCTCGAAGGGCCATCGACGGGCCCAGGCGACCTCCCGGGGGGAGAGGTAGGAGCTGGTCGCCCCGGGCGGGGGACGAGGCTCGATGAGCGCGTCGACGACCAGACGGTTCTCCCGGAAGAGACGGACCCATTCTCCGAATGGGAGCTGGAAATCGACCTCGTTTTCGGGGAACTCGATGCGATGCAGCCCGAAATAGTCGTAAAGCAGTGTTCGGCTGATCTGGTCGCGTACCCGGTCGTGAGCAACCGAGCGGAATGGACTTGAGTTCGAGAATGCGAAGATCCCGCCCGGGCGGAGTACCCGAGCGACCTCGGGTACGCTCCGGCACGGGTCGACGAAGGTCATGGCCCCCCAGTCGCAGAACACCGTGTCGAAACTTCGAGCGGGGAAAGGGAGAGACTCGGCACTGGCCTCGATCAGGGGGAAGTTCACCTTGGCCTTGTCCATCGACCGCCGGGCTTGGGCGAGACGGGTCGGGGCGACGTCGAGCGCCGTCATCCGGGCGCCGCGGAGGGCCAATGCTACCGACCAGTGGGCCGCCCCGCACCCGAGCTCAAGGATATCCTTTCCCCGGATTGCTCCAAGGAGCCGGAGCTTGGACTCCGGGACGCGCCATACCCCCCAAGCCATCGCCCGGCCGGGGCCGATCTCGGACTCATGGAGGTGCTCGTATTCCTCGGCGGTCCGATTCCAGTTCGCCCGATTCTTCCGAGCATGGCCCGTGAGCCGGAGCCGAGAACGAGCCGGTGGGGCGGAGGTTCGGGTTGGGGCCATGGTGGCGGCGGGCAGGTCTGGCGGCACCTAAGGTCTCTCCTTCGGCCCCGACGGGGGGTCGACCCCTCCCGCGTCAAACTTATGGCCCGGGAGGGGTCGAACCGTCACTGCCATGGAAGACCGCGAGGAGTTGTCCCAGATACGGTTCGGGGAGACCCGAGTGATCCTGACGCGCGACCTTTCGGTGATGAACCCGAATCTCGTCGCGGGTTCCCAGGGACTCGTGATCGGAAAGCTCGCGAGCTATACCCTCAAGGTCGCCTTCCCACGGGTCACGGTCGGCGTCAGCTGGAAGGACTGTGACATCGTCAAGGGGAAGACGGGCATGCCCGGACTGGAGGACCAGCCCCGGGTCATCCCCAAACCTCGCCAAATGGGCGAGGAGTAGGGTCGGATCGGACCCGTTTCCCGTCTACCGAGCCCCTTCAGGTCTTTGCGGGAGCAGTCGAGCGACCAACCCGGGGACCTCCTCGAGCCGCCGTACCCTGAACTCCGGCGGGGGTCCTCCGCCGGGTCCTTTCGGGCTGAGGCGGGCGTATCGAGCCGTGTAGGGCGGATGCCCCGTCAGCAGGAGGCCCGCCCGTAGGCTCGCTCGCCGCGCTCCCTCGATGTCCGCCCAACCATCCCCCACATGGACCATCTGGTCCGGCGTCGACCCAAGGAGATTCACTGCACGGCGGAAGATCTCGGGATTGGGTTTGGTCCAGGGAAGTTCGTCGCTGAAGACGTAGCTCTCGATGAACGGGTCGAATCCCAGCCGCTGGAGGAGCGGGCGAAAGGCCCGACCGGGCTCCCCGACCGTGTTGGAGACCATGCCGACCCGATACCCGGCCCGTCGGAGGGCGTCGAGGCATTCGAGGGTCCCGGGGACGACCCGAAAGGGGGTGGACGCGAGCAAGTTTCCGAGCTCCCCCAGGTAGCGGTCGGGGTCCGGCGTTCGACCGGTCGCCACCGCCGCGCTCTGAAATTGCTTCGCACACGATATCGACTCCCCGGCGGCGGCCGCCCGATGGGCGTTCGCCACCTCTCGGAGGAACGCGGCCCGGAGTTCTCCCGCCTTACGGATCGTACCGGACGAGGGAATGGGGTCCGCGGCCTGCAAGGCCCGGACCGCGACCTCCACCTGTCGGTCGGTGTAGCGGTCTTGGTCCGATGGGTCCAGGTAGACCAGCGTGTACCACAGGTCAAAGGTGACGGCCCGGTCGCTCACGTTGGACTCTCGACCCACCTGGCCGGGGCGGGCTTAACCCTGCCCTCGACCCGCGCGATGGAGGGGGCGGAAGATTATGGGCAGGAGTGTCGTGCCGCGCCGGGATGACTCCCCCCGCTCGGACCGCTGGCGTCCCCTTCCGCGACCGAATCGGCACCCCCCTGGTTGGCAACGCTCCCAAAGTGATGTTACTCGGGAGCGGGGAGCTCGGCCGCGAGATCGCGATCGAGGCGATGCGCTTGGGAGCCGAAGTGATCGCTCTCGACCGGTACGCGAACGCCCCGGCCATGCAGGTCGCGCACCGACACCACGTTGTGGCGATGACGGACGCGGCTGCCCTCCGGGCGCTCGTGCACCGGGAGGCCCCGGATGTCATCGTTCCCGAGATCGAGCAGATCGCGACCGCCGAGCTGGTCCGTCTCGAGGAGGAAGGGTGGACGGTCATCCCGCGCGCCGAGTCCACTCGAGCCACGATGGACCGGGAGAGGATACGGCGTCTCGCGACCGAAAAGGCCCATGTCAAGGCCAGTGCCTTCGCGATGGTCGAAAGCGTCGCCGAGGCCCAGCAGGCGGTCCGCGAGCTGGGGGTCCCCTGTGTCTTCAAGGCGGTCATGTCGAGCTCGGGCCATGGAATGTCGGTGGTCCGTGACGTGGGGGCCGCCGAGGCCGCCTACCTCGAAGCGAGCGAGCACGGCCGGGTCCGCAACGCCCGGGTGATGATCGAGGAGTTCATCCCGTTCGACCGCGAGGTGACGATGTTGACGCTCCGCCACTACAGTCCCGAAGGCCGGGTCGTCACCTCGGTCATGCAACCCGTCGCGCACCTCCGTCCCGGCACGCTGTATCACGAGAGCTGGCAACCCGAGCGGTTCCCCCCGGATGTCCAACGGTCCCTCGAAGCCACGGCCACCGCGGTCACCGACCAGCTCGGCGGGGTCGGGATCTTCGGGGTCGAATGTTTCGTGAAGGGCGGTACGGTCTACTTCAGCGAGGTCTCTCCCCGCCCCCACGACACCGGCCTGGTCACGCTGGGAAGCCAGTGGAACAGGGAGTTCGCCCTGCACGCCCGGGCGATCCTGGGACTCCCCTACACCGGTCCGGAACCGACCGTCCCCGCCGCCGCTCACGTCATCCTCGCCTCCGCGTCGGGCTGGGCCCCCTCCTACGGCGGCCTCTCCTCGGCCTTGGCCCCTTCCGGGGTTCGAGTCTTCCTCTTCGGCAAGCCGGAAGCCTACCCGGACCGACGACTCGGGGTCGCGGTCGCTCGCGGTAAGACCACGGAGGAAGCGCGCGCCTTCGCCGAAAAGGCCGCGCATACGGTCGAGGCGGCGGTCGAGATGACCTCCCCTTCGGCCGCCCCGGCAGCCCACCCTTAGGTCAAGACCCCGATCCGGGGGGTGAGGGAGATGAACCCCCGGGAGCTCAGGTGCCCATGAGCCGCTCCGCGCCCCGACTCCTGGTCGCCCTGCGCCCGAGAGAAGCCATCACGGCGCAGGTCGGTGCGGTGATTCCGGACGTTTCGTGGCGGTACGTCACCGAGGTCGAACCCTCGGAGCTGACTTCGGTCGAGGTGATCCTGCTCGGGTCGGTGGAACGGGACCTGGGTGGACTACGGGTCGACCAATTTCCCAAGCTAGCGTTCGTCCAGCGCGCGTACACGGGGCTCGACGGGATCCCGTTCGAAGAGTTCCCGGAGCGGGTCGGAGTCGCGGGCAACGTCGGGGGCTTCGGACCCTTTGTAGCGGAGCACGCAGTGGCGCTCGCGCTCGGTGCCGCTCGCGCGCTGAGGACCGGCGACCAGATGGTCGCAGAGGGTCGGTTGCGACCGCCGCCTCCTGCGACCACGCTCGTCGGGACGACCGCGCTCATCCTCGGGTACGGTGCCATCGGGGCCGAGATCGCCCGCCGGCTCGAAGGATTCGGGATGCGACGGGTGGGACTGAATCGGAACGGTCGGATGGCGCCCGGGGTCGACGCAATGTACCCCGCCGACCGGCTCGAGGAGGCCCTGTCGGAGGCGGACGTGGTCTTCGACGTTCGCCCGTTGACCCGGGCGACCCGCGGGTCGATCGGGGCGGACCAACTGGCCCGGATGCGCCCGGGCGCGATCTACGTGAACGTCGGTCGGGCGGGCACCGTCGACGAGGAGGCCCTCTACCAACATGTTTCCACCCATCCCACGTTCCGGGTCGCGCTCGACTGTTGGTGGAACGAGGATTATGTGAAAGGCACTCTCGAACAGCGGTTCCCCTGGACGCGGTTGCCGAACTTCCTCGGAACTCCGCACTCTGCCGGTGCCGTTCCCGGGGCGGAGGAGTACAGCCTCCGCACCGCGCTCGAGAACGTGCGGCGATTCTTTGCCGGGGAAACGCCCCGCTATCTCGCCGACCGGCGGGACTACGTGGAGCCCGTCGCCGATCCCGGTTCAACCCCGGAGCCGCCGGCGGGGACGACCGCGGCTTCGCCGGCCGCCGCACGCTTCCGATAGAGTGAGAGCGAGAACAAAATGGGTGGCGTCACGCCGTTGACCCATCTGCGAAGTCTGTAGCGGAGAGGACGAGCGGGAACCCCTTCGGGCGGTCGGAGAGCGGCGGGGCGGAGGCCCCCGTCAGCGGATCCGTTCGAGCGCGAACGACCCGATGATGAGGGCTCGGTTGGTGGCGCGGCACTCGACCCAGTCATGCGTCTGGACCTCGCCGAGCCCCTTGACGGAAAGGAACGTCTTGTCCCGGTCCTGCCGGAAGAGGATCGCGCCGTCCATGCGGCTCAGCAACGCCTCGACCTGGGCGTCCGAGATCGCTCCCCCCTCGAGGGCGTACATCGCGAGCGCGTCCCGGATCTTCAGGATCCCGACCGCGTTCTGGAGGAAGGAGAGGCCGGTCCGCGGGTCACCGCCAGCCAGGACCGCCGAGAGGCCAAGGAACCCGACTCGGAACGGCGTGTGCTTCGTCTCCTCGAACGCTTTCGACGCCTTCACGAGGTTCGTGAGGATCCCGGCCCGGTCATCCGGTCCAGTTGCCCGAAGCCGTTGCGGGGAGGCGGGCGCCGTCGATCCGGACGCGTCGATCCAGGTGACGAGGCCGAGCTGTTCGTACTCCTTGAACTGCGGAAGGACCACCCCAAAGTTCGCAGAGACCTCCTCCGGGGATCGCGAGCCCGTGACCAGGAGCGCGGGTTCGCCGCGCTTCAGGCCCTCCGCGATGAACGAGTAGAGGACGATCTCCTTCCCGACGAACGCGTCGCCGAGCAGGACCAGGTGGGCCCGCGGCGGAAGCCCGCCGACCAGGAGGTCGTCGAGGCGGGAGATCCCTGTCGGGAGGCGTTGGACGTCGTGCCGGGGCGAGGCCGCCTGCAGCGTCTCCCCGGTCCCCGCCGGCGTGTTGCTGGAAAGGTCCGTGACCCTCGTGTCCACGCTGCTCCGAGACCGGCTGGACGATCGGGGGGCATCGTCCAGATGCCCGGCCGCGGCGACGGCCGCCATGCCCGTCATGGAGAGGTTGGTGCTTTGGGAGAGTTCGGCCCGACGAAGCCCGACCTCGGCCTCGAGCGCATCGACACGGCGCACCCGAGTCGTCAGGCTCTGTTCCCGCTCGTCCAGGATGGCACGGTCGGCCGCGACCCGTTGCTCCCGGTTGGTGATGGCGGCCTCCCGGTCCGTTACCGACTTGAGCGTGCGGTCGAGGTCGGCGGCCTTGTGGGCCGCTTCGGTCTGCATCCGACCGAGTTCCTCCAACCGCCCGGTGTAATCCTTCGAGGCACTGTCGTACTGGGCGCGCCGGTCGTCCGCCGCCCGGCGGATCTGGTCGAGTTCCGCTTCGCGTTGCTTCAGAGTGGCTTCGCGCCCCGCGAGGGCGGCCTCGCGGTCGGCGGCCCGCTTGAGGCCCTCCGACGCCACGCGGGCCTGCTCCGCGTTCTCGCGGGCCCGTCGGCCGAGAATGACGTTCTGCTCGTCCAGGATCGCCTTGAACTGCTGGAGCTTGACCTCGCGGGTCGCGAGATCCGTTTGGGCTCGAGAGGGAGATTGGGTACCGGACTTGGCCGCGCTTTCCAGCGAGACCACCTCGCCCTCACGCCGAAGCATCTCGGAGGTCTTCTGGTCGAGGTCCTTGCGCCGGGCCTCGAGTCGGGCCTCCATCTCCGGGAGACTGGCGAACCTGCGCTCCATCTCCTGCTGACGTTGAGTAAGTTCCACGTCCCGACGCGTCTGCTCGCCCTCTCGCTCGACGAGTCGTTGCTCCCGCTCCGAGACCTGGGGAACGAGGCGGCCGACCTCTTGCTCGCGCAGTTCGATCGCCTTCCCGCGGTCCTCGACCAGCCGGGATTTTGCATCCATCTCCGCGAGGCGACCGGCCCAGGTCCGTTCCCGGTCGATGAGTTCGTCGGAGCGCTTCCGGTAGTCCCCCTCGAGGTCGTCCAGGAGTTGGCGCGCCTCCTTGAGGGAGTCGTTCTGTCGTGCGATCGACGCTTCAGCGTTTTCCACGTCGGATTCGCGCTTGATGAGGGACGACTCGCGGAAGTGGAGCCCCTCCTCCTTGCCCCGGATCTCGTCCGCGATACGGAACATCCGGCTTTGGCCGGACGTGATCAATTCGCGTTCGTGCGGGCGGGTTCCCGACGAGATCAGGTGAAGGAACGAGCCGGAGGTCTGGAACAGGATCGCGGAGAGGAAGAGGCTGATCGCCAGCCCGGCGCCCCCGGCGGTCCCGCTCGGGGTACCGACGAAGAGGAACGCCGCCGTAGCGACCGGGAGACCGGCACAGAGCGCGGCCATCCACTGCCGAGCCGACCAGGTGCCCCACGTCATGACCAGGCCGATCAGGGCAACGCTGATCCCGACCAGCGTGACCGGGTAGAACCAAGGGAGCAGCGCGAGGTGGGCGAACGGCCCGACTCCGGCGATGCGCGTACCGTAGACGATTGCGATCACCGCGTTCAGTCCGACCGCCCCGACCGTGGTCGAGAAGTGGGGTTCCCATGGCCAAAGCTGGTACGCTTCCCATTTCGTGCTGAGGCCGATGATGGAGATGGCGAGGGCGGCCGCGATCGGGACGAGGAGGAATGCCGTGTCCGAGAAGGCCGCGGCCCCGGTCGCTCCGTTGGGCAGCGACGGAAGGTTGGGCATGAACAGGAGGACCAGGATCCCGTCCAGCGCGAGGGCCCCCGAGATCAGGACCGTGTACAAGTGAGCCGACCGGCCAATGCGGAGCTGGAGAAGCGCATCCTCCTTGGCGAGTTCGAGGTCCTCGGGTTGGGGGACTGTCACGGAACGCGGGGTGGGCTTCGGGGCTCGCGCGGCCGCGGATTTCGACGAAGTTCCCCCGCTGGTGGTGGCCTTGGAGGAAGCCGCAGCTGACGTCGTAGCCTTGGACGGGGTCGAGTTCGCCATTCACTCCATCGAGAGAAAGATGGGCGGCCCAAGTTACTTAATCATACGCTTCCGACCGGAGGCACCCGAACGGCGAGAAGGACCGCGATTGCCCGACGGGTCCGCTCTTCCCGGTGACCGAATATCTCTTCGAGTTCGACCAGGTGGTCCCACGCCACCGGGTCGGTGGCCACGCCCTCCACGCGCTCGCGGTCAGAGCCTAGGGCGGGCGCGACGGCCATCGATTCCTCGACCCACCAGCCCCGGCGGAGGATCGCTTCCTTGAGCTCATCCGGGGGGTACCGTCGGAAGGACCCCGGGTCGCTACGCCGGGGCGGGTCCAACGCGAACCCCTCCCGGTCGACCCGGGCGACCAAGGCGCTGACCGGGGAACGGAAGAGCCGGTCCAAACTGGACGGGGGAAGGCGACAGAGGTAGCGCGCGCGCTCCCCCGCTCCCGCCACGATCTCGAGGATGAGACACCCGCCGGGGGCGACCAGCTCCCCGGCGGCGACCCACAGGAGGTCGGCTTCGGCGCCGGCGAACCCGAGAGCGTTCCCGAGGACAACGACCTCTTGGAAACCGCCTCGACGAAACGGCGGGTGCACTCCGTCCCCGCGGACGAGCTCCGGCGGGGCCCGCCCCTGCCGCTCGACCTTCCGCAGCATCTCGACCGAGAGGTCCAACGCCACCCGTCGAGCTCCCGACTTGCCAACATGCGGGAGGAATCGACCCGGGCCGGAACCGAGGTCGAGTACCCAGCCCGCAGGAACCGCGTGGCGGTCGAGGAATCGGGCTCGAAGGTCCCGGAACAAGCGACGTTGGGCCGTGCCCTCGTACCGGTCCCACTCCCGCGCCACCCGGTACTCGTCAAGATGTCGGAAGCGAGTCCGGGCCGCCTCCTCTTCCGGTTCGGAATCTTCGACCTTCCTCCGGGGCCGAGTGGCGGGGGAACCGGGCTTGTCCGCCCGCACGGCACGCGCCCCGCGGACCTGGCCGTCCCCGATGGTGGTTCCCCCGCGACTGAATGACACCCCCTTTATAGCCGACCTGCGCTCAGTCCGCCAGGGTTGTCGACATGCCGTACTATGAGTGTCCCAAGTGCGGCGGGGGCTACGTCATCGACGTCCCGCCGAGTGCTCGGCCTACCTGTGACCGCGACGGAGCCCGGTTGAAGCGGGCCAGCGACGCGTCGTACCAACGGAACGCACGCGAGGAGTAATCGGCCACCCATGGCCGAGTCCGCCGAGGCCACCGCACCCCCTCCGCCCCGCGAGCGGTTGGGTCCGCTGGTGCACCGCTCGGTGCACCACGGCGCGATCCTGCTCGTGGTCGCCTCGGTCGAATTCCTCGTCGCGATGATCGTGACGCAGATCGGATACGGTTCTTCCTACAGCCTCAGTGCGAACTACATCTCGGACCTGGGCGCCGTGAACTGCGGCGTCTTTGGAGGGACCGCCTCCTTCGGTGGCCACTACGCCTGTTCTCCGTGGCACGACGTGTTCAACGTCGGGATCGTACTGATGGGGATTCTCATCGTCCTCGCTGTGCTCCTCCTCCAGACCGCCTTTCGTCCTCGACGATCCCGGACGATCGGCCTCGCTCTGCTCGCCCTCGCCGGGATCGGGTCGATCGGGGTCGGCCTCTCCCCCGAGGACGTGAACATCAAGATCCACTCGATTTCCGCTCTCCTCGCGTTCGCGGGAGGCGGATTTGCGCTCATCTTCCTCGGATTCGCCATGTTCCGGGACACGCGCTGGGACGGTTTCCGCACCTACACGATCGTGTCCGGAGTGGTCGACCTCGTTGCCCTGGTCCTGTTCGTCAATGGCAGTTACGCCGGACTGGGCGTGGGGGGCATGGAACGCCTGATCGTCGCTCCCATTCTTCTTTGGTCGATCGTGGCGGGCGTCCATCTCCTCCGGATCCCGACCTACGCGCCGGGCGGAGTTCCGTCGTCCTCCGGTTGATGGGCACGGAGGCCGCCGGCAAGCTAGGCTTCCGCATGCTTTAATATCTCACGGGGATGGAATGACTGCCCTTCCAGAGGTCGGCGGATAGTGCCGACGGCGGCCTCCAGAAGGGCGAGGAATCAATGGCAACCAAGACGATGCGGGAAGAGGCGACGGAGACCAGCGAAGCGCAGATCGCGGTCCATTGGGCAGAAGAGGGACTGATCCCTCCCCCAGCGTCGTTTGTCGGTCAGGCCAACCTGACAGACCCCACGGCCCGAGACCGCTTTTCGATCGAAAAATTCCCCGAGTGCTTCAAGGAGTACGGTGACCTCCTGAGTTGGGACAAGTACTGGACGACGACGCTCGACACCAGCCACGCTCCGTTCTGGAAGTGGTTCGTCGGGGGCCGATTGAACGTCTCGTACAACTGTGTCGATCGCCACCTCGCCAAGTACCGGAACAAGGCGGCGTTGATCTACGTCCCCGAGCCCGAGGACGAACCGACGGTCACGATCACCTACCAGGAGCTCTACACCCAGGTCAACGAAATGGCCGCGCTCCTGCGCGACTTCTGCGGACTGAAAGCCGGGGACCGCGTGACGGTCCACATGCCGATGTGCGCGGAGCTCCCGGTTACGATGCTGGCGTGCGCCCGTCTCGGAGTCATTCACTCCGTCGTTTTCGGCGGGTTCTCGGGTCAAGCATGCGGCTCTCGGGCGGCCGATTCCCAAAGCCGTGTCCTGATCTACATGGACGGCTACCACCGGAATGGTGCCCTGAGCGACCACAAGCTCCAGGCCGATATCGCGCTCAAGACCTCGGAGGAGAACGGGCACAAAGTCGAGAAGGTCCTCGTATGGCAACGGTACCCCGGTAAGAACTCCACGAAGTCGCCGTTCGTCGAAGGACGCGACTATGTCGTCAACGACCTGCTCAAGAAGTTCCGGGGACACTTGGTCGACCCCGTCTCGATGCCGGCGGAAGCTCCCCTGTTCTTGATGTACACAAGCGGGACCACCGGCAAGCCGAAGGGTTGCCAGCACAGCACCGGTGGCTATCTCGCATACGTCACCGGGACCTCGAAGTACTACCAGGACATCCATCCGACCGACGTCTACTGGTGTATGGCCGACATCGGCTGGATCACCGGACATTCCTACATCGTCTACGGTCCCTTGTCCCTCGCGGCGACCAGCGTGATGTACGAGGGAGTCCCCGCGTTCCCCGACGCCGGCCGAGTGTGGCGGATCGCCGAGCGGCTCGGGGTGAACATCTTCCACACCGCCCCGACGACTATCCGCATGCTCCGAAAGGCCGGTCCGGATGAGCCCAAGAAATACCACTATCAGTTCAAGCACATGACCACGGTCGGAGAACCGATCGAGCCGGCGGTCTGGCGCTGGTACCATGATGTGGTCGGGAAGGGAACGGCGGTCATCGTCGACACGTGGTGGCAGACGGAGAACGGCGGATTCCTCTGTTCTACGATCCCGGGGATCGACCCGATGAAGCCGGGGAGTGCCGGTCCGCCGGTGTTGGGCGTGCACCCGGTCCTCTACGACGAGAACGCACAGGAGGTCAAACGCGGCTCCGGCATCGCGGGGAACATTTGCATCCGAAACCCCTGGCCGGGGATCTTCCAGACCATCTGGGGCGACCCGGACCGGTTCGTGAAGACCTACTACGCGAAGTACAACAAGGACCCGAAGAGCACCGATTGGAAGGACTGGCCGTACTTCGCGGGAGACGGCGCGACGCAGGCTCCCGACGGCTACTACCGTATCCTCGGCCGGGTGGACGACGTGATCAACGTCGCCGGCCACCGGCTCGGAACCAAGGAGCTCGAGTCGGCCATCCTGACGGTCACGGAGGTCGCCGAGGCCGCGGTGGTGCCGGTCGCCGATGACACTCGGGGTCGGGTCCCCGACCTCTACATCTCCCTGAAGCCGGGTTACGAGGGCCAGGCCGACGAGGTCTCGAAAAAGGTCGTGAAGGCCGTCGAGGACATCATCGGGAAGATCGCACGGCCGAAGAACGTGTACGTCGTGCCCGACATGCCGAAGACCCGGTCGGGGAAGATCATGCGTCGGGTCCTCGCGAGCATCTCCAACCGGATGGCGATCGGAGACGTGACGACGCTGGCCAACCCGGACATCGTCGAAAAGGTGCGGGTCCAGGTCCAGGGGGCGGCTCCGGTCGTCACCAAGGACGCCCCCGAGGACATCAAGCAGTTTGGCAAGGACGAGTAGGTCCACGTCAACCCCTTCCCCACCCTGCGCTCGCGCGGTACTCGCCGGCCGCCGGTCGGCTTCCGGGAGGACCTCCCGGGGGTTCCCCGGCGGTCGTCCCTCGCTCCTCGTTCCGTTCGTGGGACGGGTTTTACGCCTTTATGGCCCTGCTCGAACCCTTATAGCCCCCCCGCCACTTCCGGCTCCCTCGGTGCGCCATGGTTGATACGGGTCGTGGGCACGACCACCCCGAGAAGACCGTGCACGTTCGAATCGACCCGAATGACGAATCGACCACCCTCGAAGATGTCCTCACCCGCATCTCCGAGCTCCAGCGCAAGCACCCGGACCGCGAGGTCTTCTTCGACGGGGACGAGTATGCCATCTGTTCGCGCCCGAAGCGGACCCGTGCCGTCGCGCCGCACTGACCCGACCCCCCTCGGGCGGCCGTTGCTGCTCGTGAACCTCAAGGCGTACCCCGCGGTCCTCGGTCCTGGCGCAGAGCGCGTGGCCCGCTTCCTCGAGGAGCTGGGCCGGGCCGCGGACGTTCCTGTGGCCATCGCCCCGGCCACTCCCGACCTCGGTCGTCTGGCGGGGTCCCTGCACCTTCCGGTCCTCGCCCAGCACGTGGACGCGGTCGCCACCGGCGCGCATACCGGGTTCGTCCCGCCCGAATCCGTCGTCGCCGCCGGCGGAAAGGGGAGCCTTGTCAACCACTCGGAGCACCCCCTCTCGCCGGCCGAGACCCGGGAGACCGTCACCCGCCTCCATCGGCTGGGTCTGGTCGCCGTTGTGTGCGCCCGGGACCAGCCCGCCGCCCGACGCCTCGCCCGAACCCGTCCCGCCTACCTCGCCGTCGAGCCTCCCGAGCTCATCGGAGGCGACCGGGCGGTCTCCACCGCCCGACCCGAAGTGGTCTCGGGCACGGTCCGCGCGGTGGCCGCGATCTCGCCCGGCACGGCCGTACTCTGTGGAGCCGGCGTGCACCACCGTCGGGATGTCTCGGTGGCCCTCGAGCTGGGGGCCTGGGGGATCCTCGTCGCCAGTGCGGTCACTCGCGCCGCGTCGCCTCGAGCGGCGATCGAGGAACTCCTGGCCGGGTTCTGAGCCTCCCTCCGTTCTCCGTCCCGGTCCCCCGTCCCCGGGCCACCGGGTTCAAGTGCCCCAGTTCGATGGGCGACCCGTCGTGACACCCCCTCCAAAGGCCCGTTCCTCTTCGGAAGTCCACCATTCGGCTCGTCGGAGCCCCCCGCCGGCCCGACGACGTCGCAAGGGACGTCGTACTCAGGGCCGCACCAAGCCGGAGGTTCGACGGGCGCCTCCCACGGCGATCTTCGCGGGCGGGATCGACGAGATGACCCCGCACCCCATCCCGCTGCCTCGGTCTTCCCGTCTTCCCCTCCGGGGACAGCTCCCGACCGCTCCCCGGCCCCTCCACATCGTCATGGTCGGGTGGGAATGGCCACCGCACCACACTGGCGGGCTGGGGGTCCATTGTTACGAGCTCGCGAAGGAGCTGACGAAACTCGGCCACCGCATCACCTTCCTGACCCCCTTCACCGGCCCTTTCACCCCGGTGGAAGGAGTGACGATCCGGTACCCAGGATCCCCGGAGGGCGGGAAGCCGAGTGAGTTTCCGCCGGCCTACTGGGCGGGGAACGTACCCGGAAGTCCGTTCTGGAATGCGACGGACGGCTACAACACCTGGGTCGTCAACCTGGGGGACCTCACGGACGTGGATGTGATCCACCTCCACGACTGGTTCGGCACCGAGGGGGCGATCGGCCTGGCCCGCCGCCTCGGCCGGCCGCTCGTCATGACCGTCCACTCGACCGAGTACGACCGTTCCCTCGGCAACCCTTGGGGTCACATCCTCGACCGCGAGCAACGCGGGATCGATGCCGCCACCCGGGTGATCGCGGTGAGCCGGCACCTCCGGCAGCAGCTGATCGACCGGTATCAGGCCGACCCGGGACGGATCCGGGTCATCTACAACGCCGTTCGGCCCAGCGACCGCCTCGCGACCATCGACCCCCATCGCCGGGTCGTCCTCTTCGTCGGGCGGCTGGCGGCGATGAAGGGCGTCGACACCTTCCTGAGGGCCGCGGCCCGGGTCGTCCCCGTCTTCCCGGACGTCCTGTTCGTGATCGCGGGCGAGGGTTCGGAGTACTCCCGCCTGCTCCATCTCACCGCCGCCCTCGGGATCGGGGACCGGGTGATGTTCCTGGGTCGGGTCTCCGAGGAGGAACGGGAGATCCTCCTTTCGGGGTCGTCGGTGTTCGTCCTGCCCTCGGTCGTCGAACCATTCGGCATCGCCGCGCTCGAGGCGATGGCGGCCGGGGTCCCCACGATCGTCTCCAAGACGAGCGGCGTGGCCGAGATCTCCCAAGGCGTCTTCCAAGTCGACTTCTGGGACGTGGAGGAGTTCGCGAGCCGGATCGCCGAGCTGCTCGAGTACCCGACCTTGAGTCGCGCGATGGGACAGCAGGGCCAGTGGGAGGCCCTCCGCGAGGGATGGTCCGAGCGGGCCCGGGAGACCGTGGCCGTCTACCTCGAGGCGATGGACGTGGCAGGTCGGCGGTGAAGATCGTCCTCTACCTGCACATGCACCAGCCTTGGCGGCTCGCCCGGTTCCGGTACCTCGACCTGGGTTCGGGACGGTCGTATTTTGATGTCGATCGCAACCTGTCGATCTTCCGGGGGATCGCGGACCGGTGCTACCTTCCGACCCTCGACCGGCTCCTTCGGGCAGCGCGCGAGCGCTCGGAGTTCCGCCTCAGTCTCTCGATCACCGGGACCTTCCTCGAGCAGGCCCGCTTGGCCGCGCCCGAGGTCCTCGACCGCGTTCGCGAGCTCTATCGGACGGGCCAGGTAGCCCTCGTCGCCGAGACGTACTACCACTCCCTCGCCTTTCTCCTTCCCCCACCCGAGCTCCACGAGGAGGTCGAGCTGCACCGGGCGATGCTCCACAGCGAGTTCGGGGCGAACCCGAAGGTCCTTCGCATGACGGAGCTCGCGTACTCCGACGACCTCGCCCGGTTCGCGGAACGGGAACGCTTCCACGGCATGCTGGCGGAAGGATGGGAGGGGGCCCTCCATGGGGAGCCCGCGACGATGCGGTACTGCGCCGCGCCCGCCCCGACGGTGATGCTGCTGCTCCGCCATTACCCGCTCAGCGACGATGTCGGGTTCCGGTTCTCCTCCACGAGCTGGAACGAGTACCCGTTGACGGCAGAGAAGTACGCCGACTGGATCGCCTCGACGCCCGGCGAACTCGTCGGCCTGTTCATGGATTTCGAAACCTTCGGGGAACACCACTCGGCCCGGACCGGGATCCTCGACTTCTTGAGCGCCCTCCCCGACAAGGTCGCCCAGCATCCGCACCTCGGCTGGGCGACCGTGGACGAGGCGATCCAAGGGGCCCCCCGGGGCCCGCTCAGCGTTCCGTATACCATGAGCTGGGCCGACCAGAACCGCGACCTGGGGGCGTGGCTGGGGAACGACCTCCAGCGCTCGGCCTTCGAGGCGGCAAAAAAGGTCGGATTGCTCGCCCGGCAGGCCAACGACCCGACGATCCTCACGGATTGGCGGAAATTGCTCACCTCCGACCACTTCTACTACATGTACGTCAGCGGCCACGGCGCGGACCAGGGCGTCCACGAGTACTTCTCGAGCTACGACAGTCCGTACGACGCGTATGCGAACTACATGAACGCCCTGACCGACCTCCGTCGGAGGGCGCTCGAGCGCCTGGGCGTGCCGACGCTGAAGTGACCCGGGCCTCGAGTTCGGCATAGCGATTCTAACCGAGGGGTTATACGAGCCGGCGGCCCCGTCCTTCCCCGACCATGAACGGTGGGGTTCGGCACATCGTCGCCCCGGCTCGGGACGGTTCATGATCACGGGACTCACCGGCAATGGCCGGGTCCTCCTTACGGTCAACGAGCACGGCGACTGGAACGAGCTGTTCTACCCATACCCGGGGCAGTTCCAGCAGCTCCGCGAAGCCCGGGTCGGGGTCTTCGACGTCGGCGCGTCACGGTTCGGCTGGCTCCGCCGGGGGAACGGCTACGACATCACCCAGGCCCCCTATGGGGCGGGGCATCTTCCGGAGTCACTCTGGAAGGGGTACGGGATCTCGCTCGGCATCCGGGACCACGTCCATCCGAACCACGACCTGATCGCACGCGTCTACCGGATCCGTGCGGACCCGGCGCGCTCGCTCCGCCTGTTCGCCTACCACGCGTTCCAGATCGCGGAGTCGATGTACCAGGACACCGCGTACGTCGACCCCTCGATCCCCTCGCTCGTCCACTACAAGCGGGGCTACTTCTTCGAATTCTTCAGCGACCCCGCGTACAGCCGGGCCGTCTGCGGCGAACACACCCTGAAGGGACTCCGCGGAACGTACGTGGACGCCGAGGACGGTCGGCTCGAGGGACGGGCCGTGGCCCACGGTGCCGCAGACAGTGTGATGGAATGGGATGTGGAAGCACGCCCCGACGTCGACACCGAGATCCGCCTCTTCCTGGTCGCCGGGCGCTCTCTCCCGGCCGTTCATCAGGTTCGGGATTACGTGCGGAACGGTGGCTCGGCCCGCTTCGTGGGGGAATCGGAGCGTTTTTGGGAGACCTGGACCAAGCGCCGTCTCCCCAACCCGCCCAAGGACCTCTCGGGGCGCGCGAAGGATGTCTATCGGCGGAGCGTGATCCTCCTGCGACACTGTACCGGCTCGAACGGGGCCATCATCGCCTCGCCCGACACCCGCTCGCTCGTCGCCGCCGGGGACACCTACAACTACTGCTGGTGGCGCGACGGCGGGTACGTCTCAAAGGCGATGGACGAGGCGGGGCTCTACGAGAACGCCGCTCGCTTCTTGGATTTTGCGAAGGCCTGCCAGAGCGAGGACGGGTCGTTCTTCCACCGGCATTTCCCCGACGGCGCCATCGGAAGCACGTGGCACCCCCCGCCCTTCCTCCAGATCGACCAGACCGCTTCAGTAGTGGCCGCGGTCTGGCACCATTTCAAACGGGGGGCCGACCCCGACGTCCTGGTCGACCTCTGGCCGCTCGTGAAGGGGGCGGCCACCTTCCTCGAAAAGTTCCGGGACCCGGTCACCCGGCTCCCCGCCCCCAGTTTCGACCTGTGGGAGGAACGCCTCGGGATCCATACCTACTCGACGTCGGCGGTCGCCCACGCTCTGGAGCGGGCCGCACGGATCGCCCAAGAGATCGGGAAGGACCCCGGGGCCTGGCGCCAGGCCAGCGAGGAGATCCGGGAGGCCGCCGTCCGTCACCTCTGGGATGCGGACCGGGGCCGATTCCTCCGTTCGATCACCCCTCGGGACGACCGGTTGGATGCGTCTATCCTGCTCGCGCTGAAGCTCGGTCTGCTCCCGTGGGAAGACCCGCGCGCGCGGTCGGCCGTGGACCGGATCGAGGGGCGTCTCTGGTGCCCCGGCATTGGAGGGCTCGCACGGTACGAGGGGGACCTCTACTACGGCAACGAGAACCCCTGGATCATCGCGACCCTGTGGCTCGCGGAGGCCCGGCTGCGTCTCGGGGACCGGAACCGCTGCAGGGAGCTGATCGAGTGGGTGGCGCAGCACGGGACCCCCACCGAACTGCTCCCCGAGCAGCTCGACCGGACCAGCGGAGAGCCCAAGAGCGCGACCCCGTTGACCTGGTCCCACTCGACGTACGTCGATGTGGTCCACAAGTATGCCGAGTCGGAGCACGCGGGCCAGATCCCCGAAGAGTGAGCGACCGCCTCCCGCCGAGGGGCCGGACCTCACCCTCGGGATCGACCTCGGGGCGACCAAGGTCATCAGCGGCCTCGTCAACGCGCGGGGCGAGGTCATCCACCACAGCGGCCGGCACCTCCACGCGAACGACGGACCGGACGGAGTGATCTCGGCCGTCCTTCGGGCCGCCCGTACCTGCCTTGACTGGGCCCCGGAGGCACCCCGCTCGGTGGGCGTCGCTGTGGCCGCTCAGGTCGACCCCCAGTCCGGCACCGTGATCCACGCACCGAACCTCGGTTGGAGGAACGTCCCACTCGGGTCCCGTTTGGCCCGCGAACTGGGAACTCCCGTGTCGGTCGTCAACGACGCCCGGGCGGCGACCTACGCGGAGTGGAAGTACGGGGCCGGTCGGGGAGCGACCGACCTTTTCTGTCTCGCCCTCGGCACCGGCATTGGCGGATCGGCGGTATTCAACGGAGCGCTCGTGGAGGGGGGGACCCACGCGGCGGGCGAGGTCGGCCACATCACCATCGTCTCTGGAGGGCGGCGGTGCCATTGTCCCAATTCCGGCTGCTTCGAAGCGTACGTGGGGGGCTGGGCCGTCGGGGAACGGGCCCGGGTCGAAGTTCGTTCGGACCCGCTCGGAGGTGCTGCCCTGATCCGACGGGCGGGGACCCTCGAGCAGATCTCCGCGCACACCGTCTTCCAGGAGTTCCGCGCCGGCGACCCCCTGTCCGTTCGGCTCGTGACCGAGACCGAGCAGTACCTCACCGATGGTGCCGTGAGCGTCGTGAATGCGTTCAACCCCTCGGTCCTCGTGATGAGTGGAGGCCTGGTCGCGGGGATGCCCGACTGGGTAGCCGCCGTGGAGCGGGCGGTGCGGTACCGGTGCCAACCGCCGGCCGCGGGCGCCCGGGTGGTCCGCGCCCAATTCGCCGAGGATGCCGGCATGATCGGCGCTGCCAGCCTGGCGCGGCGGCCGGTCCCCCCGTAGGCCTCTCGGCCCCAGTCCCCCAAGAAGGCGGATCTACCCGGTCGCTGGCGACCCCAATCGGCCGGGAGTCGGGGGCCCGGCGATGGGGGCCGGGGTCGGCTCCGGCAGCGGCGGGAGTTTGAGGTAAGGAAGGCACGCCTCGTAGAGCCGCTTGGCCATCGCCGCGTCCTGGGAAGCTGCCGAACCGGAAACCACGCGCCCCGCCGAGAAGTACTGTCCGGTGACCGACGCGAGGTCCGGGTCGCACGCGACCCGGACGGACGTTCGTGCCCCGACTTGGACGCTCCGCCCCCCGATGAGGGCGAAGAAACGGACCGCGAGGGCGACCCCTCCTCCGTTGTTCCGGGCGAATCCGGACCGGATGAATCCCGGATGGAGGCTGTTGACGGTGACCCCCGTTCCCGTGAACCGGCGACCGAGCTCCCTCGACAGCAGGATGACCTCGAGCTTGGAACGTCCGTAGGCCCGGTATCCACGGAACTGCGTTGCACCCTCGAGGTCCCCCAATTCGACGGTTTGCCCTCGATGGGCCGCGGAGGCGACATTGACCACCCGGGCGGGGGCCGAGGAGCGGAGCCGGTCCGCGAGCAGTGTGGTCAGACCGAGGGGCGCGAGGACATTCAGGGCGAAGGTCCGCTCGACTCCATCGTCCGTGGTCTCCTTTCGGGCGAAGAAAGCTCCCGCGTTGTTGATGAGAACGTGGATGGCGGGGTATCGGGAAAGAAGCTCCTGGCCGACGCGCATCCACTCCGACCGAAGCGCCAGGTCGGCCACGGGGAGGCCTTCGACCCGGGGATTCCCCGTGGACCGGGCGAGCTCTGCAGCGACTTCGTGGACCCGAGGGTCTCCCCGACCGACGAGGACGACGTGGGCCCTCCGGCTCGCGACCCCCCGGGCGGTCTCGAGACCAATACCCGAGGTTCCGCCGGTGATCACCACAACTCGGCCTTCCATGGAGGCGGGGGAAGATGCGGTCATGCTATGCTAAACCCTCGAAACTAGTTGCCCCCTTCGGCTGCCCTTCCGGGAGGGCGCCCGGGGCTCTCTACGTCAATCGGTACTCGCGGCGGCGCGAATCCTGGAGCGAGATCGACTCTTGGACGAGCCCCTGCTGGCGCAGCGACTCGAGGGCGCTCTGAACCGTCCGCCGAGGGAGTCGTGACATCTGGGCCAACTGGGACTGGTCCAAGCCACGGTAGCTCTCCAGAAGGAAGTAGAGGAACTTCGCCGCCGGGGGGCCCTTGACGGGTCGGGAGGTACGGATGGTCCCAAAGGTCTCCCCGCGGAGGCCCATCCGCTCCGAAGCGAGGGGCGCGACGGAGCCGAGCGCGACGTTCCCGAGGTTCACGTCGCCTCCAAGCTCGCGGAGGAGCTGGATCTGCTGGCTTTCCATCGGGGCCTCGAAGATCAGCTCCTCGCGGGGGTGTTCGGCGAGGATGGAGCGGACCCAGTCCCATTTGATCGCCCCGTCACTGTCGTAGATCCCGACCCCTCGGCCCGATTCCCGGCTCTCCACGATGACCTTCCGGGGGCCGAGGGTGCGGGCGTGTCCGATCTGGTTGATCGTTTCTTTGAGAGAAAGCTGGTGTTGGGGGTCCTTTTTCCCGACCTCGATCAGGTAGGGCAACCCCCGCTCCCGAACCGCATCGGCGAGGCGGCCGATCTGGGTCGCGGAGAGCTCGAGGATCCCGCTCGAGATCTCGATGAGGTCGAACCCGATCGCCCGCGCCTCGTCGAGGAAGGCTCCGACCCGGTTTTGAGCCACCGCGTATTCGAGGAGAGTTCCTCCCGTGGAGACCTCGATGTCCTCCTTTTGGTAGAGGTGAACGCGCGCCTTCAGTCGCTCCTTGGCGAGGAGAAGGGGGAGACCCCAACCGATCTTCGCGATGTCAATGTACGAGGCGAGGTCGGAGACCTCCTCCGCCGTCACGTGTTGGAGGCGGTCGAGCACGTGGGTGACCGAGGTGGCGCGAGGGCGCTGGACCTTCGGCGCCTCCGCCGGGAAAAAGGTCCCTTTTGACTTGGTGGGTGCAATACTTGCGGAGATAACCATGAAAATCGACCCGTAAACGGCTACAATAGGCCGGGAAGGGGGTCAAATACTCATCGGTGGCGTTGGGCCGGGGCCGGAACGATGGGTTCTCCCCGAACGAAATCGGGGCGCGGTAGGCCGAAGTGTGAGTAGAGCGTGGCCCCCATCGAACGGATCCGCTGCGGGGGGAGTTGCTGAGCTATCGGGTGGTGAGGGTCTCGGTAGGCGAACACCCCCTCGAACGAATGGACCGCATCGTCCGGGCCGGTGTCGTTCTCGGTCGTGAACCACCTCCCGTGGCCGATCGTCCCGGCGGACCTCCACTTCAGTTCTCCGAAGTAGGCCATGAGGTCCGGAGGGTCCCCTCGAACCTCGTCATAGACCTCGGCCGGGGCGAAGAGGCGCACGCCGAGGGGCGTTCCGTCCGGTTTCTTCACCTGGCCCAGTTCTGAGCGCAGCTGTTCGATGAGGGCATCCCGATCGCGCAGGGCGAGGGCGCCGAGAGGCTCGCGTCCCTGGAGATTGAGGAAAAAACGGGCGTAGTAGCCGCCCGCCGCCCAGACCCGGGTTTGAGCCCAGTCGACCACGCTCTCCTCAAGGGAAACGCCGGGGCGAGAGGGGGGTTTCTTCAGACGAAGGTAGCCCGAGTCGATCAGCCACTCGTTGATGCAAAAGCAACCCTCCATCGCCTGGCTGCCGTGGTCCGAGACGACCACCACAGGCACTTCAGGACCCACGAGGTCGAGGAATTGGCCGACTTCCTCGTCCAAGAGAGCGTAGAAGTCTCCAGCGACGCGGCCGAGCACCGGGTCTTTCTCGAAACGAGGGTGCGATTCGTCAAAGTACTTCCAGAAGGCGTGGTGGATCCGGTCGGGTCCGATTTCGTGGATGGCGAAGAGGTCCCAGGGCTCCTGGGCCCAGAGGTGCCGAACGACCTTCCACCGTCGTCGGGTCATCTCCGATATGTCGTGGGCCACCGCGACGCGGTCGTCGACCCGGAACGTGACATCGAAGAACCCTCCGCCAGCGGCCTGGTCCAGCTCGGGAACCATTGAGATGGGGCTCGCCCAGTCCCGCGCCCCGTCCGGCGTCAGGAAATCCGAGACATAGACCCCATTCACCTGGGCGGGAGGGTACCCGGGGGGCATCCCGATCACGGCGACCCGCTTTCCCGCCCGGGAGAGCGCATCCCAGATCATCGGCCGTTGGGGGGTCGACGAGGTCGGGATGTACATGCGGTCATAGCTGCCCGGTCGCCGGTGCCGGAACCCGTAGAGCCCGAGCATACCGGGGTCGGCCCCCGAGCACATGACGGCCCAGGCGGGAACGGTGATGGGCGGGTCGCAGCTCAGGAGGGTGGCCCGGGTGGACTGGCGCAATAGTTCCTGGAGTCGGGGGGTCCGGTCTCGGAAGCGTTCGAGGAGAGCCGGGGACACGGAGTCGAGCCCGATCATCACCAGTCGAGGGCGCTGGGGTTCCACAAGGCGCTCGGACCAGGGTCGAGGGCAAATGGCTTGCGTACGGGCCGTTCGGCCCTTCCCTCCCTTCTTGGACCGGACCTCTCCGAGGAGGGTTCGAGTTTCTGCCTCGAGGTGGGGTTTTGGCCGCTTTCGAACTCCGATCGTCGTTTTCGGGCGGGGGCGCGCGCCGCGTCCGGTCCGGCCAAGCCTTCTAGTACTGCATATGAATATGTGTATGTATGTCCTCCCGAAACATCGCCGTGCAACAGGCGGTTTGTGACGCGCTCGTCCGCGAGAAAAGGCCCGGGGAAAGCTTCACGGCCCTCTTCCGTAGGCTATTGGATCAGCGGGAGGGACTCGAGGAGTTGTGGGGGGCCTGGACGACCGGCCGACGCCGCCCTGCGGGGTCCCCGCCCCAGAGTTCCACCCGACCCCGGAAGAGGGTGGCATGAAGGCCCTCGATTCGGGGGTCCTACGGGGGATCCTCGAGGCAGATCCCGGCTCGAAGGAACTCCTACGGCGGCTAAGGGGGGTGGAGGTTGCGACCACGGAGCGCGCCATGCTCGAGCTCTCCCTCCTCGCACAACGGTCGCCGGCGAAACTCCATGTCGCTCGCCGCACCGCCGTGGAACGGCTCCGCCGCAAGCTCACCGTACTCCCCATCGACGCTCGCGCCGTCGCAGAAGCCTCTCGCCGTGCCACGGGGTCCGCCTCGGCGGAAGAGCTGTGGCGTCTCGCCGAGTGGGGAGCTTTAGAGGCGAGCGGTTGTGACGAGCTGTTTAGCCAGGGGAAGCCGCCCGCCCAGGGCAAATGGCGGTTCAAGGTCACGCGTGTAGGGGTAAAACATCCAAAGTAAAGTCAGTTCCATTACTCACATGTATTGGGAAGTGAAATGACGCGAACACCCTGGTTCGGTCGACCGCGCGCGGCACGGGCGAGGCCATTCTTCGCGATCTTGGGCCGGAGGGGTGGGGTTTGCGGGCCATACTGGTCAAACCTTCGATTATCCCGTATTCGTGTTATTGGACAGTGTAGTTACGTGTTTAACGTTCCCTAGCTTGCCTTAGACGTGTTACTGGTGGGTCCCTCGCCTCCGGGGTCGGCGGGCTTCTCTGAGGTGCGGGCGTATAACACGAGTTATACAGCTGGGTTTTGGTCGCTAGTACAGCGGTCTTGGCGATGGAAAGCGGGTCCTCCGCCGCGAGGGATTCGACCCAAGCCAGGTAAGTGGCGCTTCGGGGAGGGGCCTCGCAGAGTATTCTTCTCTTGGTAATGCATGATGCATTAGGACGTTCCTTGGTCGTGGAACTGCCTTTTCCAGGTCCCCCGTCGCTCGATCCATGGCTGGCGGGCGACGCTCCTGCGACCCCGTGATCGGACTCACAATCCGGACGGTCACGCTACGCTCCGCGGGGTCAAGGGGTGAGTCGAGCCGCGAGGGGTCCAGGCTAGGGACTTGTGTGCATATACATATGCATATGTATATCTGATTCCCTCCTCGGAAGAAGGCCCAACCTCTCGGAAATTCTGGACCAGCTGCTGGACAGATGATACTGCCCGGCCTGGGTGGGGAGGGCGCCGTACCTTTCGCCGCGGTCCGAGACCTGGCCGAGGGGAGGTCGGGTCTAAACCTGAGATACCGACGTTCGGTGGCGAGGTCCTTCCCCGGGAGGGCCGTCTTGCCAGACGGTGGTCAGAAATACCAAGACAACCGTCGTACAGGGCATGTCCTTCCGCCGATGGCCTTCCGGGATCGTGGTGATGGTGCTAGCGCTTGTGGTTGTGGCCTCCCCGGCTCTCGCCTTCCCAGGAGGGGGCGCCCATGCCAGTGCGGTCCTTCCGACGGTCTCCTCCAATGAGGGAGCTTCCGCCCTCTTCTCGTCTGGTCTGTCGGCGTTACAGCGAGGAGAGGGTCCCGCGGCCGGACAGCCGATGAACTGCCAGATGAATGCGGGCGGTGGCTCGGCCTCTTGCTCCGAAGCCGGATCGGCACGGGCGAGGACTGCTAACGCTCAGCCGATCGTGGGCCAGGCTTCGGGTGTCGCGGTTTCCCATCCGCAAGCCAGTGTGTTGCAACCCGTCTGGACCAATGAGACTTCCAATGTTAGCTCGTTCGAGGGGTACCTCGGGGCCGTAGCTTACGATCCACTGCTTGGAACGGGGGCGCTGATCTACTACGGAGGGTGCACGCCCACCGAGTGCCCGTCGAACAGCACATGGGCCTTCGCCGGGTTAGGCTGGGCCAACATCTCGTACGCGTTCCCCATCACCCCCGGCCCGATCGAGGGTCAGGCAATGGATTTCGACCCCGTCTGGGGGGGTATCATCTCGGCGGGCGGGTATGACGCCGGCGGCTCCGCTCCTGGAGTGTGGCTCCTCAACGCCTCCGGATGGTTCAACATCACCACCGCCACCGGCTCCGTCCCGTCGGCCTACTTCGGGGCCATGGCCTGGGACCCGGCCCTCCAAGCCCTGGTGTACGTCGACGGATGCGTAATCGGGTCCAGTTGTACGGAGTTTTGGACCGAGACCTGGGAACTCACCTCGACCTGGTCCTTCCCCGATCTCGGCCCGGGCGGGCTCGCGTGGGGCCTCTCGGGGGCGTCGCTCGCCTACGACCCTACGGACCAGGCGCTCCTCCTGTTCGGCGGGTACAACGGCGAGAGCGACGTGAATTACACATTCGAGTTCGGGAGTGGCGGCTGGACGAACCTGACCACGACCTCGGCGGGCTGCAACTCAGTGACACTCGCGTGTGGGTACTACCCGACCGCGCGTGCCTACGGTCAGATGACGTGGGACGGAGAGATCGGCGCCATCCTCCTGTTTGGGGGGTTCAACTCCACCACGACGGGTGTGGACGGGGACTCCTGGCAATTCCAGGACGGGAGCTGGCTCCCGACGTACTCCTACTATTCCGGCTCACTACCGGTGGCGCTCTGCGAGGGCGCGATGGCGGTCAACAGTACCGATGTCGCTCCGATGTTGGTCGGGGGAATCACGGCGGCCTTCGAGTTCGGGGCCGCATCCTACGTCTACGAGGTGGCTCCGAACTTGACACTTCGGATCTCCCCGAACCCCACGGATGTCGGGGCGATGATCTCGATCAACGTAACGGTCCAACCGGGGACCGGGTCGGGGCCCTGGGAAGAGGCCCTGATCGAAGTGAACGGAACCTCCTATCTGGATTCCGACCGCTATGGGATCAACTTCACGACGTCGTGGGCGTTTGGCCCCGCTGCGTTCGAGTTGACCACCCCCGGCACCTACCCGGTGGTGGTGACGGTCCTGGACTGGGTGTACGGTGTCGGAACGGCCTACGGCAACATCACCGTAACGCCAACGCTCCTGGTCCACGCCTCGGCGAATGAGTCCACCACGGAGGTCGGGCTGCCCCTTTCCTTCACGGGTTCCGCGACCGGTGGGAGTGGAACCTACTCGACCTACGCCTGGAACTTCGGGGACGGCCATACGGCCAACACGGCTTCCTCCAGCCATACTTTTGCCGCCACGGGCACGTATCACGTCCGGCTGAACGTCACCGATTCGGACGGGATCACGAACTCCACGAACCTGACGGTGCAGGTCCTGACCCTACTAGACGCCTCGGCGATCACGGCGAGTCCCACCAGCCCTGCTGCGGGGACCAGCGTGACCTTCGGGGTCACCGTCTCCGGCGGAGATACCCCCTACACCACTTACGCATGGAGCTTCGGAGACGGGACGACCGGAACGGGAGCCACACCCACCCACTCTTACTCGGCGGGAGGAACGTTCGCGGTCAATGTGACCGTCACCGATTCGCTCGGGGTCAAGTCGACCGCCCACCTCTCTGTGACCGCGTCGGCGCCGCCGAGCTCGTCCGGGGGATTCTCACTCACTTCGGGCACGGGGCTTTACCTCCTCCTGGGAGTGGTGGTGGTCATCGTGGTCGTCGCAGCCCTTCTCCTGATGCGTCGGAAGAAGCCCGCATCGATCGGAGTTCCGCCAGCGGCCGCCGGTACGGGGGTTCCCGCCGGAGCTGGTGGTCCGCCGCCACCCCCTCCCGCGTGAGTTGGAGTAGCCCCAACCCCTTCCTCGGTCCGACCCCCCGCCCTGTCCGCTCGTCGAGCTTGCCGGGCAGTACGAGCTAGGTGCCGTGGCGCCAGCTCTCCAGGATGTCCCGAAGGGTCTGCTCGAACGCGATGGTAGGGACCCACCCGAGCGCCGAAAGCCGTGAGATGTCGGCGAGATGCACCGGCTCGTCCACGAGGCGGATCCGGTCGGAGACCGTCTCCACCTCAATCGGGCCCCGAGCGAGCGATAGCAGGGTGTCGAGGTTCTGTCGCACGAGCCGGGGGACGCCGCTCGCGATGTTGTACGCCCCACCGGGCTCCCCCTTTTCGACCACGGTCACCATCGCACGGACGGCGTCCCGAACGTCCTGGATGTCCCGCCGCTTGTCGAGGTTCCCGACCCGGAGCACCCGGGGAGCGGGTCGGTCCTCCAGGCGGGCAATCTGGCTCGCAAAATCGTTCGTCGAGTCCCCCCGCTTGCCGGGGCCGGTCGTCCCGAAGATCCGATACCGAAAGACAGGGATCTCGAAGCTGCGGAAGTACTGGTAACACAGGAGGTCCGCCCCCGCCTTGCTCGAGGCGTACGGGCTGGTCGGGCGGAGCGGGGAGTCCTCGGGCGTCGGGATGGTCGGGGGGTCCCCGTACTCCGTCCCGCTTCCCGCGAATGCGAAGCGGGTGCGGGGGAAGTGGTGTCGGAGCTCCTCAAGGAGGTAGAGCGTGCCCGTGAGGTTGGTGGCATACGTCCCGGCGGGGTCCTCCCAGGATGGGATGACGTAGGCTTGGCCGGCGAAGTGGTAGATGACGTCCGGTCGGGCCTCCCCGACCACCCGCTGGACCTGCGCGCGGTCGGTGACGTCGAGCGGCACTCGATGGACCCCGGAGGGGGGGGATGACCCGGTAGGGACGAGTTTGGGAAGGAAGGTCGAAGTGACCTCGACACCCTGGCTCGCGAGGTGGGTCGACATGTAACTACCCAGAAATCCGGTACCTCCGGTAACGAGCGCCCGCATCGAGCTGACCTTCTTCCGCTCGGAGGAGCCCAAGCTCATTAGCCTGCCGCGGGGCACGCTGCCTACCGCAGGGCTCCCCGAGAGCAGGGTGAGGCAGAATCATGTGGATTCGACGTCTCGGAGTCGTCTGGAGGCAAATGCGGTGACCGGGACGGCCCTGCCCATGGTCGTGGAAGACCGCATGTGCTACGCCCGGGCCTTGGAGAACCCATTCCGACGACGGTTTGCCCCACCTTCCAGGGAGGTCGGGTTCCTGGATCTGAGTCCCGGCCAAACGGTGGCCGACCTAGGCGCTGGGGTGGGTTATTTCGACCCCGAGATCCTGCTTCGGATCGGGTCCGGCGGTCACCTCTTCGCCGTAGACATCGACGCGGACAACCTGGCGCTCGCTCGCCAGCGAGTCGGAGGGGACTCCCGGGCCGAGTTCAACATCGCCTCCGCAGCACGCGTCCCCCACATCCCGGCCGACTCGGTGGACCGGGTCCTGATGTCGCTCGTGATCTGTTGCATGGGGGACAAGGAAGGGGCCCTCGACGAGGCTTGGCGGATCCTGCGACCGGGCGGGGTCGCCCTGGTCACCTATCCCAAGCGGGCCCGACCGTTCCGGCGTCGCCCTTCCCTACGCGTCCTGCCGAGTCGTTGGGAGACGCTTCGGGCCCGCCACCCTTGGCGGGTTCTCCCCGTCCCCTCCTCCTGGATCCTGCAACGGCACCTGCTCAGGAAGGCCTCTTCCTAGAGGCATACCCCTGGGGAACGGCGGAGCCGGACCGGAGGGTGGATGGGGACCACTCCACCCTCGGTCGGCGCACGCCACTTGGTGCGGGGCGCGAGGAGGGGGGACCGTTTACAGACCGAATTCACCCGGCGTGGTCGAATCTACGCCCACCCTCAGCCCTTCAGACCGCCCAGTTCCACAGCCGTCTATGGCGCTGTGCATCACAGAGCACACCCACCCCGGCGAACGGTGCCCGGCCCAGAACCCGCAGATGGCGGTCGGTCTACCGGCCATCCTCCACAACGTGGGCCAGGCCGGGATCACGGTCTACGGCGACGCCGTCGCCACCGGCGGGCACCTTCTCTTCCTCATCGTGGAGGCGGAGAACGAGAAGAGGGTCCGGGAGTACTTCGCACCGTTCGGCCAGATGGAGACCCTCAAGGTCACCCCCGCTTCCCACTGCGAAGAGGTCGTCCAGCGCGGTGCCTGCTGATCCCTTCGCTTCCCAGGAGGGGTCGGGGGCATCCTCCGAGCCCTGCCCCTTCTCTATTTTTCGGCCCTCCCCCGCAGGAGAATTCTCGGACTTGGGCCGGGGCGTTGATAGGGAGTTCACTGACACGGACTGAAAGAAAGGAAGAAAGGGTTGGTCTCGGAGGCCGGGCGTCCCACTAGGTGTCTTCCGACGGGTTCTCGGGCGCGTTGCCGGTCGAGCTTTCCTCCCAGGGCTTAGGGGGTGGGGGGTTGGTGGCGGCCTTGGCCGCGGGCGGCGCCGAGGTCGCTCCACCGCGTCCGCGCCGGGACAGGGCCACCAGGAGGCCGACGATGATCAGCACGATCACGAGGCCGATGATCCCCCAATCCAGGGTAGAGAGGCCCGACGTGCCCGACGGTGCCGGGGGTGTGGTGACGGCGGTGAAGGCCACGGTCACGCTCTGCGAACTGCCGTCGACGATCACCGAGCTCGAGGCCGGAGAGGACGTGTATCCCGTTACCGCCCCGATGCTGTAGGAGTACGTGTTGTTCGAGAGCCCGGTAAAGACGATCGCGGTCCCGGCCGGTTCGGTTTCGGCGGTCCCGGCGAGGGTCACCGACCAGGTTCCCGAGGTGAGCCCTGTCTCGGTGAAGGTCACCGAGTAGGTCACAGGGGTCACGGCGGTGAACCCGATCTGGACCGTTTTCGCGGCGCCGTCCACGATGACGGAACCGGTCGTCACGTTGGCCGCGTACCCCGCCACCGGGGCGATGGTGAACGTGTACGTATCGTTCGGCTCGCTGAACTGGATCGAGGTCCCCGAGCCGGGGGTGGTCTGAGTCCCGAGGGTGACCGACCACGACGTTCCGACGGGGAGCCCGCTCTCCGTGAACGAGACCGTGTACTTGACCGCCGTGAAGGCGATATCGATCGTCTTGTCGGCGCCCGAGACCGTCACCGACCCGCTGTTCGGCAGGGCGGTGTACCCGGCGACCGAACCGATCGTGTACGTGTAGCCCCCATCGCTCGCGGCGAACACGATCGTCCCCGTGGAGTCGGTCCCTAGAGACCCGTCAAAGGTGACCGACCAGGCGGTCCCACTGGGCAGGCCGGTCTCGTCGAAGGAGACCATGTAGAGGATCGCGCTGAACGCGATCGTGACGGTCACGTCGGTCCCCGTATACGGCACCGACCCGGAGGGGGGACTCGCCGTGTATCCGAACGGTGCGTTGACCACGTACCCCAGGTCCGGGTCGCCGAGGGACCAGCTGGGGATGAACACCAACTGTGCCGAGGTCGTGTAGGTGATCGTGTCCAGGGTGAATCCCCAGACCGTTCCGGCCGGCAGACCCGTCTCGTCAAATTCGAGCCAGTTCGTGATGAAGGCCGCTACGGGGCTCGCATCCGCGAATCCCGGCGCGACCGCATACGTCCCCGAGCTCCAGTCCGACCAGTAGTTGCCGGTGCTCGCGGTGTAGTTGAACCAGATGTCCGTAGAGGCCATCACGTTCGCCTGCACGTGCGCACTGGAGAAGGTACCGTCGGTGCTCGCACCGTTGTTGGCGACGAAGTTGTTCCCCGCCACGGAATCGTTCGAGCTGTACGTGACGGAGACGCCGTAGCCGACGGACGCCTCCACGGTGTTGGCCTCGAGATAGACTTGCGTCGTGTTGTTCAAGTCGATGCCGAGCTGGCTCCCGAACAGGAAGGACTGGTCGAGGTCGGCATACCCGCCTCCGTTGTACTGGATGCCCACCTGGGCGTACCAGGACGTCACGTTGTCGACGTAGAGGAAGCCCGATTCGTTGATGTACACCGCGTAGCCGGAGTTGTAGGCGGAGACGCCGATGACCGAGACGAACCCGGTATGGATGACCACGACCGCCGCGTTGGGGACGTTGTTGAACACCGTTCCCGTGAAGTACTCAGGGCCGGCCACCGCCGAGGTTGAGTTTACGTTCAAGACATAGACGTCATCGTCGTCAATGATGCCTACTGCGACTCCGATGTTGGTGGTGGTGGCGTTCTCCACGGTGGCGTTGTCGCTCGACTCCACCAGGGCGCCTAGTCCCTTGTCGGAGGCCGAGACGTTGGTCACGTTGATGTTCACGCCCTCGATCACACCGAGCCCGAGGGCCCCCGTGGTCGAACTGATGTTCCACGCAGTGACGTTCGTGGTGTAAATGCCCCCCTCGCCCTGTGTGTATGCCCCAATCGCCTGATCGGAAGCCGAGACGTTCGAGTAGTACGTGTCGAATCCGTTGACCACCTCGACGCCGACGGTGTCGGGGCCGGAGGCGGTCACGCCCTGCACGGTGAGGTTGGCGGCCACGTAGAGGTAAAGTCCGGTCGAGTCGCTGACGGTGACGTTGTACAGCCCCTCATCGTCTTCACCGAAGAAGAGCGATCCGGCCTCGGCGCCGTTCGTGAAGGTCCAGTGATCGGAGTACACGACGAACCAGGCATCCGCGTAGACCCCGTAGGAGTCGTTGACGTACAGGTCGTCGATGTCGCCAAAGCCCGTGTCGTACATCTCCAATCCGATGGAGCCGCCGGTCGCGTTGAGACCGAGGATGTAGAATCCCTCCACATATTCCATGTAGATCCCGAGGCCCCCGTTGGTCGCGTTCGTCCCAAAAATGGTCGCCTCAGCGACATCGTCCAAGATGATACCGTAGCTCGGAACGAAGTTGTAATCGGTGCCGTTCGCCGTGATGTTGTAGGCATAGACACCATATGCGTCCTGCACGTAAGCGGCGTTCGCTCCGGTCTCGCTCGTAATGTTGTCGAGGTACACGTTGTTGCTGTAGAAGTCGTCGACCCCGAAGTTGTCGCCGGTGCTCATGATGTTCGTCGCACTCTCGGTTCCCGTCGTGGCCCACCACTCGACCGCGGCGAGCGGGTACGAGCCCCCATAGTAGAGGGTCGAGTTGCCCAGGATCGAGACGTTGGTCACATCAAAGTTCCCGGACCCGAAGTTGAAGTAGTACCCTTGGGACCAGCCGTAGCTCGTGAACGTGCCCCGGTAGCTGTAGTAGCTGGACGAGCTCGACGCGATCGAGAAGTTGTTGATCGATACGTTGTCGCTCAGATTGTAGCCCGCGAACAGGACGAAGGTCGGGAACGCGAAGTCGTTCACGAGGTTGAACGGAATCGCGATCGTCGATTGAGTGTTGTTGATCCACAGGTCCCCGGCGGAAGTGTAGGTGACGCCCGCGAGCCCGTCTCCACCGAACGCGGCGACCTGCGAGTCATTGCTTAGGTACACCGGCGTGTCGAAGGCCGCCGAATCGGGATTGAGGGTCAGGATCAAGTTCACGCTGGAGGTAAGTGTGGCGGCCGCCGCGTCGTAACCGTTGGTGAAGACTTCGGCGATGTACGGGCTGCCCGCGAAGGGAGGCGGCAAGACCGTCGTCGCGATCCCATTCGTGAAACTCGGCCAGTAGGAGAGATTCGAATCCCCCGCGAAGTAGTAGGACGACTGGTTCTCGAGGAAGACGAAGCCGGTATCCGGAGCTCCGCTGAAGTTGTAGTACTCGGCACCCATGTTCGCCGCGGGCCCGAACGTGGAATTCACCGTGTTCCACAGGCCGTAGAGCAGGGACGGTCCCTGCACCATGGTCTCGGTCGTTCCGGCGTACGTGGCTGCTACCCCGAGGGAGGTTTCGCCCGTGTCCTCGCCGTAGTCGTACGCGGAGGGGATGTCGAAGTAGGACAGGAGGCCCGCATACCAGTACTGTAGCGTGATCGTGGAATTGAGTTCCACGATGTTGGCGTTCGCCCCGCCCCCGTTGCCGCCGAAGATGATTTCGGCGTCGTAGAACAGGTACCCGAGCGGGTTGTAGTTGAACCCATTCACCTCGAACATCGGAGGCGAGGACGAGGAGGCGGTCCCGTTGAAGGTGACGTTGTCGAAGCTGTGGGTCAATTGGGTGACCCCGCCGAAGGTGAGAGAGTAGTTGAAGAACACATCCGGGACCGGAGTGGGCCCCCAGTTGGAGATGGTCACGTTGTTGTAGAGGGAAAGGGCGAAGGGGTACGTGATCTGGAACGTGGGGCCGTAGACGTAGTAGAAGCAGCCATCCTGGACTCCGGAGTAGTTGAGCAGGGTGCCGGCGCCGAGACAGGCGGCGGGGCTCGAGAAGTTCCAGATGTTGTCTTCGAATTGAAGGCTGGTTCCGTTGAAGTGGACGACGTTCTGGATCCAGAAGGAACCGTTCGTCGCGCCCGGATAGGAAGTGTTCACCGTAACGGTGTTGAGCTGGAAGGTCATCCAATCGGGGGCGGCAGCCCACCCGGAGTAGCCGGGGTTGTAGTCCTGGAACGAGTTGACATTCAGGCTCGCTACAAAGCTGGAGGTGTTGTACTCATACGGGCCGGTCCCTCCCTGGCCCAGGTCGGACAAGCCCATCGGGGCCGGTAGGGAGGTGTAGGATGGACCGGTGATCGGTCCATTCGGAGCGCCAACTGAGCCGGTAGGAGCGTGGGGGAGGAGGACGGAAGCAGGATTGATTTGGCCGGAGTCGATGTCCTGCTCAGCCTGGGCAATCCCGTAGGGCACGTTCGGGTTCGAGACCACGGCGGAATTGGACCGGAGGCCAGGAGTCGGAGCCGAGTGCGCGGCCGGTAGCTGAAGGGGGTTCGTTCCGGAGGCGGACCTGGCCGTTCCGACCGCCGGAGCTGCCGTTCCGACGGTCGACGAAGCGTGGACGCCGGCGAGTCCGGGGGCGGACTGGTAGGCGGCGAGGAGTCCCATCGACGAAAGGACCATCAGTACGGTCACGAGAGCGGCGCCCAGCAATACGGCTCGACGGTCGGCCATGTTCCCCGATACGAACGTGGCTCGGTACTTAAGACTCTTGTAAGAAGCTACTTTGGGATTTTATTCAAGCAGACGAACTGGGACGTGTTGGCCCCCGGGGCATCGTTCACCGTTCACCGAGTGCGAAAATGACTACCCTACCTTCGCGACTCAGTTCTCGTGGATCCCCGTCGCTCGCTGGTGTTCCCCTTCCCGACGAACGGAAGTGGGATCCCTCCCTCCCTTCGCCTCCTTATGGACGACTTCCGATTGCTCGTCAACCGGTGCCTCCGCCAGGCACTGGCGATCCGCGTGACCTCCCGAGGAGCGCTCTCTCGCTTTGCCCGGACCCAAGCCCTGGAGGCCCGGGTAACTGGGACTCTTGGTCTCGCCGCCGCGGATGTGGCCCGCTCTCTCGCTTGCAGCCATCGCACTCGAATTCGGAAGGGAATCCCTTGTCGCATCCCGTACGTCCGAACCCCCTTCGTCCGGGTCCCCGCGTCTTCCTTCCATTTCGACCTCGAAACCGGCCGACTTCGCCTCTCCTTACGCCGGGGGGAGTGGGCCTCCCTCCAAGTTCCGGTCTCGAGTTACCACCGTAATGTATTGGCTCACCCTGGGCGTCGAGTGAGTCAAGTGCACATCGGCCTGCGTCAGGTCGTTCTGGTCTACGCCCAGGTCCCTCCGGAACCGTATCTTCCCCGATCGATCGTGGCGCTCGACTCCAATGAGTCCTCGATGGACGGAGTTCGGGTGGACCGGGACGGTGCGTCCTACGTTCGAGTCCGCTTCCCGGAGATTCTCGTCATCCAGTCGCGCCACGTGTGGCGACGCCAATACTTGGGTCGGAAAAAGTCGCACGACCGACGCCTTTCGCGGTGGTTGCTGGGTCGGGAAGGGCGGCGCGAGCGTCATCGAGTTAGGTCGCGCCTCCACGACCTCACCCGCTCACTCATCGATCAATTGGCCGCAGCTGAGTCGGCTCTCGTTCTCGAGGATCTCAAGTCGCTGCCAAGCCCGCGACGGCGAAGGTCGGGGTTGGGGCGACGGCCACCCTTCCGATCGCACTCCTTCCGACGCCGCCTTTCCTCGTGGCCCCGGGGAGAGCTCCACCGTCAACTGACCTACAAGGCCCAGGATCGGGGAGTTCCGATCGTTTGGGTCGATCCCTATCGCACGTCACGAACCTGCCCGAGATGTGGTGAAGTAGTACAACACCGAAGAAGGGTGGGGACTAGGTTTGACTGCGCCAAGTGTGGGTGGTCGTGTGACCGTCAACTGAACGCGGGAGTGAACCTGGGAGTAACCGCCCTGCGGACCTACGCAGGGCTCGGGGGTCTTCGACTTGACCCCGACGCCCTTCCCCAGGGTGTGGTGATACCCCTCTACGAGTCGGCCAACGACCGACCCGCACGGGTGGAGCGGACGGGAAGGGAGGGACGAACCTCGGTCACTCCTCCGAACGGGGAAGCGATTGAATAAACTCCCAAAGCCGTAAGAAGTGTTCTTTGCCAAGGGGCCCGCCAGTGTCGGCGTGACCTAGGCTACGGAAAGGGAACGAAGGAAGGGGTTGGGCCCAAGTCTGCGCTGAGCCGTTACGCCGAGCCCCCGCCGGACGTTCGGTCGTCCGTGTAAGTGTCATCACCGGTCTGTGGGTCCGAGGAGTTCGGGGGGTTGTTCGACCCGCCGCCGCCCGAACGTCCACGCATCGCCAGCCCGACGATGAGCGCGATGATGATGATCGCGATCACCGCTCCGATGATCCCCCAATCGAGGGCCGAAAGACCGCTCGAGGAGGTCGAGGTCGAGGTCGCGCTGAACGCCACCTGGACGGTTTGCGAGGCGCCATTCACCGTAACCGAGCTCGAGCTCGGCACTGACGTGTAGCCCGACACCGCCCCGATCGTGTACGCATACTTCGCGTTCGCGAGGCCAGTAAAGGTGATCGTGGTCCCGGTCGACGGCGTCGTAGTGGTCCCGAGGGTCACCGACCAGCTCGTTCCCGAGGGCAGCCCCGACTCGGTGAAGGTCACTGAGTAGGTCGCCGGAGCGGTCAATGTGAACCCGAGGAACACGGCGGCGTTGGCGCTCGCGACGGTGACCCCACCGCCCGTGTTGTTCACCGTGTAGCCCGTCACGGTGCCGACCGTGTACGTGTACGCTCCGTTCGGCTCCGTAAACACGATCGTTCCAGTCGTGGAATACTTGAGCGCGGAGTTCAGGGTCACGCTCCAGTTCGTCAACGCTGCCAGTCCCGTCTCGGTGAACGTCACGCTGTACGTCGGCGCGGTGGTCGGCGTAAAGGTGATCATCGTCGTCGAGGGCGACGCGCCAGACACCGTGACCGAGCCCGTCGAGGGGTTCGGCGTATCGTAGCCCGAGACCGACCCGACCGAGAACGTGTACGCCCCGTTCGGCTCCGTGAACACCACGGTATCGGTGGTCGAGGTGACGGGGGTTCCCCCGTTCAGCGCCACGCTCCACATCGTGCCCGACGTCAGCCCCGACTCCATGAAGGTCACGGAGTACGTCGTGGGGCCGGTGGCGGTGAAGGTGATCCCGATGGGAACGAGTACGCCGTTCACCGTCGCCGACCCACTCGCCGGAGCGGGAGTGTAGCCCGTCACGGCACCGATCGTGTACGGATACGAGCCGTTCACGAACAGGACCGTGATGGTCGTCGTCGTGGAACTGAAGGTCCCGCCACCGATCGTGGCCGACCAGCTCGTTCCCGCGGTCAGGCCGGATTCCGTGAAGACCACGGCGTAGCCGATCAGCGGGTAGTAGTCGCCCCCGTCGTAGATCTCGGTCTGTCCCGTGTACCCGTTGTACTCGTCATACGGGTAGAGGCCAATCGGGTTGTTCGAGGTCCCGTAATCCCACCAGTAGTTCCCGCCCTGGGTCGCGTTGCCGATGATCGTCCCGGTGAGCGGGAAGTTCGGCCAGCCCGCGGCGTAGTTGACCGTGGAGGCGGGGGTCGGCGTGATGTTCCACGTGTCGGTCCAGAACGTGACCACGCCCGAATAGAGGTTGAACGGAGGAGCCACGGCGGTGTTGTTCGTGTAGAACGCGTTGTTGTAGACGAGGCCGAGACCTTCCGCGATCTGGAGTCCCAGGCTCAGGTTGAGCGGGCAGATGTAGTACGGCGAAGCGCAGAGGGCGAACGCCGGCTCCGGAACATCCACGAACGTGTTCCCCCAGACGGTGTTATCGTACCCGTTCGCCATCGAGAGTCCGCCCGACTGGACGTCGAACGTGTTGCCCGCGATGAGCATGTTCGACGAATTCCACTCGAGCACGCCGAAAGTGCCGTAGTAGTTTCCGGTGAACCCGGACCCGAAGCCGTCGTACACGTTCGTCGTGAACCACCCGCTAATGTGGGTCGAGTTCACGAGCGCGATGTTGCTGGCGAAATAGAAGATGTAGCCGAGGTCGTTCGTGGCCGGGAAGTTGATGTACGGTGAGTCCGTCGTCAACGCGGGCATGTCGTTCAGGACCACGGAATCGGTCGTTCCCCAGATGAACACGCCCGTGAACACCGGGAACGTGTAATCGTTGAACAGGCCAAAGACCGACGGGAACGCGTACTTCTGGCTGTTCACGATCTGATAGGGACTCGAGGTGCTCCCGGAGCCGCTCGTCGACAGGGCGGCGAATTGGCTGTTGCTCCAGAAGAAGAGGGGGGTGTAGATGCCGAGCGACGTATCGTGCGTGAGCGACAGGGTGATGGTGACGGGCCCGGCGCTGTTGTTGAACCAGGTGTACACCGCCGTGTAGTCGCTCAGGATGATGCTCAAGCTGTAGTTCCCCGGCGCGAGCCAGAAGACGCCGCCGTTCAGCTCCTGGGGGGCCCAGTAGGGGTCTCCCTGGTAGGTGAAATTGCTCGTCCAGTTCGGTCCGATGAAGTAGAACGCGTTCGACGGCGTGACCGCGAAGGTCACCGACTCGACACCCTGAGCGCCGGTGGCATTCCAGAGGCCCTCGAGGATAGCGGGTCCCGTCGTGACGAGTCCGTAGGGCGATCCGGTCGAGTTGGTCTCCCAGGCCACGTTGGCGCCGGTGACCGTCTCTCCGGTTTCGCCTCCATACGAGAACGCGCTCGGGACCTCTTCGTAGGAGTTCTCCGTGGTGTTCCAGTATTGGAGACTCAAATTGGCGTCGGAGTCAAACAAATCGGAATTGGCGCCACCGCCGGGTCCGCCCAGGATGACCTCGAAGTCGTTCGTGAGGCCGATGGCGTTGTAGGCGAATCCGTTGGCCGTGTAGTTCGAGGGGGTTGCGGCGGTCGAGTTGAATACCACGTAGTCGTAAGCGTACACTCCGGTGTTTCCCGGACTGCCCGGGTCGGTGAGGGCGACCGTGAAGTTGACCATGTTTCGGGAGTCGTTCACCGAGTTGTTCATCCAAAGACTGAGGTTGAATGGATAAGAGACGCCCGTGAGCTCGATTTCCGAGTAATAGAGTTCGCCGGGGATGAATACGCCATACGGTCCGTGGGCGACGAGGGCGTTGGCCGAGATGGGCCCGCCCGTGAAGTTCCAGACGTTCGTAACGAGGTAGAGCTGGCCCGTGAGGGGGTAGAACTCGGCGACGTTCTGGGTCCAGAACGAGTAACTGTTGTTGCCCAACAGGTTGATCGACGTGCTCACCGCATTGAGCTGGACGCCGTAGGCGTCCGGCGAGCTCGAGAACGCGGTCGACCCCAAGACGCCCGTGGAGTTCGGGTTGAACGTCGCGAGCAGGCTCGACGTGTTGAGGATCGAGGGGACGATACTGCCGTTCCCGTTCGGGTTTGCGGAGAGGCCGTAGTCCGCGAGACCGATCGGTGCGGGGGAGTACTGGGTGTACAAGGGAGTGACATAGCCGTGGTTTTTCGCTTCAGAAACTTGAGAAGGGGTCGCACCCGAGCGCGGTACGAAGACATCGCGGGCGGGGACACCGGCCGCATGGGCCGCCGCGAGCGCCTTTTCCGCCATCGGGCTGGGCGTCAGACTGGTGCTCGGGACGTTCAGGCCCCACCCGGGGCTCCCGCCGGAGACGGGGCTCGAGACGGCGCCCGCCGAGGCCGCCGGGGTCGTGGAAGAGCCGATGGAAACCGCTCCCGCGTGGGCTCCTGCCGGGGGAGCGACCAGAACGAGGAGTCCCATCGCCGAGACGACCATAATCAACGTTACCAATGCGGCGCCCAGCAAGACGGCACGACGGTCAGCCATAGTGAGTCGGCCAAAGTTGAACGATATTTAAGACCCGTGTGGACGACTTTTTCTGCCGACAGTTTCCCGGGTTAGTGTCGGTTCGTGCGAGCGTCGTCGCGTGAAGCCGAGGAAAACGAGGCTCGGAGCCTCCTGAGAACTAGCGCGCTCTCTTGGGCTGGGTCCGGTCGAGCCGAACGGCCATCCGGACCGCGCGGACCGTGGCGGGAGACTGAGCCTCCTCCAGCGAGCGGACCTTGAGATGTCGCATATTCTTGCCCCTCCCCTCGAGGCGGCAGCCTGCGTCGACCAGCTCCCGCCCCCACTAGAACTCCACGCCGACATGGTGGGAGAACGGGCCGACGCAGACCATGAGGTCCTCTCCCACGTACCAATCGGCCATCCACTTCCGCTGGAGACGGAGCTTGGGTCCCGCAGCTCGGATGGCGGGGTGGAGAGCCTGTACTACCGCGACCAAGTTGTCCGTCGTCGGCTGGCTCGCGGAGGAACTACGAACCCGGGGGCCGGAGCGGGCTTGGGACATGGCTTACTCTGCTCGACAGCGGCGAACAAGATAACCTCGGCAGAGGACGCGAGGGCTCGCGCCCCGGATCTTACGGCAGGTCCGCGATCTCATCCTCGGCCAGCCGACCTTCCCGCGGGACGAGATAGATGTACTGTACCTGGCCGTCCAGCACGTAGAAGAAGTGGCGGGAGGGCTCGTACTTCTGCAGGACGTACCGAAGGATCGGTTTGCCGAGCATGTCGGCCACGTGAACGAGGTCGTTCCAGTCGCGCAGGACGACGAGGTTCTCCTTGCGCGGGGCGGTGAGGGTGGTGGCGATCGCGTCCTGGTACGCGGCCGTCATCGAGCGCAGGTCGGCCGAGACATCGGTCTTCTGCCGACGGGGTCGGACGGTCAGGTACGCGGTGAACCCGATCGCGACCGCCAGGATCCCGCACGCGACTCCCGCGAGGCCCAGGTTGGTTGCGCGAGAGGAGTCCGTCACCACGAGAGAGGTGGGGATCGTGCCGTTCGAGGAGGCATACAGGGGGCCCGGAATGAGCTCTCCACCGGCGAGGGTGAACGTGAACTCAGGGTAGGTCACCGAGTGGGAGGTCTCGCCCCGGTAGTGGATCGCGGCGACTTCGTAGGCCGTGAAGTTCAAGTCGTAGCTCGACTCCGAGACTTGCGTCTCGTTCTGGATCGTGCCGATCAGGTTCAGTAGGGCGGGGAGAGCCACCTCGCTGTGTTGCTCGAACGGAAGAGAGGATACGTCGACGGCGGGCGGGAGGCTCTCCTCGGTAAAGTTGAGCGTGTAGGTCCACTGGCCGGGCACCCCGACCGTGACCGAGTATCCGCCCCCGAACGTGACGTTCGCCGGTGCGCTCAGGTTGAGCCAGTAGGAGTAGCTCAGGTCCAACCGGAGGACGAGGCTCTCGTACAGAGCGCCCTCCCCCGGACCGAGGGTCGTGTTCCCGTACAGCGTGTTGGGCCGGAGCGTGGCCTGGTAGTCAAAGTTCGTTTCGGTGCCGTACGCCAGGAGCACGCCATTGGTCGTGGTTTGGGTGGGGCTGGCCTCGATCGCGGCGACGGCGTACAGGCCGACCACGAGAGCCAGCGAGAAGACGACGAGGAGGATCGCGGAGAGCCTCATGCGCGGTACCTGCGTAGAGGAAGGATCGGTCGGCGACGTCGTGCGGGGGCCGTTTCCGGTGTCCCCCGGTAAAAGCCGAACAGGACCAGAATCAGGAGGATCGACACGGAAAGCTCCGGGCTCAGTACGAGGTAGCCCACGTAAGGTACGTAGGTCACAACCTTTCCGACCACCTGGCTGTACACGACCGGGCGGGGGTCCGGGGTCGGGTTGGCGTCTCCCTTGAAGGTAAACTCCTCTTCGGTGCCGTTGAAATGGATGCCGACGATCCGGTGGACGACCGGCCCGCTCGGGGACAGGTAGGGGGCGTTATACGCCACGATCTCCCCCACCGAAAGGTCAGAAGGTCCGGCCACGGACTGGATCACGACGAGCGTTCCACGCTCGAACGTCGGGGCCATGCTACCGCTCTCGATGGCCAGGACCCGGACCGGGGCCCGAGAGGTCACGGAACCGACCGGTCCGGCGAAGGCGACCAGGAGCAGGGCCACCCCGAGGACGATCACCAGCGGGACTGCATTGCGACGGGACCGGGCCCGGGCGAGGAGGGTCCGCCGTCGCGGCTGAAGGGGCTCGTCCAGATAGTGACGGGCCTCGAAGCGGGGTTCCCTGATCCCGATAAAGACCACGACGATCAGGGCCGTGAGCGCGATCAGGTCGAGCACGAAGACGGTCTCCCACGCGAATCCCGCGACGGCGACCGGGAAGAGGTACATGCTTCCGATCACGACGGACCGGAAGATCCAGGGGCCGAGCAAACTCCAGTGCGACTTGTAGAAGAAGATCCCGAGGAAGATGCCCATCACGAACCCCGTCCCCACCGTCAGGAACAGGGTGGGCGCCTGACTGGTCCAGGAGAACTCGAGCAACAGGAATGGGTTGAACGCGACGACGGCGAAAAGGGCGGACGAGGCGAACAGGCCCTGGCGGAACGGAAGGCGTCCGGCCACCTTGGTCAGGAAGTAGCCTCGGAAGATCGCCTCCTGTCCGAGCGCGATGAGGGGGGCCGTGAGGAAGAAGACGGCAAACGTCTCGGGGGCGGGGAAGCCCGGCACTGAGAACCCCTGCAGGACTCCCGGTTCGAGCGTGAGCAGGAAGTAGACGGCGGCCAGTCCTAGGGCGAGGGCCACGACCCGTGCGGTCTCCCCTCTCGGGAGGGTGAACCCGAAGGCGGATGCCGGTGCCCGCTCCCCGTACCGGAGGATCACCAAGAACACGAGTATCGGGGTCGCCGCATAAAGTGGGTATCCGAGATAGAACCACGAGCCCGCGGCGAGCGGACTGAGCAGGTCGTAGAGCATCGCGAGCAGCACGGTGATCCCGGCGGCGGACCAAGGCCACCAGGTATGCCGGAATGCACCGGGCAACAGGGCGAGGAACACGACCGCGCCGATGAGGACCGTGACCCACGCCTCGTCGATCACGCTCTCACCGCCTTTCCCAGGTCGCGCTCGAGGTTCGGGTTGGGCCGGCTATAGTTCCAGTCAAGGCGGCTCGCTAACCCGTATAGGATAAAGAAAGGAAGGAAGGGGTTTGTCCTAGGCCGCGGGGCCGACCCTAGAGGAGGCCGGGTCCGCTGTTGCTGGCCGACGCCGAGAAGCTGACCGACAGGCTGCCGACCGCGTTCTCGCAGCTGTTGCCGGCGCTCGGGTCGAGCTCGAGGGCTCCCTGGAATGCCAACGTGCCGCCCGGAGCGAGCGTGGTGCTGGTGTCGGCGATGGGCTGGAGGACCGCCCAGTCAAAGCAAGCGCCGGTGCCGGACGAGGACCAGGTGACCGTCGCGGGGACGTTCCCCGAGTTGGTGACGTTCGCGAAGACCTCGCACCAGTCGCCCGGAGCGAACGGGCCCGCTGTCACGTTCAGGTAGCCGGGCTGGGTCGATGCGCTGCAGACCACGTACGAGCTGCTGACGACCTGGTTCGAATTCTCGAACGTCAGTCCGAGGTTGCCGGCGGTGCCCTGCAGGTTCACCTGATACGATGCGGTGAACGCCGCAAAGCCGAGGCCGCCTACCGCGAGCACTCCCACGATCAGAACTGACGTCCAAAGTGCCTTAGATGTCATTCTTGTTGGCTCCTTAAGTTGGCTCCACCGTCCCTGTGAACCTCAGGGGAACGGAGTGCTGGGAGTCATCGACGTGGCGGTGAAGTTCATCGACACCGTCGCGACGTGGTTCTCGCACGAGTTGCCCGCCGAGGGGTCCAGTCCAAGCGCGAACTGGAACTTTTCGGACGCGCCCGGCTGCAGGCCGCGGCCCGTGGGGGGGACATTGGGGTTGTGGGTGGGGTAGATTACGGTCCAGTCAAAGCAGGCGTCGATCCCGCTGTGGGGCCAGTTGGCGAGGACGGTCGCGGGAACGTTGCCGGTGTTCGTGATGTTCCCGAAGACCTCGCACCAGTCGCCCGGCGCGAACGGTCCCGCCGTTATGTTCAAGTACCCCACCTGGGCGCTCGCCACACAGGACACGTACGTGTTGCTCGTGATCGTGTTGTCGTTCGCGATCGTGATCGAGAGGTTGCCGGCCGTGCCTTGCAGGTTCACCTGATACGATGCGGTAAACGCTGCAAACCCAAGGCCACTAATGGCCAACAGTCCGACCACCAAAATCGAAGTCCAAAGTGTCTTTCCTACCATGTTCCTTTCCTTCACTCCTTAACTACCCGGTTGTTGCCCTTGCGGGCAAGCGATGGACTACGTCGCGGTATTAAGGACCCTCGGACCGTAACGAAAATTTCTCACTGATTGGTCGTTTCTCTGACGGAGCCGGAGCCGATGTCAATACGACCTCGCCGGGCCGGGCCGAATTTGAGAGACCAGTGTGGGTCAATTCGTCCAAGCGCGGGACGAGCCGGTCCAGCGCCGGGCCGATGCTCCACGCCATGCCGTCGCGCTGCTCCGGGGACCGCGCCGCGAAATGGGCCGCGGCACGGGTGAACGCAGAAACCCCTTGGAAACTCCCCAGGCGGAGTGAGACGGAATGCCACTGGTGAACGAATCGACCGACCTCCCGCTCCCACTCGACCCCGACGGGAAGATTGTGCAGGACAAATCGGGGATGAAGACGCAGCCACGAGTTCAGTCGTGGATCCCTTGCTGCTCCTCGTCCTTCGGCCAAGAGATGGACACGCGTCGTGCTACTGGTCCTCTCGTCGATCTCTCGAAGGAGAATGAGGAGGTTTCCCAACTGAAGGCGGCGTCCGGGAGAGCCTGTCGGGATCTGACGGAATCCGTCAAGAAGGGCGACCAGGTCCTCCGGGTCAGCTCGGATGGAGTGTAGCAAATGGCCGCCGGAGATCTCCATTCGCAACGTCTGCAGCAGAGGCTCGACGTGCGCGATCCGAGATTCACCGCTCAGCTCGACTCCGATGATGACGACGCGTGTGGGCGGCTGAAGTATAACCCCCAGGAGGTCCACGAACGGAAGCTGGGCGCCAGCCAGGCGATCCGGGATGCGGTAGGAGGTTCTCGGTCCAACGCCCTGCGATCGCCAGAGACGTTGCACGACCATGTGGCTGACCCCGAACCGCTGGGCGAGCGCGCGAGTGCTCCATCGTGCGCCATGGGGCGGGGGTTCGTTGAAGGTGGCATGCAGGATCCGGTCGTTGAGAGTGTCCCGGTGTTTGGGTTTGCGACCCGGACGGGGCGCGTCGCGCAATCCGCCCGACAGCCCGTGAAGAAGATAGCGGCGCCTCCATAGTGCGACGGTCGCCACGTCCTTGCGCAGCCCGGTGGAGATTTCGGCATCGGAGTGACCCGCCGCCGACCACAGGAGGATGCGCGCCCGGTCCTTCACCCGGGCCGGGGAGGCCGGGTCGTCGACCCACGCTCGGAGTCGCGCCAACTCCTCCGAACTCAGGGTCACGCGGGTTGTCCTGCGCACGCGGGGGGTACGGCTTCGGGGCTTTAGCCCCAATGGTGGAACGACCATCGCACCCACATCTCCCAGGCCTCGCGTGTTCGGGAGGGGATTCGGGGGAAGTCCTGGGGGGCCTTTGCGCTTCCGATGGGGTCCCGCTTTTTCTCGGAAGCTCTAAGGATTTAATGTAGTGCCGATTGGGTTTGGTTGGAGTTCCCGGGCAGGTCCAAAACAAATGATGGCAGCGGTGGGACGGAAGATCTGGATGGATGGCCGCCTCGTGGACTTCGCGGATGCCCACATCCACGTCCTGAACCATACGTTCCACTACGGGGTCGGCGTCTTCGAGGGGATCCGCGCCTATGCCACGACCCGCGGGCCGGCGATCTTCCGGCTCTCCGACCACGTGAACCGCTTGATCACGTCGGCGAGGATGTACCACATGGCAATCCCCTACAGCGCGGAGGAGATCGAGCGCGCCATTGTCGAGACCCAGGCGGCCAACGAGGTCCTCCCGTCCTACATCCGGCCCATCGTCTACCGGGGCGAGCCCTCCCTCGGGGTCAAGAACTCGAAGGGGAAGATCTCGCTCGCGATCGCGGCCATCCCGGCCCGGAAGTATCTCGGAGACGGCTCGGAGGCCGGCGTCCGCGCGAAGATCTCACCGTTCCGCAAGCCCCGCTCCGACGCGATCCCCTCCTTCGCGAAGGCGTCGGGCAACTACGTTTCGAGTTATCTCGCCGGGATCGACGCCCAGCAGGACGGCTACGAGGAGGCCATCCTCCTCGACCAGACCGGGTACGTCGCGGAGGGGTCCGGAGAGAACATCTTCCTGGTGCGGGACGGCACTCTGTACACTCCCGGTCTCGAGTCGGACATCCTTCTCGGCATTACGCGGAAGTCGGTCATCGAGATGGCGACCGACCTCGGTCACCCGGTCGTCGAGAAGCTGATCTCGGTGAACGAGCTGCTCACGGCGGACGAGGCCTTCTTCACGGGGACCTATGCCGAGATCGCTCCGATCAAGGAGGTCAGCCATTTCCCGATCGGGTCCCACGCGCCCGGCCCGATCACGAAGGAGATCCTCTCCCTGTTCCAGAAGGTGATCGGCGGCGAGGTTCCGAAGTACACGAAGTGGCTCACTCCGGTTCCAACCCTCGCTCACCCGATCGCTCGGGCGAGGAAGTAATCGGTCCGCCTATTCGTCCGACTCTTCCGGGGCCGGTGCCTTCGGAGGAGCGTGGCGACACGAGTGGGCATGCGGGTCGGGTCGCCAGACGAGCTCGATCCGGATCCCGTCGGGGCCGCGCAGATACAGCGACCGGGAATCCTCCCGCTCCTTCTCGCCCGTGATCACGACGCGGGCGCGGGCGACCCGGCTCTTGAGCCCGGTCCACTCGCTCACGCGCAGGGCGATATGGTCGAGGCCGGTCGGCTTCTCTCCTTCCTTCGCATCGCGCAGGCCGAGGACCTGGTCGCCAAAGAGGAGGTAGATGTGGTCGCCGCCTTCCCCGATCACGTCCATGCCCATCTGCTCGATGAGGAAGCGGGTGAGCTTGGCCCGGTTGGCGACGCGCACGTCCACATGGTCGAAGCCGACGATCCCAAAGTCTCGAGGGGCAGATTTCATGCAGTCGCCGACGGCGCCCCGCCGGCCGAACGGGGCAAGCACCGTCACCCATAAGCTCGGCGCGTCGCCCCCGGTCGGGGCAGATAGGCTATGATTAAGCCGAGTAGCCACTTGGCTCGCCGATGCCGGACCTTCGCGCCTCCGAGAACGAGCTCGCCAAGGTACTGACCCGTCTCGAGCGCGTGACGTCGTTCGCCGACCTCATGGCGGGGAGCACCCAGGGCCAGGGCCTGCGGCTCGACCGTCGTTCCACGAGCCCGGGCACCCGACCCTACTTCCGGGGAGCCATCCTACGTGCGTGGGGGGGGACCCGCTGGGTCGAAGCCTCGACCACGGACCTGTCGACCGCCGGCCTGGGGGGCGCGGCCGAGGCCGTCGAGCATCTTCTCGCCGCGACCCCTTCCCGTTCCCCCCCTCCCGGTCCTTCCTCCACCGTTCGCGCCGAGAAGCTCACGGACCCGCCGCGCCCGCTCTCCAGCCTCGGCATGGAGGGCATGATTCGGCTGGGGAAGGACGTCCTCGGGTGGGCGACCCAGGTGCCCTCGATCAAGGACACCCTCTTCGGCATCGAGTGGGCCGACGAGGAGCGGCTCTACCTGAACACCGTGGGCGCACGCTGCTACCAGAAGGTCTCCCGGACGCGAGCGAACGTGGCACCCGTCGCGGTCGAATCTGGGAAGGTCGAATTTGATTTCCTTGGCGAGGGCGGACTGGGCGGGCTCGAACAGCTCGAATTCCTCACGGAGGCAAAGGTCAAGGAGGTCGCGGAAAACGCCCGAGAGCTGCTCACCGCCCGAGCGCCTCCGACCGGAACGATGACCGTGCTCCTCGACCCGGGCGTGGCCGGGATCTTCGCCCACGAGTCGTTTGGCCACGGAACGGAGGCGGACCAGTTCGTCCGCGACCGGTCCTACCTCAAACCGATCCTCGGACAAGAGGTCGGACCGGAGTTCCTTTCGATCGTGGACAACGGCGCCTACCCCGGTGGGTGGGGGTCGATCTACTTCGACGACGAGGGGAACCCCGGCCAGCGGACGGTCCTCGTCGACCGCGGAAAGTTCGTCGGAGCCCTGCACGACCGGGAGACCGCCCTGGCCCTGCATGCCAAGCCGACCGGCAACACCCGACGGGCCGACTTTGTCAGTCGTCCGTTCGTGCGAATGACCAACACGTACGTCGAGCCCGGCACCTGGAGCTACGACGAGTTGGTCAAGGAGGCGAAGGAAGGAGTGCTCTTGGAGCGGGCGACCTCCGGGATCGAGGACCCGCTCGGGGGCCAGATGCAGCTCAAGGTCAAGAAGGGCCATCGGATCGAGAACGGCGAGTTGAAGGAGCTCGTATCCTCGATGGCCCTCTCGGGACGAGTACTCGACTTCCTCCGAGGAATTCGGGGGGTCAGTGGTCCCAAGGACTTCTCCATCAGCCCGGGCTCCTGCGGCAAGGGCCACTCGGACATTCTCCCGGCGGGGACCGGGGGAACGTACCTCCTTTCCACGGCGGTGGTGGGGCCGGCATGACGACGCACCTCTCTCCGAACCCCGTCGCGTTCCGGGTGGCGGACCGGTTGCATGCCCCCACCCCCTGGGAAGTGTTCGGTCAGCGCGCCCGCCGGTTCGAGGTGCACTTCAATGGCCCCACGGTCGAGTACCTCCGCGGGCCGCTCCTGGTAGAAGGATATGGGATCCGGGTGTTTCGACCCCACGACGAAAAGACCGGCGCCGGCTTTCATGCCTCGACCGACGCGACCGACGCGGGCATTTCCCAGTCCCTGGCCGAGGCGGAGACCGTGGCGGGCCATTCGATGTTCCCCGCCAAGCGAATTGACCTACCCAGCGCTCCCGCTCCCACCTCGGGCCCCGAGATATTGGACGCTCAACTGTGGGATTCTCCGACCGACCGAATCCAGGCCTACATGGCCGCGCTCGTCGCCCCCTTCCAGTCGCTCAAGGACGTGGTGCCGAGCTTCGGGTCGGTGCGGGCGACCCTTTCCGAGGTCTCGATCGCGAACTCCGCGGGCCTCCGCGCCCAGTACGCCAGCACGATGATGGAGCTCGAGATCGCGGTCAAGGCGTTCGGGGGGCCCGAAGGGGCTCCTCCGGGGGAGTATTGGGTGAACAACGCAGAACGAAGGGCCGACCCGACCCATGCCGGCCGGGACGTGTCGAAGTGGGTGCAGTACGCCCAGGACGCCCGTCGGGCCAAAGCTCCCCCGACCGGCGACCTCTCGGTCGTCCTGCCCGCCGAAGCGACGGCCTCCATCCTGCCCGACGTCATCGGGTTCCGCTTTTCGGGCGCTTCTCGCCTTCGGGAGATCGCTCCGGCCGAGGGAAGCACGGTCGCGGCGCCGGCGGTCACGATCCGGGACGACGCCCACTTCCCGTGGGGGCCCAGCTCCTCCCCGTTCGATGACGAGGGAAGCCGTACCGGCTCTCGCCACCTCGTCCGGTCCGGAAGCGCAGCCGACCTGCTGTACGACCTCCGACACGCGGGCGCCTTCGGGGTCCCCTCCACCGGCAACGGCCAACGGGGACTTTCCTTCGGACGACGCGATTGGATGCGGTTCTCCCACGACGCCGGGACCGGACCGACGACGATCGTCCTGGAGCCGGGCGAAGGCGGCTCGGACAACGAGATCGCCGAAGCGGCCGGGGACGGGATCTGGGTCCAACAGCTGGGATGGGCCAGTCCCGACCCACTCTCGGGTGCCTTTGGCGGGGAGGTCCGTATCGGCTATCGGATCCGCCACGGGAAGATCGCCGAGCCGATCCGCGGCGGCACCGTCGGGGGCGTGGTCCTGGGAACCGCCGGAACCCCGACACTTCTGACGAGCATCGCCGCGCTCGGGTCGACTGCGACGCTCACCGAGAATTTCAGCGGCCCGACGATCCTGGTGAAGCCGTTGACGGTCGCCGGGGCGTAGTAGGCCTACTTCGGCAGGCTCAGGAGGATCGTCTTGCAGTGGGCACACCGGGCGCCCGCGAGGTTCGCGGAGTACGTTCCCCCGAACCCGGTCGGCACCAAGACCTCGAGGCCGGTGGGACGGAATCGTCGGTCGGTCTTGTCGTGGGACCAGAACAGGCCCGAACCGTTGGTGGTGGTCAGATAGCCGGACTCGAGGGCGCCGCCGCAGACCCCGCATTTCGCTTCCGGCATGAACGATAACCGAGAGGGCCACTCGTTGGAGGTATCTCTCCTTTTTGGAGGGACGGCATCCAACCATTCCCCGGGGTCGGGGTCATTGAAAAATACCGGCTCCGGCGGGACCGGGTATCCCGCCGGAGCCTAAACATCGTGATTCAACGGTGGTCGCGCTTTTGCGATCCCTTGGAGGAAAGGGTGGAAGAGAGTTGGATCTCGGACGGTACAAGCCAGCGGGGCCATCCGGCGATGCGGAAGGCCTCCCCGCGGGGAAGGGGCGCGACCGCCAGGAGGAAATCGCGGTAGTTGGTGGGGGATTCCCGGAGGGTGTCCAACAGCTGGCTCGAGGGCGAAGAACGCCCTCCCCGCAGCATTAGACCACCTCGCTGAGGGCGGGTGGGGCCAGCCAGGGGACTTCCAGGGTGCGTTGGTGGGTCCGGGTGTCCCGGGCCGACGGGATCGGGACCGCCCCAAAGGCGACCGGGAGGTCGGACCGGGGAAGGGCGACGCTGAATTCGTCCGACAGTTTCTCCGGGTGCTCGGTTTCCCCGTCGATCAAGCTCACGATCGCGAAGTCCTGGGCGATCAGGAGGGGGCATTCGTGCCCCCCGCGGTGTTGGAACCCGAACGGGTGGCTTTCGTGGACGCCTCCGCAGGAATCGCAAGAGTGGGTCTCTCCGAGCATGGTTCCGATGCCTCCGAGGTAGGCACCGCTTTCCCGCGAGCGCGTCATAGCAATGACTTGTTGGGCAAATCCGGGATATAAAGCTCGGGAGTTGTTTTGTACAAAATAACTCTAAGTAGGGGGAGGCGCTGTGGACCTCTTGTGGGTGGCCAGACCTACCTTCCCATCGAGATCCTCGACTACGTGCAGACGCACGCTCCCGCCGAGGATTCGGTCTACGGGATCAGTCAGCGGGAGCTCGCCCGGGCGCTTGGATACCACCCGTGCTCCATGTCCCGACCGTTGGACAGCCTAGTGGGGGAGGGTCTCCTCACCTCGCGACGGAGGCTCGTCCGAGACGGGGTCCGAAAGCAGATCACCTACTCGCTGACCGAAGAGGGCCGGGTTCGGCTCCGCAAGGAGACCAAGGAGGTCCCGATCCTTTCGGGGGAGATTCCGGCCCCTCCTCACCCTTTCCTGGGACGGAAGGAGGAGCTCACGCAATTGGCCGACTTCGTGCGAGGGGGGGAGGGGACCGCGGTCTTTGTGGATGGGGCCCCTGGCATGGGCAAGACCGCCCTGGTCAGCCGACACCTACGGGAAACCCGGCGGGGGCGAATTCCCTTCTGGTTTACCGTGCGCGCGGCAAGCACCCCTCGACATTTTGTCAGTGCCCTCGCGCACTCGCTCCAGATCCTGGGTGCTCGCCAACTCGCGTACTATGCCCAACTTCCACGGCCCCCGACCCCGAAGGAGGTAGCCGACCTTTCGAGTCGAGCGCTCGGCGACCGCCAGCTGGTTGCGGTCGTGGACGATACCCAGTTGGCCGGTCAAGAACTGCGTCGCTTTTTGAAGGAGTTTGCCCAGGGCCTGATACGGGGTGGGGGCCACCGGCTCTACTTCATTTCCCAGGAGGCCCCAATCTTCGCGTTGGAGCAGGTCCCCACCTATCACTTGGCGGTCGGTGGACTGGACCGTGTTTCTGCGCATGATTTGACCGATCGGGAAGGCGGTCTCGCCGACCGTTTCGAGACAGTTTACCAGTCCACTCTCGGTTCACCGTTGCTGCTCCATCTGGCCGTCCAGAACCCGGAGGTCTCGGGTCCCGCCTCAGCGCTGCCGAGCGGAGTGCTTCGTCGCCTCCCCGAGCCAGATTTCGAGGCGATCCTCCCCCTCGCGATCGCGAACGAGCCCCTTCCGGCCAGCTTCCTGACCGAAGAGGAGGTCCTCACTTCGGCCCGCATTCAGGAGCTCACCCGGATGGGCATCCTCCATCGGACCCTCCAAGGGCAGCTCGAAATTCTCCAGGTCGTTCGATTGGCCATCCTGAACCAGGTTCGGCCGAGCCAGGAAAAGTCCGCCCATCTGCGACTTGCCTCCTACTTCGGGCGAAGTCACCGCGCAGACTCGGTCCGTCTCCGATTCTTGCACCTGGTCGAGGGGGAGTCTTGGAAAGCGGCTCTCCAGCTCCTCACCCAGCAGGAAAAAGTTCTCCTGAGCCTCGGATACTCAGATGGCCTTCGGAGCGGTTTGCGTCACCTATCGACGGTCCTTCCCCGAGGCCCCAGTCGACTTCGGGCCCTCAACACTGAAATCAAGCTACTGCGCCAGCATTCGAACTACGCCGAAGCGATCTCTTCACTTCGCCGGGCAGTGGAGGAAGCCGATCGCGACCCCGCTCTCACCTGCCAGTGTCACCTCTCCATAGTCGATTTGATGATCAGGCTGCGCCAAATCCCCGACGCAAACGCGGAGTTCGAGAAGGCGAAGAAGATCGGACCCATCAATCGCCGGCTCCAGGCATTCTTCTCACTTACTCAGGCCCGTTTGACCGAGGCGAGTGGAGACAAGCGGAATGCTGAAAGGATGTATCAGGCCGCCTTCGAGTACGCGAGAAAGTCCAGAGTTACAGACTTGGCGCTCGAAAGTATCGCAGCTTGGACGAGCCTCTCGGAACTTTACAGCGGTCGACATGAGGAAACTTTCAAGGTCATATCCACGGCCCTTCCCGAGGCAAGAGCAGAGGGAAGAGTGGACATCGTGTTCAACCTTCTACTGGCCAGATCAAGAGCGTACACTGTAACGGGACGACTCGAAGAAGCAAGTCAGGAGTTGCAGCAGATTCGGTCTGAAGCCGAGTCCCTGGGTTACGTCAACCAGCTGGCCTATGCGCTCAGTGGCCTATCGGCTCTCGCGATCCAAACCGGTCGCCTCGACGACGCGGCCAACTATGCGAAACAAGCCATCACCCTCGCGGAGAGGCTCGGGAACGACCTCGTTCTTGGGCACACGCTGAGCCTTCTCGGTTCAACTGAGTTCCGAGTTGCAGACCAGGGCGGGGAGCCAACGCTGGTCCAAGACTCGATTATTCATGGGGAGCGGAGCGTGGAGATTTTGAGCCGCCTCCCGCCGACCGATTCTCTGGCAATGGCTCATGGTTACCTCGCCGAGGCGTACAACTATCGAAAGACTCCGGGAAAGACTTCAGAGCATTACGGCGCGGCGATGGCGCTCGCAGACGAGCTAGGCCTCGACTGGCTGAAGAGCTCGCTGAGGGAGCAACTCCCGAGAGTCGCCGCGATATTCGACGAGTCCCAAGGTGGGAGCAACCCAGTCACGACGGTTGCTGACGGCTCGACTACCGAGTCAGGGGGGGCAGACTAGACTGGATCCGCCCCCCGGGGGTCGGTACTTACAGCTGTTCGCGAGGAATCGGGGGAAGAGCGGGAAGGTACATTGTGCGGTCTCACCTCCGCTGGGCCCTCGAATTTGCGGCTATTTAAGCACGTAAAATCCGAGCTCGACTTTCAGGTCAGTTATACGGTGCGCATGAACACGTAGAAATGCGCACTAATCCCAGAATTCTCAGATTGGGTTCGGAGCCCCCGCCCGAGGGGCCCTGCTGGACCGGCCGGAGCAGGGCTCCCGCGTCACAGGCTATCACGGGCTTAACGTCATCGGGGTCGACCCAAACGATCGGGAGTCGCGTTCGATCCCTGGTTTTCGCGTCGGATCGAGACCTCGTCGCCCGTCCAATGGAACTTGAGGCGCGTCCGCGGTTGCCAGACCTTGCGGCGGTCCCAGAGCGCGCCGGCGAGCAGGGGCAGTCCAATGGAGGCGTCCAAGTGCGCCATCGCGCGCGTCGCGGTCTTCGAGATCTTTCCCCACGATTGCGCCTCGTCGAGCGTGCTTCCCGAGAGACCTCCCCAGTGCGGTACGTCGGTCGTGATCTGGAGCGCGTAGTAGTGGCCCTCACCTTCCCGGCCGAACGCGTAGTTCGCCATGACGATCCCGTCGTTGATCCAGTTCTTCGGAGTTCCCCCGCCAATGTAGACGACCGCCGTGCGGGGGGAATGCGCGAGGATCTGGACGAGCTCGAAGTTGTCCCGGATCGCGTCCAGGATGAACCGGTCCTTCCGCTTGCGGTTCTTCTGGTAGTAGAGCGTAAGTCCGATCCCGATGGAGCTGTCGATGAGCGCAGGGGAGAAGACCGGCACGCCCCGCCGGGCCGCCGTCGCGAGGATCGAGTCGGGGTCCTCGAATCGCTCCCCGAGGAATTGGAAGAACTCCCGGGAGGAGGCTGGGCGCCGGGGGAACTGCTCCGTGATCTTCCCGATGACGCGGTCGGTGTCCTCGAACTTGAGCTCGTCGACGTACGTGTCGTAGATCCGGTCGAGGTAGAGGTCGCGAAGTTCGATGTCATTCGCGCTCGGGGTCCCCATCCAGTGGTGGCCGCCGGTGGTTTGGTAGAGATCCTGGTACATCACCGCCCCCGTGGTCACGACCACATCGACGAGTCCCCAATCGACGAGGTCCCGGAGGACCTTGCGGAGTCCCGCGGCGATCAAAGGCCCGGAGAGGCCAAGCAGGATCGTCGGGCGCTTCTTGTCGGTGAGTGCGTTCTCCCACACCTCGAGACAGCGGCCGAGGTTCCGCGCCTGGATGGAACTGGACCGGAACTGGTCCAACAGGTCCCCGATCCCTTTGCCGTTCGTCACGTCGACCGCGCGGACGGGTTTCTTCAGGTAGGCACGGCGCCGGGCCTTCACCGACGGAGTCACGCCGGCGCCATCACGGAGGTTCAAATAACGGTCGCGTCGGTTTCCCGGGGCGCGCGGCAACATCTTAACCCCGACCCGGGTTGATTGGTCGAGGTACCGGGTGCCTTCCCTCCCGTCCCCGTTTCAGCGCGCCCTTGAAGGGCTCGCCGAGAATTCGGGCCGCACTGTCGTCGTCACCGGGCCGCCGCTCAGTGGAAAATCCAAGATGATGGATGAGTTCCGCGGACAGCTGGCAGGCCGCAATGCCCGGGTCGTCCAGCTGCGCGGAAGCTACCGGTCGCGGTCGGTCCCGTACGGGGCCCTCGACGGGTTGCGGTCTCCGCAGACCTCCGACACCCCTCCCGACTCAGACGAGGTCGACGACGACTCCCCACTCGGGGTCCCCGCGCCCACGTTGACTCCGGTCCCGTACCTTTCTGGTCAAACCCCCCGAAGCCGGCGGGGACGGGGGGAACGGCCCCGTTCCAATTTCCTGGGCCAGCCCGTCCGTGGCCGGTCCGCGAACGAGGGGGATCCGGAAGGGTTCTGGCACGAGCTGCTCGAGGGGTTCCGCGGCCCCACCCCCCAACCGTTCGTGATCTTCATCGACGACGCTGCGTTGTTCGACGCGGATAGCCGCGAATTCATCGTCTCGCTCACCCGACGCGCCCGATACCGCCCCTTCCTGGTCGTCCTGGCGTTGGACTCCACGAACCCCGGATACATCGCCTGGGAGGAGGCCTTCCTCGGCCGCGGTGACGTGGATTGGGTGCGGATCCTCGAACCCCTCCGGGATCCGCGCGAAGCGCACCGGTTGAAAGCGGTCTTCGACGACCTCCCGGTCCTAAGCCAGCGGATCGCCGGTTACGTGGCTTTGCTCGGAGGGGGAGTGGGAGAGGTCGTCCTTTCGCGGGTGACGCGTTTGAGCTTCACTCAGCTCGCGGACGCCTTGCTCCCTGGGACCGGAGTGGGACTCATCAAGGTCACCGACGGGAAGGTGACGATCCCGCACCTCCCCTGGGTCCCCCTCACCGCCGACCTGATCCCCGAGGCGCAGCGCAAGGAGATGCATCTCGAGATCGCGAATGCGCTTGCCGCCCTCTCTCCCGAGCCGAACCTGGCCCGGCGGATCGAAGTGGCGCGCCACTATCTCGCCTGGTTCCGGGGCCCGATGGCGCTCCGCAACTTGCTCGAAGCTGCGGAGCTTTCCCTGCAACTCCTGGCGTTCGACAACGCCGAGGAGCTCCTGATGGAAGCGCTCGCGTGCACCGGCGCGGTGCCCTCGGGCGAGCGCCTCGCGGTGGAGGCGGAGCTTCGCCTGCTCCACGCTCGCGCCCTGTTCTACGCCGGCCGCCTTTCGGAGGCCGAAGCGGAGCTGCGCGATGGGCTGAGCGGTGCGCTCCAGGCCCACGTCCCCCACGACCTCCTCGGGGAGTGGTTCGAGCCACTCGTCCTGATCCTCCGCGGGGTCGGTCCGCGCCCCTCGCTCATTACCGCCCTTTCGGAGCTCGCCGAGCGTGCCCACGACGACCGGGCGCTCGAGATCGAGGTCCTGATCGAGGCGTTGCTGGCGGAGTTCCACAGCCTCCGCCGGAACATGGAGAAGTCCCGCGCGGAATCCCACCGAGCCGCTCTCCTGGCTCGGAGCCTCCCCGAGGGCCACCTGCAAGCGATCGCGCTCGTCGCGGTCGGCCTCTCCCGCATCGACGGAACCACGGAGGACCAGGCGCTCGCAGCTCGGTTCCTGAAAGCCTCCCGGATCTTGCTCGGCAAGGCCCGCCGGTGGGAGCTCGACTACATCGCGGAGGACCTCGAGGCCCGCCTGCTCGAATCCCACGGGAAGATCTCGGAGGGCCGCCAGATCCGGGAGAAAAGCTTGACCGCACTCCAGCGGCAGAAGCTCCTCCCTGTCGAACTCGGCCATCGGTTGGCGATCACGGCCGGCCTCATCGACGAGGGCGTAACGAAGGGGGTCGAGGAGTCCCTGGCGCGCGCCCGGAGCCTCGCCGAAACCCTGCACCTCCTCCCCCCCTCACCGCTCTTGCTCCGCCTCTGGCTCATCGAGGGTCGTCAGCTGGCGACGGAGGAGGCGAGCGAGGGGGCCCGGGAACGCTGGCTCGCGATCATCGACGAGCCGGAATCGACCGCCCTTCCCTCCCTTCGGGCCGAGGCGCTCACCCGACTCGCGCTCCTCGAGTATGCCCGGAAGCGGCCGGAGGACGCGGCCCCGCTGGTCGCGCGGCTCGAGGATCCGCAGGTCCGAGAGGCCCTTCCGCCCGGATGGACAGAGTTCCTCCCCGACCTCGAGCGCCTCGCTCTGCAGTCCGACCACGGCGGAGCCCGCCTGCCTCCCAGCGAGCTAGTAACCCGTCGCCGCGAACCCGAGCACCGGGAACGCACTCGGCGCTAACCCGTAAGCGATCGTTACGACCCCCACGATCGTCAACACCACGACGACGACGCGACGCAAGGTCTCCGGTCGGATGCGAAGACCCAATCGGTTGCCGATCGCGACGTCCCACGCGGCCACGATCACCAGGGCCAACGCCCCCGCGAGGAGGACGACGAGCCAGCCCCAGTTGGCGACGAACACGATCTCGAAGACCATCGTCGTATCGCCCAATTCGAGGAGAAAGATGGTCGTGAACGCGATGATGAGGGCGGAGCCGGGCGGCCCGGGATGCACCTCCCCTTCCGCTTCGGGATGGAAGTAGACCCACGCGGCATACACGAGCAACACCGATCCCCCGGCCACGCGGAGCCAACCTACGTGGCTCGGGCCGAGCAGCGCCTCGAACCCGACTCCCACGGTGACGGCGATGGCGGTCGTGCCGACGAAGGCCAGGGCCGCGCCGACCCAGGTGGGGAACGGCCGGGCGCGGGTCGCGAGGGCGATCAGGGCGAAGCTGGTTCGGTCGAACAGTTCGAAGAATCCGACGATGGCGAAGACGAAGACGAACCCGGTAGCCACGCCCAGGTCGGCCATCTCGCCAAGCACCTATGCGAGGTGCGCGAGGAAGTCGTCCATCGTGCGCTCACAGAAGACGCACGTGAGCACCACGGGGCGTCGTCGGGTCACCCGGAACTCGCTCTCGATCGGCTCCCCCTGGTTCGAGATGCAGCTCGGGTTCGGGCAGGTGACCACGCCCACGATCGTGTCGGGCAGATCGACCGGCCGTTTTTCCTGTACCTTGAAATCCCGGATGATGGAGATCGTCGCCGTCGGCGCGATCAGGGCGATCGCATTCACCTTCCGGGGGGAGAGCTCCATGTTCTCGACCTTCACGATGTCCTTCCACCCGAGCTTGCCCGACCGGACGTGGATACCCACCGAGACCGTCGAATCCCGGTCCAGCCCCCGGGCGCCGATGATGCGAAGCACGTCGATGGCCAACCCGTTGCCGATGTGGTCGATGACGGTCCCATTCTTGATGGCGGCGATGCGGAGTTCGCGCATCGCGGTCATTCCGTCCCCTTCGTCCGCGCCAGGATCGCGTCCAAGAGGGCCATCCGTACCGGCACCCCCAGGAAGGCTTGACGGAAGTACGCGGCGTGGGTCGTGCGGTCGACCTCGGGGGCCACCTCGCCCGCTCGGGGCAGAGGATGCATGACAACGAGCCGTTCCTTGGCGTCAGCGAGGATGTGGGCGTCGATCCGGTACGAACCCGCCACCTTGCGGTACTCCCCCTCGTCGCCGAACCGCTCCTTTTGGATCCGCGTCACGTAGAGCACGTCGGCGTCCCGTACGGCCTTTCTCATGTCGGGCTCGAGGGAGAACTTGGCCCCATTCCGTTCGAGCTCATCCCGCAATTCCTGGGGAAGCCGGAGCTCGGGAGGGGAGGAGAGGACGATGTCGACCCCGAACAAGGCCAGGGCATAGGCGAGGGAATGCACGGTGCGGCCGTACCGCAAGTCGCCGAGGAGTACGACCTTTAGTCCGGAGAGGGTTCCGAACGCTTCCTGCATGGTCGCGAGGTCGAGCAGGGTCTGGCTGGGATGTTGACCGGCACCGTCGCCCGCGTTGACGATCGGAACCTCAGCCGCGCGGGCCGCCAACTGAGCCGCCCCTTCGTTGGGATGCCGGAGAACGATGGCATCCGCGTAGGAGCTGAGCATCCGGATGGTGTCGGACAGGCTCTCCCCCTTGCGCATCGAGCTCGCCGCCGCGTCGGCGATCGTGATGCAGCTCCCGCCCAGACGGTGGACGGCCGCCTCGAACGAAAGACGGGTCCGGGTCGAAGGCTCGAAGAAGCCCATGGCGACGATTCGGTCCGCCAAGGGATGCATCACCTTCTTCCCCTCGGCGTAGGGGATCATCTTGCGGGCCGAGGCGAGGAGGGCCAGGATCTCTTCCTTGGTGAGGTCCCGAATGGAGATCAGGTCGCGGCCCCGAAGCGACATCGGTCGGGGGAGTGGGTCGGCGCCTTAAGAACTTCGAGGCGTCGCCTCATGTAACGCGGACCTCCGGTCCGATGCGCCCCCCGGTAAGGTCTAAGGCGGCCCCGATTCCCCCTTCCTCGTGGATCCCCGGCCCTGGTCGGCGACGACGGTTCTCCTGTTCGCCGTGCTCGTCCTGGTGTGGGGCATGAACTATCTCTTCGTCAACCTCGGGCTTACTGGCTCCGGTGCGCTCTGGTTGGCCAGCCTGCGAGCGGGTATTGGGCTGGTAGGGACGGTGGGGCTAGTGACCCTCGCCCGGGGGTGGGGCGAATTCGACCGGCGAGACCAGCGGGATGCGCTCCTGCTCGGGATTCCCAACACGGCCGTATTCTTCGGGCTCTGGTTTGTCGCGGCCCATTCGGTGGCCCCGGGGATCGCGTCCGTAGTGGTCTACACGTTCCCACTCTGGGTCGCATTGTTCTCAGCGCCCGTGCTCGGCAGCCCCTTGGGATTGCGGGCATGGCTTTCCTTGGCCATCGGGTTCGGCGGCGTGGCCCTGATCGCCCAGTTCTGGTCCCTGGGTGGGCCCGGTGTTTCTCTTCTCCCGATCGGAGAGCTGGCGGCCGCGGCCATCAGTTGGGCTATCGGTACTGTCCTCTTCCAGCGCCGATTCCGAACCCGCAAGGTCCTACCTGCCTGCGTCTACCAATTGGCGGGCGGCTTCGCCGTTCTCTTGGCGGCGTCGATTGTCCTGACGCCCACCCAACTGCCGCATGCCACCGTGGACGTGGTCGCGGCCGCGCTCTGGCTGGGTCTGGCCGGCACCACGGTGGGGTACTCGATTTGGTTCACGTTGCTCGACCGAACGCCGGCAGCTCAGATCAGCGCCTATCTCTTCCTGGTCCCGGTCGTGGCGCTCGTCGCATCGGCCGTGATCCTGGGGGAACGCCTCTCTTTCCTCCAAGGAGCGGGCGTCGCGTTGGTCCTCGTGGCGATCTACGGGATAGGACGAGCGCGCTTGACCCCCTCAAGCCCCCCCGACCCGCCGGCCCCTTCCTCCGTGACCCCCCTCCAGCCGGACCCCGCTGTTTCCGTCGACCCGGGAGGGTCTTAGGTCAGCAACGCTCTCGTGGCCCGTTACTCTTCGGAGGTTCCGGTCTCCATGCAACCCAAGAATGTCCCGCCCCCGTCGGGGTGGGATTCGACAACGGTCGCGCTCGTCGTCGTCGCCCTCCTTCTTGTCACCGCGAGCGGTGTCTACCTGTACGCCCGAAACTCGTCCTATCCAGGGGCCTCCTCCGTCCCGCCCCCACCCGTCATCGTGCCGCCAGGACCGCCGGCGAACGCCAATCTGACGACCCTCACCTCAGCACCCGTGCTCCTCACGAACGGCCGTCTCGGCGTGAACGCACGCGCAGACCAGGGTCTTTCGTCGGCGGACGCGGGCGCCATCAACGCGACCGGGGCACGTCTGGTGCGATGGCCGGGCGGTGCCCTCGGCGATCGATTCGACCCGCTGGGAAATTCGGGTGCGGGGTTGATCTACAACGAGAACGGCACCCCGAGTGCGCCCAAGGCGAGCTACTCCCAGTTCGTCACCTGGTGCGGCTGGGTACACTGCCAATCCATCGTCACCCTGCCGGCCGAAGTCGACAACGCCTCCCTGGCCGCCGCCATCGTGACGTACTCGCTTCGGACCCTCGAGTTCGCACCGACCTTCTGGGAGATCGGCAACGAACCGCTCCAGTGGACGCATTTCGGAATTCCCTGGGTGGCATGGAACTCGACCCAGGAGGTTGAGCCCACTCCGCTCCAGTTCGCGGACCTCGTCCAGTCGTATGTCACGGCGATCCGAACCGTCGACCCCACGACGCCCATCATCGGGATCGGTGGGGTGGGGGCGGGCAACTCGCAAGGCACCTGGATCACCCAGGATGTGGCGACGAACGGCCCGAACCTCAGCGGGGTCGCGGTTCACGTGTACCCGGCGGGCAATATCGCCAGTCCGGAAGCCCCGGCGACCTGGTTCGCGTCCCTTCAGGGAGAGTCGGCGTTGCCGGCGCGGGTGAATGGTACCATTTCCGAAGCGGCCGGAGCCTGCCCGAGCTGTACGCTAAGCGTATTCGTCGACGAGTTGGGGACCGGCACGCTGGTCCCGGCCGGCGACGAGATCGCCGGAGGGTACTTGGCGAGCTACGTTTCGGCGGAGATCCTCCAGAGTCTGAGTCTGGAAGTCGCTTCAGCCGATTACTACAACCTTCAGAGTGACACCCCCGGCGCGTGGTTCTCGAGCTCGGGGGCGCCCTCCGCAGCCTACTTTGCGTACGAGAACTGGGCCCAACTGGTGGGACCGTACGGGGCCCCGGTCGGCGTCAACTCGAGTTCGAACGGGCTTCTGGCGGCCGTAGGAGGCGCGACCGCGGAAACACCCACGAACCTGATCCTGGTCAACACCAACTCGACCTACACCTTCAGTCTGGACGTGGAGAAGACCTTCCCCGGGGTGGCCCACGCGGCCATCCTGGCCTGGAACGGGTCGTCCCCTTCCCCGGTGAACATGACCTGGGGTCCGGGCGGTCCCACCAACTTCACGGTCCCTCCCATGAGCCTGGCGATCTTTTCGAACGCGGGTCCCGCGGTCCTAAACGCGGGGCCGGCCGCTCACGAGTTCCGGGGTTGGGCCCTCTCCCGAGGTCCCGTCCCTACGAGCGCCAGTCTCACGCAAACCGCGATGAGAGCCGATTGGACGGCCACTTCCGCCCGAGTCCGCGACGTTAGAGGGGAGCGGCGCGCGTAACGCACCGGCGATGAATCGCCGGTGCGGCCAGGTGGTAGTAGTAAGCCCCGTTCCGTTTCAGGCAGCATTCGACTCCGCGCTCTCCTCGACGGTCAGGGAAACTCCTCACCCCGTCTGTCAGGGCTTGCTCCCGGGGAGGCGGCCGTTTCATCATATCCCGACGGAACCTCCGGTGCACCACCTTCACCGTACCGTCGGGCTGTGTCGTTTCTGCTCCGGTGCTCGGACTCTCGCCCGTCGGGCTCCGACCCGACCCCGTGTTTCCCGGAGCGGGGACTTTCCTCAGCGGCCGGCCGTTGCCGACTCGGACCACCGTCAGCTGCCCTCTACCTCCTGGCCCGGAGAGCATCTCCCGCCGGGGGAAAAGCGTCCGGGTCGGGACCGCCAAACAGGATAACCCCCCGCGAGGTCGCTTGCCCGTGGCGAACCGTTCCCCCTCGACCCCTCGGACGTCGGCCGACGCGGCGGCCGGGTCGGCCAAATCCCACCTGCTGGTCCCGTGCCTCCTGCTCCGCCGGGGGCAGGTGTGCCTGCCGGGTCCGAATGGCCCCGTCCGGGTCCGTACCCGTTCCGGACCTCCCTTGGATCCGTTCGACGTGGTGGACCGCCTCGAGCCCGATTTCGACCGGCTGTACCTGGTCGACCTCGATGGGATCGAGCGGGGCACTCCCCAACTGGAATACATTCAGGAACTCTCGCGCGACATGGACCTGTGGGTCGATTCGGGAGTGGCCACGGCCGACGCCGCGATCGATATTCTCGTGGCCGGTGCGCAACGGGCGGTGCTCTCGAGCTCGTACTTGCGCGGTTCGGTGGAACTCAAGCGAGCCTGGAAGCTCTCCACGGATTGGGCGTACGAGATCGAGCTCGTACAGGGGCGCGTGCAGACCTCCCGGACCGCCCCGGACGACACCGACCCGCCTACGCTCATTCAGTTCGCCCGCGGGATCGGGATCACCGACGTGATCGTCTCTCCTCGCCAGCAAGACCCCGACTGGGGGCTGATCCAATCGATCGCCGCCGGCGGACCGACGTGGGTGGACGGAACGTTCGACGAGACGCAACAAGCCCGGCTCTCTGAAGTGGGGGCCGCCGGAGGGATCTTCCATCTGGACCGCGTGCTGGCCGACCTCGTCCTTCCGACCGACTCTCCCTCTTCCGAAACCGCCCCCGTGTCGCCGCGCGATGATGAAGACTAGAACCAGCTGAACAGTGATGATTGAATGGGCGAGCTGAGCGCACGACACGGGACGGGACCTCGGCCAACCCTGCGGGAAGGCTCCGCCGGCGACGGAAGACGTTCCAATCGCGGTCGGCGCGGCACCGAAGGGGTCCAGTCCGCCCGCGGTGTCAGCCAAGCCTTTTAGAAGGTGAGGCGGTCGCCGACCCTCGGAGAGGACCGTGGCGGACAGCATCCACCTGACCTTCCCGAACGGGCGTGCCCTGGACGTGGCTCCCGGCACGACCGTGGGGGAGGCATTACGGCAGTGGGATGCCGATGGCTCGAGCTTGTTCCTGGCCGGACTGGTCGACGGGCGGCCCGTGGACCTCGCCCATGCGCTCACCGCGTCCGCACACTTGGCCCCCTTGTCATTCGACGACCGGGCGGGTCGGGAGATACTTCAGCACTCGGCCGCCCACCTTGTCGCGAAGGCGCTGGTCGAGGTGATCCCCGAGGCGAAGCCCACCGTAGGACCTCCCACCGACGACGGATTCTACTACGACTTTGATGTTCGGCCCCTAACGCCGGGCGACCTCGACTCCGTCCGGACCGGGATGCGTCGAAGTGTCCGAGCCAAAGAGCCCTTCCATCGGCGGGAAGTCTCCCGAGAGGAAGCCGAGCGGCTCTTCGCGGCGAACCCGCACAAGCTACGGTACATCAGGGACATCCCGCCGGGGGAGGCCGTCTCGTACTACGAGACCGGTCCGTTCGTCGACCTCTGTCGCGGGCCGCATGTGCCGGACACCGGTTGGCTCGCCGGGGTCCACCTCCTCGGCTTCTCCGCCATCACGCCCGACCAACCCGAAGCGAGCGTCACGCTCCAGCGCATTCGGGGCGTTGGTTTTCCCACAGAAGCCGGCTTGAAGGAGTATCTCAAGCTCCGCTCCGAGGCGGAGGCACGCGACCACCGCGCCCTCGGGCAGAAGCTCGAGCTCTTCACCTTCTTCGACGAAGCCCCCGGGTTTCCGGCCATCCTTCCGAACGGGATCATCGTGCTCCACGAGCTGGAGCAGTTCGTTCGGGAGCACCTCAAGGACGCCGGATACTCCGAGATCCGAACCCCCCTCATGTGGGCCCAGTCGGTCTACGAAACGAGCGGCCACTGGGAGCACTATCGGGACAACATGTTCCTCACCGAAGCGGACGACCGCATGTTCGGTTGGAAGCCAATGAACTGCCCCGGCTCCATGTTGATCTTCAAATCCCGTGCCCGGAGCTACCGCGAGCTGCCCCTCCGCCTGGCAGAGTTCGCCCCCCTCCACCGTTTCGAAGCGAGCGGTACCCTCCACGGTTTGACCCGGGTCCGGGAGTTCGTTCAGGACGATGCCCACCTGTTCGTTACCGAGGAGCAGATCGAGCCGGAGATCCAAACCCTCCTCGCGTGGATCGCCAAGGCGCTCTCCACGTTCCATCTGAAGTGGAGCTACGAGCTCTCCACCCGTCCCTCCCAGTTCCTGGGAGAACAGGAGACCTGGGACCGGGCCGAGGCCATGCTGGAGAAGATCCTGCGCGGGTCAGGTATTGAGTACCGGGTATCCCCCGGCGAGGGAGCCTTCTACGGTCCCAAGATCGACATTCACATCCGGGACAGCCTCGGAAGGCCGTGGCAGACCGGCACGATCCAGCTGGATTACCAGATCCCGCAGCGGTTCGGCCTCCAGTTCCAGGGACCGGATGGCCAGCTCCACACGCCCGTCGTCATTCATCGGGTGATCTTGGGCTCCTTCGAGAGGTTCCTCGGGGTGCTCCTCGAGCACACGGGAGGACGCCTTCCGCCGTGGCTCGCCGCGATCCAGGTCCGCATCCTGCCCGTCACCGAGCGCCAGGCCGAGGCGGCCGCGGGCCTGGCCCAGGAATTGGATCAGGACGGTATCCGGGTCCAGGTCGCCGGAACCGAGGAGTCGCTCTCCAAGCGGGTCCGGACCGCGGAAGTGGAACGCATCCCCTACGTCCTCGTTCTCGGAGATAAGGAATCGGCGGAGGGAACCGTGGCCCTCCGCGTCCGCGGAACCAGGGACACCCGCACGATGTCCCGTGCGGAGCTCCGTTCGCACATCGTAGAGCGAGTGCGGAAGCGAGAGTTCGACCCGTAATCGGGCCCCACCCGCCTCGAGTTTGCGAGAGGGTTATATTCTCGGAGGCGGCCTCGAGGTCGGATGGGGCGACCTTCCTTTCGAGTTCGCGATGAGCCGGCCCCGAACTGGGAGCTCATCGCGGACGGAGTACATGCTCGCGTCATGGTCGAGGCGCAGGGCAGCACGATCATCCTTTACAAACTCGACCGAGGACGACGGTTCGAGCGACATGAGCACGCCTCCGCTGAACTGGTCGTCGTGCTTTACGGGGGGGGTCGCTCACTGATGGGAGAGGAGGAGAGGACCCTTCGGGGAGGGGATTCGCTCTGCATTCCGGCCGGGCTCCCCCACGGCTTCGTGGTCGATGAGCACGGTCCCGCCGTTCTCCTGAATGTCACCGTCCCCAGAGTACCGGAACTGGAACTGCCGGAAGAGCCCTCCGACGCCGTCCTCCGGGTGGGCAAACGAGTCGCTGGAAGCCGCGGATAACTCAAAGCAAGATTCCGCCCGGCCTGCGGATCCGAACTCAGCGGGAGACACGGGGGAGGTAAGTTGGACGGCCCACCCACCCCAGAATCTGCCCGGAAAACGCATCGGGATAACCGGAAAAGGAGCAACCCGCACCTGAAATTGAACCGACTCTACCGTCAGAGAATCCGATTTTGCGAAGCATCATTCTAAGAACCCCCTTCGACCATTCTCATCCATGCGCCGACCCGCGAAGGACGCCTCCAAAGAGAATTGCTGGACCCCCATTCCCGATCCCGAGGGCCGCTACTCCAGCGGCATCGCGGACTTTGACCGGCTCCTCAGCGGAGGTTTCCAACGAGGGAGTATGGCCCTCTTCACGCTGGACGAGACCGTCGGGAAAGAGGACGTTGACCTCCTCTTGTTCCCGGCCTACCTCAACTTTCTCTACCATTCCCGCGGGATCATCGCGATCCTTCCCTCCCGAGACTCTCCCCACGATTTCCGGACCCGGCTGACGCAGTTCGTGACGCGCCGGAGATTCGACAGCCGCGTTCGCATCTGTGACTACGTCGGGGAGGACGAGGGAGCGCCGTACGTCGTGAATCTCAACTCGGGTGGGTGGCGTCCGAAGGGAGAGAAGCACTCTCCGAAGGAAAGGAAGGCCGCCATGACGAAATTGGTCACCGCGGAAAAGGCGGTCAAAGGGAACCGCAACAAGTCCTTCATGGAACTCACGGCCTTCGAGGTCTTCGACACCCTCCTGGGGCCGGAAGAGGCCACACGCGCCTTCTTCTTCGGCGTGAAGCGCGTCCGAGAGCTCGATAACCTCTGTATCGGTCTCCTGAGCCCCGGCGTAGGGTGTGCCGCCGGCGTGCGCAGCATGGCGGACACCGAGTTCGCGCTGCACCGGGATGAGGTGGGGCTCCTGGTCCGCGGAGTCCGCCCGTCGTTCACGAGCTACGTGGTGACCGGAGACGCCCATGCGAACCCTCCGAATGTCGCCTTCGTCCCCCGACCGGTCTGAGAGGGAGAAGAGGAGAAGAAACTCATGATGGCCAACGGAAACATCGGCACGCTGATCAACGACCTGAAGGTTCGGATTGGAGGGACGGCGACTGCGCTCGTCTCCCGAGATGGCTCGGTCCTCTTCGCCGCCGTTCCGGACGGGATGTACGTCGAGACCTTCGCCATCATGTGCGCGACGATCCTCGGAGCCGCGGTCACCGCGAACGTGGAGTTCAACCGCGCCCCTCCGGCCCGCGTTCTGCTAGAGGGCCCGGATTCACTGACGTTGATCTATGCCAGTGGCAGTCAGGCACTCCTCGTCGCCGTCGTCCATCAGGCGGCGGACGTAGCGAAGATTCTCGAAGAAGTGGGGCGGGTGGCCGAACTTCTTAATCCCAGTTGACGAGTCCAACTCTTCCGGTGTTCGATCGCCGGAGAACTCTACCGATTCCCGGAGTAACTCCGGATAATGACCGAGCTTCATCGTGCCGTCCAGCGCGGACGTTCTCGGAGTCATCGGTGATTTTCAGAAGTTGTTTGCCGACATTCGCACCCGAAAACAATCGGGCGAAAGCCGCTGGAGCGTTCTCCAAGCCGACCATCACGTCCTCTTTGACCGTGAGTTGGCCGGAGGCAATCCATCCTCGGAGCATCGCGATCGCCTCGGGGAATCGATCGAAATAATCCTTCCCGAGCAGTCCTTCCATCCTCCCATTCATCATGCAAAGTTGGAGGTAGTTGGCCGGTCCCGGGAGGGGCGTGCTCTGCGCGTACCGGGCGGTACCACCGCAGACCACGATTCGACCGTTGCGACGCAGACGGGCCAGGGCTTCGTCTAGGATGGGGCCTCCGACGTTGTCAAAGTAGATGTCAATCCCCTTCGGGCAGAGCTCGTCGAGGCGGGGCCCAACCTGCTCGGTTCGGTGGTCGATAGCGGCAGCAACTCTGGCCTCGTTGACCAGCCAGTCGCATTTTTCCTTGCCGCCGGCGATGCCGATCACTCGCAACCCGTGGATCTTCGCGATCTGTGCGGCGATCGACCCGACTCCGCCGGCGGCCGCGGAGATGACAAAGGTCTCGCCCTTGCGGGGACGGGCTACCTCGAGGACCCCGAAGTACGCCACCATCCCGTCGATTCCAAGGGCGCTGAGAGCGAAGTTCAGGGGGACCTCAGGTGGAATCTTCATCGTGTCGATGTATCCATGGCCCTCTACGACCGAGTAATCCTCCCATCCTGCGAAACCAGCGAGGAGGTCTCCGGGGGCGTACTCTGGAAGCCGCGATTCGATCACCCGAGAAGCGGTGACGCTGGGAATGACGGCGCCGAGCTCGAGGCCGCCCTCTTCCGAAGAGGCGGTCAGGGCCATGAGGTTGGTCGGAAGCATCGAAATCCAGAAGTTCCGGACCAACACCTGTCCGGGGCCTGGGTTCGGGATACTCGACTCCACCCATCGAAAATGCTCCGCGCGTGGGGGGTCCTCGGGAAGTCCCTTCGGACGCTGGGAGAGGACCCACTGCCGGTTCGTCCCTTCGGGCATTTTTCTTGGCGGGAGAGCCGACCGCGAGGCGACTCAGAGGTAGATATAGGCAAACCGATGCTCAAGGCGAGTCACCCGACTGCGTAGTGGGTGCAACGGCGATTCATGTGTTATCGCTTAACCCCACCAATCGGCCCTGAATCTCTCTCGGCCGGCGTTGGGTTCTAACGCCCGAGCCATCAGCGTCCGAGCCAACTCCAGCATCGGCTCGGGGTTCACACGTTTCCTTTCGAGCCGCTCCATTAGCAGTTCGAGGATCTTCCCTGACTCTTCTCGGAAGGCGATCCCCCATCGGATCGGAGGGTACCTCGCCCTCACCTCCTCCGAGAGCCTCGAGCGAATCTCGGTGTGTAGTCGTCGGCTCACGATCAAACTCAGGAGAGAGGCCCATATCATCGCCTCCGCCACCGACCGATTGGTGGTGTTCACTCGGTCGAGGGCATACTGCCCCTTCAGCTCCTTGAACACCAGCTCGATCTCCCAGCGGCACCCGTAGAGTTGCGCCACCTCCTCGGCGCTGAGCACCTCCGGACCGATGTTGGTGAGGTAGGTGTGGTACTTCCGGGTCTCCTCGTTCCACACCCCCACCAGTCGGGCCGACAGGAGATCCCCTCGGCGGCTCCCCGCATAGCGCTGGCGTCTGAAGGAGATCTCCACCTCGACATCCGTGATCTCTCGGTGGAGCTGGGGTTGGACCTCTTTCCACGATCTTCCCTCAAGCTCCATCGCTCGGCCACGGTGGACCCGGAGCGAGCGAACGATGGTGGGGTTCACGGTGCTCTGCAGACGAGTGAGGTAGAACCCTCCGTTCTCCTCGATGCGCGCGAAGGCTTGGTGCTTGTAGAACCCGAGATCAAAGAGGAGGAGCGACCCCTTGGCCCACGGACCGGGCTTCAGAGTGTCCCGCTCACTGACGCTCTCGGGCATGAGTTCCACGCGCTTGGGCCCGTTCGACCGAATGCTCACCAGGGTGGCGATCTTGGCGCCCGCGGTGGGGAGGCTCGCCCTCACCGGAGGGTAGTGGGTCGCCAGGGAGGCCGAGAGCCGCACGATGGTGGAGTCCTGGATCAACACATCCTCGAAGGCCGCGAGCTTGGGGCTGAGGCGGTTCCCGGGAGCGGCCTTCAGCTGAGAGAGACCGTGAGCCACGCAGAGGTGGAGGAACTCTACCAGTTCGGGGGTGAAGCGGTCGTAGAAGCTGGCGTAGCTGTGGAGCGGCTTGGCGGCCCGCTCGTTGTAGACATGGCGGAGCTGGTCGAGGGAGCGCTGGAGGTAAACCCCGGCCTCCAGAGTGACGGCCCAGAAGAAGGCGACGGGGTCGACCTTGCGATAGTGTCGGATGAACCCGCTCTCCTCGGCCAATCGCACGAGGATGACGGAGGGAAAGAGTTCGAGCAAGGTGTCTTGGAGGAGTGTCGGCGGAAGGGGCTGTCGTTTCGCACGTGAGGCTCGAGTTGAGGCGCGCACCGGAATCGTTCAGGGGTTCGGCTATGAACACAGTGGCTTCTATTGGAAGCGGATCGGGTAGGGCATGCCTCGACGGGATCCCAAGCTCGAGAAGATGATCGAGGAGGTGGCGGAGCAGGACTGCGAGACCCCGGAGGATGTCGCCATGGGCCTCTGTTACGCGATCCAAGAACACGTACGGTTCCC
>JBKQNC010000022.1:0-35394 GCA_052326445.1 Thermoplasmata archaeon
CCGGCCGAGGTCCTCCTCGGCCTGCATCTGCGCCAGGTCGAGAGCATGGGAGCTGAGGCGTGAAGGACGAGGGCCCTCCCCCCAACCCCCTCCCATCAAGTAGAGGAACTAATACCCGTACTCAACATGAATTACCTCGGACGGGCGCGCATTCCCGGCGGTCCCCCACGAACCCGGGGCCTCTCCGAGAATCTCGATCGGGAAGGTTACGTGAACTCTTCGCGCTCGAACAGGGCGAGCCCACCGACCGCCGTGAGCACGAAGTACCCGAGCATCACGGCGAACCCTTCGGCGTAGGTGGGGTTGTACGTCGTGATCGACCCCCCGCGGGGGGTGGGCGTGGAGACCACGTGCGCGGGCAGGCTCGAAAGGAAGGGGTACGAGAGCACGTTCTGAGCGTAGGTGATGATGAACCACGGCTCGATCTTGACCAGACCGGCGATGAGGTCCTGGATGATGGTGAAGCCGAAGAGGAAGAGCACGGCGACGACCAACACGGCGTAGAGACTGTTCTTGAACATCGAGCTGAACATGAACACGGCGCCGAGCAGGGCGAGCATGTAGAGCAGCGCGATGGCAAAGGACTCGAACAGCGAGCCCGGGAACGCGTTGGCGACCCCGAGGTAGCGCGACCCGTTGGCGACGAGGATCAGGAGATAGAACAGGACCGCGATCAGGGAGGCGGCGAACGCGGCTAGGAACTTGCCGACGTAGACGCTCGCCCTTCGGACCGGGAGGCCCATCAGGAAATACCCGGTCTTGTTCTGGAACTCACCGGCGATCGCGTCGCCCCCGAAGATGATCCCGGAAAAGATGATGACGACCGTTACGCCCCCGGCCCACAGCGTGCCGTAGAAGGCGTCCGCGCTTGAGTTGAGGCCGGCCCCGTTGAAGTAGTAAAGAACGTAAGTGAGGAGCGCCCCGATGATCCCTACGATCGCCATCATGAGGATGAACCGACTCGCTCGAAGATAGTCTCGGAACTGGTACCGCGAGAGGAGGACGGCCTGCGTGAGGGTGCCGGGGAGGTGGCCCATCGACGAGGGGCGTTCGCCCGAGGCTGGTATCGGGGAGGGGATCGCCGTCATGACTCCCCCTGGGAGATCTCCTGAAGGTAGACCTCCTCGAGGGCGCTCCGCGAGGGTTGGAAACTGACCAGGCCGAGATGCGCGGCGACCAGCCTCTCCAGGAGCTCGGCCTGCACGGTCGGCCCCCCGGCCACCATCGCGGTCAGGCGCTGGGCATCGACCCGCGACACCCCCGAGACTCCCGGAAGGGTGGCGATCTGGGAGCCGATGGTGTCGTCGCTCACCGGGCCTACGAAGGAGAGGTCGATCGACGTCGCCCCTCCACCCAGCCGCTTGGTCACATTGGAGAGAGAGTCGTAGAAGAGGAGCTTCCCGTGGTTGACGAGGGCGACCTCCTCACAGACGTCGACCACCTCGCTCAGGATGTGGCTGCTCATGAAGACCAGGCGATGGCCCTTCTTGAGACCCCGAACGATGTCCCGCACCTCGGCCATGCCGCGCGGGTCGAGTCCCGTGCTGGGTTCATCGAGCATCACGACCTCAGGGTCGGAGAGGAGGGACGCCGCGATGTTGATCCGTTGCTTCATCCCCTTCGAGAAACGACCGACCTTCTTGTCGGTCCACTCATCCATCTTGACCTCCGCCAGCACTTCGTCCGTGCGGCTACGGATCTCGGACCGGGACATGCCGCGCAACCCGCCGACCATCTCGAGCGCCTCTCGAGGGGTCAGCGACCCGTAGATCTCCGGGGATTCGATCAGGTTCCCGCAAGAGGCAAGCGCCGCCTTGCGGTTCTTCTGGACGGAGATGTCGTTGATGAACGTCTCTCCCGAAGTCGGGAAGATCAGGTCGGTGAACATCTTCAGCGTGGTCGTCTTCCCGGCGCCGTTGGGTCCCAGGAATCCGACGCACTTCGACCCCTCCACATGGAGGTTGAGGTTGTCGAGGGCCACGAACGAGCCGAAACGACGGGTGAGTTGTCGCGCTTCGATACTGGGGCTCATACAGACCGCGGTCGGAAGTGGGGCGGGCACGACACGGAACGGTCAAAAGTAGTTCGCTCGACGTGTCACGACATCGCAGGGAGGGCCGGGGAGGAACCCTTCGGACTCACCCCGGGGTGGATTCCGCCCGCGGGATGAGCTCCCGTGCGGGGCGGGTGGACCAGCGGAGGCCGAGGGAGGCCACCACCACCGTCGTGGAAGAGAGGCCCATGGCAACGGCCCCGGCGATCGGGAGAACGTGGTAAACCCCAAACCCCCAGAGCGGAACCAGCGCGCCCGCCGCGATGGGGAGGAGGACCAGATTGTAGGCGAGAGCCCAGGAGAGGTTCCAGCGGACCCGCGCCACCGTCTTGCGGGCGATCTCGAAGGTGCGGGGAATGGCTCCCAGGTCGGAACGGACCAGGAGGACCTGACCGGCCTCTTTGGCCACGTCCGTTCCGCTACCGACCGCGAGACCCACGTCCGCGGCTGCCAGCGCCGCCGCGTCGTTGATCCCGTCCCCGACGAACGCCACGTGATGACCCTCCTTCGAGAAGCGACGGATCAGCTCGACCTTGCCCTCCGGTCGCACCCCGGCCTCGACCCGCTCGATCCCGAGTTCTCGCGCCACGAACTGGGCCGGAGCGGGACGGTCGCCCGTGACCATGACGACCGGGATTCCCAGGTCGCCAAGCCCCTTCATCGCCGCTTTCGCCCCGACCGACAGGCCGGCCCGGAACACCAGGATCCCGACAACGCGTCCGCCGGAGACCACCACCGACCAGCCGGCGCCGGCCGCCTCCGCCCGGGCGGCGGCCCCGGCCAACCGGCCGAGCACGACCCCCTCGCGTTGGACGCTCGCTCCGTCGAGAATCGCCACCGCTCGCTCCCCGACGGTTCCTCGGATGCCTAGGCCGGGGTCGGCCCGGACGTCATGGACGGCGAGTGCCGGGATCCCGGACTTCTCGGCCCGGGCGCGCACCGCGCGGGCCAGGACGTGCTCGGAGCCGAGCTCGAGTCCCGCCGCCAGGGCAAGGACGGAGTCCCCGGAGCTTCCGTCGGCCGGGATCACCTCGACCTCCGACGGAGCGACCGTCGTGAGCGTCCCGGTCTTGTCGATCAACACTAGGTCCGCGCGGGCGGCCCGCTCGAGCGCATCCCCACCCCGATAGAGGATGCCCTCGCCCGCTGCCCGCCCCACTCCCACCGCGATCGCGGCGGGGGTGGCGATCCCAAACGCGCACGGGCACGCGGTGATCACCACGGTGACAAAGACCAGGAGCGCCACCGGGCCGCTCGCCCCACCCCACTCGAACCAGGCGAGGGCGGCGGCGATCGAGAGGGCGAGTACGAGAGGGACGAAGATGGCGGCAATCCGGTCGGCGGTTTGTCGTAGCGGAACCCTTTCTGCCTCTGCGTCCGTAAGAAGTCGGCCAACCTGGGCCACGAACGAGTCGTAGGGGGCCCCGGTCACTTCGACATCCACAGGTCCCTCCCCGTTGAGCGAGCCGGCAAGGACCCGGTCGCCGGAGGTTTTCACGACGGGGAGGAGCTCCCCGGTCAGGAGCGACTCTTCGACAGAGGTCCTTCCCACCCGAACGGTTCCGTCGGCAACAAAACGGGACCCGGGCCGGATCCGGACCACATCTCCGGGCACGAGCTCGTCGACCGGAACGGAGCGAACCGAGGTTCCCTCCACCCGGTCAGCCTGGGTCGGTAAGAGGGCATTCAGGTGCTGGAGCGCACTCCCCGCGCGGTCGCGGACGAACCCCTCGATGTAGTTCCCGGTCAGGATGAGGGCCACGATCAAGCTCGACGCGTCGAAGTAGTAGGCCGCCGGAACGGACCCGGGCCGAGCGAGCGCCCAGAGACTGTAGACGTAGGCGGTGGTCGTCCCCACCGCGATGAGGAGGTCCATGTTGCCCACCCGCGCACGAAGGGAGTCCCACGCTCCGCGATAGAACGGGGCGGCCGCGTACACTTGAACCACCCCGGCCAGGCCCGCGGCGAGCCAGAACGCAGCCGTGGACGGGAACGCGTAGGTCAGGACCACCACGACGATGGCGAGAGGCCACGCCACCGCGAGACGGTAGGCAATGCGGCGTCGGGCCGCCTCCGGGGCGGCGAACGACTCTCGACACCCTTCCGAGCAGAAGTAGTAGGTGCGGTTGTCTCGGTCGAGCCGCAGCGTGGCGGTGCGCTCGTCGACGAACATCCCGCAGACCGGGTCCGTGGCCATGGCCGATACCGGCTCCGAGTCGGGAGGGTTCGCCTACTTGGAGTCCGGGCGGTGCATGCGTTCGTAGGTCCGTTTGCAGGTCTCGGCACAGAAGAACAGCTCTCTCCCCCCGTACGTCCCATGCGCGGGGGATTCGGTGGATTCCACCTTCATCCCGCAGACGGGATCCTTGACTTTCATCAAACGACCGAGCGCGACCGGGGATTTAGGCTCGCGTGACCGGCACCGACCGCAACTTCTATGAAGGGCTCTCGCCCGCTCCCGGCCATGGTGCACGAGCTCACGCCCGAGGAGGTCGCGGAGAAAATGAAGGCCGGACCCTCGAAGATCGTGCTCCTGGACGTGCGGGAACCGTGGGAACGGGGCCTGGCGGTCATCGAACCTTCCCTCCACATCCCGATGGGGCAGGTCGCGTCGCGGTCGGCGGACCTGCCGAAGGATCGAATGATCGTGGTGTACTGCCACGGAGGGACCCGGTCCGCCATGATCGCCGGGTACCTCGAGAACCATGGCTTTCCGTCGGTCGCCAACCTCTCCGGCGGCATCGACGCCTGGTCGATCGACGTCGACCCGAAGGTTCCCCGCTACTCGTAGTGTCGCCGGTCCCACCGCGGGGAACGGAAGAGGCGCGACTTCCCCGACGGCGATACCGCGGCGAGCGATCCGAGGGGGTCGCTTCCATCGCACGGGGAGTTGGTTCGACAATCACCGACGTCCGCGTCGCGCGCCGTCGTCCGCGGCCCGATCCAGCCCTTCCACGAAGCCCCGCATCTTCCAATAAGTGTCGAGGAATTCCTGACCCCGAGCGGTGATGTCGAATGCGGGCCGCCCGTCCACCTCCTCGCTCTCGAGCAACCCGAGGGCGAGCAGTCGGTCCATCAGAAGCCGTAGTCGGTCCACGGGCATCCCGGCCCCGTAGGAGACCCGCGTGATCCGCGCTCCGCCATGGTAGCGCTTGACGACCTCGAGCACTGTCGCATACAGGTCGGTCGCCTCGCGCCGGCGGGCCCCCGAATCGGACCCGCCGCGCTCGGGGATCATTCGGTCCCCCGTCAGAGTGGGAAGGGCGGTAGGGAGGCGACCTTCTGCGAAGTGCGCACCCGGGCCCCTTTGTCGAGGATCAGGTTCCGGGTGTAGACCACGTCGTCCACGACACTCCCTTCGCCCAGATGCACGTCTCCGCCCACCACCTTCCGGGCCTCGCAGTCGCGGTCCAGCTCGACGACATCGGCGTAGATGTCCTCTACCTTGGCTCGTCGCTCAAGCGTCACCCGGCCTCCCACCAAGGGTCCGGTCGCCCGGGACCGGTGCCCCAGTCGAATGCTCGCGGCCTTCAGGCCGGCTCGCGTGGCCGCGACCCCTCCGACCTCGGCCTTGCCGGTCAGGATGGCTCGTTCAGCCTCGAACTTTCCACCGATCTCGAGCCGTTCGCCCTGCAAGCTTCCCTGGATGGTCGCCTTGCCCCCGACCTCCAAGGTTCCCGTGAGCTCGAGCGAGCCCCCGACGGAGAATCGGCCCCCGATCCGGACGTCCCGGCCCTTGCCGTTCCCCCGGATGTCCCCGAGTCCGCCGACCTCCAGCACATCGAAGGTCAGGTCCTTGCCGGCGGTCATGACCCCACCGATGTCGATGGATTTGCCCGTTCCGGTGTCCCGGAACTCGGCGAAGCCTCCGACCTCGAAGTCTCCGAAGGTCAGAGGACCCTCGGACCGGAACTTTCCTCCGACATCGATCTTGTGGCGCACCTCGCCCCCACGGACGCGGACGAGGCCACCGACCTCCAGGTCGTCCAGCGAGACGTCGGCGAGCTCCACCGCGCCGCCGGCCTCGACGGAGCGGGCCTCGATCTTTCCGGCCAAGCGGAGTCGGCCACCCACCGAGACCGTGGTCGCGGTCAGGGTCGAAGCGCCGTCGAGGACCCCCCCTACCTCGAGGTCCTCGGTGACGGCCGGGCCGCCCAGGGTCAGTCGGCGGTCGACATCCACCGAACGGGCCCGGAAGGGTCCGCTGACGTCGAGCTCCCCCGAATCGGTACGGACCGACTCGGCGACGGTGAGGCTTCCTCGAACCCGGACGCGGCCGTCCTCGGAATCCCAGCTGTGGCATTCGAGGTCCCCGACCACATCCACGTTCCCCGCGAATCGGGCGTTGCCCGTCACCCGGATCGTACCGTCGGCCTCGATCGTCGAGTCCTTTTCCACCCGGAGGTCGCCCTCCACCGCCCCGAGTCGGATGCGGCTTCCCTTCGGGACGTGCGTGTCGCTCATCGAGAGGTCTACCGTCCCCCCAATCTATACGGGTAGGTCACGTTAGGTGAGTATCTCACGGGACCCCCCGGGACCCTTTAGCCCCGCTCCGCTCCGGACGAACGTGCCGGACGCCCTCGAAACCATCCGTCGGGAGGTGGTCGCCTGCACTCGATGCCCCCGGTTGGTGACCTATCGCTCCCGGGTGGCACAAGAACGGAAGCGGGAGTTCCGCGACCAGGAATACTGGGGTCGAGGGGTTCCGGGATTCGGCGACCCCCGGGCCCGTCTGGTGGTGGTGGGACTCGCCCCGGCGGCCCATGGTTCGAACCGAACCGGACGCGTGTTCACCGGGGACCGTTCGGCGGCCTTCCTGGTGCGCGCGTTCTACGAGGCCGGCTTCGCGAACCAACCCACGTCGCTGCATCGGGGCGATGGACTTCACTACACCGACCTCTACCTGACCGCCGCGGTCCGGTGCGCCCCGCCCGGGAATCGACCCACTCCGGCGGAGCAGGCCAATTGCCAGCCGTTCCTGGAACGCGAGTTCCGCGCGCTTCCCGAGACCCGGGCGATCCTAGCTCTCGGAGGATTTGCCTGGGATGCAGTGCTCACGTCCGCCCCGCTCGTGTTCGGCGGTGCTCCCCCCAGCCTCCCGTTCGCCCACGGAGCGTGCGCACCGGTCGGGGCGGGAGGCCCGCTATTGTGGGCGTCGTACCACCCAAGTCCGCAGAACACGAACACCGGCAAGCTCACGCTCCCCATGCTCGTAGGGCTCTTGCGTCGGATCCGCGGGTCGTTCGATACCACGAACGGGCGACCCCGAGGCACCGCATGACCGGGTTCGAACTCTTGGAACGGGACGGGCTCGCCCGGATCGGCCGCCTGACCACGCCGCACGGACCGATCGAGACCCCCGCCCTACTCCCGGTCGTCCATCCCGATCCCACCCGGCAGCCCGTCCCGCCCGAGGAGATGCGACGCCGCTTGGGGATAGGTGCGGTGATCACTTCCTCCTACATCACCTGGCGAACGCCCCCCCTTCGCGCGATCGCGGAGCGGGATGGGATCCACCGGCTCATCGGGTTCTCGGGGCCCGTGATGACCGACTCGGGCGCCTTCCAACAGCACGCCTACGGCTCGGTCGAAGTCGGCCCCGAGGAAATCCTCGCCTTCCAGGGAACGATCGGTTCCGACATCGCGACCGTGCTCGACCTCTTCACCGAGCCCGAGACCCCGTATGCCGCGGCGGCCGCGGCCCTCGACACGACCATCGCCCGCTCCCGGGCGGCCCGCCTCGCCCGGTCCGGTCTTCTTGCCGTGCCGGTCCAAGGAGGCCCCCACGCCGAGCTGCGCGCCCGCTCGGCCCGCGCCTCGAGCCCCCTGGGAGATGTGCTGGCCGTGGGAGGAGTAGTACCGCTCCTCGAGCAGTACCGGTTCGTCGAGCTGGTCCAGGCTCTGGCCGCGGCCCGACCCGAGCTCACCCCGGGCGCCGCCGTGCATCTCTTCGGGGCCGGACATCCGATGACGTTCGCGTTCGCCGCCCTGTTCGGGGTCGACCTCGTCGATTCTTCCGCGTACCAGAAGTTCGCGCGTCGCGGACGGCTCCTATTCCCGGAAGGAACCGTCGCGATCGAGGACCTCGTCGAACCGGTGTGTCGCTGCCAGCTCTGCGCGGAGCGGCCCCTTTCCGAGGTAGCCGACCTCCCTCCGTCCGAGCGCGAACCCCGTATCGCGCTCCACAACCTGCTCACCTCGGCCGAGGAGATGGCGCAAGTTCGACAGGCGATCCGTCAGGGCACCCTGTGGGAGCTCGCGGAACGTCGGGCGGTCGCCCACCCCGCCCTCCGCGCGGGCCTGGAGGAGATGAAGCGCCACCCGGAGGTCTTCCTTCCGACCGAACCGGAGAGCCGGACCGCATTTCGGGAGATCGACCGGAGCAGCCGTGACCGCCCCGCGGTCGTGCGCTTCCTCTCGCGGCTTGAACTGTATCGCCAGGGACGACCTTCGGCTCGGATGGTGGGTCGGCTCGGCTTGCGACCGGAGTATCTGCAGCACGTGCCCCTCGAGGATTCCTCGGGGCTCCCGCTGCGGTGGGAAACCTCCACTCCGCTCGGGCCGGTGCCCCTCGAACTCACCGACCTTTACCCCGTCGGCCCGTACCTCGGGGTCGACGAATTCCTCGACCCGCCCCGACACCGACCGCCGCGGCAGATTCGGGTCGAGGTCGAGGGCCAGTTTTCGATCGGCGACCTCCCGGACCGGGATTGGGCTGACGCTTGGACGGTCTTCCAAACGAGACAGCTCCTGGAATGGCAATTCGGGTCCGCGGTCGCCCTCTCGCTCGGTCCGCTCGCGCGAGGGGAACGGTCTCGACGTACCGGCCGGCTCCGCGGGATCTCGGGTCCCCGCGACCCGTGGTTCGTCATCGGGACCGACGGAGTCCCCCATCCGACCTTCCGCGGGGCCGAACAACTTCACCCTCTCCTTCCCGCGCCGGCCCGAAGGGTCGTGGTGCAGGGGGATGCGGTGCCGTTCGTCCGCGCCGGCCGCACGTTGTTCTCCCGGTTCGTGACGACCTCCGACCCGACGCTGGTTCCGGGAACGACCGCCCTGCTCGTCGACGGAAAAGACGAGCTCCTGGCGGTCGGCCGCCTCCTGCTCGCTCCGCACGAAATGCCGGCCCTGGCGCGCGGCGTTGCCGTGCGCGTAACGTCGCATGCGGCCTCACCGGCGCCACCGCTCGAGGACCCGCTACCCGAGCCGGGCCCGGACGCGGGTCCGGAGTGAGCCTTATCTCCGCTCCGAACTTCGTCGCGGGCCGGTAGTCCGGGAGCGCTGCGATGACCAAGACCTTCCTACTCCTCCAGCTCGACAGCGAAGGCGCCCCGTACTCGGATATCGCGTCGTGCCTCGAGAATATGGGCTTCCGGGAGGAGACGGAAGGGTACGACTTTGTCTACGAATGGGGCCGCGAAGTGACGGTCGGAGAGTCGCTCGACTTTGCCGACCGGGTCCAGCTCGCCATCCGGGGGAAGAAGGTCCTCTTCCGCGTCGAGTCTTCGGAAGAGTAGCGCCCTCTCGGGGGCGCGTCCGGCCCCCGTTATAACCCGTTCTTCGTTCGTGCGACGATGGTCGTCCTGGGCATCGAGTCGACCGCTCACACTGCGTCGGTCGGGCTGGTCGACGAGACGGCCCACGTCCTCGGGATCGCCTCCGACATGCACCGCCCGGTGAAGGGCGGGATCCATCCCCGGGAGGCCGCCAACCACCACGTGGAGATCTTTCCCGCGCTCGTGGAACAAGCCCTCACGGCCGCGTCGGTCAAATCGTCGGAGGTCGAGGCCGTGGCGTTCGCGCAGGGACCGGGGCTGGGCCCCTGCCTCCGGGCCGGTGCCACGGTCGCCCGGATGCTCTCGCTCGCTTGGGACCGACCCCTCGTACCGGTCAACCACTGCGTCGCCCACGTCGAGATCGCGCGCGTGCTGAGCGGACTCGACGACCCGCTCCTCCTCTACGCCAGCGGGGGAAACACCCAGGTCATCGCCTACGGTCGGGGCCGGTACCGGGTGCTGGGTGAGACGCTCGACATCGGGATCGGGAATTTCCTGGACAAGCTGTGGATCGAGCTCGGGGGCACATTTCCCGGCGGTCCCCAACTCGAGCAGGAGGCCAGGGGCGGGTCCGAACTGCTCACCCTTCCGTACTCCGTCCACGGAATGGACGTCGCTTTTTCGGGAATGCTGACGGCCGCTCTTGCACTCCACGCCCGCGGCGTCCGGCGCCCGGACCTCGCGTACTCGGTCGAGGTCACCGCCTACTCGATGCTGACCGAGATCACCGAGCGCGCCCTCGCCCACCGGCGGCATGAAGCCGTGGTCCTGGGAGGCGGAGTCGCGTGCAATGAACGGCTCCGGGGGATGGTGCGGGAGATGGTGGAGAGCCGGGGCGGCACGATGTTCGCCCCGCCGAGGAACCTGTGCGTCGACAACGGGGCGATGATCGCCTGGACGGGCTACCTCGCCCTGCATGCCGGCCTTTCGGTCCCGGTCGAGGACTCCGCGGTCATGCCACGTCAGCGAACGGACCTCGTCCCCGCGCCGTGGCGGGGGAGCTAGCCCTGCCTCGGCGAGAGCGCCATCTCGGTCCGGCGACATCCTGAAGGGCCCGTCGCCCTTCCGGCGTCCAGCGATGAACCCGAAGCGCCGGAAGTGGATCCTCGTCGCGGTCGTGGCGGCCGTCGGAGTGGTGACCGTGTCGCTCGTTCTCCTGGCCCTTCCCATCTCCCAGGAATCGTCCGGTTACCAGCTGTTGAACGGAAGGCTCTACTTCTTCCAGTCCGAGTCGCTCTTTGGCAAGGCCGCATGGCAGAATTACTCGTACCGGGGAGTGACCTTCGGGTTCCACCTTTGGTGCGCGATCACGCCGGCGGCGGGGGAGGTCTGCGGTAACGCGACCGAGTCCGGCGGCGTGTCGCACCCCTACTCGTTCTCCGATGGTCCTCCGCAACCCAACCCATCGTGGCAAAGCTGGGTTGCACCCGACAGTCACGAGGCGGTCGAGTACACGCTCGGCGGGTTGGTCCATCTCCTCGTGTCGGCGTGAGTGGTTCGGCCCCTTGGGCCCGAACCTACGGTTATTAGCCGGCCCCCACTCGGTTCGCTTCGATGGACACGGACGTCCTGGTCGTGGGGGCCGGTCCCGCCGGCTCGACCGCGGCCCACCTTCTCGCGACCCAGGGACACCACGTGCTCGTGGTGGAGGAGCACCCGAGCGTCGGGATCCCGGTGCAGTGCGCGGGGCTCGTCTCGCAGCGGGCCCTCGACCTCGCGGGTTCGACGGCGATGGTTCGGACGGCCGTCCGGGGAGCTTCGGTGTTCGGTCCCTCGCTCGGCTCCGTATCGTTCAAGGCGCCGGAGCCCCGAGCGTTCGTGATCGACCGGGCCGGGCTCGACCTCCATCTGGCGGACCGGGCCGCGCGGGCCGGGGCCGAGTTCCGGACCTCGGTTCGATTCGACCGACTTCGGACAACCGAAGGCGGACGGTCGGTCGTCGAACTGACCGGGCCCGACCGGTCCCGGTGGGAAGTTCGGGCCCGTCTCGTCATCGGGGCGGACGGCGTGGCGAGCGCGGTCGCCCGGGCGTTCCGACTGCGTCGTCCGGTCGAGATCCTCCCTGCGTTCGAGGCGGAGTTTCCGCACAGCCCGGGGGACCCGGAGACGGTCGAGGTCTACCTCGGTCGGACCTTATCGCCGGGGTTGTTCGGATGGTGGATCCCGGACGGCAGCGGAGGGGCTCGAGTCGGCGTGGCGGTGGACGCGGACGGAACTCCGGCCCGGGAATACTTTGACCGATTGGTGGTGCACTTGGGACGTCGGTTCGGCGCTCCGCTACCGAGTCCCACCGCGTTCCTCGTCTCCGGGATCCCGATCGGTCTCGTCCCGAGGACGCACGCGGCCGGGGTCCTCCTGGTCGGGGACGCCGCGGCCCAGGTCAAGCCGCTTTCCGGCGGCGGGATCTTTACCGGGATGCGATGTGCCGAGATCGCCGCGAACGTCGCCCACGAGGCCCTCGTGCGGGACGACCTCAGTGCGACGTCCCTGGCGGAGTACGAGCGCCGATGGCACGCCGAGTTCGGTGAGGAGTTCCGCCGGGCGCTCTACCTGCGCCGGGTCTTCCAGCGCTTGGACGATGCCGACCTCGACCGGTTGATCACCGCGCTCCAGGGTTCGGCACTATCGGCCACGATCGTGGCGTTCGGAGACATCGACTTCCCGACCCACGTCGCGCGGCAGCTCCTGCGTCAGTCGCCGTCCCTGGTCCGTCTCTTGCCGAAGGCGCTCGGCGCCTGGGTCTCTGCCGGGACCGGCCGGGTTCCCGACCTCGAGTTCACGCGACGGAAATAGAGCCACGCGCCGACCCCGACGACCAGGATCCCCGCTCCCAGGATGGCCCAGATCGCGTACTCGAAGTCGTTCGACTGGACGAGAACACTCGTCTCGGGAGTGATCCCGGAGACCCCCAGCTGGCTCAGGTTCACATCGGCACTCCCGTTCGGGCCGGCGGTCGCGAGCGCCCACGTGGCGGCGGTGAACCAGCCCCGCGATTCCAGCAGGTAGCCCGTCCCATTCTCGACGAACCGCAGGGCGGTCCGGACGGCGAATGTACCCGACGGCGTCGCGGCGGAGGTCTGGACGGGAACCGAGACGGAAACGACCTGCCGCACCGCCAGGACGCCGAAGGATTCGTTGACCTCCAGTCCGGACGAGGTGGCATTCGAAAGGAGAGGGGCGGACGCCACGTCCACGCCCGAGGTCGCGTTTCCGGGGAACGCGTTGAAGGCGTAGACCGCCACCGTGAGCTGGGTCGACGACATGGGGTCGGAGAGCGGGTTGGAGACCTTCAGCGAGATCGAACCCGACGTGCCGGGCGCGAGTTCCGCGCCGGTGAGGTTGTTGACGAAGAGGCGGTCGAGCGCAAGGGGAAGGGGGGGAGCTCCCGCGGCCCGAGCGGGCAGCGCTGCGATCCCCGCCGCAGCGAGGAGCCCTACGACGAGAAGGGTGGCCGGAACTCCGAACCAACCCACCGGGGCCCCCCTAGGCACCGGGTTCCTCCGGATACCGCCCGCTTTCCGCCCACTCCATGAGGCGGCGGATGCGAGCGGCGGCCTGACGCTGGCCCCGGCGGCCACCGACTCCCAGGAAACCGCTCCCGGGGAACGCCGGAGGAGCGAACCGGGAAGCCTTGTACAAGGCGCGGGCGAGCGCCCGAGGCCGTCCGGTCATTTCGACGGCGATCCGGTCCGCCCTCAACTCCTCCCGGGTGGTGAGGCGGTCGGCGCAGAAGGCGAGGATCGGGTCCCACCGCATCATTCGCGACAACGTGCGGAAGAACGTCAGGTAGCGGCCGTCGAGTTCGTGGACATGACCCAGCTCGTGGGCCACGACCGTCTCGAGCTCCACGTCGGTCAATTCCCGGAGCAGGCCTTCTGAAAGCAGAATGACGTCCCGACGTTGGAACGAGCGAGGACCGCCGCGTTCGAGCAGGGTGAAGGTGAAGGCGTTGGGAGAGGAGGAGGCGAAGGCCAGCAGGGAGGTCGGTGACTGGGGCGCCGGCAGGCGGGCCGGCCACGCGAGGGGCCGAGTTCGGAAGAGGAGCACGAAGCCACGGCCGACGACTTGGCTCAGGACGAACGCCGCGAGGAAGATACCGAAGGCTCCGACCGCTCCGGCGACCCACCATCGCACGTACCGAAGCTGGAAGAGAAGGAGCGGAGCGTGAACGAGAGCGAGGAGCGCGCTCCATCCTCCGTTGAGGATGACCCAGAGGAGCCCGGTGGTGGCGAATAGAGCCCAGAATCCGAGAAACAGGGCTGCCAGCCGGAACACGGTGGACGACGTCCCTCGACGGTAGGCGACCAACACGCCCACTCCCACGGCGACCCAGGTGAGGATCGGGAGGGAGAGGAGCGCGACCGGCGCGACTCCCATGCGGACCCCGGGGTCTACTCCAGGCCGAGCCGACGGCGGAGTTCGTGTTCTTCCGAGGGGTTCAGCTTGGCGATCTCCTCGTTCAAATGCACTACTCCTGACGGCCCGAACATGGCGACGACTCCGCGCAGGAGGTTGATGAGGTATTTCTGCTCGACCTCCGCGGGGCGGTAGACGTACCGCTCGCCTCCCCGGCAGGTCTCCCGATGCCGCTTGACGAGCCCTTTCTCGAACAGCCGGGAAAGGACGGTCGCGACCGTAGTATAGGCGACTCGCGTACCCCGCTTCGCCATCAGGCGCCGGACGGAGGCGGCCGGAGCTTCGCCGAGCTCCCGGAGGGAGGTCAATACCTCGGTTTCGAGGGAGCCAAGCATGCCGTATTCCTGGGCGATTCGAGGGGGCGGGGCTCCTTAAGACGTGCGTCTGACAGGAACGTATGAGTACATACGAAACGGACCCCACCGTGGTCCGGGGAGCGCCCGGGGCAAGGGTTTATGGCCGGGGCCCCCTCGCGCGTCCGTGTCGCCCGCGGGTTCCCGGCCCCAATCCGTCCTCGACCTCGTCGGCAACACGCCGACCATCCCCCTCCGTCGGGTCACGCAGGGTCTCCCGTACACGGTGCTCGCCAAGCTCGAGTACCTGAACCCCGGGGGCTCCGTCAAGGACCGGATCGGAGCCGCCCTTATCGACGACATGGAGCAGCGTGGCCTCCTGAAGCCGGGGGGCACGATCGTGGAAGCGACCAGCGGAAACACCGGCGTGGGACTCGCCCTCGTGGCGGCGGTGCGGGGCTACCGGGTCGTCTTCGTTCTACCGGATAAGATGAGCACGGAGAAGATCCGTCTCCTCCGCGCGTACGGGGCGCGGGTCGTGGTCACCCCGAGCGGGCTCGCTCCCGACCATCCGATGAGCCACTACTCCGTCGCCCGTCGGCTGACCCAGGAGATCCCGGGGGCCTGCTATCCGAACCAATATGAGAACCAGGCCAACCCCGACGCCCACTACCGCACGACCGGGCCCGAGATCGACCGGGATGGGGGTCCCGACCTCGCGGCCGTCATCGCCACGGTGGGGACGGGCGGCACATTGAGCGGGGTGGGACGCTACTTCAAGGAGCACCGTCCCACCGTCCGGATCGTGGCCGTCGACCCGGCCGGTTCCCTGCTCGGTCCGTACTTCCGGACCCGCACACTGGGGACGGCCAGCCCGTACGCGGTCGAGGGCATCGGGGAGGACATGATCCCCCGATCCATCCACTTTCAGTACATGGACGAATTCGTCGAGGTCAACGACCAGGAGTCGTTCCAGATGGCCCGACGCCTAGCACGCGAGGAGGGGATGTTCGTGGGCGGGTCCTCGGGCTCCGCGGTCGCGGGCGCCGTCAAGTGGCTCGCGAAGCGCCCCCTCCCGGAAGGCTCGACCGTCCTCGTCCTCCTCCCCGACTCGGGCGACCGGTATCTCTCAAAGTTCTACTCGGACGATTGGCTGCGGGAGAAAGGGTTCCTGGATGTTGGCGCGAGCGCCCGGGAGCTCCTGGCGCGAAAGACAGCGACTCCCGCCCTGGTCGCAGCCGACCCCACGACCGTGGTCCGGGACGCGCTCGGCCTCCTCCGGCATCATGGGATCTCCGCCATGCCCGTGCTCTCCGGGTTCGAGAACGTGGGCAGCATCCACGAGGACGACGTGCTGCGACGCACGCTAGCCGACGAAACGGCCTCGCTCCGCACGGTCCAGTCGGTCCTCCAACCCCCCTTCCCGGAAGTCTCGGCCGACGCGCCGGTCGGGGAGGTCCTGCACCGGTTCAAGGAGGAGCCGACCCTGCTTGTCCGGGACCCCGGTACCGGGGCGCCGCTCGGCGTCCTGACCCGGCACGACCTGGTCGCCTTCCTCTCCGAGCAAGGAGGTTCGCATGCGATTTAGCACCCGGGTGATCCACGATGGACAACCTGTCGATCCCGCGACCGGCGCCGTAAGTCCCCCGATCTACCTCTCCAGCACGTTCCAGCAGAGCGCGCCCAACGTGAACCAGGGGTACGTGTACAGCCGGTCCGGAAACCCGACCCGAGCGATCCTCGAGAAGGCGATCGGGGCGCTCGAGGGAGGTGCCGGGGGCCTCGCCTTCTCCTCGGGGCTGGGGGCGCTCACGACGCTGCTCGAGTCCTTGCCTTCCGGCAACCGCATTGTCGCGGTGAACGACCTGTACGGAGGGACGTGGCGTCTCTTCGAGCACCACCGCCGCCAGTTCGGGCTCACCATCGACTATGCCGACCTTTCGGACCCCGCGACCCTCCAGTCGGCGCTGACCGAGAAGGCGGACCTTCTGTACCTCGAGACTCCGACCAACCCCCTGCTCCATCTGGTCGACCTCAAGGCGGCCGTGCGCGGAGCTCGGGCGGTCGGAGCCCGCGTGGTCGTGGACAATACGTTCGCGACCCCGGCCCTGCAGCGACCCCTCGAATTCGGGGCCGACATCGTCCTCCACTCGACCACCAAGTACCTCGGCGGGCACTCGGACGTCGTGGGGGGCGCCCTCGTCTTCCGTTCGAAGAAGGACCTCGAGCGCTTCACCTGGCTCCAGAACGCGGTCGGGGCCGTCCCGGGGCCTTTCGATTGTTACCTGGTCCTCCGGGGAATTCGCACGCTCAGCGTGCGGATGCGGGCTCATGGCGAGAGTGCGCGCGCGGTGGCCGAAGTACTCGAGGGGCACCCCAAAGTGCGCGCGGTCCACTATCCCGGCCTCCGGTCCCATCCCCAGCATTCCCTCGCTCGCCGGCAGATGTATGGGTACGGCGGGATCGTCAGCGTTGATCTGCGGACTCCGAAGGCCGGAGTCCTCCGGTTCCTGCGGGCCCTTTCGATCTTCACCCTCGCCGAAAGCCTCGGCGCCGTCGAGTCCCTGGTGGACCATCCGGCCTCCATGACCCATGCCAGCGTGCCCAGGCGCGAGCGAGAAGCGCACGGGATCACCGACGGCCTCGTCCGGCTTTCGTGCGGGATCGAGGATCCGGCCGACCTCGCGGACGATGTGCGACGCGCGCTCCGGAAGGTCTAGGATGCGGCGGATCCTGATCTACGATTCAATGTCGCGGGAGACCCGGGGGTTCGCCCCCATGGTCCCGCCCCGCGTACAAATGTTCGTCTGTGGCCTCACTCCCTACGCGGAAGCGCACGTCGGCCACGGACGCTTGTTTGTCGTCTTCGACATGGTCGCCCGCGCGCTCCGCCGCTGGGGGTACCGGGTGTTCTATGTCCAGACGGTCACCAACCTCGACGACAAGGTCATCGCCCGGGCGGGCCAGGACGGGGAGGACCCGTTGGCCCTCTCCGACCGCAACTTCCAGGATTTCCTCGATACGATGGACCGGCTCGGGGTCCACTCGGTCAACCTCAACGCCTACGCCACCGACTACGTGCCGGAGATCATCGCCCAGGTTCGGGCGCTCATCGAACGGGGGTATGCCTACCGGGCGGACGACGGGTCGGTGTACTACTCAGTGGCCAAGTTCCCCTCCTACGGCCGACTTTCCGGCCAGAAGGTCGAGGCGCTCCAGCCCGGGGCTCGGGTCGAGCGGGATGAACGAAAGCGGGCACCCGAGGACTTTGTCCTTTGGAAGGCCGCCACGCCGGGGGAGCCCGAGTGGGAGAGCCCCTGGGGGCCCGGCCGGCCAGGGTGGCACATCGAGGATACGGCGATCACCACCCGCGTCTTCGGCCCTCGCTACGACCTCCACGGAGGGGGGCTGGACCTGATCTTCCCCCATCACGAGGCGGAGATCGCCCAAGCCGAAGGGGCGACCGGCGAGTACCCGCTCGTGAACTACTGGATGCACGCGGGGATGCTCAACCTGAACGGCGAGAAGATGTCGAAATCGGTGGGGAACGTCTCCTCCCTCTCCGCCGCGACCGAGGAGTACGGTCCCCTCGTGCTCCGGTTCTTCTATCTCAACGCCCACTACCGGAGCCCGCTCGAGTTCGTCCCCGGCCGGAGCCTCGAAGAGGCTCGCGAGGCGTACACCCGGCTCGCCCGACCTGCCGACCGCATTGGGGAGCTGTTGGCTCGCGGCGGCGAGGATCGACCCGGAACGGAGCTCCCGGCGGATCGGGCCCAGACCGCCGAGGACCTGGTCGAATCGCTCGACACGGCCCTGGCCCAGGATTTCAACTCGCGGGAAGCGATCGCCCTTCTGTTCCGGTGGAGCAAGACACTGGCCGAGGACCTCGGCAGCCTCGAGGGTCTCTCCGGGAACGCCCTCCGCCAGCTCGACGGGCCGTTCCGGTGGGGGGAGGAGGTTCTCGGACTTTTCCCCCGCGGCTCGGCCGGTTCCGGCGAGATGTTGGCCGGCGCGGTCGAGGTTGCGATCCAGGCGCGAGCGCGTGCCCGGGCGCGGGGCGATTTCGCGGAAGCGGACCGTATCCGTAACGAGCTCCGGGCCGCGGGGGTCATCCTCGAGGACGACGCGGCCGGCACCCGCTGGGACCCCGCTCGCGAGTAGAGGGCCATGCGCGGGTTCGGCTTCGCGGAACACGGCGGCTCCGACCGGCTGTCGTTCGTCGATATCCCGGAACCCACGCCCGGTCCCGGCGAGGTTCGGGTCCGTATCCAGGCCGCGGCGTTCAACCACCTCGACCGGTTCACGCTGGCCGGCATCCCGGGGGTCCCCATCGAGCGACCTCACGTCCTGGGCTCCGACGGCGCCGGAGAGGTCGATTCCCTCGGACCGGGCGTCGAGGGCTTTCGAACGGGTCAACCCGTCCTGCTCAACCCGGGCATGTGGGACGGAACATGCGACGCCTGCCTCGCGGGGAAGGAATCGCTGTGCCGGAACTACCGCATCTTAGGCGAACACACCCAGGGAGCGGCCACCTCGTTCGTGGTGGTCCCCTCCCGGAATGTTCACCCCCGACCGGAGCGACTTTCGGTGGTCGAGGCGGCGGCGGTCCCCCTCGTCTTCCAGACGGCCTGGAGGGCGATCCGGACCGTGGCCGCGACCCAGACCGGGGATCAGCTGGCGGTCATCGGCGCCGGCGGAGGCGCCTCGACGGCAGTGGTGCAGGTGGCCAAGTTGCTGGGGGCGCGGGTGGTGGTCGCGTCTCGCAACGGTTCGAAGGAGTCCGCCACCCGCGCGTTGGGTGCGGACGACTTCGTCCTCTTTGACGACGAGCACCCGCTCGACCGGGTCCTGTGGCAGGCCAGCGGGAAGCGCGGGTTCGACGTCATCTTCGATTCGGTGGGCGCCCCGACCGTTCCGCGGTCGGTACGGGCTCTCGCTCGCGGCGGTCGGATCGTGGTGATCGGCGCCACGGCCGGGCCGATAGTCGAGGTAGATGTGCGGACCCTCTTCTGGCGCCAGGCCTCGATCCGGGGCAGTACCATGGCGAATGCGGCGGAGTTTTCCGAGGTCCTGAGCCATCTGACCGCGGGACGCCTCCGAGCGGTGGTGGACTCGGCCCGGCCGCTGGAGGAAGCGGTCGCCGCGTTCGAGCGCCTCGCCGCCCCCGACCTATTCGGCAAGGTCGTCCTCACGGTCCCCTGACCGAAACCCCCGCCAGATTTGGCGATTCCGGGCCCTGTTCCACGCGGCTTTGGCCCACGAATCTGGAGGCGTTTGCCCCCTCGGCTCTCGGCGTGCGAGCCCTCGACCGTCACGAGGAGAAGTGAGGATTAAATAGGTGAACCCGGCCTCTCTTCGGTCGTGGACCGTTTTTCGGGCCATCCTTCACCGACCGAAGGATTGGAGCCTCTGGGGCGCCGACTGCTGTATGGAGCCGTTCTCACGTTCGTGCTCACCCTCGTTTTGGTGGGAACCGGCGGACTCCTCGGGGTGGCGACACCGGCTTCCGGGCCCGCGTCGGGCGCGATCCTTCCGGGCGCGGTCCTCGGACCGCCCGTGGCGTCACCGATCCAACCGGCCCTGACGCACGGTGACCTGCTCGTCGTCTCGGGCGAGACCTTCACGATCCAGCCGACCCTCGGCGGCCATACCTACGCCCAGGGTGGGAACATCACCGTCCTCGCGGGCGGGACGCTCATCGTCCGGAACGTCACCCTCTCCTTCGTCCAGTTCGTGGCGGACGTCGGAACCGCGCAGTCGCGCCTGTCACACGTGTTCCACTTCATCGACCAGGGGACGGTCAACGTCTACAACTCCACCATCACGACCGACGCGGCGATCCTGAACGCCTACGTGAAGCTCAACGTCACGGTCACGGGTGCGATGACCCTCTGGAACTCGACGTTCGCTTTCCCGGGATGGGTCACCGTCTCCGGGGCCACCGGCGACCTCACCTTGAACAGCTCGAGCGTGACCGGCAATCCGTCGGTCCGCGGGCTGAGCGAGTCTCCCGTCCTGCTCGGTGACACCCTGTACGCCCCCACCATCACTGCGACGTCGGGGGCCCAGCTCAACCTCCTCAACAGTTCGTTGAACCAGACCTACGCGGACGACTTCGTGCTCAGCGGGATGCCCGGGCCCGCCCCCCTCAACGCGAGCCAGGTCGACATTCCGTCCAACATCACCTCGCTCGCCACCCCGACCGACTCGGCGAACCTCACCCGGGACTGGCTGTACCCGAACGGGATCGGGGGCGGCTACGTCGGCCTTTGGTACAACACGACCGGTATCAGCACGATCTCGACCTACGCCGTGACCGTCTGGTATGCTGGAACCGGCTACGCCCTCGGCAGTATGGTCCTCGTGAACGACACCGTGGACGGATACGCGCTGCTCAACGTGGATAGCGCCTTGATCGGGGCGATCAACGGCCAGGGGATGTTGAACTACCTGAACTACACCGGGTCGTTCGGCTCGGCCAGCCGTATCTCGATCCAGTACACCCTGTCGAGCGGCGTCGCGCTCCAAGTGAGCCAGGTCGCCCTGAACCTGTGGCCGGCCTTGAACTACAACCTGGTCGTCACTGGAGCCGGGACCGTCCTGAACTCGGTCGACACCGCCATGGACCTGACGTGGACCGGGGTTCCCACCTCCATCTACTCCACCTTCGCCCCCTTCCCCTGGTCGTCCAACAAGATGCTCGTCCAGGACGGCGCCACCGCCAACCTGGGCAACCTGAGCGTCCCGAACTCGATCCCGGGCGTCTTTAGCACGTCCGCGGTGCTGCCCGACAGCTCGAGCACGGTCAACCTCTACCGTTGGGCCGACCTGAACCTGACCGGCAAGGGCGGTACGATCCCGATCTACGGAGCGACGGTCTCCGCGTTCTACGCCTATCCCAGCACCCAGTCCAACAACGCGACCGCGAACGGGTTGAATGACCTCGCATCCGTCAGCTCCGCGATGTGGGGGTACGTTCACTACCGCGACGCCCTGGACGGTTATCCTGGGTACGCGACCAGTGGCCGGGCCGGGGTCGCGAGCGTTCTCCTCGCGTCCTCCGTGCTGACGGGCTCGACCCTCCCCGACGGAGTGTTCGTCGGCGCCTACCACTTTGGCGTCTTCCTACCGATCCCCACCGACAACAGCCGGTGGTTCAACTGGTCGGTGAGTCCCTTCCCCGTCGGCGTAGCCTTCGGCACGCCCGGCTACAGCGGGCCGGACTACGGCCCCAACCAACACTTCCCCCAGTACTACGCGGCGGCCGCGATCACCACTGAGACCGTGACGACGAACGGGACCGGGGTCGGACCGCGGATCGGCCAGGTCATCACCTTCGCCACAACCGTCACCTCGATCGGGCCCGCCCCGATCACCTCGGCGATCGTGTCGCTCGTCTACAACAACAACTCCACGCTGGCGGCGCCGTCCGAGATGGTCGTCCCGCTGACGACCGAGGGCGCGAACTACACCTTTGACCTGACGTGGTTGATCAACGAGACGGTCGTCGGGGACCACGGGGCGGCGATCAACGCCACCTTTGCGGTCTTCTTCCTGTGGAATCCGGGGAACGTCACCGGCCTTTCGGGCACGGTCAATTCGACCCAGAAGCTCTCGGTCCACCCGTCCCAGGTGGCGGTCACCGTCACGACCCTGCCGCCGACGACCCTGAGCCTGAACGACCTCTACATCTCGGTGGGCTTCCTCCGGTACAACACCAGCCTCGGCCACGCGGCGACCCTGATCCTGACGGCGACCCCCACGGGAGGCTCTGGGACCCCGATCGTCCTCGCGGAGGGTCTCGACCTGCCCGGGTCGTACACCCTGAGCTGGGAGCCGCTCCAGCAGCTCCTCTCCGCGGGCACGACTTACCTGATCTCCCTCGAGGCGGTGTACAACGGGGTCACGAACGTCTACAACTTCCCGGGAACCTACACGGTCCCGAGCACGACCTCCTCGAACTGGCTCGACTACAGCTTCCTCGGCCTCACGATCTGGCCGTACTGGATCGCCATCATCGCGGCGATCGTCGTGGTGCTGGTCGCCTTCCTCTTCGTCTCCCGCCGCCAGGCGGCCGGCAAGCTCGTGGAGTGCGGCGAATGCGGTAACCTGATCCCCGAGGACGCGACCGTGTGTCCGAAGTGCGGTGCGGAGTTCGAATCCGACCTCATCCGGTGCAGCCGTTGCTCGTCCACGATCCCCGCGAACGCCAAGGTCTGCCCCGAGTGCGCCGCTCTCCTCCTCGGCACGTCCGAAGAGGCCGGCGAGGCGGCGGAGCGCCAGGGCTACCAGGACTACACGGAGAAGTACCGGGCGGAAGGCAAGCGCGAGCTCGGCGAGAACTTCAACGAGGGCTCGTTCTGGGACTGGTGGAAGCGCCAGCCGACCTACACGCCGTACAACCAGTGGAAGCTCCAGCAGGGCCAGGGAACTCCGCGCACCGGCATGTCCGAGCCACCCACGTCGGGTGGTCCGGGCGCTGATGGCGCTCCCAGTGCCGTGATGCCCGGCCCAACCGTGCCCACGGCGGCACCAAGGACCGGGGCGAAGGGCGGTGCGCCGCCCGCGTCGGCACCACCCTCGAGCGCTCCTCCGGCCAAGGCCGCGGCCCCCAAGACTGACACGGCGGCTGCCGGAGCGGCCCCGGCGGCGGCGGGCTTCAAAAACTGCCCTGGCTGCGGCAAGGAGATCCCGGGCGACTACCTGATCTGCCCGTTCTGCTCCTCGGTGGTCCAGTAAGCGGGACCCGCCGGGCGCTCGGACGAACCCTTTCCCCCTTCCCTAGCTCTTATCCCGTCTCGGGATACCGACGCCTGTAACGTATGCCGGGCGACCTCGAGCGTGGGCGTCAAAAGGTCGAGTGGGCGCGTACCCACATGCCGGTCCTGGAAGGGATCCGGCACCGCTTCGAGACCGCCCACCCGTTCCGGGGCCTCACGATCTCGGCGGTCCTCCACGTCGAGGCGAAGACGGCCGCGCTCGCCCTCGCGCTCCAGGCGGGAGGCGCCGATGTCCGCCTCGCGGCCGGCAACCCGCTCTCGACCGACGACGATGCCGTGGCGGCGCTCCGCGAGGCCGGGGTCGACACGCGCGCCGAGAAGGGGGAGTCCGTGGCCGCCTATCGGGACGGGATCCGGGCGATGCTCGAGGCCGACCCGGACGTCATCATCGATGACGGCGCCGACCTGGTCGCGCTCGTCCACAGCACGCGCAAGGACCGAGGTAAGATCCGGGGCTCGACTGAAGAGACGACCACGGGGGTCACTCGACTTCGGGCGCTCGCCCGCTCCCGGACGCTGCTCTTCCCCGCGATCGACGTGAACGATGCGGAGATGAAGCACCTGTTCGACAACCGGTACGGGACCGGCCAATCGACCCTCGACGGCATCTTCACTGCCACGAACCTTCTCATCGCCGGCCGGGTCTGCGTCGTAGCCGGCTACGGTTGGTGCGGGAAGGGGGTCGCGGCCCGACTCCGGGGCTTGGGAGGCGAGGTCCTCGTGACCGAGGTCGACCCGGTGAAGGCGATCGAGGCCCGTCTCGACGGCTTCCGAGTGACGCCCATGCTGGACGCGGCTCCCCAAGCGGACCTCATCATCACGGTCACCGGCAACACGAGTGTTGTGCGGGCGGAGCACTTCAAGGTCCTGAAGGACGGGTGCGTGCTCGCGAACTCGGGCCACTTCGACGTCGAGGTCTCGCGCACGGACCTCGAGGGCCTGGCGGTGAACCACCGGCCGGTCCGACCCCACGTCGAGGAGTACCGGTTCGCGGACGGCCGCCGGGCCTACCTCCTGGGGGAGGGGCGTCTGATCAACCTCGCGGCCGGGCAGGGACATCCGGTCGAGATCATGGACCTCTCGTTCGCACTCCAGGCGCTCAGCGCCGAGCATCTCGCCCAGCACGGTCGGACGATGGAGGCACGGGTCCACCCCGTGCCGCTCGAGCTCGACCGGTTGGTCGCGGAGGCGGCGCTCGCCCCCCTGGGGGTGGGCCTCGACCACCTGACGCCGGAGCAGGTCGCTTATCTCGGACAGTGGGAGGGAGGAACGTGACGGAAGAAAAAGTGCCCGAAGGGTTGCGCTATGCCAAAAGCCACGAATGGGTCCGCGTCGAGGGCGATACGGTGACGCTCGGCATCACCGACCACGCCCAGGGCCAGCTCACCGACATCGTCTTCGTCGACCTGCCTGGGGCCGGAAAGGCCGTGACGCAGGGCGGAGGCGTCCTGGTCCTCGAATCGGTGAAGACGGTCGCCGACGTGTATGCGCCGGCCGCGGGGACGGTCATCGAGGCGAACCCCGACCTGAAGTCGCACCCGGAGCTCGTGAACCAGGACCCGTACGGTCGGGGCTGGCTCGTGCGCCTCCGGATCACCGGCCCGCTCGACCCGGCCCTGCTCGACGCCGCCGGCTACCGAGCCTTCGTGGCCGCGGGCGCGTAGGGCCTACTTCCCCTCGAACTTCGGCTTGCGCCGCTCGAGGAAGGCCCGCATCCCTTCCGTCCGGTCGGACGTACCGAAGGTGTGCCCGGCCGACTCCGCTTCGAGGTGAAGGGCGGTCGCGAGCGCGGCGTCCTGCCCCCGGTTGATCACCTGCTTCACCCAGCGTACCCCGAGGGGGGCGCGGCTCGCGATCAGCTCGGCGAGGGCCTGCGTCTCTTCCCGGGCCGTGCCGGCGGGAAGGATCCGCTCGACGAACCCGAGACGGAACGCCTCCTCGGCGGAGACCGGGACGCCGGTGTAGATGAGGAGCTTCGCGCGGGCGGGGCCGACCAGGCGGGAGAGCCGCGTCGCCCCGCCCATCCCGGGGTGGATGCCGACCGTGACCTCGGGGAGGCCGAGCGTGGCCCCGGCCGCGGCGATGATGAAATCCGCCGCGAGGGCGAGCTCGAGCCCGCCCCCGAGGGCGTACCCCTCGACGAGCGCGATGACCGGAGCGGGGAACCGCTCCACCCGTTCGGCGACCCGCTGTCCGAGGAACCCGAACTCGACCCCCTCCGCGGGCGTCTTCTTCTCCATCTCGGCGATATCGGCCCCGGCGGCGAAGACCGGGGAGGAACCCGCGAGGACGACCACTCGCACGCCGGGATGGCTCTCGAGCTCGGTGAAGGCCGCCTCGAGCTGCCCAAGGACGTCCGAGTTCAGCGAGTTGAGAGCCTCGGGGCGGTCGAGGAGTACCCAGGCGACCGCTCCCTCGTGTTCCACGCGTACCGATCGAAGGGGCCAGGTGGCCTCGCCGCGCGCCGCGCGGTCGCGCAGCGCGGCCGCCACGGGAAAGTTCCCCGGCCAGTTCCGGGCGTACTCCTCAACCAGGCGCAGTCCCTCCGCGAGCCCGATGGAGTTCAGGACGGCGAACGGCCCCCGGGCGCGACGGAGTCCGACGGTGGCGCCGCGGTCGGTCGCCTCCGGTGTGGCCACCCCCTCCTCGACCAGACGCGTCGCGATCCCGATCGTGAGCCCCAGGAAGCGGTCGCGTACGGCCGCCTTCTTCGCCGGGTCGACGGGAGTCTCCTTCCAGGCCCACGGGGTTCCGGACCGGAACTGTTCCTCGAGAAGTTTCGAGGGAGCGTAGGCGGGCCCGTACGCCTGATAAAGCGACGTCTCGGCGTGGAACGCGATCGGGATCCCGGTCACGTTCATGAGCTCGAACGGACCGAGGGTAGCGCCGAACAGCTCGCGCCCGACCTCCTCGATGGTGGCCAAGTTGGCGACGCCTTCCTCCGCCAGGCGGGTCGCCTCGTTCAGGTACGGAACGAAGTAGCGGTTGACGCAAAAGCCGGCTCGGTCCGCGGTGTCGATCGGGATCTTCTTCAGGAGGTAGCAGAAGCGCTCGAGTTCCCGTCGTGTCGCGGGCGCGGTCGCTTCGCCGCCGATGACCTCGACGAGCTTGTTGATCGCGGCCGGATAGAAGAAGTGCAGTCCCGCGAATCGCTCCAGGTGGGGGAATCCCTTCGCGAGCTCGGTGACCTGGAGCGACGACGTGTTCGTCGCGACGATCACGTCCGCCCCGACGTGCGCGGCGATGTCGGCGAAAGCGGCCCGCTTGACGGCGACATCCTCGAAGACCGCTTCGATGACGAGCGCCGCGCCCCGGACGGCCTCTCCGACGCCGGTCGTGAAGCGGAGCCGCGTGAGGACCTCGTCCCGCCGGGCCGGGGTCAGCTTCTTCCGCTCGATCGCGCCGGCGAGCATCTTCTCGACCCGGCCCCGTCCCAGTTGGATCGCGGCGTCGTCGACGTCGCGGACTCGGACCTCGAACCCCGCCTGCGCACACGCCTGGGCGATCCCACTCCCCATGTTGCCGGCGCCGAGGATCGCGATCGCCGCGGGCGGCCGAAGAGCGGTCGGGGTCATTCTGGAACCTTCCTCGAGACGGGGTCCGTCTCGCCCGGGGACGAGAGGACCGGGGTAATAACCGTTGGTCGGGGCGCGGGAGACTTAAGCGCGCGTCGCTCCGATGGGACGTGGGCGAACTCCCCTTCCGCGACCCGGTCGAGACCGCCCTCGCCGCTGAGCAGCAGTTCGTGCGCACGCTCGGCGGGTTCGTCATGGGGATCGCCGGAGGGGAGCTCGTCATCCACGAGCGGATCCCCCTGGCCCGGTTCAATTTCGTCATCGTGCACGCGTTCTCCCCGGAGCGTCGCACCGCGTTCTTCGAACGGGCGCTCGACCACTACTTCCAGCGCGCCATCCGTCCCTCCTTCCGGGTTCCGACCCCGGTGCCGGCCCACGTCGACTCCGGGCTCCGGGCGCTCGGGTTCCGCCCGAGCCCCATCCCGCTTTCGCTGCTCCTGTCGGGGAGCGAGGTCGCGTCGCCGTCCTCCTCCGAATTCACCGTCCGACCGGCCACCGCCGCCGAGTTCGACCCCGTCCTTTCCCTCTGGACGACGGAGAAGGAGCGCCCGGAACTCCGGACCGCGATCGACATCGTCTGGCACCACCCCAACCCTGAGGAGCGGCTGACCCCGATGATCGCGGCGCGCGACGGGAACGTCGTCTCGGCCGGCCTGCTCTACGAGGCGCGCGGGGAGATGGGACTCCACTTCATCGCGACCCGCCCCGGAGAGCGAGGCCAAGGAGCGGCTTCGGCGCTCGTCGCGGGCGTCTTCGGGGTCGCGGGGGAGCAGACCCGCCCGAACGGGTTCCTCCTCGCGGACTCGCCCCGGCTCGAGGCCCACCTCGTTCCGATGGGATTCCGGCCGGCCCGTGTGTTCACGGTCTACCACTTGCCGCGGGAGGCCGCACTCGAGCTCCCTCGCGTTCCGGCGGTCGGCCCTCCCCGGTGGCGGCCCCCCCGGGGGCCGGGTGCGGGACCCAGTTAGGGACGCGCGCGCATCCCGTGGAGCTTCATCCGCTGCTCCAGAGAGGCGATCGTCCGCATGGTCGAGAGCACCGTGTCGGCGTTCAGGGAGATGGAGTCGATCCCCTCCTTCACGAGGAACTCCGCGAACTCGGGATAGACGCTCGGTCCCTGCCCGCAGATCCCCACGGTCCGCCCGGCCTCGTGCGCGCCGCTGATCAGCATACGGATCGCGTTGAGCACCGCCGGGTCGCGCTCGTCGAAGTAGCCCATCCGACCGAGGGTTTCCGAGTCGCGGTCGGCGCCGAGGATCAGCTGGGTCAGATCGTTCGACCCGATCGAGAACCCATCGCAGTGGGCCGAGAACTCCCGGGCCAATAGCACGGTGGAAGGAACCTCCGCCATGAGGTAGAGCTGGAAATCCCGGGACCGCTTCAACCCCTGGGCCCGCATCATCTCGGTGATCTCCTCGAGCTCCCAGGTGTTGCGGACGAACGGCAACATCACCATCGCGTTCTTCAAGCCCATGTCGGTCCGTACCCGCTGGATCGCCTCGAGCTCACAGAGGAAGGCCGGCTTGTAGACCGGCGAGATGTACCGGGAGCAGCCCCGCCATCCGATCATCGGGTTCTCCTCGACCGGCTCGAACTCTTCGCCGCCCGGCATGCCGCGGTACTCGTTCGTCTTGAAGTCGGATGTACGAATGATCACGGGCCGGGGGTGGAAGGCGCGGCAGACCTTGCCCACACCCTCCGCGAGCCGTCGAACGAGCTCCTCCCGCTTCCCTTTCTTGATCAGCGAGAGCGGGTGCTCCCGAATGTGCGCGGTGAAGATGAACTCGATCCGTAGGAGGCCGACCCCGGAGACCGGCAAGCGCGAATATTCCTCTGCTTTCTCCGGAACCCCGACGTTCACGTAGATCTTGGTGGCCGTGATAGGCGCACCTTCTCCACCGTGACCACCGCCGGCCGACGCCGCGGGGACGACGGTCACGGCCTTGGGAGCACGCAGACCCGCGTAGACGGACCCGGTCTTCCCATCGACCGTGACCTCCGAGCCCTCGGCGACCTTCTTCGTCGCGTCGCGGGTCCCGACCACGCAGGGCACGCCGAGCTCCCGCGAGACGATCGCCGCGTGGCACGTCATTCCCCCCTCGTCGGTGACGATCGCGGAGGCGCGGCTCATCGCGGGCACCATATCGGGGGTGGTCATCGTCGTGACGAGAACCTCCCCGGCCTGGATGCGGTCCATCTCCTCGGCCCCGCGGAGGATGCGGGCGATGCCGCCCGCGATCCCCGGAGCGGCTCCGAAGCCGCGCACGAGGGGGGCTTGCTCCGAGGAATCCCCGCCGCTGGGGTTCGACGGGCGTTCCGCGCCGGGGGCCGTCGAGGTCGGGATGGTCGTCACGGGCCTCGCCTGGACGATGTAGAGGGACTCCGCGTCCGCGCACCACTCGATGTCCATCGGGCGCCGATAGTGGGATTCGATGACCCGGGCGAGTGAAACGAGACGGGAGAGACGGTGGTCGGACAGCTTCTGGACGCTCTGGGCATCGGCCGGTACATCTTCATGTCGGTTCCCTCCCCCTTCCGCCCGGACAATGCGCACCCGTTGCTCGGATATCTGCTTGTGGACGACCTTGAGGGTCGCCCCATCGACGACGTAGTGGTCGGGAGTGACCTCGCCGCCCACGATCGCCTCGCCGAGGCCCCAACCGGCCTCCACGATCATGTGGTTCTCTCCGGTGTTGGGGTCGCGGGTGAACAGTATGCCGCTGACCACCGAGTCCACCATCTTCTGGATCAGCACGGCGAGGTGGACCTGGAGATGGTCGAACCCCTTCTTCTCCCGATAGACGAGGACGCGGGTGGTGAACAGCGAGCTCCAGCACCGTTTGGTGGCGGCGAGGATCTGGTCGATCCCCGTGACGTTGAGATAGGTGTCCTGAAGGCCGGCGAACGATGCGCCCTCCAGATCCTCCGCCGTGGCACTCGAGCGAACCGCGGAAAAGCGGACGTTGTGGCGGGTCACGAACCGAGCGTACGCGGCCTCGACCTGGGCGCGGAGCTCGGGGGGGAACTCCGCCCGGTCGAACGCCTCCCGGATCTTGCGCGACGCCGCCTCGGTCGAGTCCGCCCGTGCGGCATCCACCGTGCTGAGTATCGTGGGGATATCGGTGGCAAGAGCCGTCCCGGCGACGAACGCGCGGTACGCTTCCGTGGTCAGTACGAAACCCGGGGGAACGGGCAGCCCCTGGCGCACCATTTCGCCGAGCTTGCCGGCTTTCCCCCCGACGAGGGCGAGGTCGGCATCGGAGACGTCGGCGAGGTCCATTACGAGCGCCACATCGACCTCCTAGTGCGAAATGCGTTCGAACGTGAACGCGACGAGGTCGGCCGTCGGAGAATAGGGATGGGCCACGTGGCGGTCCTGCACCTGCCACGAACCGGCCGCTCCGAGCCGCGCGAGGAGCTCGGCATCGTGGGCTTCCGCTCCGTCCCGGTCGGTCACTTCGTAGTAAAAAATCCGTCCACCGGGTTCCACAACGTTTGCCACCGAGGGTAGATACTTAATCCCTTCGTGGGGAAGATTCAGGACGACGGCCTCGACGGGCTTCGCCGTCTCGAGAAATCGCTCCACCGGACCCTCGACCGGCTCCACGGACGCCCCGAACGGATATCGCGTCAAGGTCGACCGAAGGAGGGCGATCGCGTCCGGGTTCAGGTCGACCGCGACAATCCGTGCCGCACTCCCCGCGCGCGCGATCGTGACCGCAAAGGGCCCGACACCGCAGCAGAGGTCGTAGACGCGGTCTCCAACCCGGATCTCCTGGGCGACCCGGGCGTGCTCGCGGGCCAACCGAGGGGAGAAGTAGGCCCGCTCGAGGTCGACGTCGAACTCGAGGCCATTCTCCCGATGGCGTGTCCGCCAGGAGCCGGAGCCGGCGATCCGCTCGACCGATCGCCGTCGCTCGGTCCCGTGTACTCCATGGTCCGCCCCGACGATCCGGGCGCCCGGGACGAATTGGAGCAAGGCCACCCCGATCTCCGACGACCGATGCGCGAGGCTCGGAGGCACCCGGATCAGGACCACGTCACCCACGATATCGAACGAGCGGGGCAAGTCTTCCCGTTCGCTAAGGGGCCATTCTGCGAGCAGGTCGCGGTAGTCCTGCGGTCCACGAACCGTCGCGGGCTCGAACTCCCATTCGCGCAACTCACCCAGGTCGGGGGGCAGGGAGACCCCCGGTTCCACTGGGAGAAGGATCCATGTGCCTTCGTCCGCAATACGGAGGTCGCTTCGCAGGGCATGAAGTTCGCGGAGCCGACTCCGAATCCGTTCCCCTTCCTGGCGGGGGACGCGGAGTCCTGGGCTCCTCATTGGGACACGGGAGTAGGCGGGTGGAGAAGCCGGGGCAGGACGTCCGATCCCCGAAGTGTTCCGAGGGCCCCGCGTGCCGCCGCGGGCTCGCCGAAGGTCACGTCCGCGGCCCCGCCGGGGATACCGGCTCCGACGACGAGGAAAGGGACCGGGTCGTCGGTGTGCCCCTTTTGGATCGCCGGCGTCGCATGGTCTGCCGTGACTCCGATCCGGACCCGGCTCAGGTCGAGCCCTTCCAAGAACGGCCCGAAGAACGATCGGTCGATCGATTCGACGATCCGCTGCTTCAGGATCGCATCCCCGTCGTGACCGGGCTCGTCGGGCCCCTTGAGATGCACGTAGACGAACGGGAACTTTTCCAGAAGGTCACGGGCGATGCGGGCCCGGTCCTGGTAGCCGGCCTCCCGGTCCGGCCCCATCGGGCCGACGAACCGGTCCTCGAGGCCCAGGACGCGTGCGATCCCTCGCTCCACGGGCATTTCGGTGAGCGAGGCCCCGCGGATCCCGTACCGTTGTTCGAATGTCGGGAGGGGCGACTCGGGAAGTGAGCCGGCATTGCGGACCAGCAGGGCATTCGCGATCTTCTTGCCGGAAAGCGCCCGCCGCGCGTTAACCCGGTGGCCCGCGAGAACACCGGCGGCTCGCTCCAGGAAGGAATTGATCGCCCCTGCGGTCCGAGCGGCGGCCGGTGAGGCGTCTAGGGCCGTAACCGGAAGGATGCGAGGGTGCTCGGGACGTCGGGCCTGGCCCATTCCTCCGACCCGTTCATAGAACGGGTCGGCGTTCGATACTTGGGACGAAAGCGCGCCTCCCGAGCTTGGATGGAGCCACAGGACCCCCCGGTGGCCGACCGTGGCCCGAACCTCGGCGCGGATCCCCTCGGCGGACAGCAGGTCGGCCCGGGTGACTCCGAGGGCCAGTTCCTCTGCTTCGTGGGTGGAAAGGGAGCGGCCGACCCGGGAGTCGATGATCGTGCCATCCCCCTCTGCGGTGGCGAAGTTCAGACGCAACGCGACGTCCCCCTTTTCCAGCGGGAGGTCGACGCCGAGGGCCTCGAGCACGCCCCGGCCCGGTGAATCGTGTACCGGATCGTATCCGAGCAGCGCGAACACGCCCGCGTCCGATTCCGGCGCGACGCCCGGTCCGACCACGATGACCTGGCCGAGTTGCCCCAACCGGGACAACCGGTCCAAGTAGGGGGTCGCGGCCGCTTCCACGGGCGAACGACCACCCGTGGCGGGATGGGGACGGTCGCCCAACCCATCGAGGACGATCAGCGCCACCGGGGCAGCCGATTGTGTCGCCATCGAGGAAGAACCGGCCATCACCTAATTAAGGAGAGTCAGGTCTGCCTTTCCGTTCCGTGCAGCAGCAAGCGGGCTTAAGGGGTTTCGTCCAGCAACCCCTCGGCCGGGTCCTTCTCATCGCCTTCGCCATCGTCGTGACGGCGCTGACGTATGCGTACCTGTACGCGCTGCTGGCCATCCCGGTCATGCTCCTGGTCGGCCTCGCGGTGCCGATCTGGCTTGGGATCAAGCGGATCCGATTCCTGGCTCTCCTCGGCCTGGTCGTCCTCCTGATCTCGGCCCCGATCGCGAACGTGGTCCTCACCCAGGAGGTCATGCAACCCATCGGCGCCGCCTCTTCCCCGGCGGACCTGGTCGGTGGCGGAGGGGGAGCCATCATGCAGAACGCGCAAGTCTCGCCTTACGTCGGTGGGCTGTCGACCAATTTCACCTGGAATGTCCAGATCGTTCCCCAGTACATTCCGAAGGGGAACGACACGCCGTTCCTGCTTACCTTGTACATCTCCACCTGTCCGGGGGCCACCGGGACGAACGACCCGAACTGCGGAGCTGGGTATCCATTTTACGAGCTGAACCGCACGTTCTCCCCGGCCAACTTCACTAACGTTACGGACCTGCCGGTGACGTTCCACTTCATCTTCCCATCCGACAGCATCTGGGCGTGGCAGATGGGACTGTTCCTGAACAACAGTACCTCGCCCTCCACCCACAACGCCACGTTCATCCTCCTGGTCGGGGACCCCACGTACAACGGCCTCGAAGGGCCGGTGGTGGGCACGTTCGCCACGACCTACGCGCAACTCCTCCTGACCGTCTACCTCAACATTCTCGTCTACCTCGGCGTCCCCTTCTACGTCGTCCTGCTGGTCTACATGTACATCAAGCGAAGACAGGTCCAGCGGGGAAGCGCGATCGCCCGGTCGCCTGGGCCTGTGGCCACCGAATCGGGTGGCTCCGATGCGCCCGTTTCACCGGCGGGTCCTTCCCCCACGCCGGGAACTTCGGACGCGTCCGGGCCACGACGCCCCGAGGTTCCCTGCCCCAATTGCGGGGCGGTCGTGTATCCGAACGAAACGACGTGCTGGAAGTGCGGGAAGCAGCTCACTCCCTCTGCCAAGGCCTCCACCGATGCCCCGCTCCCCTCCGACGCGCCAAAGCAGCCCTTAGGCTGAGTTCAGAAACCGCGTCGGCCGTCGGAATGCGTCGCCCGTGGCCGACGGGAGTTGGGGTCGCGGGGTCGGGTCCTATGTCGTCGAGGTCGTGCTGGTAGTGGTCGTGAGGTCAACGCACTCAACGATTCCCACACCCGCCACGAACGCAACGACCGTGACTTCCACGGTCAGGCCGGAAGAGGGAGCCTTCCAGGCGGAGTTGGGGGTCAGCGTCACCGGAGTTCCCGGCGCGATTGTAGCGGTGCCGAGCGTGAGCGTGGACGCGGCGGTCGACCAGGTCTTGGCGATTGAATTGTTCGACGTGAAGTTGAGATAGATCGTGGCGGAGGTGATCGTGAACGGACCGCTCCCGAAGAAGGCCGTGCCGTTCAGCCAGAGCGACGAGATGATCTTCGGGCAGGTGGTCGCGAGCGTACAGGCGTCACCGGCGGCCGCCGTGAAGGTTCCCGGTCCGAGCCCGAGAGGAAGGGTGTAGGTGTAGGATCCGGTCGACTCCCCGACCCCGGCGACGGTGACCACGGCGTTGACCGTGAACACCTGCTTTCCCGGGAGCGTGGGGACGTGCCAGGGAGTGGTGCTGAACTGGATCGCTGTGTTGGGCCCAGTAATGGTCGACCCACCGATCCCGTGTCCCACATAGGCTGCGTACGTGCCCAGCCCGGCCGTGGTCCGGTTGGCGTAGAAGCTCACGTTGAGTGCCGCCGCGGCGAGAGTGCCCGTGTAGGTGACGTACGCCACGAACGTGGTCGTCGAACCCTGAACTGGGACGGTACTGAGTCCGACCGCGACCGACAGGAATGGGGACGACCCGGTACTCCCGCTCGCGGGAACCAACTGGACCGCGATTCCGGCAGTCGCGCTCTGGCCCGTGGGATTCGTGATGTTGACGAAGGCGTAGAAAGTTCCGTTCGTGGTCGTGAGGTTAGCGGGGATGGTGAGGGTCCATCGGTTCGTCGCGGCGGAGTAGGTCATCAGGTGGGCCGTGGGGTAGGTCGCGCTGAGCCCAGGGATGTTCACGAGGTTCACGAAGACTTGGCCGCCGCCGGTGTTGCCAGAAACGTACGCCGTCAGCGTGAAGGCACCCTTGACGGCGGGGGTAGCGGGCGAGACCCCGGTGGCGACGAAGAACGGGGGCACGGAGAGGAGCGTACCCGGGAGGATCGTGCTAAAGACGACCTGGTCATTGCTCACGACCAGGACCGTAATGTTGTCGGGCAGCTGGGGCTGCTGGCAGGCCCCGTGGGGACACGGGAAGGTGTAGTTGAACACCTGTCCGAGATTCCACGTGACCGGATTAGGAATGTAGCTGGAGACCGAAATCGAACCCGAGAATTCGGGCGCGGTCGGGTGGAAGGCGGACTTGAGGTAGACCTGCGCGCTACCGGGCACGGCGGGGCCCGCCAGGTGCGTGATCTGGAGGGCCTTCACGTACGTCTGGTTCGCCGTCAAGACTAGATTGGCGGAGAACTGGGTCGTGTTCTGGACGGCGGGAGCCGGGAAGGTCGTCACCCAGGCGAAGATCGAGGAGAAGAGGACGACGGTCATGGCGAGCAGGATGATCGTGGCCACGACTTCCGAAACACCCCGGCCCGAGAGGCGTCCCCGACGCGCCCGGCGCGAGGAGCGGCGACCGGCGGAGCGCAGCGACGACCCCTTCGAACTACCAAAACGCGACAAGGACGAACCCCCTAGCGGAGTGTAAAAGGCCGAGGAGCCGTATTTAGACGTTCCGAACGCCGCCACTTCGGGAGATCATTCGTAGGACAAAGTTCGACCGGTGACTGTTGGAACCTGAACAGCGGGAAGATGTCCCACCTACATCCCTGATTCCAGGATAGTGGGCGGATCCGATCACTTGTTTGTCGGCGAGGATTCTCCCGCCGACCGGCCCGTCTCATGGACCGGCGTCGTTATA
>JBKQNC010000023.1:0-14348 GCA_052326445.1 Thermoplasmata archaeon
AACGGCTGCTCACAATCTATCGAACGTGCCGAAAGCGAGGCGAGTCGTTCCGGGCGACTTTGCTCAACGCCCTGACGGGGACGGGTCCTCCGTTCTCGTCAGTTCGGCCACAAACCTGAGCTCATACGTGGGGGTTTGTCCAAAAGGGTCGAGAATGGTACAGCGAGGACTGGCGGATCGCGGTCGACCTGGTTAACGACCTTAGTGGTCTCACCGGGAGTCGGGGACGGCTCCGAACTATTGTTACTCCGTACGGTCCCGTCCAAATCGCGGCGGTGGAGGACCTCATAATCAAGCGTCTCGTTTCAGCGAAGTACTGGCAGATCCCGTCGGACCGAGAACACGCGGCCCTTCTCGCCCGGAGGTACTTGGTCGAGTTGGACCGAGGCTACCTCTCGGAATCTGCGGAACGGGCGGCGGTCGCCGACGAGTGGATCGATCTAGAACGAATGCTGTACTCGGGCAGTCGACCGCCCTCTGCTCGCAAGAAACGGCGTCCAACCGAGAAGGGGTAGGTGCATCGCCGATTCCTCACAAGCTTGGGGCAGTGGTCGAACCGGCGTACGGGCGAGGTTCGTTGCAAGCAGAGCGGATCGTGAATGTAGTGTCTGGCATCGAATCTGAAGAGGGGCTCGGAACGAATCTTCCGATTCGTTACCAGCGCTCTGGGCGACCCGCCTGGACGACATGAGATGGCTGCGTTGGCGGAAGGCCGACTACAGGCTCGTGCCCGTCTAGACGATGTCTCCTCCGCCGAGCGCGTTCGAGAGAGTCGTGCTGAAGACCCACGCCGTGTCGTTACACAGATGATCGTCGGCGTCGTACCCTCCGAAATAGATCACGTTGCCATGATCGGAGGGGAAGGGCGAGATGGCGTAGCAGCGGATGGCTTCCAGCGGCGGGTTACCCGCCTGGAACTTCCCGTTGACTTCGCCCATGCTGTAGCTCCCGTCGTTGCCCCGAATGGCGTAGAGGGCTCCCGCATACGTGCCGCCGCTCGCGTTACCCCACCACATCGTCGGGAGTCCGGTGGTATTGCGGACCCAGGTTTGCAGGCCGATAATGTAGTCCACGTCGCCCGTCGCGGGATCGGTGACCGGCAGGATATTGTTATAGGCGCCAAGGACGACATACGCTGAAGTGTTCAGATACTTGCTCGCGAGGGGCGAGAGCGAGGTCTCGATCGTGGTCGTGTAGCCTCCGCTTCCATTCGGATCCAAGCGGACGACATCGCCCATGGACTGATTGCCGGGCACCCAAAGGAAGAGGAGCGATTGCCCGGAACCCGTCGGGCTGGGCACCGCGGTCAACCCCCGGATTCCTCCAACGGCCGGATTGACGGCGGTTCCCCCCGGAAGGCCGGTCTCGTTCACGATCACCCGCCAACTGGGGGACGGGCCATTGACGCGTTGGTAGATCAGCGCGCCCGAGGAGGCGAACAGGTTCCCATTCGCCTCCGTGATGGCCAAGGGCCGAACATCGACCGGGCCCGATTCCGAGGTGTGACCCCAGAGAATATCACCGGGGGCGGTGGGGTCGTACACGCCAGAATAGACGCCCAAGTCACCGAGCGAAATGAAGAGCCGGTCCACTCCGGTGATGGGGTCCTGATAGACCGCGTCGGCTCGGGCATCGCAGCCCGGGCCGGTGGGGCCCGAGACGATCTTGCTCGTCGCCCATTGCCCGGTGGTATCGTTCCGCGTGTAGAGGTCGGCGCCGGCGTTGCCCAAACAGGCCGCCGTGATCAATAGGTTGACGGGTTGGCTCAGGGGCGCTCCGGTCCCATTCGTCGTGAACGTCACCGAATCGAGAATGTCCGGTCGGACCACCCCCTTCATGGTCAGGTCCAGCGCCCACTGTCCGCCCGGCGAGTCCAGACGCAGAATCTGGGCCCAACCCTCGCTGGAATTGGTGCCTCCGTAGTTGATGTTGGCCGTGTCTTCCCAGTAGCCAACTGCAGCAAACAGCATCCCGTCGTGAGCCACCAAGTGCATCAGCTCCGACCCTCCCATCAGGTTACCCCCGACGTCCAGGCAGCCGGCGCGGTAGGATGCCTGCCAGCCCGGTGCGACGGTTTCGGGCGCGGTCGCGGCGGGCGCGCAGTTGCTGGCGGCCGGGGTCGTGGTCGGGGTCGATCGCGAAAAGTAGAGGAAGCCCCCTATCCCCGTCACCACGAGGACCATCACGACAGTCACCGCAACGATTGGCTTCCAATGCTCTCGTGGCATGCTCGAAGTTCTAGTGTGGTTGCTTCCGCTGGATATATTTGCCGACGCACCTCGGCCGACACTGGACTCCTGGGGCGGTGCGAGGCTGAGTCAAGCGGGATTCTCGGGTTCCCGAGAAGGCCCAAGCTTGGAGTCCAGGCGGATGAATCCAAACCCCGGAAGCCGGATCGTTGGCAAGGGACCCCTTTGCAGAGGTGGTGCCGCAGAGGGAATCCGAGGAGAAATTCATGCCGGGGCCAGGATTTGAACCTGGGAACTCCTGCGAGAGCAGATCTTGAGTCTGCCGCCTTTGGCCACTCGGCCACCCCGGCGCACTGCTCGGAGGAGCGTCTCGCGCTTATGCTTCTTCCGAACGCTCGTCCTCCTCGGGTTCCTCGCTGATTTCCTCGGCCGTACCGACCAGAACCGGGTCCTGCTGAGGTGCTACCCCCCGGGAGGCTTCGGGAAGGCGGGAGGGGCTCCTACGGTCGCGCAGCTCCACCCGACGGGTCCGTCCGCACCGGAGACAGGTCCGCACGCGATGTCCTCCTCGGAGCCGGGTACGAACCGTCCGACCTTCCACCCAGTACGCGGAACAGCCCCGGCAGTACAGCTCCCGGTACTCCCGGAGGAGACGCACATTGTACCGGGTCCCGACCTTTCGGGCCAGTCGGACGTACCGGTCGGCCAGGGCGCCCGTCCCCACCCCGGACTCCCGCTCCGCGAGGGCGAAAAGATCGTCGATCCGCTCCCGAGCGATCCGGACCATCGTCGAGGTGCGGCGACCCCGCCGTCCGCCGCGCCTCAGGGAGGTTGGGGTTGCTGGCATACCGGACAGTACACGGCGGGTCGGGCGATGAGGGTGCCGCACCGAACGCAGTACTTCCCGTTCGGGGGGGGAGGCCAGTACGCGGCGGGCGACGGCATCGGGATGGGAGGCGAGGACCCTCGGGTCGGAGGGGGGGCCGGGGCCGAAGATCCAGGGGTGGGAGGAGGAACCGTGGTTCCGTTCGAGGTCGGGCCCGACGTCCACATCCCACCGGGGGTTGAGGGAGGGGGGGGCGACCCGCTCCCTCCCCCGACACCGGGTTGGGGAAGGGTGAATCCGCACTTCGCGCAGAAGAGCGCCCCGTCCGGGGCCAGCTCCCCGCAATGCAGGCAGACCGACACGTCGAGAGATAGGTATATGCGATATTTGACCGTCAGGGAGTCGGTGAGACACCGGTCGGTAGCGCTCGTTACCCGGGACCCCGCGCTCTACGGCGAGCTCGCGGGTTTTCTTCGGGAGCGACGCTGGCCCTCGGTGAGCCTCCTTCCCGGCCAGCGCATCCCCGAGAGCGTGGCTGTGGTCCTGACTTCTCCCGAGGAGGTCCGATTGATCCTGCACCCACGGGTCCTCTCAGTAGCTCCGGACGGGGACCGTCGCGCACTCAGTGCCGCCGTGGAGCACGCGTTGATCGTAGGCGCGCTCGTCGGCGAGATGATCGTGGGCATCGACCCGGGCCCGCGCCCGGGATACGCCATCTTCTCGGGCGACCAACCGCTCGGGGAGGGGATCTTGGAATCTCCGGAGGCCATCGGCTCGTTCGCGGGCCAGCTGCGACATCGCTTCCCCTCCCAATTGATGCGCTTCCGGGTCGGGGCCGGGGACCCTCCCTCCCGGAACCGGATCGTGAACTCCCTGCTCGCTCACCAACGGTCGGTGGAGCTCGTGAACGAGCAGGGCACGACCCCCCGCGGGCAACGGCGACCCCGCGACTCGGTGGCGGCCCGCGCGATCGCCCACACGCGCGGCGTGCTCATCCGACAACGCCTTCCGACGACCTTCACTGCCGGAGAGGTCGCCAATCTTCAACGACTGAGCCGGGAACGCAGCGACGGACGGCTCACGATCTCGCGGTCTTCGGCGCACCGGGTCCTGAAGGGGGAGCTTACGCTCTCTGAAGCGGTCGACGAAGCCCGGGGACCGGGACCGAAGTCGGCGGGACCCTCGCGCCCGGCGCCGGAACCCCTTTAATCCCACCGCCACTCGGTTGCGTCGTGACCCTACCGCCCGAGGTGGAGACGCGCATCCGGAGGCTCGCGCTGGAGAATGCCGTGGAGCACGCGGGAGCCGCCCGGGTCGACCCGATCGTCGCGCGCCTCCTTGCGACGGATGCGGGCCTCCGGTCCCAGGCCGCCGAGGTTCGGGAGTTCGTTTCCCGCATCGTCGCCGAGGTCCGGTCGCTCCCGCCCGCCGAACTCGAGGACCGACTGATCGGCCTCGGAGGCCCGGAGGCGTCCCGTGCCCGAGAGACCACCTCCCCGGGGGCCGAATTTCCGGACCTCCCGGGGGCCGTTCCGGGCCACGTGGTCCTCCGGCTGGCCCCGTTCCCGAGCGGAGTGCTGCACATCGGTCACGGGCGGATGCTGTTCCTCAATCAACTCTACCGCGAGCGCTACGGGGGGAGGATCTTGCTCGTCTTTGACGACACGATCGGCTCCGAGGAGAAGCGGGTCGAGACCGAGTTCTTCGACCTGATCCGGGGCGACTGCGACACGGCCGGAGTTCACCCGGACGCGACCTACTACAAGTCGGACCGGATTCCTTCCTTTTACCCGTGGGCCGAGCGCGTGATCGCGAAGGGCGGTGCCTACGTCTGCAGGTGCCCCCAAGAACTGCTGCGCGACCATCGTGCCCATGGCGTCGCGTGCCCCGAGCGGGCCCAGACCCCCGAGGAAGCCCTCGGGGAGTGGGAACGCATGCTCGCGAATGCCTACGGACCCGGTGAGGCCGTCCTCCGCCTCAAGACCGACCTCCAGGACCCGGACCCGGCCTTCCGGGACCGGGTGCTGTTCCGGATCAGCCACCTCGACCACCCCCGCGTGGGACACAAATACACCGTGTGGCCGATGCTCGAGTTCTCCTGGGCCGTTGACGACATCGAGCTCGGGGTGACGCACGTGCTGCGCGGCAAGGACCTGGTCATGGAGGACCGGATGCAACGGTACATCTGGGACTTACTCGGCATCCAGGGCCCGCCGTTCGTACACTGGGGGATCCTCCGGGTCCGGGAAGCGAAGGTCGCGAAGTCGAAGGCCTACAAGGAGATCAAGTCGGGACTCTACGACGGCTGGGCGGACCCGCGGACCTGGTCGCTCCGCTCCCTGGATCGACGGGGGATCACGACGGACGCGATCCGGGCGTTCATCCTCTCGTTCGGGATGTCGCTCTCCGATATCGAGGTACCGGCGGAGACCCTGTACTCCGAGAACCGAAAACGGGTCGACGCGACGACCGTCCGACGCGCCTTCGTCGCGGACCCGGTACGGGTCGAGGTCGACGCGTGGCCGGAGGACCTCGTCTCCGTGGACCTGCCGAACCACCCCGACCGACCTGAACTCGGGTCGCGCCCCGCCCCGACCGGCCCGGTCTTCCATCTCGCGCGCCGCGACCTCACTGGGAAGGAGGGCACTGAGGTCCGCCTCAAGGATCTGGCCAACCTCGAACTACCCGCATCGCTGGTGGAAACCGGTGGCGCCGTGCGGGCGCGCTTCACAAGTCGGGAGAACAAGCGCATCCCACGGCTCCAGTGGGTGGGGGGCGTCGACGGGATCGAGGTGGATATTCTCGGGACGGAGGGGGAGCACACTCGCGGTATGGGCGAGGCTGCCCTCGCGCGGGCCCAGCCGGGAGAAACCTTCCAGTTCGAGCGGGTCGGGTTCGTCCGGGTCGAGAAGGATTGGGCGGCCGGGACGCGCCCGCTTCGCGTCGTGTACGGACACCCCTAGTCCGGCCGAAGGTTTAGAAGCGCGTTCGGGGATGGTCCGGCCATGGCCCTCAAGTTCGCCCACACGTCGATCACCGTCCGTCACATGGACGAGAGCCTGAAATTCTACACCGAGGTGCTCGGGCTCCAGTTCGAGCGACGGCGCACGATCCCGGAGAACCACGCCGAGATCGCGTTCGTCCACGAACCGCTGAGTGGCGCCCGCGTCGAGCTCACCCACTGGGACGGCAAGGATACCTTCGAGGCCGGGGAGCAGCTCGACCACCTCGCCTTCGAGGTGGACGACCTGGACCGGGTCCTGATGCACGTACGGACGAAGGGGGCGCGGGTCGCAAAGGAACCTTATCGCCTCGCCGGTGGCACGTCCCGGATCGCGTTCATCCTCGACCCCAACGACGTGTGGATCGAGCTCATCGAGCGGGCCAAGCCCGCGCCGTAGCGAGGAGCTCGAACCCCAGTGGCGGGCGAGCCGACCGCGCCGCAGCACCGTCGCCCCCTCCTCGCCGTCCTGGTGGCGACGTTCTTCGTTCGGTTCGCGTTCGGCATCACGGTCGCCGTCTTCGCGAGCTACATCACCCAGCACTCGACCGGCCTCGGAGGGAACGACGTCGGCGTCGCCGGGATCGTCAGCGCCATGGCTCCCGTCGGAGAGTTCTCGACCGTCCTCCTCTCGGGGGCCCTCGCCGACCGGTACGGCCGATGGCCCGTCCTGCTCATCGGCATGGCCGGAGCGGCGGTCCTGTTCGCCTCCGTCGCCCTGACCCGCAACGTCGTCGCGCTCGGCGCGCTCAACCTCCTGTTCGGCGTCGGGAGTGGAGCGATCCTCGCCGCAAGCCTCGCAGTGGTCGGGGACCGGGCCGAGGAGGCGCACCGGGGCTACGAGATGGGACGGTTCGATGCGATCAATCTCTTCGGATGGACCGCCGGCCTGGGGGTCGGGATCGGGTTCCTGGGCAGTCTCCCTAACAGCCACCTGAACCTGGTCTTCGCCCTCGGTGCGGGGCTGTTGGGAGCCGGCCTAGCCGCCACGGTCCTCCTGGTCCGCGGGAGCCCCATCTACCACGGAACCCCGCGCTACTCGTTCTCCGCCGTGGTCGGGAACATCTTCCGAAAGAGCGTCCTCCTCGTGACGCTCCCCTGGCTCGTCATCTACATCCTCATCGGGACTGCCCTCGTGTTCATTGGACCCGCCGCCGAGGGAGCCGGGATCTCGACCACCCTGCTCGCCGGCGTGATCGCGGGAGGCGGGGTCCTCCTCGTCCTTACGCAGCCGTACTACGGCGGGCTGGCCGACCGTCATGGTCGCACCCGTCTCATGACCGTCGGCGCGGTGGGGTTCGTGAGCGCGATGGCGTGTGCCTGCGTGCTGGTCGAGCAGGGCAACCCGCCCCAGATCCCTACGCTCGCTGCCCTCGGGGTCAGCATCATCGTTGCGCTCGCGTACGGACCCGCCGCCCTCGCGGCCCTCGCGGACCTGTCGCAGATGATGAGCCGGGCCACGACGATGGCGATCTACTCCCTGACGATCTCCCTCGGGATGGTGATCGGCATCGGCGGCTCGGCGGAATTGTACGCGCATTATGCGAACAACGGCCTCTACGTCTTCTTCGGCTCCGTCGCCGTCGCGCTCGCGGTCCTCACGCTCGCCCGGATCCGGGATACGGGCTGGAACCCGCCGGGGCCTACGATTCCGGTTCAATGACGACGTGGCGGACGACCGGGTAAGCGGTCTTCACGGCCACGGTGAGCTGGTCGATCGTCTGCTCGATCTGGTCGGTGGTCAACCCGTCCTGGAAGTTGATCCGTAAGGCGAGGAGGGCATCCTCCGGCCCCAGGAGCATCGAGTGGGCGTCCCGGACCTTGGCGACGCGGGGGTCCCGTTCGACGATGGAGAGCAGGCCCCGGGTATCCCCCGGCTCGAGCGCCCGTCCGACCAGGTACTCCCGGCTCTCGGCGGTCAACACGACCCCGGCGAGGATGAGGATCATCCCTTCGACGATCGCGGTCAGTCCGTCGACCTCGTTCCGCCCGGTCCGATAGACGATCAACAGCCCCGCGAAGGCGGCGAAGGATCCCACGATGGCGACCAGGTCCTGGTAGAAGATCGACTTCAGCCCCTGGTGGGCTGAGGCGAGTAGGTGGCGGAGGGTCTCCTTCGAGGTCCGCAGCTCACGCATCGTCACAGCGATCCCCGCGATGCTGGCGGCGACGGTCGCGCCCACCACGATCAGCGCCACGGCGATGTGGTTGATCGGCGTGGGGTTGGCCACCTGGTCGAACCCGGCGACGAGGGCGAGGAGGCCGGCGATCGTGAACGTGAAGATGATGGAAACGAACGCCCAGAAGAACCGCTCTCGGCCGTGGCCGAACGGTCGGTCGTAGTCCGCCGGTCGCCGCGAGAGATAGAGTCCCCAAAGCAGGAAGGCGCTCCCGACCAGGTCGGTGACGGTGTAGATGGCCTGGGAGAGGACCGCCCGGCTCCCCGTGGTGATCGCGGCCGCCAGGTTGAGCACGAAGAGCGTGGCGTTCAGCAACAGGGTGGCGATGATGACGACCTGGGGACGCATCCGGTTCCCGGGTTCTCCGCCGGGGAAGACCCTACCGTGGGAAGGATGGTTAAGGGTTCCGGCAGGCCCGAACAGTGGGCGTGAGGGGGGCCAAGACCAAGCATTAAATCGCGCTGTCGGGTGTGTCTCGATACAGGAAAGCCATGAGCGAACCCACGGCCCGGACCCCGATTTCCCACCCCGTGCCTTCGGGCGCCGGAAAGGCGGTCCACCGGTTCCCACGGCCCGCGCTGTCCCGACTCGGACTTTCCCCGGGCAAACGTACTCGGCTGAAGCGGCTCCTGTACGACTACGGACCCGGCGGAGGTACCATGCTCGTGCTACCGATCGACCAGGGCCTCGAGCACGGGCCGGTGGATTTCTTCGAGAACCCCGACGCGCTCGACCCGCAGTACCAGTACGAGCTCGCCAAGGAAGGGCGGTTCAGCGCGATCGCGCTCCACGTGGGCCTCGCGGAGAAGTTCTTCCACGAGTACGCGGGCGAGGTCCCGCTCATCCTGAAGCTGAACGGGAAGACCGGCATCCCATCCGACGCCCAGTCGTTCAGCCCCCTGACCGGATCGGTCGAGGACGCGGTCCGGCTCGGCGCGGATGCGGTGGGCTACACCGTCTACGTTGGCTCCCCCGCGCAGGACCGGGACTTCCACCAGTTCTCGGAGGTCCGCCAAGAGGCCCTCCGGTTCGGCATGCCGCTCATCGTCTGGGCCTACCCGCGCGGCGAGGCCGTCGCGAAGAAGGGCGGCAAGGAGAGCCTGTACGCGATCGACTACGCGGCTCGGGTCGCGCTCGAGCTCGGCGCGGACGTCGTGAAGGTGAACTACCCGGTCCGCTCCGAGAAGGACGCCGAAAGCCCGGCTCCGTACAACACGCTCCAGCTCGCTCCGTTCGAGGCGTTCCGCAAGGTCGTGGAGAGCGCGGGGCGCTCCCTCGTCCTCGTCTCGGGTGGGGAGAAGGTCGGCGATGTCGAACTTCTTGAGAAGGTCCGCGCATCGATGGATGCAGGGGCGACCGGGATCATCTTCGGACGGAACCTCTGGCAGCGCCCCCGGGCCGACGCCCTCCGCATCACGCGGGAGCTCCATGCGATCTTCCGGGAGTACGCGGCGCCCCTCGCCTGACGGTCCTCTCGCCCTCTACCTCGAGGTCACGGGCGACGATCATCCGAAGGCATGCACCGGTCGTCGACTCCTGCACCGGGGCTTGGCGCGCCCGGTCAACGCGGCGGGTCGGGTCTATCCCGCCCCGGTCGTGCTCGACCCGTACGCGGAAAAGCCGCTCTCGGCCGTCGACCGTCGCGCGGCCGTTCGGGGGGGTCTCCTCGCGGTGGACTGTTCGTGGAACCGCCTTTCGGCCCGGGGTGGATTCTCCGAGGAGACCGTGCGCTCCACCGGCCCGGGACTGCGCCGGCGCCTCCCCATCCTCATTGCCGCCAACCCCCAGCACTACGGACGGATCGCCGAGCTGAACACGGTCGAGGCGTTGAGCGCGGCCCTGTACGTGCTCGGGCGACGCGAGGAGGCCGCCGGCTTGTTGCAGGGGTTCCGTGGGGGAGAAGGGTTCCTCGAGATCAACCGGGAACGACTCGATGCCTACGCCGCCGCGACCTCCCCGGACGCGGTGCGCGCGGCCGAGCAGGCCCTCTACGGCGGGCCGGCTCCGTAGGGGATCAGTCGGGAGCGGGGTAGCTCCGCCCCTCGGTCGGAAGGTGCTCGATGACGGCGTCCCGGAGGGACTCGAGCGGGTGGCCGAGCGGAAGGCGGGCGATGATGACGCCGCCGAATCTCTGGTACAGGCGCGTCGTCTGCAGAGTCATGCACCGTCCCTCGAACAGGGGCTGGCCCGTGATATCCGGGTCGTGGCCGCGCAGGAAGATGCGCAACCCGGTCGAGCGGAGGAATCGCTCGAGGTCCCGACCCCCCCACGGCGCGGTGGCGCCCCGCCGGTTCTCCGACGCGTCGCATTCGGACCAGACGATCTGGGCGAGGCGGTCGTCGTCCACCGTGTCGAACGCCATGGCCCACTCCGAGGCGGAGGAGATCAAGGGAAACCCGGCGTGCGCGAGGAACACCCCGCTCGGGAGCACGGCCGCGATCGGGCCGCGCTCGAGGAGGCCCATCAGACGGGTGTACCGGGTCCCGTCCGCCCCCCAGAGCGCGTCGACCTCCTCGGGAAGGTGGTGCGGGAAGGCGGGGATCCGTCGGGAGGTCTCGTGGTTTCCCTGCAGCAGGAAGACCCGGTCCGGGTAGCGAGCTTCCAAGGCCAGCAGGTGGAGTGCGTTGGCCACCGACCCTTCCCCGCAATCCGTCGGCGCCCGGTCGACGTAATCGCCGAGCCCGAGCAGGAGCCGGGCCACGCCGCCCGAGAGGAAACGGTGCTCGACCTCCAGGGTGGAGCGCCAGTCGCCGTGGGTGTCGCCGAAGACGATCGCCTCCCGGAAGCCCGCCGACGGAAGTTTCACCAGCATCGGCCGGACCGGCACGGTCCGTTCGAGAACGTCGAACAGTTCGTCCGCTCCGGCCGGCGAGAGGCGCAGGATCTCCTCGGGGGACGGGATCGAACCTACATCCATCGCTCCTCCTACCGGCCTAGGCGGGACCTGGAAGTGCGGGGGGCCGGAGTTTCCGGCGACCGGCCGTGCCGACCGGTCGTCCGTTTGAACCGGCGTATGCCCTAGGCAACAGGGTCCTAAGCCCTGCCTCGTTGGCCCCGTCGAACGGAATCGACGGTTTGGCCGAGCTGGAGCACCCCCGCACAGGAATCATGTTAGGTCCCGCGGAGTAGCCCCGGCAGGAGTTCCGGACCGCGGGCTCGCGGACTCCCGCGGCTTTCGAACCTGCGTCGCGAGATCCAGAGTCTCGCATGATTGGCCACTACACTACGGGGCTACGGGGGCGCCCAGCGACGGTCCGCTGATAAACATTGTGTCAGGCGTTCCGGCCGCGCTCTTCCGTGACGCTCCTCCCTCGAGGGGGACCAGTTGATACAAATAGACTTGGAGGGTGCGCCACCGGTCCATGTCGGGGTGGACGGATGGCGCTGGGGGAATCGGTCGGCGCAATCGAACCGGAGGGCTGCTCCACGACCGCAGTTCAAGTACGTTCTCAGCGCCCGGACCACCCCGGTAGTTTGGGAAAGAGCTCACCCTGGGCGAGCGGTGCCCGGCGGTCCGCCCTCATCTACCTGTTCCTTCCGCTCGTGGCGGGTGGCGTCACGGCGACCACGCTCGGGATCGCGCCGAGCGCGGTAGCCGGCTACCTGCCGACCGCGGCGGTCGACCTGCTGTACTCCTTCCTCCGGATGTGCGCGGCGTACGCCGCCTCGCTCGGATTCGCCCTCGCCTACGGGTACTACGCCGCCACGCGCCAGACGGGCGAGAAGATCATGATCCCGGTGCTCGACATCCTCCAGTCGATCCCCATCCTCGGATTCTTCCCGATCGCGATCGTGGCCCTCGCGGCTCTCACTCCGGGCAGCTGGTTGGGCCCTAACATCGCGTCCGTCTTCCTGATCTTCACCTCGATGGCCTGGAACATGGTCTTCGGGGTCTACGAGTCGTTGAAGACGCTCCCCCTCGAATTGCGGGAGGCGTCGCAATCGTTCGGGGTGCGCGGGCGGCAGCGGTTCCGGGAGGTGCTGTTCCCCGCCACGGTGAATCGCCTCGTCTACAACTCTGTCCTCTCCTGGACGGCGGGCTGGTTCTTCCTCGTCGAGGCCGAGATCTTCACCACGAACGGCGCGGCCCTTCCCGGCATCGGGAGCTACCTCGACTTCGCCGCGCGGGACGGGAACGGAACGGCGTTCGTGGTCGGTCTGGTCCTTCTCGTGATCCTGATCGCGCTCCTCGATTTCGGGGTCTGGCGCCCCCTCGGGAAGGTCGCCGAGCGGTACCGCTACGACCAGGCGCCCAGCGGAGAGGGCGACCTCGTCGTGACCCGAGCTTCCAACACCCGATTCCGCCGCGCGGCTTCCTACATCACGCGAGGGGTTCGCACCGGGGTCACCCGGGTGAGCACCCCCCTGGTCCAGCTGGCGGCCATTCCCTTCCGTTCGGGACGACCCCGAAAAGAGGAGGGACGCCCGGTCCTTTACTACACCATCCTCGGCGGGATCCTGGTCGGGGTCTGGTTGATGCTCATCGCCATCATCGTCGCGGTGTTCCAGGTCTTCTCGGCCCCGATCGTCCCGTCGGTCCGCGGCCAGATCCTCGAACTTCCCCTCGCGATGGGCGCCTCGACTCTTCGGGTCGTGCTCGCGTTCGCCTTCTGTCTGGCCATCGCCCTTCCGCTCGCCCTGGCGCTCGCGCGCCGGCCCCGGGCCTCGCGCTACGGGCTGCCGGTGGTGGAGGTCGTCGCTTCCTTCCCGGCAACCGCTCTCTTCCCGGTCATAGTGTTCCAACTCATTCCCTACATCAGCCCGGAGGGGGCTTCGATCCTGATGCTGATGACGGGCATGATGTGGTACCTGTTCTTCAATCTCCTGGCCGGGATCCGTTCTCTCCCCCCCGACCTGGAGGAGTGCGCCCGATCCTTCGGCGTGAAGGGGCGGACGTGGTACCAGAAAGTCCTCCTTCCCGGAGTCTTCACCGCCTTGATCACCGGCTCGATCACCGCGTTCGGCGGAGGCTGGAACACGCTCATCGTCGCCGAGTACCTGACCCTCTCGAGTTCCCGGTCGTTCCAGGTCCTCGGCGTCGGATCTTCTCTGGACATCGGCTATGCGGAGCCGCACGGGATCCCGCTCATGGTCGCCGCGCTCCTCACGCTGGTGTTCACCGTGATCGCCATCAACGAACTCATATGGAAGCCGCTCTACCGCCTGGCGGTCGAGAAGTACCGGTACGATTGACGCGGGCCGGAACCGGGGACCGGGAGGAGGAACGCGCGTGGCGCTGATTCGCATCGACCGCGTCGACAAGAGCTTCCCGTCGCGCCACGGCACGATGTCGATCATGCAGGAGATCACGTTCGACGTCAAGGACTCCGACTTCGTGGCCATCGTCGGACCGTCGGGATGCGGAAAGTCGACCCTCCTGCGGCTCGTCCAGGGATTGGACCACCCGACCGGGGGAACGATCTCGTTCCGGGATCATCCCGTCGACCAGGTCTGCCATGAGATGGCGATGGTCTTCCAGAACTTTGCCCTCTTTCCGTGGTTGACGGTCCTCCAGAACGTCGCCTTTGGATTGGAGGCGCGCGGATGGACCCCGGACCGGATCAAGCAGCAGGCCGCCAAGTACACGTCCGTGACCGGGCTCGAGGGGTTCGAAGAAGCCTACCCCCGGGAGCTCTCCGGCGGAATGCGTCAGCGGGTTGGGCTCGCCCGGGCCTTGGCGGTCGAGCCCGCGGTGCTGCTCATGGACGAGCCGTTCAGCGCGCTCGATCCCCTGACCGCAGAGAGCCTTCGCGAGGAGGTCCTGCAGTTGTGGAGGGACCCGGGCCTTCCCCCCGAGGCCGTCGTGCTCGTCACCCACAACATCGAGGAGGCGATCCAGCTCGCGGACAGGGTCGTGGTCCTCTCCCGACGACCCTCCCGGGTCCTCGCCGAGGTCGTGGTCGACCTACCGCGCCCGCGCGACCGCAAGTCGCCCGCATTCTACGACCTGACCGACCGGGTCTACTCCCTCATCACGGAGGGAGGGACGCGGCCCGTCGCGGAGCCCCTGGTGACACCCACTCCACCGCCCTAGTACTACTCTGGGACTTGTGAAGGGGCGCTGGGGCCCCCCTTGCCAGTGGAGCCTACGCCCTCAAGCCGCGCAGGGAAGGCTTCCCCGGCATGCCCTCCTCGGAGAGTGCCGCAACCGA
>JBKQNC010000024.1:0-18221 GCA_052326445.1 Thermoplasmata archaeon
GCACGGGTGAGCTCGACTCCGTCGTTCTGCGCGACCCGAGGTTCCGCCAGCGCCGGCTACTGGGCTACCTACCCGGTTTCCGGCTCGGGCGTGCTGAGCTCGTGGACCCCGAACAGTCCCGGAACGGCGGAGTTCAATACTGTTGGATGGACCTCGGGAGTCCCCTTCTGCCTGACGGGCACCTGCACGTACACCACCCAATTCCAGGTGAACGGATGGGAAGTGTCGGACAGTTACACCGGCGGTACCATCGGAGACAACCCGCCGTACTACCTCGACCTCCTCCCGAACGTCACCGGGGTCTTCAACGACATCGCCGGGATCGAGGTGAATGCCATCGCCTCCGGGCAGGTCTACTGGAACTACCTCCGCGCGCTCGGCTACACAAACCCCACCCAGATCCCTGCCAAGTTCCAGATCCTGCCCCCTGCCGAGACGATGCCTCCGACGATGTGCATCGACAACGTCTCGATCTACGGCGGGACCGGATACAACGGGGCTTGCCTGAACCTCAATTACACCGAGCTCAACTCGCTCTACCTCGCATGGCTGGCCTCGCTGGCCCACTTCTTCAACTCGACCACCTACCAGAAGGGCCCAAGCCCTTGCTCGTCAGCGGGGAACTGCACCTCGTGGGGCAACCTCAACGAGTACGGGAAGGGGAGCGTCTTCATCCCGGGTGCGGCAAGCTCCACTGGGCATACCGAGATCTTCGGAAACGTCTCGACCTGGAACGTCACTGATTCGGAACTCTTGTTCTTCCCCGAAATTGTTCCCGAGTCGATTCCCGTCGGTCAGGTCTGGGAGGTCCCCTCTAACGGACCTCTCGAGGTCTACGTGGTCCAAGCCGGGGAACTCCTGAGCCTCACCGGGAACGGGACGGCAGTCGCGCAGATTGCCGGCAGCTCGAGACTAATCCCAGCTGCGAACTCGACCACCGGGGATGCGCTCTACCTCCAGTCCTGCACGTACAACGGAGCGAATGCGAGCGCATGTGACGTGAGCCCCTACACGGTGAACGTCACCATCGTCCAGCTGCTCTGCTCCTTGAACTCGACCGCGTGTCCGTCGCCACCTTCGTCAGGAGGCGGACTTACCCTCGGTGGAATCGGCTGCGACTTCCTGAGCCTGTTTGGGCTGCCCTGTACCGGGATCTTCGCGACTATTGGGGAGATTCTCCTTCTCGTCGTGGCCATCGTCGTGGTCGGGTTGATTCTCTACGTCCTCTACCGGGTCGCCTCGGCGGGGGGTGGCGGGCGAAGCCGGGGAGTCGCTGGGCCGCTCTTCGCTCATCCCCGGGTGAAACGGGCGTACCGCAGTTTCCGAGGAAGGGGAGGGAGTTCGCGGGGCGCGATGCAGGCACACCACGCCGTGGTCCTCGGACTCGGAGTTGTGTTTGCGGGGGCCGGAGTCTACGCGTTCTACCTGTCCGAGGAGACACTGACGGGAACCTCGCTGGGGTTGTTCATCCTGGGGGCCCTGTTCGTCTTCGGTTCCCTGACGTTCGCCTTCCTCGAGGACCGTTGAGGGAGCCATGCCCGACTCCAAACCACACCTCTACCGATTCGGGGCCACACGCCGGGAGCACCGGCGCTTCGAACGGGATTACGAAAGGCGGGGGTACTCGAAGCCGCGCGCCGACTACATCTACGGCGCCACAGTGGGAAAGGTCAAGCGGGAACGAGAAGCGCGAGCCCATCGGCACTCCCGAGGACACCACCCTGGTCCCTGCTCCCGCGACTGCCGCGCGGGTCGGGTCACCCACCGCCACGACCGACGACGCGGACGCTGATGCGGAGCAAGGCGCTCGTCGCCCTCCTGCTCACGCTCATCGCGGTGGCGACGATGGTAACCCCGGGGACCGCCTCGGCTCAGCCGGGGTTGGCCCCGGGCAAGCCGGTAGCCGCGGGAGCCTGGGGATACCTTTACGGGCAGGGATCCACAGCCTTCTCGCAGCAGTACTTCTCGGACGGCGACCTGGTCTACGACACCTCCCTCCAAGTCTACCTGCTCAACGGGGAGCCCTACCCCATCCCGATCGAGATCTCCTCGGAACAGTTCGTGTGGGGGACCCAGACCGTCTACGAGAACGTCACACGGGGCAACTCCACGGTAGTTGAGCCGGAGACGGTCCCGGTTCGCATGGACGTCCAGTGGTCGAATGTGAGCGTCACGATGCTCGCGAGCGCGCTGACATCGGCGACCGTCCCGTTGCCAGCGACCTCATCCCAGAAGGACCTCGTCGTCACCATTGGCGAAGCCTCCTGGCAGCTGACCCATCTCACACCCGCCACGAGCTCCCTGTCTGACCTCTTGACGACCGGGAGCGTCTACTTCGCCCTCGCCGTCGAGTCGCTGCTCTCCATCCTCGTGGTGATGGCTCTGCTGTTCGTGGCCAAGGCGCTGGTCACCCGGATCCGAGGGGTGCCTCGCTGGCCCCTGTGGTGGCCGCTGTTCGTTCTGGGAGCTCCGACGTTCGCGTTCATCGAATGGTACGTTCCGGTCAACCAGCTACTGGGCGTGATCTCACCGCTCGTCTACCCCGTCGCCATTGGACTCGCCTTCTTTCCCTACCTTCCGCGGCTCTGGGACCAGTCGGTCCGTTCTGTCGCCCTCGGGTTCGAGCCGACGGGCGTCGAATCGGGACGATTCCCGTACTTCGCGTTGCCGGTCGTCGATGAGTCCGGGGGCCCCCGGATTGCCCCAGAAACGGTCCGGGAGGCCTGGTGGGTTCTTTGGGGCAAGCCGCTGCCCTCAATCGAACTGGAATGGGTTCGCATCGACGGGCAGGAGCTCGCCATCCATCCGTTCGGGATGGCAGCGCTGCGCGCACTCCGGAGCCGCCTGGGGCTGCGGATCGACCGGATCTACTGGTACGATGCGACCCGCCCACCCCGGCGAGTCTACACTCATCTCGAATGGTGGTCGACTGAAACCCGGGATGTCGAAACGCCTAGCCGTGATTCCGTGTCCCGCGAAGCCAGATTGGTGACCGAGTTCTCGACGAGGCGTCGATTCCGACCCCATGTCGTAGTGGGCTCCCTGTCGGCCAAGTTCGCCGCCCGGGAGGCACGTGAGATTGTTCGCTTCGTGGCGGGGATGCGCGGACTCGAATCCAATGAGGAGGACCACGCCCGGACCCGGATTAAGCTCGAACTGCTACGCGGCTACGTCGGCCGGATCTCGCGGGAGGAGGCCCGGACCCGCTTGGAAGCCTTCTTGAGAGGCTTGCAGGGCACATTCCGAACGAAGGCGAGAGAGCGCCTCGAACGGGAGGCGGTTGCGGCTGCGCGGGGTCGTGGGACCGTCAGCGGAACGGGGGAGGTAGAATCACGAAGCGAAGGCCGAGACCGGATTCGGACCTGAAGCAGCTACGCGCGCAGCTGGAGGCCGAACGTAGTCGAGCCGACCGGGCCGAGCAGATCCTGCGGGACTTCACGTTACCCGGGTCGATCACCGATGTGACCCAGGGAGGCGTCGCCGGCCATCCCGCCCTCGATCACTACCGGAACGTGAACTTCGCCCGGTGGCTGAGGCATCTCAAGGACCTGCCGACGATCGCACGCGAGCACGGCATGCCCGCGGCGATAATGTCCGCCCAAACCCATCTCCTCGCGGACCTCGAGATGCTTCAGGTCGGACCACCGCTTCCCGGTGGTGAGGCCGAGGACCGGGACCTCATGGAAGTCATGTTCGCTGACCCGGCCTTCGCGGAGGTCCTCTCCATGGACGGCCCGGAATTCGAACTTCTGAGGGCCCAGCTCGCGGCGGGAGTGGCCCGGCACTTCCTGAGATCATCTGTATGGCCGATACACGAGAGGAGCGCGGAGACGTTACCGTCGAACCCTCCGTGAGCTTCGGGGAGGCACTTCGCGCCTACAACCCGGCGGCCCCGGAACGCCGCCGGACGGGGGCCGAAGTCTGGCGCCACTGGATCGAGGAGTGGCACCGAAGAATTGAGCAGGACTGGGACGTCATGATCGTTGTCGACGGAGAGCGCGGCTCGGGCAAGTCCGCACTGGCCCAAGAGATCGGTCGGCGCATGGATCCGGCCTTCTCGCAAGGGCAGGTCGCACTCAGTGCTCATGAGATGTTACGGCTCTACGGGACCCTGCGACGCGGGCAGGTCGCTGTCTACGATGAGTCGGCCCTCGGCCTCCTCTCGCGCGCGTTCATGAGCGAGGAGGCGATTGCTCTCGTCCAGGCGGCACTGATCGGCCGCAAGCTGGGCATCACGACGGTGCTGGCTATCCCCGACCTGATGCTCCTCGATGTAGCGTTCCGGGAGTCGATCCTCAAGTACCGGATTACCGTCGAGAGTCGGGAGGAGGGCCAACGCGGTACCGCATGGGTCCACGTTCGACAGTTCTCGCCCCGATACCACCGGTCGGACCGTCGCGGGCTCTACCTCGATCGCGAGTGGAACCCACTCCGGTGGAGCGACCCCCGGGGGAGCCGTGCCTGGACCGAGTATCTGGCACGCGCGGACCGGACCGCCCGGGAGTTTGCAATGAGGAAGGCCGAGGAATTGGAACGACGCGAGCGCGCGAGAGGGCCGGTCCCCGGGGAGGAGATCCGAAAGGCACTCCGGGAGGGAAAGTCCGGTCGATGGATCGCACGAAACCTTGGGGTGGGTAGACGACGTGTCGGTCGGCTGCGAAAGGAAGTATCCGATCGAGTAAGGAAGACTGAGCTTAGCTGAAGCGCTAGCGGGCGGCGCCGAGGCCATCATTGACGGTAGCAAGTGGCTCCGCGGAGCCACTCAAGACCCGGGCCATCGATGTGACCAGAGTAGAAGCCGTGACCTAACTGCCCCCCTGAACCCCCTACACGCTCACCGCCTAGGACCCTGGTGGTGTGACGAATGGGCTGGCTTCGTGGTCGTGCGAAGCGGTACGTCGACCCGAACCCGCTCAAGGGGAGCGCGGCGGAGGTCGCGGCGCTGCTCGGGGTGAGCAGGAGGATGGTAATCAATTTCCGATAGCGCTCCCTCGCGGGGTCACGTGATGGTTGAGCCGAGATACTACCTCGAAACGGACGGATCAGTCATACCGGGGGAGCGGCACAAGGCCCGTGACTGGCCCTCGGTTGGTGGCGCTGGTGTCGTCCTCTGGGACCCGAACATGCGCTTGGTGCTCGCCGAGAGCGTGCACCTAGGGGAAGTTAGCGGAAGCACTGAGGCAGAGTTCCGGGCCGCACTCGTCGGACTTCGCCGCGCCAAGGACCGGCGCATCGAGCGGCTCAGAGTTCGAATCGATTGCGTACCGGTCGTTCGACACCTGACGGGGGAAGAGCCGTTGGAGACTCCCTGGGCACTTGCTGCCCGGGCGGAACTCCGTGATCTGCTGGCGGCCTTCGAGTCTGTCGAGGCACGTTGGACTCCGTCCTCCCACGCAGCCGAGCGGAGGGCGGGGGTCCCGACGGCGGACGCGCTGGCCAGAAAGGCGGTGGGGCTCCTACAGCGCGGGACCGCAACGGCGGGGCCCCGCTAAGCCCTCGGGGGTGCGAGGACCGTGACGCCGCGGCAGAGGGTGCATTCACGCTTGGAGGGGTCGAATGTGGGGAGGCTCGTCCGAAGGGACCGAATCCTATCCCGGACCCCTGCCTCCTTGTCGCCGGCCGCGATGTACTCCTGCCGTAGCGCCGCATCCATTCTCAGTTCTGTCACGATGCCGAGGACCTCGTTTGCGAGGGTATCTGTCGGAGCAGGGGGGGACCCCCGTAGCAGCCACAGGCCGCTGTCTCCAAGTCGAACGTCCCAGGCAAGGTCCCCTAGACCCGGTTCGTGGAACCTTGGTCCGTCAGTCGTGAATTCATTGCCCATTGTGAGCACGACGAAAGCCGAGGCACCAAGGCGCCACGTGTCCGGGATTGGGGGGAACCATGGAACAGCCTCCCACCCAGCTTCGAGCCGGAGGGGCGGGCAGGACAACTTCGCTCTCGCGAGGATCAGGAGCCTCTCCTCAAACGCGATGTCGAAGTGTCGCCATAATGAGAGGCACTCTCGGGCGTCGAGCTCGGTCTCCGTGAGGCTGTTCCTCCCGGTTCCGAGGTGCTCCCGAGTCAAATCCATGCCCTGAATCTCATCGAGCGGGACGCCGGTGTTGGTGTTTGTTGTGTTCGCGACCGGCCACCGGACATCCTCCGGGCGAACGAGCAATGGAAGCCTCGAATACGAGGACTGCGACCCGTTCGCACCGAGGTCCCTCCACCGGGCATTTCCCCACTGCCCCATCCAGACGCCTTGCCGTGACCCCACTTCGCCGGAGAGAACCCGCACGTGATCCGTCACCTGACTGAAGTGCCCGTCGATACGCGCCCGGTTTCGGGATGCCGCAATATCGAGTCCTCGCAACCCCAGTGTGAGGAGCAGCGCTCCCCCCACCCCCGCGACGATACCTATGTAGAGGGCTGGGGCCGGCCGGAGCGCGGAGTACGCCCCGAACGCGATCATCGCCCCTGACAGCCCCACGACGAGAACTTGCAGACCGCGAAGGTTCCGGAGACCCCGCGCCTCGACTCCGGGCACGGTCTGCGCGAACCGGTTTCCCGTGATAAGGGGGGCGATTACAGGGATGCGCTACCGGCGGGGGAACACGGCTACACAGAGGTTTGCACCCGCCCGCGAAGTCTATCCGGCGCATCCCTCAGGAGGGGTAGTGAAAGAAACGCGGAATTGGTACTACCCCCTGTCACGATGGGCTCGTGCCGTTTCGAGCCCGTTCGAATCGCACGTTCGCCGAGCAACCCCTGCGCGCGCACGTCTACCGACCGCAGATAGTAAGTGGCATTCCGCCGTGGCTGGCGATGAATGGGGAAGCGGAAACACCGGCTGCCCGAGGTCTTTCTCGACAATCCGAAGTACGAGCCCGTTCAACGAAGCCGGATATCGCTCGCGAAGAATATGCGTTGGCAGCTGACTCTCGACCGACACGTCGAGGTCCGAACGGGCGCAGAGTATCTTCGTGTTGTGCGCTGGGAGGGCACGATCCAGAACCGGCGGAGGACGTGGCGGAAGGGACCCGGATTCAACATCCGGTCGAGCCGGCAGTGGGACCAGATTCGCGGGACGGTGGACAGCGAGTTCAGCGATCTCCCGGCGGGGTCCGGGGAGATCACCGTAGCTTCGGCTGTCGATGGCCACGGGGTTGATACGCCAACCGAGTCTGAGGACGACCTGCGGGCTTGGGAGCCCGCTCCGTCGGTTTCACGCACCGTCTCCCCTGCCCAGGTCATCGTCCAACACCGCGTGGAAGCTCGAATTCCTGAACGGCGCCTCGTCGCGTTTCGGGCGCGGCGGAGCCTCTACAAGCATCAGCTGGCGGAGTTCAAGGGCATCATCGCCGATCCCGCGTCCCGCGAGAAGGAGGTGCAGGAGTACTTCCGCGAGAAGGACCCGTTTTGGATGTTCGGCTTCCAGTACGTCGCGGTCAGGCCGAAGGTTACGTTTCCGCCCGGCGTGGGGACGTTCGAGTTCGATCTGATGCTGAAGCGCCTCGACGGTTTCCAGGATCTGGTTGAGCTTAAGGGCCCCCACGAACGCCTGTTCACCGCGGTCGGCAAGGCTCGGCGTCGGTATCGAATCAATCAAGGGCTCGGTCACGCGCTGGGCCAAGTGATGAGCTACCTGGAGGCCTGTGATCGTCAGGGGGACGGTCTGCTGCACCACCCACGGGCCATCATCGTGATCGGCGACGAAAAGACAGACAACCCGAGTCAGAGGCGCCTCCTGATGGCGCACCTCACCCAAGTGGAGGTCACCCCCTATTCCGAACTGATACGCCAAGCTGAAGCCTTTATCAAACAACTCGAGACCCGTGGCCGGGCACCTGCGAAGCGGGAAGGGAAGCGGAGCAGGCCGCGGGGCAGAAGCCGCAAGCGATGAGGACGGCGGCCCGTCCACGGAACTTGAGTTGCATGGTCCGACCCCGCAGGTGGCCCGCCCTGACTTTCCTCCAAAGACGAACCGACATGGCGTTCTAACGCCCAGGTGCTGTTCCGTGATCTCCGGCAAACGAGGGCACACCGGGTCGCCGACTCACAAGAGCGAACTCAGCCCTTCGCTCACGCCCCCTCGGTTCCTATCGGATGGGAGAGGGAGGTTTCAGGGGTCGGACTTCGGTCACGCGACAGAACTGACCGGACCGTCCCGAGCTTGACGTTCATCCGCTGAGAGATCATTCGCAGACTCTCGCCCTTTGCCCTCCGTGCTACCACCTCTCGCGCTACGGCCTCCGGAATCGTCCGCGGTGCGCCAAATTTCTTGCCGAGGGCTCGAGCGCGCGCGATACCAGCTTGTGTTCGCTCCAGGATGAGCTCCCGTTCGAACTCGGCGAGTGCGCCGAGCATGTTGCGCTGAAGGCGCCCACTGGGCGTCGAAGTGTCGATTCCTTGATCCACCACGACCACCCGGACTCCCGCGGCGTCGGCGTCATCCCAGAATCGGAGGATCATCCCGAGGGAGCGCCCGAGCCGGTCCATCTTGGAGACTACGACTGCCCCGAACTCTCCCGCAAGCATCCGCTGCCGGAGCAGGTCGAGCTCGGGTCGATGGTCGCGGACGCCCGAGATCCCGTCGTCACGGAAGACCACCGTGTCGGACCATCCTCGCGCATGACACAATGCGAGGAGCTGGGCGACCTGACCCTCAGTGGACTGCTCCCTGGTCGAGACTCGAGCGTAGATTGCGATGGGCTTCATGCCTCGACCTCACGAGGGAGCGGGGACGATAGGTCGGCCACCGACCAACGGCGCCGGGCAAGACCGGCGTACTCCGGCTTGAGTTCGATTCCAATTGATCGGCGGCCCAAGCGGTGGGCGACGGCGAGGGTAGTTCCTGATCCCGCGAATGGATCGAGCACGATGCTCGGGACTGTCTCATCCGTCCCGCACGCGCACGTGCTCCTCCACCCGATGGTGCGAGGGATCCGAATAGCCCGGGGCAGTTCATCCCACCCGCCAGCGGAGGTTGCCTTAGAACCGGAGATCGAATCGATCTGTCCCTTCGGCTTTGGCATCGCGAAACCAGATCGGGGCCGATCGGGGTTCACCGGCTTGCTCAGGAACTTGTAGCCGACATCCACAACGCGCCGAAACGGGCTTCCGCATGTGCGGCACGCTCCACGATCGGTGGTACCGGCCCGGATGCAGGTCTCAGCCAGGGTCTCCGGGAAAGTAGCGAAGTGCGCCCCAGGATATCCATGGGTCGGGATCCACCAGACCGAACGGAGATTTGCCCCCAGAGCGGAGAACCGTCTTGGTGCCTCTTCAATCTGTGGTGCCATCACCCGGCCCTTGAGGTTCGTGAGGGTTCGTCGGGAAGAACGATTCGACAGACTACCGTAGTTCTTGGATCCGCCGGGCTGGCTGTCGAACGTGGCTTGGGATAGGCGAAGCCGAGTTGCCGGTCGATAGGGTTGACGGACGCCATCGGCGTCGTAGAAGTACCGGCTGGACTTCGTCATCAGAAAAACGTATTCGTGGGAACGAGTTGGTCGGTCCCTGGCCGATTCGGGCATTGGATTGGGCTTCGCCCAGACGCAATCCGACCGGAGCCACCAGCCTCGCCGCTGCAGCTCGAGAGTGACCCGCCAAGGGATTCCCGCGAGGTCCTTGGACTTGAGATCTCCACTCCTTGCGGCGCTCCGTCGTGAGCCGCCCCGGCCGCGAGTCTGGGATGAATCCCAACGATTCGAGAACGCCTCGGAGGACGACCGTCGTACTGGGCTGTCCCCTTGGAACGTATCTCCGAGGTTCAGCCAAAGCGTTCCGTCGGACCGCAGGACCCGGCGGACCTCATCGAATACCCCGGCGAGGTGATCGACGAAGAGCTCAGCCGTCGGCTCGAGCCCGAGCTGACCGAGCCATGCATCGCAAGAGAGACAGAACCGGCCCCTTCGCTCCGCCCGTGCATACCCCGCCCCGACCGCGTTCCGGCCATTCGGGGTCCCGGTCCCTCCCTTCGAATTGCCTGGGATCAGGGAGTCCCACTCGTGCGGACAGGACGGGCTTCCTCCCCAAATGACCGGGGGAAGGCCATAGTCCCGGAGCCCCCAATATGGAGGCGACGTGACCACACAGTGGATGGACTCGTCGGGCAGGCGCCCGAGCACCTCCCTGACTTCACCCTCGAGGATGGCCGGGGTGAGCTCCCTAGGGATCACGGTGCCTCCTCGAGGTTCCGCCAGAAGCGCTCGTTTCGGGCCGCCCTCGCACGTCGGATCCGGTGCTCGACTGCGATGTCCCGGGCAAATTGGACCCGAGGGCCGAACTCGGCCCGCACCCGGTAGAGTTCGTTCCGGACGCGCCACTCCGGCTTGGTAAACTCCTCGACGACTGCATTGAGGCGGGTGGCGTACCCCTGAAGCAGGAGGACGACGTTCTCCAACTCGCGCCGGTTAAGCAGCCGGAGCTCGACCGTCTCGCTCATCCGGCGGGCGTCGCCCCCTGGTCGAGGGGCCGGCTGCCGAGGTTACCTCGGAGGTAGTGGTAGTCCGGAACCCGAATCGGCGGAGGGGCCGAGTCGACGATGATCCATTCCTCTCCGTCGCTCCACGTTGGGCGGAGGAGACCGTTTTCGCAGAATCCGGCTATGACGTGCAGCCGTCGAGGGGGTCGGTAGCTCGGGAAGGTCTGGACGACCATCCGGTCGACCGCTCGAAACGGCGCGAGCCAACCGAACGGGTGGGGGGCGTAGAACACCCGCAAGGCCCGGACTGCGGCCTCGTCGACCTTGCGCGGAGCCGCGGCGCGCGCGCACACGCGCTGCCGCCAGCGGAAGGCCTCCAGCAGCTCCAAGAGCGTCGCGTCGGCGATCGGAGGCCGTCCCCCGGACCTGCCTCGGCCTCGTCCCCTGCCGGACGAACCTACCAGGCCCCGCTGGGCGACAATCCGTTGGACGCGTCGGAACTCGGACCAGGTCCGGTCTGAGAGCCAGAGGTGGCGTTGGGAGGTGGGAGGGGGAGGGAGTTCCGGGTCCGGAACAGGGGTAGTTCCGGTACCGGAACTACCGTAGTTCATGTCCCGGAACTCGGGGGAGTTAGAGAGGATAGGAGAGCCCGGGACGGGCTCGAGGAGAGCCCTCACTGACGGAGACGATGGTCTCTGCACGAGACTCACCCCGGGACCCACTGTGTGCGCGCGTACACTGTGAGGCGGATCGTCAACAGTTCTGCCGCGAAGCCGTGGATTGGGCAGAACGAGGCGCGAAGAATCGGATTGTGTCGGGCGTCCGGGCGGTGACATGCGTAGATCAAGCGCAGAGGGAGCGGGGTGGAGCCGGGGCTATCACGTTCGACTACGAAGGTGATCTCGGCATACTGGAGGGTCATCCGGCCACCCCCGGTGATGTTTCAAGGAGCGGTCGCCTAGCCTCGGTCGCGGCGGATCGACGGGCCGGCCCAGCCCGATTCAGAGACTGTTTTGGGCTGGGTTCTATAAGAGAGTGGTTATGGGCCCGGACGGATTTGAACCGTCGACCGACCGGTTATGAGCCGGTCGCTCTCGGCCGGGCTAAGCTACGGGCCCAAGAGGCATGGTCCGGAGGCGCCGCCGAGCGGAGTTCCGTGACGGCGGGATGGGCCCGCCGTCCCTTTGAACCGCTGACCTTTCGGTTAACAGCCGATCGCTCTGCCGCTGAGCTACGGCGGCACCGAGGCGGTCGAGCCGGCATCGCTCTAATAGCCTTTCCGGCCCGCCGGAGGCGCCGCACGGTGCGCGGCCGCGCGTTCCTTGAGATGGTCGATCTGCCGGCTCATCTCGTTCAGCGAACCGTCGAGCGATTCCCAGAACTGGCGGGCCGAATCGGTGACGACCGCCCCGTCGGCGCTCGGCTGGATCACGCCCTCCCGCTCGAGGAGGTGGAGGGAGTACCGCACCTTGTGGATCGGGAGGCGGAGCGCCTCGCTGAGGCGTATGATCCCCTTCGGGGTGCGTCCCGAGAGCTGCTCCAGGATGTCGACGTTCCGGCTCAGGAGCTCGAGTTCCGCCGAGATCCGGTCGGCGAGCTTGGCGGCGTCGGACGGCACGTCCTCCTCAGGCGGGAGCAGCGGGCGCGCTTTCTCGACGGGCATGGATACACGTGGGAAGCAGGTCAGGTTACTTCAACCTTCTCTGACCGAGGTCACGGTTTCGAGGCCGAAACGTCGGCCGAACGTTACCCGGAGAGGGACCCCACCCGGGTGCCCGCGCGGCCCCGGAGCGCTTCGGGGAGGGACCCCAAGTCCGTGATGATGAAGGCGCGTCCCCCCGCGTGCAGGAAACGGATCCCGGCCTCGACCTTCGGACCCATGCTCCCTTCGCCGAACTCCCCGCCCTTCCAGTAGCGCGTCAGCTCGTCGAGACCCACTTCGCCGAGCCAGCGGGGATGCCGGCTCGCATAGTCGACCGCCGCCCCGGGGACATCGGTCACGATGGCGAGCGTGTCGACATTCAGGTTCCGCGCGACGAGCGCCGCGGCCCGGTCCTTGTCAATCACGGCGTCGACCCCTTCCCAGCGGCCCCGGTGTCGGACCACGGGAATCCCTCCGCCTCCGGCGACCACGAACACGCAACGGGACCCGAATCCGGCGTCCAGCATCCCCCGCACCCCATCGCCCTCGAGCCAGCGCAAGGGTTGGGGAGACGGGACCAGGCGACGCCACCCGCCCCGCTGAGCATCCTCCTGCATCGTCCAGCCCAGGGTTTGATGCAGCCGATCCGCTTCGGCCGCGGGGTAGAACTGGCCCACCGGCTTCGTGGGGTGACGGAACGCCGGATCCCGCGGAGAGACCGCGGTCCGGCTGACGATTGGAAGAACGATCCGGTCGATGTGCGCCCGCTGGAGTGCGGCTCCGAGCTCCTGGGCAATCAGGTACCCGAGCTGCCCCTGGGTCTCGGCCCCCAGGACGTGGAGCGGCGGCACCGGAACTTCGTCGGCGCCCAGTTCGGCCTCGCGGAGCAGGTTCCCCACCTGCGGACCGTTCCCGTGCGTGAGCACGAGCTCGCGTCCGGGCACCACGACGGCAGTGAGGGCATCCACGGTGCGACGCATCTGGCGCGTCGCTTCGGTCCAGGTTCCCCCGTCGTGGGCCTGCTGGATGGCGTTGCCGCCCAGGGCTACCAGGAGACGGGTGGGGCGCGCGGCCGGTCGGGAGGGCGATGGTCGGTGCACTTTCACGGTTCGCTCTCGAGGGCGACTCCGATATGGCCCGGCTCCACGCCCGTGGGCCCGGCGTTCCGCCCCGCTGCCACGAACTCGGGGACGCAGAGCTCCCCGATGATGCCATCGGCGGAGTTCGGGCGGGGGTTTCGGAACGTCATACGCAACTCTCTGGAACGTACCGGTCCTCTGGCCTACTTCATCCGCCCGTCGACCCGGGTTGAGTGGCCGGGCCCCGAATCCGAGCTCGCTCCGACCCCGGGTGAACTTTGGTCCACCCCACGCATTAGTATCCAGCACGGGCTCTTTCTTTCGGAGAATCGGTCGCGAGGTCGCCATGGAGGCAGCGAGCCCGACGCGTGCGGAGGTCGCGTCTTCCCGGAATGCGGACCCCCCGGGCGTCAGCCGGGAATGCTTGGACGAGGAGTCTGGTCAGCTTCGTGATGGCACCGTGGTCCGTCTCCGACGCGCCAGGGCGAGCGACCGAGCCCATGTCCTCGACTTCCTCACCCACATGTCCCAGGACTCCCTGGAGCTCCGGTACTTCTCTCCCTGGCGTCGGGAGAGTGTCGCATCCGAGATCCTGAGCTCGACGGACCTCGCCCGTCGATACTCGCTCCTTCTCGAGGTCGCCGACCCGGGTCAGGAGCAAATCATCGGACACGGGGAGTACGTTCGGGTGGCCGACCATCCCAACCGAGCGGAGGTGGCGTTCCTGATCGCGGACGCGTGCCAGGGCCAGGGAGCGGCGACGATCCTCCTTTGGGGACTGGCCCGTCGGGCCAGGGAAGCGGGGATCCGACGGTTCGAGGCCATCGTCCAGTCGGACAATCGACCGATGATCGACGTCTTCGTGGATTCCGGGTTTCCCTGCTCGATCTCCTGGCACGGGGGAGAAGGCGCGGTGCTGGTCGATATCGCGCACGAGCCATCGGTCGCGATCGCGATCCGGGACGCTTCCCCGAGAACCCCCTTGCTTCCGGCGTAACGGGACCGCGCTGGGGAAGGGTCGGAGGGACCCTACGAAGAGCCCGACGGGACTGCGGCCATTAGGTCGCGGATGAGCTCGAGGAACCGGGCGGGGAGCAAGGGCAGCGAGACGAGGTGGACTTTCTTCGTCGCCTGAGCGAGCACGGGATCCCGGGACCCGACGACCACGAGCGCGACGTCGGGGATCTCGCCTCGCACCCACTGGCGGGCGGTGGCGCAAAAGGGACTGTTGCAGGCGGCCACGACGACCGGGAACCGTCGCGCGAGCGTGCCGAGCGGCCCCTCGCTGCCGAGGTCGTGCACGTACCGGGCCCGCACATCCCCAGAGACCAAGAGGTCGGTGATCGACCGGCCCAGGCTGGGGGTTTCGCCGACCACCAGCACTTCGGGGCTTTCCATATTGCCGCTCGACCGCGGATGCAGACTATAATCGGCCCGTCAGGTTCAGTTGACGAGCGCGCCCCGGAACCCCGGACCCGACAGCCACATGAGCCCGTAGAGGGTCCCCACCTCCGAGGTACTCGCGTGGGGACCGAGATCGTCGGCGCTGCCCTCCCCCGGGAGGTGATCGAGATCGCCCCCTTCGGGATCGGGGTGATCGTCGCGCCCGGAACGATCGCTTCGGCGAATCCGGCCTTCTTCGAGCTGACCGGACGCCCCCCTTCCGTCGTGGGGTCGGACCTCGGGGAGGTCCTCGAGGAGGAGGGAGGCGGGTCGACCGGGATCCGGGAGGCCGTGGACGGGGCGCTCCACCTCGGGAAACCGGCGACGTTACGGTCGGTCCGCGTCCCCCATCGGAGCGGGGTCGGCGGGGTCTTCCTCGATGTCGAGATCCGCCCCCTCGCCTCTCCGGCCGGCGCGCCCCCTCGTGCGATGGTCATGCTGCACGACGTGACCGAACGCGTGGGGGAGGAACGCCAGGCCCGGCTCTTCTACGAGTCGTTCCGCTCCTCCACGAACGCGATGGAGATCACCGACGCGATGGGCCGCTTGGTGGACGTGAACCCCGCCTTCGAGCAGATCTACGGGTACACCCGGGAGGAGTGCATCGGGCGGAAGCCGAACCTGGTCCGGAGCAAACACACGCCCACCGAGGTGTACGAACAGATGTGGAAGGACCTCGCGGACCCCGAGGTGGGACACTGGTCCGGGGAGATCATGAACCGGGACCGGAAGGGGCGCGAGCGACCGGTCCTCCTGAGTGTCACCGCCATCCGGACCTCCGCGGGGGAGGTGACCCACTACCTCGGGGTCGCGGTCGACCTCTCCGAGCAACGCAGCTGGGAGTTGCGCGCGGCGCACTCCGACCGGTTGGCCTCGGTGGGCCAGCTCGCGGCGGGCGTGGCCCATGAGATCAACACGCCGCTCGCGAACGTGATGCTCGTCGCGGAGAGCCTGCGACGGCGCAGCCAGGACCCGTGGGTGCTGGAGCGCCTGAACACGATGACCGAACAGGTCGAGGCGGCCGCCCAGATCGTCCGCGGGCTGCTCGACTTCGCCCGCCGCGACGAACCGCACGTCACCGAGCTCGACCTCGTGGCCGTCACGCAGGACTCGGTCGCCTTCCTGCGAGGAAAGCAGTCCGCGGACGTCGACCTCGAGGAGGTGTACCCGGGCGAACCGGTGCCGATCGCAGGGGACCGGGGCCAGTTGATCCAGGTACTCACCAACATCCTGAACAACGCCTACGACGCGATGGGGGGGAAGGGCGCGATCCGGATCACCGTCCGACGGCAGGGGACGCGGGCCGAGGTCGAGATCGTCGACCAGGGCCCGGGCATCCCGCCCGAGGTTCTTCCGCACATCTTCGAGCCGTTCTTCACGACCAAGCCCGAGGGCCAGGGCACCGGGCTCGGCCTCGCGGTCTGCCACGGGATCGTCCAGTCGCACCATGGCTGGATCACCGCCCGAAACGTTCCGGGCGGGGGCGCCGGATTCCTGGTCTCCCTGCCGCTCCGTGAGACCCCCCCCGAGGAACCCTGAGCGGGGGTACCCCCGGCTGGACGGAAGTTGGTCGGGGCGGGCCGACCGCGACCGGTGTCGGAGAAAACGCTAATCCCCCGACGTAGTAGCCCCGTCGTGCGCATCCTGGTCGTGGACGACGACACCGTCTTTCGCGACGAGCTGACCGACCTCCTTCGGGAGGACGGGCACGCGGTCACCGGAGCCCCCTCGGTCCTGAAGGCGCTCGAGTCGCTCGAGCACGATGAGGTCGACCTCGTCCTCACCGACCTGAAGATGCCGCGCCAGGGAGGACTCGAGCTCCTGCGCGAGGTGCGGCAACGTTGGCCGCGCACGCTCGTGGTCGTCGTGACCGGTTTTGCGACCGTCGAGACCGCGATCGGGGCCATGAAGCTCGGCGCCTTCGACTACCTCCGAAAACCGTTCCGGATCGAGCAGGTCCGGGAGACGCTCCGGCTGGTCGCCCAAGAGCACGAATTCGAGTCGCCGCAGGAAGCCTATCGCGACCCCGTCCGGGAAGCGCGGGCCCTCGCGGCGGGGGGGAAGTACGAGGTCCTCCTCTTCGCGGAGACCCCCGGCCCGAAGGAGCCCCATGTCCACTTTGAATCGCTCGACCCGGCGAACCCGAACCGCCTCGCGGAGCGGACCGAGGCGTTCCTCGCCGACCACTCGAACGCGGCGGTCGTCCTTGCGGAGGTCGAGCGCCTGATCGAGCACCACCGGCTGGAGGACATCGTCGCCGTCCTCGACCGCCTTCGCTCGGACCTCGCGGGCCACGGCCCGCTGCGCGTGGCCTTCAACCCCCGTCGCGTGAGCCCGGAGGTCGCCGTTTCCTTGGGAGGTGCCGTGTCCGCCGAGGAGACCCACGCCACCCTGGAGGCGCTCGCGAACCCGATCCGACGCAAGGTCCTCCTGCGCCTCGCGCAGGCCCCCGCGTCGTTCGGCGAGGCGATGGAGGCGGCGGGCCTGGACGATTCCCCCAAGATCGCCTTCCACCTCCGCAAGCTGGTCGAGACCGGTCTCGTCCTCCACTCGGGGGAGAACTACCGCCTCACGGCCCGGGGGGCCGCCGGCGCCCGCCTGGTAACGGAGGCGACCTTCCTTCCACCGGGCAGCGACGAGGGGAACCTCGCCTTCCCCGGCCGGCGAGCCAAAGGCACCTAGGCGAGGCCCGACCCGGCCCGGGGTTCGTCAGGTGGAGTTTACCCCGTCCTTATACCCTAAACTTCAATCCGAATCCAAGGCCGAAAGGCCAAAAGGAAGAGGAAAAAAATGGCGTTCGCGGCGTTTATCGACAACCTGGGGCTTACTGTCGCGCTGATTCTCGCCGGGGCAGCTGTGCTGCTGTTCGCTTCGATTCGGGCGTTCTGGCACATCCTCCGGAACGACCCCGACCGGGTACGGGCGACCATCAAGTCGTCCGCGGTTCCGGCCGGCATGATCGGGGTCGTGGCCCTCTCCCTAGGCCTATTCACCGAGTTCACGTGGCCCTACTTGCTGTCGGACGGGCTCGGGGCCTACAACATCTTCTTTGGAGATGTGACCTGCCTCTTCGGAATGGTGCTGATCGTCTACGGCATCGTCGCCTACTTTGGTCTGAAGCTCGAGTACGCGGGCGTGTTCGGGTTCGTGTCCGGGGTCATCACAGCGTGGTACGGGTATTGGGGATACACGACCCTGGTCGGCTCCAACACCTTCGGGCTCACGAAGGACCCGCTCGAGACCTTCCTCCTCTACGGCGCCTACGCCGCGGCGGGGGTCTTCTCGCTCCCGGCCGCGTTGATCGTGGATTGGTACCTCGAACACCCGGGGCCCACCTTCCCGACGCTCAACGTGAGCATGAAGCCCATCTCGGAACAGGCGCCGGAGGTACCCCCGAAGGGCCACTACCGCGTGCCGTACTGGGTGTACCTGGTGGCCGCGTGGTTCCCCATCTTCATGTTCCTGGCGGCGCTCGCAGCCTGGTTCTACATCGGGGACATCCTACCGGGCCACCTCGCCAGCCCGCCCTAGTACTACTCTGGGACTTGTGAAGGGGCGCTGGGGCCCCCCTTGCCAGTGGAGCCTACGCCCTCAAGCCGCGCAGGGAAGGCTTCCCCGGCATGCCCTCCTCGGAGAGTGCCGCAACCGA
>JBKQNC010000025.1:0-11177 GCA_052326445.1 Thermoplasmata archaeon
AGCCTGGATAGGGCACCGGGTTCCTAACCCGGCGGTCGAGGGTTCAAATCCCTCCGCGCCCGATTCGCACGGTCGGCGGTAAACGGAACCAATCGGGACGGCCCTCTCCCCGCATCGATTTCGTCGGCGGGCCGATCGACCCCGGGAATGGGACCCCCGTCCCTACGGGCGGCCACCGGGTGAGCCTTCGATCGTCAATCCGCGACCTCGACAAGGGAACGAAGTTCATGACAGGGCTCAGTCCCGACCGATCGCACTGGATCCATGCACCCCGGGGGAGGACACGGCGATTCCTCGTCTATTGGGGAGCCGTTGCTAGGATTACGCAAAACCCGTCACTACCTTGGATGGCGAGCCCCGGCATACCTTCGATGAAGGCCGCTTCTCCCGCTACGATGTCCTTCTGATCCACGGTGCCTCGACCCGACATGGCATAGAGGACGGCCCGCCGATCTGAACCGACCTTGCGGAAGGTCGTGGCCTCGTCCGTGAACTGAAGCTGGGAGCACTCGAGTCCCGAGGGCGAGACCATCGGAGCTCGAGGACCCACGATTTGGCGGACCCGCACGTTGTCCTCCTCGATCGTTGGCGCCTGAGGGCCCATCAGTTGGAGTCGGGGCGCCCCGGTCGAGTTCATGGGTAGAGCCAGTACCAGGTTGAACCAACGGATCACGCCGCCTTTGCCAGGGCTTACTCGGTGGCTCACCCGTCCGGGAGTGGTGAGCAGACGTCCACTCCCGCGTTGGAGGGCCTCGATGGTCCCGTCCCCGAGCTGATAGGACGCAAATCCCTCCGTAACGTACGTCAGGACCTCCTCACGTTCGTGGACGTGCGCAGGGAGTTGACGGGCCCGGTTCGCGAGGCTCTCGGCGACGCGTTGAAAGGGGCTCCAGACCGGTTGGGTCGGCGTAGGGACCAGAAGGCGGGTCGTCACGACCGTGGTCTCCATCTCTCCGGGAATGATGCGAAGTGACCGGGGGTGGGCGGACGAATCCATGAGCGGTCCCGAAGGTGTCCCGGTTGTTAAAACGACCTCGGGAGTTTGGACAACGCTCAGCGCACGTCCAATCCTACGACGGCCTACCGCCGCGGTGGGTCCCTGACGGTCTCCGTCGTCAGGCGGCCGGTGGTTGCGCTCCTCCTTCCTCCAGCAGGAGCTTGATCGCTTCCCGTGGGATCCCGTTCGCGTGTTGCACGATCGAGTCGAGCACGGTCGGGAGGAGTTGGAACGGGGTCTTCGCGAGGGCCATCGTGAGGATGCGCCGCATTTCCGGAGGGTCGACGGGACGGAACTCCAACAGGGTGCAACGCGATAGGAGCGCCTTCGCCATCCCGCTCAAGTCGTTGCACGCCAGGATGTAGACCGACCACCCTCCCTCGCCCTCCATGGCGGGACGGAGGTCGTGCTGGGCCTCGGGAGAAAGCGCCTCCACCTCGTCGAAGAATAGGATCCGGAACGGGGCTCCCCCCAGGGGCGGTACCCTGGACTTCATGATGATATCGGCGAGGGCGTTGTGCCCCCGGTTGTCGAACGACTTCAATTCGCTGAAGTTCGCCTCGTAATTCTCTCCGAGCGCTTCTCGCCCGAACGCGCGCGCTGCCGCGGTCTTGCCCACGCCCGGCGGGCCGTGGAACAGGAGATGGGGCGGGACTACTGTTCCGTTTCGAACTCCGGCCAGGATCCGCCGAAGCCGGGCGACCGCGGTATCCTGGCCTACCACCTCCTCGAGCGATCGGGGCCGGAAATCCTCGATCGAGAGGAGGCGGCGCGCAGACGGGACCATCGAGCACGAATCGAGCCCTTGGAATATCAAGTCTCTGACGGGCCTCGAACCTCTCCGCCCGGGGGAGTGGGGCGTGGAGGTTTATCCCGCTCCGGACCCGTACACTCCTCCCGGGAAGTGGACGCATGAATCAGGTCGACTCGAGCCACTTTGTCTGGCATCGTCGAGCGGGTCTGATGCTCGCGATCCGGTACCTGAAGTCCCACCCGGTACCGGTCTTTGAGGAACCGCTGAGCGACCTTCCTCAACTCTCGAAGGGGATGATCCGGTTCGCCTTGCGCCTGTTCCCGAATTTTCTGGACCGGGCCGACCTGACTTTTCCGGTGATCATCGCCGGCCGAGGGTGGTACCAGATCGCTCTCGACGGGCGGCATCGGATCTCGAAAGCGATCTGGAACGGCGTCCCCAGCTTACACGCCGTGCGCGTACCGTGGTGGTACGCCCTCGAGCTCCTCTGCCCCGGGGTCTACGAGGTCGAATGGCTCGCGCTCTTTCTACGGAAGGAGCTCCGAAAGGCCGGACACCGCCGGTGAATTCACGCTCTGTCCGGCTCGAACACGGGCCGGTCCCTACCCGGAGGTGAGGTCGGGCCGCGGGTCGTTGGCGGCGACCTCATAGTTCGTTCCTTCCCAGCGGTCCGCGAGGGGCCAGAAGAAGGTGAAGACCCAGCTCCGGCCGGCACGACCGAGGGATTCTAGGTCGAAGTAGTGGAGCCCGAGCGTGGTTTCGGTCGAATCAAAATCCTGTTGCGAAGCCCAGCCGTCGTTCGAGGCCCGGAGCCGGAACGGTTGATTCGCGACGACCCGCAGGACCGAATCGGGTCGCACGATACGCGGGCGGCGATTGAACTTCCAAACCTCAAGCCGACGTCGCGAGGTCCGGGCTCCCAGGTACCGCTCCGCGACCTCCGGTACCTGGTCGAAGGGCCGGCCATCTTGCACCGAGCGGAGCAACTTCACGTACTCCGCATGCGCCCAAACGAGCGGGGTGGCTGACTCGGTCGGCCGCCCGAAGAACAGGTGGAGGTCGGGGCGGTCCGCCTCGTCCCAGACCTGCTCCGGGAGGAGGCCCGTGGAGGTGGCGACCTTCTCGAGGGTGCGGAGGTAGGGCTTCGGGTCGCCTCCGAGTGCGAGTTCGTAGTGTCCGCGCTCCCCGGCGAGGAGCGGCCAGGCCCGACCGATGCCGAACCCGGTGTAGGGGCCCCCTTCAGCGGTCTCTCCGTATCCATCGTGATTGTACCGGTGCCAGAGCTCCCCGCTGGGCGTCACCGCCTTCAAGATACGGTCGACCACGCGCACGGAGTCGGCCACGACCGCGTCGTCGGCCTTGCGGATACCCAGGCGCACGAGGTCGAGGAACCCAGCGTCCACGACCTCGGACGCCGAGAACTCCGAGGGGTCTCCCGGCGGAAGGTTCGGCAAGCGGACCGTACCGAGGTCCGGGCCCTCGTCGGGGGCGGGGTCGTCGAGCGAGATTGGTCGGATCCGAACGTAGTGTTGCGGGATTCCGGGGACGAGCGTGCCTCGGGTCGTCACCGTCCAGGGCTCGACGTGCGACTCAAGGAAGTCGGCGTGCTCCTGGACGAAAGCGGAGGTCGCCTCATCCCCCGACCGGCGAGCGAACCCGGCGGCGACGGTGAGAGCGGCGATGCATGTGGCCAAGGTCGAGGGGGAGTAGCCCCCGACCTCCTCCCAGCGGTCCTGCTGGGTGGCGGGGCCATGCTCGATCAGGAATCGGGCGGCGCGGAGGATCATCGGGGTGGGGTCGAAATCGCGGAGGACCCGGTGACGGCGAAGGCCGTCGGCGAGAAGGATAGGCAACGCCACTTCATCCAGTTGGAGCCCCCGCCAGTACGGCCGGCCGTCCACCCAAAAGTTCTGGGGGAATCCCCCGTCGGGTTGCTGTCGGGTCGCGAGGTAGATGAGCGCGCGGAGCGGGGCCTCGGTCTGTCCCGTCGCGAGGAGGCCGGTCGCGGCGTGGCACAAATCCCGGACCCAGACGAGGTGGTAGCCACCCTCGTCTTCGTCCCCCTTGGAGGAGCCCCACGGGATCGAGAGCGACGCGATGAAGGCGCCCGGGAAGGTCTTGTCCTCGTGGGCCAAGAGGATGGCCCGACTCGCATGGAAGAGCGCCCCCCCGTCCTGGAACGGAACCGATTCCCCGGAATGCGCGCTCCGACGCCACTGCGCTAGAAACCGACGCTCGTGCCGCTCGAACGGCGTGCCCAGCGACTGGAACAGCGAGGTGACCGCCGCCGCCGCGTTCTCGCCGAACGCGAGTCCCAGCGTGAACTCGGTGGTCGCGGTCCCGGCGGGGATCTCCCCGGTTAGGGCGATGTTTCCGTCGGGGGCCTGGTCGAACTCCCAGGTCAGCGCTCGATGCGCGTTCAGGTCGGTCCATCCATCGCTCGATCCGACGTACCCCACCGAGCTCCGAAGGAAGGGGACGTCGGCCGCGAGCGCGAGGGCGGCCCCGTCCTTTTCCGCCAAGAGAACGGAGCGGCCGAGGATATCCTGGACCGAGCCAGAGTTTCCCCACCCGCCGAGGTTGAGGTGGGGAGAAGCCAGCACGAAGACGCGGAGTTTCGAAGCGAGGGCGGGGTCCTTCACGTCGATGCGAACCCGGGTCAAGAGGCAGGGAAGGTGGGGGTCGGCGAGGATGATCTTCCGCAGCGTGTAGCGCCCCCCCGGGTCCTGGGCCGTGGAGCGGTACGCGAGAGTGTCCTTCCCCATCCGGTCGATATGGGCCCTGAGGTCCCGCTTCTCCTCGTGGAAGAACGAGGCGCCATCGGTCAGGAGGAGCTGGAGGTCCCGCAGCTGCGGTCGGTCGATGTTCGGGAAATACACCTCGGTGACGATGCCCCGCCAGACGGTGTACCAGAGCCGTGAGTCCGCGGAGTAGGCGGTGCCGATGCCGTCCTTGTTCGAGTGCGACCACCGAGGGGGCATGCCGGGCGCACCGAAGGCGATCCGGTCCCCTCGATACCGCATTCTGGACCTCGTCGACCGGAGGGAGAGGGGTGGGGACGCATGAGGTTTCGCGGCCCCCACCCTTTTGCGGCGTGTCCGCCCCAATGGCTTTTCCCACCTCGCGTCTCCCCTCCTCGTGGACCTCGACCTGCTGGTCGGCCTCCTCATCCTCCTCGCGGTCACCGCGGGGTTCGTCGGGGCGTTGACGGGCCTGGGGGGTGGGGTGGTCGTCATCCCGGCCCTCGTCATCCTGTTCGGCGTTCCCATTCCGGAAGCGATCGGAACCGGCGCGATCACGATCCTCGCGACCTCGACCACGACGGGGGCGGCATACGTCCGAGACCGCCTGAGTGACCTGCGGATCGGAATGTTCCTCGAGGTGGCTACGGTGCCCGGGGCTCTCCTCGGCGCGACGGCGACGGTGTTCCTGATCCACGCGAGCCTCCAGGACGCCCTCCTCATTGCGGTCGGGATCGTGTTCCTCGCCACGATTCCGGGCAGCCTCGCCCGCCGCAACGAGGAGGTCCCCTCCGGGGTGGAACCCGACGCTCGGTCCCAAGCCCTGGGCCTATCGGGGGAGTATCACGACCAAGTTCTGGGGCAGACCGTGTCGTACACGGCCGCCGAGACGACCCCCGCACTCGGCGTCATGTTCGGAGCCGGAGTCGTCTCGGGGATGTTCGGGATCGGGGGCGGCGTGTTCAAGGTGCTCGCACTCGAAAAGTATCTCCGGTTGCCCATGAAGGTCGCGACGGCCACCAGCAACTTCATGATCGGGGTGACGGCGGCTGCCGGCGCCGGGATCCTGTTCGCCGCCGGATTCGTCAACCCGCTCTTTGCCGCGCCGGCGGCCGTGGGAACGGCGCTCGGGGCGTACGCTGGGAGTCGGCTCCTCCCTCACCTCCACAACCGAACGGTCCGACTGCTCTTCCTGCCGGTCGTTGCGGTCCTGGCCGTAGAGATGATCCTCCGGGGGTTCGGGCTCCCATGACGACGGACGTTCGCCCCGGGCCGGCCCTGCCCGATTCCGCGTACACTCGGATGGCGCTCGTCCTGCGCGGCGGCCTGTTGGTAGCGCTGGGGTTCTTGGTCGGGGCGCTCGTGTGGTACCTGCTCGTCTTCCCCTCCGCGACCCTCGCGAACGCGATCGCCACCAATCCCATCTTGGGGTATCTCGGGGCAACCGGACTCGCGCACGGGTTGGTGTCCGGCGCGCCGGCGGCCTACCTGACGCTGGGCCTCCTAGCTCTCGTTGCGACCCCCATCCTTCGGGTCGCTTCGGGATTCTACTACTTCCGCCTCGGCCGGGAGCGCACGATGGAATGGATTACCCTCACCGTGCTGGTCCTGCTCTTCTTTGGGTTGCTCGTGCTCGGGCCTCTGATCCGATAACGAGCCCTCGGGCGGCCAAGCCGCGAGTCCGTGGGTGTTCAGTGAGTGGCCTTGGCGTGAGCGAGCGCTTCGTGCACGGCGGCCAGGCCAGCGTCGGCGAGTTCGCGGGCCCTCTTGGGATCCTTCGCCTCTGCGAACAGGCGGAGGAGGGGTTCGGTCCCGGAGGGTCGTAAGAGCATCCACCCGCCGTTCTGGAACACTTTCACTCCGTCGATCGTAACGATGCGGTCCGCCTCTTTCTCGAACTTTTTGCCGACCCACTCGACGACCTGGGGCCGCAGTTCCGTCGGGCACGCTATTCGTTCCTTCACGAGGGAATAGCGGGGAAGCTCCGAGAGCAGGTCGGCGAGAGGCCGCCCGGTTCGTGCGAGCAGGTCGAGGACCGACGCGAGGGTCATCGCCCCGTCACGGGCGAACTGGAACTTCGGGGTGATGATGCCGCCGTTCTCCTCTCCCCCGAAAACCGCGTGCTGGTCGACCATCGCATGGGTGACCGCGGGCGATCCGATGCGCGTGTAGAACACGGAACCGCCCAACGGGGCGACTGCGTCCTCGAGGCTTTGAGAAGCCGATACCGGGCTCACGACGACCCCTCCGTGCGCGCGTTCGACCGCGTCGCGAGCGAGCAGGGCCAGGATCTCCTCGCCCGGAACGTACCGTCCGGTGTGGTCCACGAAGACGGCCCGGTCCGCGTCACCGTCATGGATGATCCCGAAGTCCGCTCCGACCGCGGCGACGGTTCGTTGTGCGTCCCGCGTGTTCGCTTCCGTCGGCTCGGAAGGGTGACCGGGAAACGTCCCATCCAGGTGTCCGTTGAGGGTGACGACCCGACACCCGAGCCGTCGCAAAAGGGCGGGGCTCGTCTCGACGCTGGCCCCGTTGCCGCAATCGAGGACGACCGTGAGCTTCCGCTTCCGGATGTGGGGGACGTCGACCTGTTCGAGGATCCCCTCGACGTACCGGTGCCCGCCGTCGGAGACGGTCGTGACCGTTCCGATGTCCGTGTAGCGGGCCGAGGCCGCCACGCCTTTGTCGGTGGCGTCCTCGATCGCCTCTTCCGTCGCCCGGGAGACCTCGAGTCCGTCCGCAGCGATGCACTTGAGCCCGTTGAATTCCGCGGGATTGTGCGACGCGGTCACGATCACGGCCATCTGGGCGGAGAGCCGAGGGACGAGGTACTGGACGGCCGGGGTCGGAAGAACCCCAACCTCGATGGCCCGATGCCCGCCGAGGGCCAAGGTAGAGCTCACGATTCGCGAAAAAGCGACGCTCGACGTTCGACCGTCGCGTCCGACCACGATCGGGGCCCCCACGGGCACGATCGCGGCGATGGCGCCCGCGACCCGCACGACGAACGCCCCGGTCAGCTTTTCGCCGACGACCTCGCGGATTCCATTCGTACCGAACAGTCGTTGGGACATGCGATGCGAAGAAACAGAAGTGCTCGCGTATAAGAGCGGCAAGGGGTATCTGCCCCCGTCCGGTTTGGGCCCCGTGCTGCCTCCGCGGTGGTGTGCAGACGAAATGTTGGGTCGATTGGCCCGATACATGCGGTTCGTCGGGCTGGACACCGCGTACGTCCGAGGGCTGAGCGACCTCGAGATCCTGCTCCTCTGCCGGCAGGAGGATCGCTTTCTCGTGACCCGGGACAGCGAACTCGCCGGGCGCGTCCCGGAATCCGTCTGCCTGGTCAGCCCCGAGATCGAGCAGCAGTGGAGGGAGCTTCGCGCCCGGTTCCCGGACCTTCCGAGCGACGTGCGCTTCGACCGCTGCAGCGTCTGTAACGGCGTCCTCGCGCCGTATACCCCGCCGCCGGGGGCGCGATTGCCCGCCGGGACCCCCCTCGACCGGGTCGGAGCGGGTCTGAAACGGTTCCGATGTGCGGCCTGTGGGCACGTGTACTGGGCGGGGTCGCACACGGCCGACCTCCGAGAGCGGATCCGTCGCTGGAGTGACGCGGGGCCACTATGACCCGCGTCTACGTGGAGCTCTCGGGCGAGAGCCTCGACCTGGCTCGGGCGGAGGTCGACGCGGTCGCCGCCGTCCTCGGCGGCGTCGAACTTGAATTCGTCCCGGCACCGGTGCCCCTCGCGATCGTGGAACTCGCCCGGGAATACGTCCCCACCTTGGCCCTCCGGCTCGCGCTCTCCCGACGCTGTCTCGTAGAGACCCCTCGAGGCGCGGCGTTCGACCCGACCGAAGGCGGCCCCTCCGTCCCGGGAGAGACGGCCGCGTTCCGGCGCTTGGGAAGCCCGTCCGGCGGACCGGACTCCCGCGGGATCGAAACCGCGGCCCGGGCCTGGAAGTCGGCCGGGGGACGGATCGACCTCGAGCGCCCCCTCCGCCGTTTCTGGTGGGTCGTGAACCTCACCGGGGCCGACCAGCTGCTCGAGGAGGTCGCCACGGTCGACCGTCACAGCACGTCGGCCCGGAGGATCTCCGCGCTACCGTTCCGTCGACCGATCGGCCTCGCGCCCCGGCTCGCTCGGGCGGCGGCGAATCTCGCCCGAATCGCCCCCGGGGACCGGGTCGTCGACCCCTTCCTCGGCACCGGCGCACTGCTGGCCGAGGCGGCCCTGTTCGGCGCCCGGGTCACCGGGATCGATCACGAAGCGGCGATGGTCCAGGGGGCTAACCGAAACTTCACCCACCTCCGTGTGACGGCCGAACATCTCGTGGTCGGGGATTCGGGCGAGGTGGAGTTCCCAGGCTCGGAGGGACCGTTCGACGCGCTCCTGACGGACCCCCCGTACGGACGGGCCTCCAGTACTGGCGGAGAGGGGGCCGGCTCCCTCGCAGCTCGCATCCTTCCCCGCTGGGCGGATCGGCTGCGCCCCGCCGCGTTTGCCGTGGTCGTTGTACCGGGAGGCGACGACCCTCTGGGGCCCCCGTGGCGCCGCCTCCTCGCCGTCCCCGTGCGGGTGCACCGGAGTTTGACGCGGGAGTTCCGGGTGTACCGTCGGCAACCCTAGGGCGGCACGATCGTGAACGACGTGGTCGTGGACCCGCCACCGGACGGGGGGCACAACTGGTTCACGCCGATCCCCATGACCACCGAGGTCGCCAAGCCCGTGTTCGCGAACCCGAGTACGAGGGCGAGGGAACCCGAGCCGTCGATCGTCACGTAATCCGCTCCCGGGAGGCTGGCCGTGCCGCCGGGGAGGGTGACATTGGTCCCGCCCGGAAGGACGAACGTCCACGTGGAATTCGCGGCCCATGCCGAGAAGGCAGAGCCGGTGAGGTACACGGTGGTATTTCCCACGCGTTCGGAGACGTTGGAGACCCAGGCATCGATCAGGTATCCGTGTCGGACCGGGTCTCCGTTCGCGATCGTGTAGTTCACCGAGGCCAACACCGGGTGGCTCATGGTGGGGGCCGGATAGTTTATCGAGACCATCTCGATCGAAACGGTCCCGGGGGGGGTCGCGATCGGCACGATCGCGAAACCGGTGATGAGGACGACGACGACGAACGCCCCCACGAGGTACCGCTTCGTGTCGAGCGGGGAAACGTCGTTGAGGGGCGGCGGATGTCGGACCCCGAGCAAGAGGATGAGGATCCCGAAGAAGAGCCAGCCGGTGTAGAACAGCCCGAGGCCGAAGAGCAGGATGACCGCCGCATAACTGACGAAGCGGACCCGGTCGCCGAAGAGTGCCCGGAAGACGTGCCCGCCGTCCAGCTGTCCCGCGGGGAGGAGGTTGATCGCGGTCACGAAAATCCCGACCCAGCCGGCGAGGGCGAGCGGGTGGAGGTTCAGGATCGAGGAGGGAAAGAAGAGGGAAAGGGCCTGCCAGAAGAGCGGAACGCCGAGGACCAGGCTTCCGTAGCTCACGCCCAGGATCGTCGGGCCACAGTAGTTGGCCGGGAGCGCGACGGCGGCATGGGACGAAAGATAGAGGCCGGCGAGTGCCACCGGGATCGAGGCGGCGAACCCCGCGAGGGGTCCGGCCGCACCGATGTCGAAGAGCGCCTTCTTGTCGGGGAACGGTTCCCGGATGCTGATGAACGCCCCGAACGTTCCAAAGAGGAACGGGGGCGGCAGCGGGATGAAGTAGGGAAGCGACGCGTCGATCTTCCGGCGCCGCGCCATGAAGTAATGGGCGAGCTCGTGCAGGCCAAGGATCGTGAGGACTGGCGCGGAGAAGTAGACGAATCCCCAGAAGAAGTCGGTCGTCGTGAGGTTCGACCCGCCGACGTACGTGAGCCAAATGAGGGCCCCGGCGAACGTGCAGGTCACGACCGTGGCCGCGAGGAGGGCGATATTGACCCATTGCCGCTTCGTGCCCAACTTCGGGCGCGGGACCACCTCGAGGTAGTGCTCGCCCATCTGGTAGCGCAGAATCGGAACGTAGCCCGCGGCCCAGAGCTCGCGTCGCAGCCGGTCGAACTTCACCTCGAGGGTCGCCGGGTCGACCTGGACCGTGAGGATGAGGGATTGCGGTCCCAGCCGCGTATCGTAGATGGGAAAGAGCGCGCCGACCACCCGACGGATGCGTTCGAGCTCGGATCCCCCGCCCGTCGGGAGAGGCCCGACCGAAGGGATCCCCACGGGGCTACGCCCCCGGCGCGTCGGCGGTCACCGACTTGCGCAGGCGCTTCGCCCGCTCCTTGGAGCTGAACCCGGTCGCTTCTTCGAGGAAGCGATTGTACCGGGCGATCGTTTCCCGGGCGACCTCCTCCGCGACCTTGGGGTTCATCGTCACCTCGACGGCGAGCTCCTTCCCGTCGGCCCGCACGACGATGCGGGAGAGGGCTCCCCACGAGGCGCTCCGTTCCTCCCCGGTTCCCCCGACCCCATCGAAATGGACCGCTAGGATCCGCTCGAGCGACGCCGGCTGGAGGTTGGCGCGATGGCTCGTCCGGACGGGATACTTCTGCACGACGAAATCTCCACTCCCGGACTCGATAAAAAGTCTGGCGAAGGCGGACGGTCGAACTAGACGGTCTCGATCTCGAACAGGACGCGGTAGCCTCGCAGGCGGCGCGTCACCTCGTCCGAGAGGTCGAGGATCTGGTCGTGCGATGCGCTCCC
>JBKQNC010000026.1:0-14620 GCA_052326445.1 Thermoplasmata archaeon
GGCCCGTCGGTAGTCTTACGGTGGGGTGATGGTTCTCGGTCGTCCATGCAGCTCAGGATGACCTATACTGGAATCCGGGTGAAGAACATGGAAGATTCCCTACGCTTCTACACCGAGATTCTCGGAATGCGGGTCGTCGACCCTCTGGTATCCGCCCCGCCGACAGAGGGACAGGTCGTGACCCTCAGAAGCCAGGATTCTACACAGCTCTTGGAGCTCAATTGGTACGAGGCCGGCAGCCGGTTCGGACCCGCGTACTCAAACGGAGAGGATCTCGATCATTTGGCGTTTGAGTGCGACGACCTGACCGACACGATCGGAGAACTCGAGCGGCGCGGAATCGAGGTTATCTTCCGCCTGAAGGAGATTGATGGTTGGAATGAGGCCTTCGTGAGGGATCCGAACGGAATCTGGATCGAGTTACTCCAAGCGAAGCAGAAGTCAACCGCGCTGGGTTGAACCGGCCCGGATCAGGTGTTTAGAACGCACCCCTTTCCGGAGGGGCCGTTGATAGGTTCAAATCCCCTCCAGACAGATGGTCGAACTTCGTCGTTTCTCGGCGATAAATCGGCTAGAGATGTCGGAGGGGGGATTTGAACCCCCGACCCCAGGATCTCTCCCGGGACGCCGGCGGCGTCCCGCTATGAGTCCCGTGCTCTACCGGGCTGAGCCACTCCGACAAGGATCGGAGGCGCCACGCTCGCTCCTACGCGACCGGGCCCTCGTCGCCGCCGTCCGCGACGACCGGCGCCGGGGCGGTGGGGCCTTCCGGGGCCTCCGCGGCCGGTGGGCTGGTGGGGATCTCGTCCGCGATGGTCCCCAGGATCTCGGAACTGCGGATCTCGATCTTCTTGAGCGGATAGAGGGTCCGAACTCCGTGCGCGAGGACCTTCGCGAGCTCTCCCTGGAGCATCTCGCGGACGAACTCGGGGGCGGTATGCGAGGCCGCCTCCTGCTTCAGGATCTCGACCATCTTGTGGCGGAGCTCGGCGCGCAGGCGGGTCTGGAGCCGCTGTTCGCCGACGGCGACCGGCTTCAGGATCACCTGGATCCCGTCCTTGGTCGTCACGAGGAGCGAGAGGTCGACCTTCGAACGCTTGCGCCGCGCCAACCGCCGGACGTAGTCCGAGGTGAGATTGTGGCCGATGAACCGGGTCTCGGCGACGCCGTCGCCCCCGACCCGCTCGACCTTGAACCGGAGCTTGACGTGGGCCTTTCCCGCGTCCTGCGTGCCGGAGATCTCGGGGAGGGTCATCTCGAGCGTCCGTCCGATCAACTGCTCGGGCTCGGTCGCGACCGTCTCGCCGAGGTCGGCGTGCTGGAAGAGGCCGGGCGCCCGCACCCGGTACCACTTCTTGGACCGCCACTTGTCCTTGACCGTCCGGGCCAACGGGGCCTTCTTCCCGGACGCTTCCTTCTCCGCCATGGCTCGCGCGGCCGCCGAGCGGGGTACCCTACTTAACCGTGTCGAGGGAGCCTGCGTCCCCGCATCCCTGACGGCCCGGCCCGGGGACCGACGGGGCCCTCGTCCGACTCGGCAAAGTACATAACCCGACCCCAACTGCGCGCGCCGTGGCGACCTCCCAGGAACCGGCGACGGGGACGCGCGCAACGGCCGCGGAGCTCCGGGCCGCGAAGGTCGTGGTCGAATCCCCCGGCGAACGCTTCCGTTCGGAGGTGCTCCGTCGGCTCCGCGCCGCTCGGACGAAGGGCCTCTCTCGCGACGAGGCCATCCGCTCCCTGTTCCCCCTCACCGTCCTTCCGGAAGCGACCTACGAGGACGTGGTCACGGCGATCGTCTCAGGGGCCCATGTCCTCTTCTTTGGCCCGTCCGGGGCCGGCAAGACCAGCCTCGCGAAGGACCTCTGGACCCTGTTCCCCAAGGGCGCCTGGGTCGTGGACGGATGCCCCGTCCTCGACCATCCGCTGAGCCTCGTCGTCCCCGAGGTGGCGGACCAGTTCCCTCCCTGTCCGATCTGCACGCGCCGATTCTCACCGGGGGGCGACGTCGCCCGGTTCGACCCGGCCTCCGTGGACGCGACGAAGGTACCCGCCCAGTACATCCACCTCCGCGAGGGATTCGGGTTCGCCCGGCTCCAGGGCAGTTCCGAGGTGTTTCCGGACCATCTCACCGGGAACATCAACCTCCGGAAGCTCGAGGAGATCGGGGACCCGATGAGCCCGCTTGTGCTCGAACCGGGCAAGCTCCTCCAGGCGAACCGGGGCTTCCTCCTGGTCGACGAGATCGGCAAGCTCCCGCTCGGCACCCAGAACGTGCTGCTCCAGGCGCTCCAGGAGGGGGTCGTCACGCCCTCGAAGTCCCGGGAGAGTTTTCCGGGTTCGTTCGTCGCCGTCGGAACCTCGAACCTCTCCGACCTCGACAACATCAACGACCCTCTCTCCGACCGTCTCACCAGCCTCCACGTCGGGTACAACGAGCATCACGCGGACAACCGTCGCATCGTGGCCCTCGCCCGTCGGGAGACCGGCGGGGGATGGGTGCCTGAGATCCTGACGGATGCCGGCGTCCGGGTCATCGAAGCCTGGCGCCTCCGCACGAGCGACGACAACCCCGACATCGGGGAGGTCGGCTCGAACCGGACCCTTCTGGATGTCGCGGCCCGTACCCACGCGGTCGCCGTCCTTTCGGAGCGAACGATCCCGACCTCGGCCGACCTCCGGGCCGGGCTCCTCCACGCCATGCGGGGACGGCTCCGCGCCCGAAGCGGGGAGTCGTTCCGCCAGAACGAGAAACGGGTCGGGGAGTTCATCGACCAGTACCTTGCCCCGTCCTTGAAGCGGAGCGCGGGCGTCTACTGGTGCCGCTACTTCCGAGGTCCGCTCAAGGAGAGCGCCTCGGACGGGGAAGCCCTCGTCGGCGAGGGACGTCGGCTGAAGGACGACGCGGGTCTCCTCGCCCAGGCGGCGTCGGACACCTCGCTCTTCCCGCGGTTCCGGGCGTTCGCGCGGTACGTCGTGGAACGGGAGAAGCCCGACGACTCGGTCGCGGCGTACGACGCCGCGCTCGGCGTCTACCGCCTCCTCGAGGAACACTCCCTCTTCGCGTGCGGCGACGAGGACGACGACGACGCCCCCCTCTAGCGAGGCGTTGCGCCTCCCGGACTGCACGACCTACGAGGACGACGTCGGGTCGGACGACCTCCTCGACGCGCTCCCTTCCGCGGACCTGGTCCGCGCCCTCGCGGAGGAAGGAGTGGACGGGGCCCGTCGTCTCCTCCGTGAAAAGGAACGGGAGGATGCCGAGCTCCGGGCCCGCCTCGAGAGGATCCGGGCCGAGCTCCGTCGCCAGGCCGAGCGACGGATCGGGCGGATCGCCACCGACTACTCGCGCCAGGCGCAGGAGCTCGACGAGGTGCGGATCCGTTCGGACGCGGAGGTCAAGGATCAGATCGCGGCCCTCGAGGCACGCCTGGCGCGCGCCCGCGCCCTCGATTGGTCGCGCCTGCCCCCCTCGGACCTCCTGGATGACCTGAGCCAGGCCCTCTTGCTCCCCGACGCCTCGTGGAACCGCCCTCCCCCGCCGCCCGGGATCGGCGCCCGCATCCGCGCCTTCTTCGCCCGGCTGCTGGCGTGGCTCCGCTCGCTCTTCGGTCGACGAGGAGCTCGCCCGGCGGCCGCCCCGAGCGAGAGCCGGACCGTCACGTTCGCCATCCCCGACCCGGGCGGTCGTGGGCTCGGCGCGTCGCAGTTGGGCGAGGCCCTCGCCCGGCTCTCCCCGCCGCAACGGGAGGAACTCTCCGAGAACGTGGCGAGCTCCCTCAAGGCCCGGGAGCGGGAGCTCGAGAAGCAGGCCGAGGAGAAGCGCCGGACCGTCGAGGCCCAGCGCCGCCGGCTCGAGGAGGAGCGGGCCGAGGCCCTCCGTCGCGCCCAGGCCGATACGGAGAACCGGGTGAAGGAGGGGGAGGCCCGACGCCTCGAGCGCGAGCTCAAGGAGCGGGGGTTCGTCGCGGAGCGCGGCTCGAGCCTGGTCGTCACGTTCGGGCTCGTCCAACGGTTCGCCCGGCTCCTGCTCGACGAAGAGACGCGGAAGCTGCCGGCCGATGCGCGAATGTCGCTGAAGGGGGAGGGGTCGACCGGTGTGTACGAGAAGGCGCGATTGCGACGTGCCGTGGAGGTGGCCCACCTCGATGTCCCGGGGTCGTTGCTCGCGGCCCGTCTGGCCGGGCAGCGACACATCGAAGAGTCGACCAGTTACGTCTACCGGGAGATCACGAGCGAGCGGGTGCACGTAGTGCTCGCCTTCGACCGCTCGGGCAGCATGGCGGAGGCGGGGAAGCTCGACGCTGCGAAGAAGGCCCTGCTTGCCCTCTACGTCGCGATCCGTCGTCGACATCCCGATGCGACCATCGACCTCCTCGCGTTCGACAACGAGGTGGAGGTGCTCGACCTGGTCACCTTGTGGGAATGCTCGGCCGGATCGTTCACCAACACCGCCGAGGCGCTCCGGGCCGCCCACCTTTTGTTGCGCTCCTCCCGGGCCAACCGGCGGGAGGTCTACCTGCTCACGGACGGCCTTCCGGAAGCGTACACGGGACCCGATGGGCGGGTCCACTCGGGGCAGCTCGACCGGGCGATGGAACAGGCCCTCGTGCGGGCCGCCGAGCTCGCGACCGTGCGTCCCCTCCGCGCCACGATGATCCTGCTCAAGTCGCCCAACCCGGCCTACGAGCCCGCCGCCCGCCAGATCGCGCGGACCATGGGAGGGGACCTCGTCGTCACCGACCCGAGCCGACTCGGGGTCGAGCTCCTGGTCCGGTGGGCCCATGGCGTCGAGACCGAGCGTCGCCTCCTCGCCCCCGCGCCACCCCCCCGCCCGACCCCGGCGGCTGGCCGGGCCGGCCGCGGCCGAGGCCGGCGGACCGACCGCCGGATGGGCGGCTGACCCGACTTCCTCTGCCGAACAAAGTTTATCTTGCGACCGGGCCCCTCTTGCGCTCGGTGGGCAGATGAGCGACTACCAAGAGGAAGCCCGGTTCCGCGAGCACCTGGCCGAAATGCGCCGGGCGGCCTCGGGCCTCGGCCACGATTTTGCTACGGAGATCACCGACCTCGACGTCAAGATCGAGAAGTTCGGCCACGCCACGTCGAAGGACGCCAAGTACCTCGCCGCGGACATCCAGGACGGACTGTCGAACCTCGGCAAGAGGATCGACGACGAGGCGCGCCGCCTCCCCGGCCAGATCGCCGCGGGCGCGTCGCGCGCCGGCGGAGCCACGCGGGACGCCCTCGTCGCCGCCGGCCGCCGCACGCGCGAAGGGACCCGGAACGCCCTCGCCTCCGCCGCGGGTGTGAACCGCAAGCCGATCAAGACCTGGAGCGACCCGTCGTCCGAAGCCTCGCCCCCGGACGAACGTTCCTAGGCGCGAGCCGAGCTACCCGCTTCCGCCGCGGTCCGAGCGGGACCCCGGTGGCCCCTTCCGCCCGCACGCGCTGGACGGCGGTCGTGAGATAGTCCGGGTCGACGTCGAACCCCACGAACGGAACGCCGAGGCGCGCGGCCGCCACGGCCGATGAACCGATCCCGACGAACGGGTCGACCGCCCGTCGGATGCGTCCGACCCCATGCAGCCGGAAGCACCACTCGGGGAGCTCGGGGGGGAAGGTCGCGGGGTGGGGACGGTCCCGACGGGCGTACCGGATCGTCGGATAGGGCAGGAACCACGTGTTGCCCCGGCACCGAAGGTCGCCGCCCCCGCCCCGCCAGCGTCGGACGTTCGACTTGTCCTGGTAGGGGACGCCGACGGCGAGCCGGTCGAGGGGCACGTCCCCCCGCCGCGTGAAGTGGAAGACGTACTCGACGGCCCCGTGGACGTACCGTTCCGACGCGAGCGGCTTGTAGTGCCCCAGCGCGAGGTCCCGGTCGAGCCCCGCCGCCCGCCCCGCCACTCGACGGTCGATCGCGATCGACTTCACCCAGTGGAGTACGTTCTGGAGCACGAACCGGGCCGCCACCTCGCGCGCCACGTCGTAGGGGAACCACGGGTCGGACGGCGAGCCGCCCACGTTCAGGAAGAACGAGCCGTTCTCGGACAGCACCCGGTCGACCGCGTCGCGCACGCTCCCGACCCACGTGAGGAACTCGGCTCGGGGCCGGTCGTCCGCGTAGCTCCGGTAGGGGATGCGGCGGTTGTAGGGAGGGCTCGTGACGACGACGTCGACGGAGCCTGCGGAAAGCCGACGGGGCATCCCCGCGACCGCGTCCTCGCACCAGAGCTCGACCGGGCTCGAGCGGGGCCCGGCGGTGAGACGGGCGAACGGACGGGGCGGGGCCATCGGCCCACCGAGCCCGGGCGGACGGATAGTCCTACCGGGCGAGGGCGGGGGGCGGAGGCGCGGCGGCCTTCAACTTGACCATCTCCTCGCGCGCCTCCGCGAGCGCCTTGTCCGGTTCCTTGTAGTAGTACGAGACCAGCCGACCCACGTCCCGGTGGGTGAACGGATGCGCCCGCGTCGCCTGGGCCTCCTTCGCCTCGAGGTACTCGAGCATCTCGACGCGCCGGCGGACCTCCCGTTCCATCTCCTTCATCGACCAGTTCTTGGCGACCGCGACCCGCTCGTAGACGTACGAGTGGCCGGAGTAGAGGAAGGTGTCGTCGGCCGGGTTCCAGGAGTAGACGGAGTTCGTGATCAATTCGTTGGTCTCGGGGTCGAGACCGACGATCTCGGTGAGCGACTGGACGCGCCGCGTCATCTTCGAGCCGACCTTCACCTGGCGCTGAAGGAGGACGAGGTTGAGCGCGCTCACGAGCGAGCGGGGCAGCGAGATCGGCGGGTTCTCCATCCGGTGGACCATCGCGCTCACGCTTTCGGCGTGGAAGGTGGTGTAGCAGGTCTTGCCCGTCGCCATCGCCTGGAAGACGATGAACGCCTCGGCGCCTCGCACCTCTCCGACCATCAGGTACTGGGGGCGCTGCCGAAGCGCGGCCGCCAGGAGGTCGAACATGTCGATCTCGCCGGGTGCCTTGCCGCTCGTGGGGTTCTTCGCCCCGAAGCCGGCGCGGGTGAGCGAGGGGACCCAGTTCTCGTGGGGGAGGTTCAATTCGCGCGTGTCCTCGATGGAGACGATCTTCATCTGGGGCGGGATGAACAGGAGCGTCGCGTTGAGCGTGGTTGTCTTCCCGCTCGCCGTGCCCCCGCAGACCATCATCGATTGTCCCTGCTCGATGGCGATCCAGAGGTACGCCATCATCTCGGGGCTCATCGTCCGGAACTTGAGCAGGTCGACCGGCGTGAACGGGTTGTCCCGGAACCGCCGGATCGTGAACGAGCTGCCGCGCTTCGTCACGTGCATGCCGAGCGTGGCCTGGAGACGCGAGCCGTCCGGGACCGTGGCGTCCAGGATCGGGCTCGCGACCGAGATGTGCTTGCCCGAGCGCTGGGCGAGCCAGATGACGTAGTCGTCCAGCACTTTCGAGTCCTCGAACTTCAGGTTCGAGCGGATCGAGCCGAACTTCCGGTGGTAGATGTAGAGCGGGATGCCGACCCCGTCGCACGAGATGTCCTCGACCTCGCTGTCGGTCATGGGCGCGTCGACCGTGCCGTACCCGATGAAGTCCCGTTCCAGGTAGTAGAGGATCCGTCCCTTCGTGACCGGGCCGGGCGAGAGCTCCCACTCGAGGAGCTTGCGGTCGACCATGAGGCGGAGCTCGGTGCGCTTCGTCGCCGGGTCGATCTCGGGGAGCGGCTCGAACTCGTCGATCAGCACCTCGTGGAGGCGCGAGGTCAGCTCCTTTTCGAGGGGGGACATCGGCGGCTCGATCACCTCGTAGAGGTACTCGTTGCGGGTGTTGTGGTAGGAGATCCGCACGTAGGAGACGCCGGGGCGGATCGCCGCGAGGTCGAGCAGTTTCTGGGCCGGGTCGGGGAGCGGGGGGACGGGCGTGACCTCGCCGCCGGCGCCCTGGCCGGAGACCCCGAGTCGGGCGAGCTTGACCGGGTGCGAGTCCACGGAACCCTTGCGGAGGGCGGCCCCGATCCGGAGGAAGGGCGAGAAGGAGCGAGCGCGCTTGGCCGGCGGGGCCGTGTCCGACGCGTCGACGGACGGCGCTTCGAGCGCATCGCCGGCCATGTTATCCTCCCGGAACGGCGAGGACGGGGACGAAGAACCGCATGACGAGGTACCCCATGACCAGCATGATCGTCGCGTGCTGGAGTCCGTAGGCGATCTGGCCCTTCTGGAGGATGCCGGCCATGATCCCGTCCCCGACCGCGTGGGCGATGACCGCCACGAAGAAGGCGAGGAACAGCTCCGGGACGAGCGCGAAGGCGAGCGTGAGCCCGCCCTGGCCCGAGAGCGAGGAGTTCGCGACGCCGGCCCCCGCGGTGATCATGTCGGGCAGGAAGATCGCGGCCATGATGTAGATCGTGACGAGGAACACGCCGAACGAGATGTAGATGACCGTGAGGTAGGTGAGCATCGAGATCTCCCGGCCCTTCACCTGGAGCTGGGCCTCGCGGGTGTCGTGGGCGACCATCGTGAGCACGTCGGCGACGTTGCCGCCCGCCTCGTTGGCGCGCGTCACGATCGAGACGACCCGCTGGACGAGCGGCGTCGGGACCCGCTCCTCGAACAGTCGGAGCGCGGTCGCGACGGGGACGCCCCACTCGAGCTGGCTCGCCATCTTCTTGATCTCGTCCGTGAGGAGGCCGTAGCGGCCCCGGCTCGCGACGATGATCGCATCCGGGAGCGTCATGCCGAACCGGCCGGCCTCCGCGACGTCGCGGAGGAAGTCGGGGAGGCGGTCCTCGATCTTCTCCACCCGGGAGAGCTGGGCGCTGCGGATGAACCCGTAGGGGCCCATCATCACGATGAGGCCGAAGACGATCCAGTCGAGCGCCGCGTCCATGCCGGGCTGCACGCCCGAGGTGATGGTCCACGTGATGGTGCCGTTCCAGGCCAGCGCGCCCACGACCCAGAGCGCGACGCCGACCGCGCTTCCGAAGATCAGGACCCACTTGTCGATGGTGAGGCCGCCCTCCGTTTGGTCCGCCGACGGGGCCGCGAGGGATTTGACCTTCCGGACGGACGCCGGTGCGTTCACGTTCGCCATCTTACACCATATCCTGCGTGAGGCTGTACATGAAGAAGATGAACCCGAACTGGGCCATCGGGATCATCAGCCCGACGATCGCCCAGAGGATGTCGATCATGAAGGTGCCGCCACCGCTGATGACCGCGAAGATGGCGATGATGATCACGAGGAAGAGCGGGAACGCGACCACGACGGTGACGAACGTTTCTGCGAGCAGGCCGAGCGTCTCGACGCGGGAGAGCATCTCGAGCTTGTTCTCCTGCTCGTACTGCTCCGCCTTCAAGAGGAAGTAGGGCTTCAGTTGGCCGCCGCTCGTCGCGGTCGTCACGACGCCCTGCAGGAAGTCCTGGAACCGCTTGGACGGGCTCCGCTGGGCCGCGGTCCGGATCGCGGTGAGAATGTCGTAGCCGAGGAGCTCGGTGTCCCGGGTGATCCAGGCCGCCTCCTCCGCGACCTCGCCGTAGATCTTCTGGCGCGCGAGCTCCTTGAAGATCTGGTCGATGTTCACGTCGGCCGAGGCCATCGCGCTCACGAAGCTCATCGCGGCGCTGATCTTCCGGTCGATCTTGCGGCCCCGCGCCTTCGCGGTACTGCCGGGTTGGCCCGGCATGGCGAAGAAGGTGCCCACGGCGCCGACGGCCGGGAGGGCCACGGCGGCGGCGATCCCGAGGTAGACCGGGAGTCCCACCAGGTCGATCAGGAAGAACGCGACCACGATCCCCGCGACGACCATCCCGGCGGCGACCGCGATGGTCGTGCCGTAGACGGTGGTCATGTACTCGTCGGCGCGCAGCCGGATGTGCGCCTTCAACAGGTTCTCCTCGAGGGTCGGGTCGGGGGGGCGGGCGAGGACCTGGTTGCGGAACGTCTTCCAGCACCAGCGCTGGAACCCGGTGAGGGAGGAGTGGGTCGGCTGGGCGCCGCGTTTCAGGCGGATCGCTCGGGCGCCGTCCGCGACCCGGCCCGGGACCACCGCGGAGCTCGCCGGGGCGCTCGGAGTGGCGGGCACGACCTAGACCACCTTCGGGGGCGGCAGCCCCGAGTTCACGCGCACCATGACCTCGTTCGGGTCCTTGTAGTACTGAGCGACCAGCCGCCAGAGCTGGCGGTAGTCGGTGATCTTGTTGCGCACGAGGTACTGGATCACCTGGACGCGCCGCTGGAACTCGGCGTCCATCTCCTCCGTGGTGAAGTTGCGGAGCTCGGTGATCTTGTCGAACAGGAACGAGTGGCCCTTGAAGATGAACCCGTCGGTCGCCGGGTCCCACTCGTAGACCGTGTTGGTGATGAGCTCGTTCGTCTCGGGCTCGAACCCGACGATCTCGAGCACCTGCTTCAGACGTCGGACGACGCCCTTCTCGGTGCGGGCCTGGATCTGGATGACGACGTTGTTGAGGGCCGACAGGAGGATGCGGGGCGTGTTGATGGGCGGGTTCTCGAGACGGTTGACCATCGACTTCACGCTGTCGGCGTGCATGGTCGAGTAGGTCGTGTGCCCCGTCGCCATGGCCTGGAACATCGTGTAGGTCTCCTTGCCGCGGACCTCTCCGACGATGATGTAGTTCGGGCGCTGTCGCAGCGCGGCCCGGACCAGGTCGAACATGTCGACCTCGCCCGCGGTCTTTCCGTCGGCCCCGCGGTCGCCGGTCCCGGTTCGGGTCGCGCCGGGGATCCAGTTCTCGTGCGGGAGGTTGACCTCCCGCGTGTCCTCGATCGAGACGATCTTCGACGTGGGGGGGATGAAGAGGGCGATGGCGTTGAGGGTGCTGGTCTTGCCGGCGGCGGGACCGCCGCAGATGATGACCGACTCGCCCTGCTCCGCCGCGAGCCAGAAGTAGGCCACCATCTCCTCGTTGGCGCTCCCCATGAGCACAAGGTCGACCGGGGTGAACGGCCGCTCCTTGAACCGGCGGATGGTGAAGCTCGCCCCGCGGGTGGTGATCTCCTTCGCGTACGTCGCCTGGATCCGGTGCCCCTCGGGGGTCGTGCCATCCAGGATCGGCGAGGAGACGCTGACGGACTTCCCGCAGCGCTGGCCGAGCATGACGATGAACGAGTTGAGGGGGTCCTCGTCCGCGAAGACGACGTTCGTCTTCATCGACTCGTACTTGCCGTGGAAGATGAACAGCGGGACATCGATCCCGTCACACGAGATGTCCTCGACCTCGACGTCCAGGATGAGCGAGTCGACCGGTCCGTACCCGACGAAATCCCGGAGCACGTAGTAGACGATCCGCTCCGTGGAGAGGGGAGAGAGGAGGACGCCGCGGCTCCGGAAGTACTCCTCCGCTTCGCCGCGCAGGTAGGACCGCTTGTCCGCGGTCGAGAGGTTGGCGGTCTCGCTGCCCAGGATCTGGTTCAGCGTCGACTTGAGATGGGCCACGAGCCCCTTCTCGTGGGCCGACAGCTGCGGTTCGATGACCTCGTAGAGGTACTCCTTCGTCCGGTCGTTGTAGCTGATCCGAGAGTAGGAGTAGGGCGGGTTCACCGGTCGGACCTCGAGCTCGCGCATCGAGGCTTCCGGGAGCGGAGGCAGGGCCGTGATGAACGTGCCGGGGACGTCCGTCGTCTGCTCCATCGGGCGCGCGGTCTCGAGCGCGTTCACTTCGGCCGTTCGGGGACGGGGGATCTTGACTCGGAAGCTCGAACCGGTGCTCGTCATCGACCTACGTGCCTCCCACGCCGTTGCTGACCTGCACGCCGGCGTAGTAGAACTTGGCGAAATTGACGTTGTAGACCGTCAGGGTGAGGATGGTCGTGGCGCCCACCGAGTTCTGACAGTTGAGCGGGGTGGGCGTGAACGTGGACGGGGTGTAGCCGAGGGTGATGTTCCGGCTCGTCAGCCCGCTCACCGCGATCGTCTGCTGGAGGAACGAGCTCCACGCGCACGGATACTGGGTCCCGATCTCGAAAGTGAAGACGAACGGAATGGCGGTGTGGTTGACCGGGCCGAGGGCGCCGATCGACGAGGCCACCTGGGTGTAGCGGAAGTGGCTGTACTCCACGGTCCCGCCCTCGGCGATGTAGGTCGAGGAGTTCCCGTAGAGCTGGAGGAGGCTGTCGGTGACCGTCGTGTTGCCGGTCGCACTGTGCGTGATGTTGAGCGGCGGGTTGGCGGTGAAGACCTGGTAGCCGCCCGGCTGGGCCTGGATGACGGCGTCGTCCTCGTAGAAGAACGCCTCGGGCGTGTAGTACCGGTTCGGCAGGGTCATCTCGAGCGCCCCCGTCGCGATGTGCTGGCTGAACGCGCCCGAGCCCCCCGGTCCGACGGAGAGCGAGATGTTGGCGAACATGCAGTACGCGTCGTTCACGGGCTGGCCGACATTGACGGTGGCGGGGGCGACGATGAACGCCTTCGGGCACGTCGAGGGGAGGAACGCGAGGGTCGCGACGGTCGGTTGGGCGAGGAGCGGGACCCCATTGGAGCTCATGGTGAACGGAGTAGCCAGCGACATCGGAACCCCGTTGGGGAACTGGTACTGGGTGTCGACGTTCGACTTGAAGTTCGCGAACGAGAGGTCGGCGGTCGAGGTGAACGCGGCCTCGTTCTGGGTCATCCAGAGCGGGAGGTACTCTGTGAGGAAGACGCCGAACAGCGTGAAGAAGACGAGGAGGGCGAGCAGCGTCCCGATGACCGCGACCACGCCGCGCTCGCCCCGGAGACGGCGGCGGGCCCGGCGATAGCGGCGGCTCGCGCTCCGAGGTGGCGTTCCCCCCATCCGACAGACCACCACATTCCCGCAAAGGAACGTGACATCGAGAATTAGGTTTGATTCGGGTATAAATACCTACAGCAACACAAACCCCGGCTCCGGAGGTCGGCGTCGAACCTTTAGGCCGGGTCGGATACGGCTCTTCGCATGACCCTCCGCGAGATCTCCCTCACCCTGCCCAACCGTCCGGGAGCGCTCGCGGGGGTCGCGCGCACGCTCGCTCGAGAGCGGATCAACCTCGCGGCGATCAGCGTCGACTCCACGGCGACCAAAGGTCGGGTCCGCCTTGTCGTCAGCGACCCGGACCGGGCGATGACGTTCCTCACCGCCGCCGGCTACGAGACGGAAGTGCGGGAGATGATGGCGGTCCGGCTCGAGGATCGGGCGGGAAGCTTTCTCCGGGTCCTGGAGGCCCTCGCCCGGGCGAAGGTGAACGTCCAGAGCGTCGCGATCCTGGTCGCGCGAGACGGCAACCAGTCCCTGGTCGCCCTTTCCGCGAACGACCTTCCCCGCGCCCGGAAGATCCTCCGCCAGGCCGGGTTTGCGAGTACCGCGGCCGAGCGCCTGGTCTCGAACGCGGACCTCCTCGCGAGTGCCCCCTCGATTCCAGGGGAGTCCGTCGGGTTGCTCCTTTAGGGGCCTACGCCCCCCTCACAAAGGGTAAGAACCGAGCCTCCTCCCGGACCGGTTGCGCGGTTGTGGTCTAGTGGTTAGGACGGTAGCTTCCCAAGCTACCTACTCGGGTTCGAATCCCGACAACCGCATTTCCTCACCGACCGTCGACCGGAGGGGCCGGCTACGGGAGGGGGGCCTCGGGTCGGAACCCGCTTTGCTGAAAGGCGGCGGGCAGGAGGTCCGGGTCGATCTTCCCGGTCGTCGCGTACCGGTACAACGCGGCCTGTAGGACCCCTTCCGCGGCCGCTCCGATCAGGATCACGGCCGCCGCGATCGCGATGGCCACGACGATCAACGCGAGTCCGGGGAGGACCGTGCCACCGACCAGGAGGAAGAGCCCCAGGATCCCGAGGACGACCGCGACGACGATCCCGGCGCCGATGAGGAGCCCGATCACGAGGTTGGAGACGACGGAGCGACCGAAGTTGGAGATGTAGAGCCGGGCGGAGCGTGAGAGCGAAGACCAGGCTCCGAGGTCCTCGTAGACGAGGACCGGGATCATGAAGTAGGTCACGACACCCCACGTCGCTCCGCCGACGGCGCCGATGAGGATCCCGCCGATCCCCCGGACCCGGCTCGAGATGAGCTGGATCGCCAGCCCCACGGTGGCAGTGAGGGCCGACCAGACGAGCAGCCGTACGAGCCTCGACCGGGCGACCCGCCAGCCGTCGGCTGCGGTCGGCTGTTGGCCGTTGAGTTTCAGGGTGGCAGCGCCGACGAGCGCCGCGGTCGAGTAGACGGAGATGAAGGAGACGGAGAAGTACATCGCCAGGAAGAGCAGGACGACGATGGCCTGGAAGTTCGTCGTGCCGACCCCGCCGCCGACGGCGAACGGGAACAACCACCGGGCCCCGAGCAGGAACAGCACCAGCACGGCCAGGATCGAGAGCCCCGCGACGATCGGGAACACGAGGAGCGCCCGGTCCTCCCGGATGAGCCGGAACGACGTCTTCGTCAGTTTCCAGGAATCGGAGAAGGTGCCGGGCATGGATGCGATGGTTTCGGCCGTTGCAACCGGTCCCGTTACTTGAGCGCTTCGAGCCGAGAGGGGCGTCTGGAGTACAGGAATTAGTTCCGTGCCAGAAGGAGGAGGAGCCCGACCTGCCCTCCACTGGAAGGAGGGGGTCAGGGGGAGGGACCACTTTCGGTTCGTGGCGGCCGTTGAAGGGGCGCTCCCCT
>JBKQNC010000027.1:0-63328 GCA_052326445.1 Thermoplasmata archaeon
CGTCGCCTCCTCGAAGTTCCGCCAGAAGTGCTCGTTTCTGGCCGCCGTCGCCCGGCGGATCCGGTGCTCGAATGCGAGATCGCGGGCGAACTGGACTCGGGGGCCGAACTCGGCCCGCACGCGCCCCAGCTCATTCTGAACGCGCCACTCCGGCTTGGTGAACTCCTCAACGACGGCGTTGAGTCGGGAAGCGTAGCCCTGAAGCAGGAGGACGACGTTCTCCAGTTCGCGACGGCTGAGCAGCCGGAGCTCGACGGTCTCGCTCATCCGGCGACTATCCCCTCCTGGTCGAGAGGCCGGGCGCCGAGGTTGCCTCGGAGGTAGTGGTAGTCGGGAACCCGAATCGGCGAGGGCGTTGAATCAAGGATGATCCACTCCTCTCCATCGCTCCACGTGGGGCGGAGTAGGCCGTTCTCACAAAATCCCCCGATGACGTGGAGCCGTCGGGGCGGTCGGTAGCTCGGGAAGGTTTGGACGACCATCCGATCGACTGCACGAAACGGCGCGAGCCAGCCGAACGTGTGGGGGGCGTAGAAGACCCGCAATGCCCGGACGGCCGCCTCGTCGACCTTGCGAGGAGCCGCAGCGCGCGCGCACACGCGCTGCCGCCAGCGGTAGGCCTCCAGCAGCTCCAGGAGCGTCGCGTCGGCGATCGGAGGGCGTCCCCCGGACCTGCCTCGGCCTCTCCCCCTGCCGGAAGACACCACGAGGCCCCGCTGGGAGACGATCCGTTGGACGCGTCGGAACTCGGACCATGTCTTGTCCGAGAGCCAGAGGTGGCGCTGGGAGGTGGGAGGGGGTGGGAGTTCCGGGCCCGGAACAGGGGTAGTTTCGGTACCGGAACTACCGTAGTTCATGTCCCGGAACTCGGGGGAGTTAGAGAGGATGGGAGAGCCCGGGACGGGCTCGAAGGGAGCCCTCACTGACGGAGACGATGGTCTCTCCACGAGACTCACCCCGGGACCCCCCGTGTGCGCGCGTACCCGGTGAGTCGGATCTCCACCAGTTCTGCCGCGAAGCCGTGGATCGGGCAGAACGAGAGGCGCAGGGTCAGGTTGTGGCGGGCCTCGGATCGGCAGAGCTCGCAGACGAATCGAGGAACCGGCGGAGGGAGGGGAGCGCTGTCAGGCTCGACGACGAAGGTGATCTCGGCGTACCGGGGCGTCAACCGACCGCCCCCGATGCCGTTTCAAGTCGCGAGGGTATGGCCCAACTTGAGGCGAGGTGAGGGGTTGGCCGTCCTCGCCTCGGGACCCATTCCGGTATGGGTTCTATAAGGAAATGGTTACGGGCCCGCCGGGATTCGAACCCGGGTCTGGGGCTCCGGAGGCCTCCGTGATATCCAAGCTATACTACGGGCCCGTGCCGACTCCCTGAGAACGGGCGTAACTAAGCGTTGCCCCCCGCCGCCCCCGGGGTGCCTTCGTCCGGCCAACAAGGTTTACCTAGAGGGCTGGCGTGGGAGGATCCGACCTGCGGGTCAGGGGGTTCCCGGAATGAGCGAGCGAACCGTTCGAATTCTGCCGCCGGGAACCGACTGAACGACCGACCCCCGGCGTGGGACGCGCCTCCGAAAGATCGTCCGCCTCCGAGCAGCAAGAAACCACCAAGATGCCCAACGAACCGTACCTCGACGCGAGCGTACGCTGGAAACTGAAGAGCGGCGCGATCTCGTTCCAGGAGCCTCGGGCCGCCGAGGTCGCTGCCCAGCTCATCGACCTGGGGCTCGTCACCGAGGTCCTCCGGCCGATCGGTGCGGGCAAGGAGGCCGACGTCTTCCTCGCGAGGGAAGGGTCCCGCTGGGTTGCCGCCAAGGTCTACCGGCTCTACCGGACCTCCAACCGCAGCCGCGGCTCGGTCAAAGCGGATGGAATGGGTCGCTTGGCCCTCGAGGAGTTCGACCTCTTGGGATACGCCTGGGCGCACCGGGCGCCGGTTCCGGAACCCATCCAGCGCGAGGAGAACGCATTCACGATGGAGTACCTGGGCACGCCCGACCGGGCGGCGCCGCAGCTTCGCCAAGTCCGGCTCGAGGACCCCGAACCGTTCGCCTTGGCCGTGGTCGCCGCCATCGAGTCGCTGGCGGGCGCTGGGATCGTCCACCCCGACCTCTCGCCGTTCAACATCCTGGTCCACGACGGACGGCCGTGGATCATCGACCTCGGGAAGGCGCTCCACGTCGACCGGCTCGGCGGGGCCCCCCAACTGCGGCTCCTCGAGGCGCGGACGGCCCTCGGGCACGCCCTGGGCGCCCTCGAACGCTACTTCCGACGGTACGGCGTGGACCTGGACGCGGCCGCGGTGTTGACCTCGATCTTTCGGGGCATCGACACGAGGGGCCTTCTCGCCTTGGAGGAGTGACCTCGACCGATGGGGGTGGTCGGCCGGCGGTGTGGGGGGGTTACGGCTTGCCGGCCTTGCCCTTCGCGGCCGGGGGCGTTTTCGATTCGGAATAGCCGCACCGTCCGCACGAGCGGCGGTTCGCGTGCTCGGCGAGGAAGTTGCCGGGTCCGCACTTGGGGCACGACCGGTGGGTGCGCTCGAGGGTGTCGCCCTTGACCGAGTACATGCCGACGCGCGCTTTGGCCATCGGGTCTACTCCTTCTTGGCGGGAGCTTCGACGGGCGCGGCGGGGGCTTCCTTGGGGGCCTCGGCGGGGGGGGCGGGTCCCTTCGCAACCTTCTCCTTGAGCCCGTTGCGAACGAGGATGTGGTCCCGGACGATCGCCTTCGCGGCGTCCGCACTGTCGTAGACCATCGCTTGTCCCCGGGTGGTCGCCGTGCCGTACCGGGCGCGCATGCGCTCGATGATGACCCGGTCCTTGGGGGCCTTGACGACCTTCGCGAACTCGCCCCGAACCTCTTCGCGACGGGGTGTGGCGGCCGTGGCGTGGCTGACCTCGAACGCGAACTCGCGTCGCTTCATCAGCGGGTTCGCCTTCTCTTCGAGGACCCTAATCTCCACGGTGGTCTCTCCTCGGTTCCATCTGTGCCAACAGGTGCCGGACGTTCTCCTTGGCGGCCGCATCGACGCGGACGAAGGAGACCCCCGCACCCGGGATACCGTATATAACCGTAGCCCCGGCGGGGAGTGCTTCGACGAGGGCGAGGGCGCCCAAGTCCTCCTCTCCGTCGACTTCGATCAACCCGCCCCCCGATCCGACGAGCTCGGTCACCGCGCGGCGCAACGACTCGGTCAGGACCCCGGGCGGGTTCTTCACGCGGATCGTCCGTCGGGTGCCGAGCGCCTCGAACGTCCCGCGGGGAATTGGCTCGTTGCGACGGGTCTTGTAGTCCACGATCCCGACGAGCGGGAGGTGGTGGAGCTCGATCGCGCGTTGGGTGACCCGGTCCCCGCAGCTCGCGAACAGCTTCAACGCGAGGAGTCGCCGGTCAGCTTCCGGGCCGGAATAGACTGGCCCGTATCGTTCCCCCAGGGTGGCGCGCAGCGCGGGGGGCACCGCCCGGCGGGTTGGCTTACTTGACGCGGAGCGCGTACCGGCCCGCGGCATGGATCCCCATCTTCCGGGCGATCTCCGACCGCTCGGGGTCGATGACGACCAGGTAGCCCTGCCACTCGCGGGAGACCTCGCCCCCGCACTTCGGGCACTTCGCCTGGTCGGTGATCGTGTTGCAGGTCTTGCACGCCTTGAGGTTGATCATGCACCCTCACTCCGCCGCGGGCTTAGCAGCCGGCGCGGCCGGCTTTGCGGCGGGGACGGCGGGCTTGGCGGCGGCGGGTTTCGCGGGCGGCGCGGCCTTCTTGGCGCCCGCGGGAGCAGGCTTCTTCCCGGCCTTCTCGTCCGACTTCTTGTGGGCTTCCTGGATCCACTCGAGCCGACCGAGGGCGGGCTGGCGCATCGTGAGCCCGATGCGGCTGTCCCGGGGGGAGATCTCGGAAAGGGAAAGGGAAACGACGCGGGCCCGGACCTTGTAGCCGACCTTCAAGTCGCGCTTGGTCTCGACTCCGACGAGCCGCTGGTTGTGCTCGTCGATGTTCACCCGGTCGTCCATCACCTGGGAGACGTGGAGGAGACCGTCCAGGGGGCCGAACCGAACGAACGCACCAAACTTACGGATCTCGACGACCGCCCCCTCGACGACCTCCTGGATCTCGGGTCGGAAGAGGAGGGCCTCGTACTCGACCTCCTGATAGACGCCGCCGTCGCCGTGAATGATGTGCCCCTCGCCGATCGGCTTGACCTCCCGGATCGTGACCGCGAGGTTCTGGCCGTCGACGAGCTTCCCCTCGAACTGCTGCTGGGCGAGCTCGGTGAGGACGGTGTCGACCTCCGCCCCGAGACGCTCGGGGGGGATGCGGACTACGTCCCGGCGATGGTCGAGATAGTACATGCTTCGCGCGCGAGTTGCGTACGGTATAAGATTCTTGGGGTGGGCCGCGGCCGGCAACGAAAGGGCCCCTCGAGCGAGGATGCTCGTCCGGGGGTTCTCATCCTCCCGGGAAGAGGGAGGGCGCGATCGGTAGGGTCGCGCCAAGGTTTTCGCTGGGGGATTGGGTTCGGTTATACACGGGCGGCTCGCCCAAAACGAACCGCAGGGACGGCCGGACGGGGTCCCCACCCACGCCCTGCAACAGTTCGGCCCTCCCCTGAATTCCGGTCCGGCCCCTGATCCCGGCAGGACCGGGGGATCGCGTGGTTCAGGTCCGTGGATAGGTTCATGAAGGACCACTTTCGAGTTTGTCTTGCTTTCATGGTGGAGAATCCCGCGCCGGAGTCTCCCGGCCCCCACTCTCGGTTCCTCGTCTGGTGGACGAATCACTCCCACCGGTACGTGATCCCGATCGTGGGAGCGGCCTCCGTCACGCTGGGGATCTCCCTCGCGGTCGATTCCAACGTACCGTGGCGGACCTACACCCCTCCCCTTCTGGTCCTGGTCGGCGCCGGAACGCTCGCCAGCGGCATCGTCGCGCTCGCCATCCGGAGATGGCACGCGGCTCGGGCGGCCGCCCAAGCCGCGGCCAAATGGGCCTCCGCACCCCCCTTCTTCTACAATGTGGAAGACGAGGAGCGGGCGATGCGGAGTCGTACCCCGGTGCCGGCCCGCAGGGCCGCGTCCGCCGATTTCTCCATCAACATACCGTCCCAGCCGGGGGAGTACCTTTGGCGATCTTGGGCCAGCGCGAGCACCCACCTCCTGGTCGACCTGGTAGGACCCGTCGGGGAGACGGCCTACATGCCGGCGGGAATGGACGAGCCCGCCCTCCACGAAGAGGGGGAGCCGATCTTCCTCAACACTCCGTCAGGCCCTTCCCGCGGCGGAGGACCCATGTCTTCCTCGATCGGGAACAGCTCCGCGTTCTCGGGGGTCGCCCCGGTGCCCGCACGGGCCATGGCGGCCGACTCTGGCATTTCGACCGACCTGCTCGATGGCACGGACACGGCCTCGTACAGGAACTCTCTCCATCTCCCCGGCCCCAGGGTTATGAGCCCCGTCCACCACGAGGCCCTAAACCCAACCCCGCCCCACCTGAGACCTCGCCCTTCCCCGGCACCGGCTGTTGCCCCGGGCCGTCCCTTTACCACTTCCCCCATCCCGCGCGGCATTCGCTGCGCCACGTGTCACACCGCAGTCACCGACCCCCCGAAGTGGCGCCGGTGCCTGGATTGCCAGCGCCACCTCTGCGCCGAGTGCGTGGTGGATGCGCTCCTGACCTACCAACGGGGCTGGTGCACGCAGTGTGCGGTCGCGCGCAACCCGGAATTTGTGTCAAGTTCGGCCCTCCCCCGACAGCGACGGAAGACCGACGATACCTACGCTCCATCGGCCGACGAGACCGAACTTCCGGTGACGGGCCTGGCTTCCTGAGGCCCGTCCTCGGAGCGGGCAGGTCTCCGAGAGCTTCGGGTCGGCCACCGGAAGGGTAGAACTCCTACCCGCCCCATGGTCTAAGGGATGGCCCCCGCCCGGAAAACCCCGCCGAGGCCCGTCCGCCACCGCCGCGGCCTACTTCCCGTGCCCGAACTAACGCTCCCGACGGACCTGGCGCTTCCGTTCCGTCAGGAACTCCGGATTCCGAGCGGGGATTGGGCGTCCCTGGGTCCGGTGGTCGCGACGACGCTCGAGGCGGCGACGTACCGCCTGGTCCGAAGCAGGGAGCGCCTCCGAGAGAAGGATCCGTCCGGATCCGCGCCCCCGTCCGCCCCGGTGATCGTCGCCGAGCGGGATCGTCACCCCATCCGCATGCTCCGGCCGATGCAGGCCTGCATCTGGGCGTTGTTCGCCGCGGGTCTGATCCTCGGAGGGTTCGATACCGTGGCGGTGGGGAATCTGTACGTGCTCCTCCCCTGGGTGTTCGTCGCCGCGGGGATCGCTGGGCTCTTCTGGTACCGCTGGGGCCGTAGCTACGAGAGTGATGTTCTCGTCGTCCAGTGGGAGGGAGGCAAGACGGTCGGCCCTATCCCTCCCTCGACGCCGGTCCCCCAGCTCGTCTGGTGGTCGGGTCGGGTCCGCTCGGACATCCGCGGACGAGCTCGGACCGCGGTGAGCGTCGAGTACATCACCCCGCTCGCGAGCGAACTGGGCGACCTCGTACGCGCATTCACGGCGCGGCTCGCCGCCTCGGGCCCGAGGGGACCCGTCCCCTGACGGGGGCCGGTCGGCGGGCTCAGGCGGGGTGCGGGATGCCAAGCGCCCGGTCGGTGATCGCCATCGAATGGGCTCCGTCGGGAGCGAGGTCGAACATCGCCCGGATCGCGTCGATGTTCTCGGGCACGACGATCGACTCCTGGTGGATTGCCTGGAAGAAGTAGGCGTCCCGTCCGTCGACGCGAATGCCGTTCTCCCAGAGCACGTTCTCCATCATGTCCTGGCGCCCCAACCCCCGGTCGCGGGCGAACTCCATGACGTGAGGCGTCCCCTCGACGCCCTCCCAGGCCGCGAAGATGTGGAACCGGGGGGCCCGGCGGAACGTCTCCGTGAGCTCGGCTCCATCCTTCGGACCGGCGCCGAACCGAACGTGGTTGACGTGGACGTGCATGAGCGTGGTGGGGACGACGACCGCCGTGGTCGCGATGGGGAGCTTCGGTAGGATCGTGTTCACGTCCGGCCCGTGGTGAGAGGGGAGCTGGAAGGTGGGAAGGATCCCGTTGATCGGCCCCCGCTTCGTCTCCATCGGGTCGGCCGCCCGGCGGACGATCGTCGCCTCCCAGTGCTGGACGTCCCAGCGGGAGGTCAGGACCGCCGCCGCGCGGGCGAGACCCGTGGTGTTGCAGGAGACCACGCGCACCGTCTTCTTCCCGCGGGCCGCGTCGTAGTTGCCGAGTGCATTGAAGGAGACCTCCGCGACGTTCGCCTTCTCCCCGCCCTGGAAGATCGCTCGGACCCCGGCCTTCGAGTACAGTTGGGCGTTCTCCTTGCCGACCTTGTCCGGGGCCGCATCGATCACGACGTCGACCTCGCGGAGCAGGTCCTCGATCCGTCCCGCGGTCGGGAGCTTCGCGGCGTCGAACTCGGCCTTGTCCCCGTCCCCCGCGATGAACAGGCGGTACCCCCGTTCCAGGCCCGACCGGGCGACGAAACTGGGACGGGTCTTGGCGACGCCGACGAGGGTCATGTCGGGCTGCCGGGCGACCGCGTCCGCGACCCTCTTTCCGATGGTCCCGTACCCATTGACCGCCACGCGGACCGCCATGCGAAACCCCTCGGTCTCTCCGAGCGGGCGGGGGGATAAAGGCGTTCCCGAGCGGGAGTGGGCACCCCTCACGCTTTAGCCCCGGAACCGGTCGCCGGATGGACCTATGGACTTCCGGCTGACCGATGAGGAGGAGGCCTTCCAGGCCGCGGTGCGAAAGTTCGGCGACCGCGTGCTGCGACCGAACGAGCGGAGGATCGACGCCGAGGGTCGGATCCCGGACGACGTCCTCGCAGAGATGGCCCACCTGGGGCTCCTCGCGATGCCCGTTCCAACGGAGTACGGGGGCATGGGCGCCTCCGCGATCCTCACCGAGATCGCCGCCGAAGAGGTCGGCCGCGGGGACTTTTCCATGGCCACGGCGGTCTTCTTCCTGCTCGAGGCCGGCTGGGGCCACATCCTCGCCGTCCACGGCACCGAGGAGGCGAAGCGGGAGGTCCTGCCTCCGGTCTGCGCCGGCACGGCCTTCCTCGGCATCGCGACCACGGAGCCGACCGGGGGCAGCGATCTAGCGCGCATGCGGACGAACTCGCGCAAATCGGGGGACGGGTTCGTCCTCCGGGGCGAGAAGTCGTTCGTCTCAGGCGTGGAGGAGGCCAAACGCTTGGGCGGCGGTCACCTCACCCTCTCCAAGGCCGCCGAGGGAGGCTTCCGGTTCACCTACGTCCCCACCCGGAGCGCGGGGATCGCGACGCAGAAGTTCGAGAACCTCGGCCGGATGGGGATCTCGACGGGCGCGCTATCGTACCAGGACGTCCTCGTACCGCCGAAGTACCTCCTCGGGACCGACGGAAAGGGGTTCGACGTCGCGATGGAGGGATTCTCCGTCGCCCGGACGTTCGTGAGCGCGGCGTGCGTCGGCGCCGCCGAGCGCGCGCTCGAGACCGGCATGGCCTACATCAAGGAACGGCAGGCGTTCGGGCAACCCCTCGGCAAGTTCGAGGGGATCCAGTTCGAGCTCGTCGACCTCTGGACCCAGGTCGAGATGGTCAAGTGGCAGTGCCGCCGCGCGGCCTGGCTCCTCGACACGTACACCCTGAAGGGCGATCAGTCGCACCGCTCCGAGGTCGACCGGGCCGTGGCGAGCGTGAAGCTCACCGCGCCCCAGATCGCCTTCGAATGCGTGAAGCGGGTCATGATGTGGTACGGCGCCGCCGGATACACCAAGGACGTGGGCCTCGAGCTCGGGTTCCGCGGCATCATGTCGTACCTCGTCGGAGCGGAAGGCGGGCTCAACATCATGCGGATCATCCTCGGCCGCGAGCTCCTCGGCAAGGAATTCGTCCCCTACAAGTGAGGGGGCGATGCCGTCCTCCTCTCCTCGCGGGTCCGCTCCGATCCGCGAGCGAGAGTTCCACGCGTGGCTGGCGCACCGCCTCCCCGCGGGGACCGGCGGGCTTCTCCCGCTCGGCGACGACGCCGCCGCCCTGAGCCCGCCGGAGCGCTGCGTCGCGGTCCTCACGACGGACTCCCTCGTCGAAGGGACGCACTTCCTCGCGGACTCGCCGCCCGAATGGGTCGGACGTGCCGCGGCGGCGGTGAGCCTTTCGGACGCCGCGGCGAAGGGAGCGACGCCCGTGGCCCTTCTCCTCGCGCTCCTTCTCCCGCGGGGAACTCCGGCGCATTGGGCACAGGCGGTGGCCCTGAGCGCGGACCGAATGGGCCGCCGGTTCGGAGCCCCGCTCGTCGGAGGGGACACCAAACCCGCTCCCGTCCGGGCGGTCGTGAGCACGATCCTGGCCTGGGGCCGCGAAGGGTCGCTCGCCCCCCGCACGGCGGCACGGCCGGGCGACCTTCTCGTCACGACCGGGACCGTGGGCCGCGGGGGATGGGCCGCCTATCGTTGGACGACCTCCGGTAATTCGGGCTCCCGACGGCGTCACGCGCTGAGAGACCTGCTCGACGTCCGACCGCGGGTCTTCGAGGGCGTCGCGCTCGCGCCGTGGGCGCACGCGATGCTCGATACGTCGGACGGCCTCGCGGAGGGAGCCCGACTTCTGGCCGAGGCGAGCCGGGTCCGGGTCGTGGTCGAAGAGGAGCGGCTTCCTCTGCATCCGCCCCTCCACGCCCTGGAAGCGTCGGCGCGTTGGTCGGCGACCGTGTACGGGGGCGACTACGAACTCCTGGCCACCGTCCCTTCCGCAACCCTCGAGAAGGCCCGGGGGGCGGTGGAGGCGGGCGGAGGAAAGCTCACCCCGATCGGACGGATCGAACGCGGGGCCGGCGCCTGGGTCGAGACGGCCGGGGCTCGTCGGACGATGCCTCCGGGCGGGTGGCAACCGTTCGATACGCCCGGGACGGCCCGCGCCGGCCGGCTACTTCGTCAGGTGTCGAGCGGCCGTGCCGAGCCCTCGCAGGGGCGCGGTATCCATAAGTAGCCAGAACCGGGTTCGTGGATTACCCACAGGGTGTGCTATGCCCAGTAATGAAACCATCAATCCGTTTGAGACGGCGAAGCAACAGGTTGACATTGTGGCGGATATTCTCGGGCTCACCCCCGGGGTTCGGGAAGTGCTGAAGCACCCGAAGCGGGAGCTGACGGTCAACTTCCCGGTGCGCCTCGACGACAACTCCTACAAGGTGTTCACCGGCTACCGCGTCCAGTACAACATGGCCCGTGGCCCGTGCAAGGGCGGCATTCGGTACCACCCCGGCGTGACGCTCGATGAGGTCCGCGCCCTCGCGGCCTGGATGACCTGGAAGTGCGCGGTCGTCAACATCCCGTACGGCGGCGCCAAGGGCGGCGTCATCTGCGACCCGAAGCACATGTCCCAAGGCGAGCTCGAACGCCTCACCCGGCGCTACGCGAGCGAGATCGCCCCCATCATCGGACCGGAGATGGACATCCCCGCTCCCGACGTCTACACCGATTCCCAGACCATGGCGTGGATCATGGACACCTACTCGATGCTGAAGGGCTACTCGGTCCCCGGCGTCGTGACGGGCAAGCCGATCAGCCTCGGCGGGAGCGAGGGACGCGGCGAGGCCACGGGACGCGGCTGTGCCTACGTCGTGCGCGAGGCGGCCCCCCACGCCGGCGTCAAGGTCCACGGCGGGACCGTCGCCGTACAGGGGTTCGGCAACGCGGGCAGCATCGCGGCGAAGATCCTCTTCGATGAGCAGGGCGCGAAGATCGTCGCAGCCTCCGACACCAAGGGCGGCATCTGGAACGCGGAGGGCATGAACCCGCACGCGATCGAGGCCCACAAGGCGAAGACCGGCTCGGTCGTCGGCTTCCCCGGCGCTAAGCCCATCACCAACGAGGAGGTCCTCGAGGCGAAGGCGGACATCCTGATTCCCGCCGCGCTCGAGAACCAGATCACCTCGAAGAACGCGCACAGGATCCAGGCCAAGATCGTCGCCGAGGCCGCGAACGGCCCCACCGTGCCCGAGGCGGACAAGATCCTCTACGAGCGGAAGGTCGTCGTCCTCCCCGACGTCCTCGCGAACGCGGGCGGCGTCACCGTGAGCTACTTCGAGTGGGCGCAGGACATCCAAGGGTTCTACTGGACCCTCGAAGAGGTCAACCAGCGCCTGGAGAAGGTCATGGTGCGCTCCTACGCCGAGGTCCACAAGGTCGCGGAGGAGAAGCACGTCAACAACCGGACGGCGGCGTACGTCCTCGCCATCCAGCGCGTCGTGGATGCGATCCGCATCCGCGGCATCTACCCCTAACCGGGCGCGGATGGTGGACCTCCCTCGCTGCCGCGCGGTGAGCTGGATCCAGGTCGACGTCTGGGCCGACGCGATCGAGCGTAAGGTCCGGGCGGCCGACCGGCTCCCCGAGACGATCGTGGGGCTCACCCGCGGTGGCTGGGTGCCGGCACGGCTCCTGGCCGACCGACTGGGCGTCCGCCGGGTCGTCTCGCTCCGCGCCCAGCACTGGGGCATCACGGCGACCCCGACCGGCGCGGCCTCGCTGACGGAGGGGCTCTCGGGCCCCGTGAAGGGGGAACGCGTCCTCGTCGTGGACGACATCACCGACACGGGCGACAGCCTTCGCCTCGCGGTCGATGCGGTCCGGATCGCCGCCGCGGCCCAGGTCGAGAGCGCGGCGTTCCTCCACATCGGGCATTCCAAGTTCCTCCCGACGTACTTCGGGGAAGAGATCCCCCGGGACCAGTGGGTCTGGGTCGTCTTCCCGTGGAACTACTGGGAGGACCTTGCGACCCTCGCCCGCAAGGCGGCGGACATGACCCCCGGACTCGAAGCGGTCCGTGTGACCCTGCGGGAGAAGGCCGGGTTCGACGTTCCGCTGGCCGATTTGAAGCGCGTCGCCGCGCTCGTTCACCTGGATTAGGGGAGAACGGTCCCTGGGGGCGACGTTAGCCGCCCGTCATCGCGTCACTGGGCGCGCGGCGCGCGACCGACCTCCAGTACCGCTGAAGGGCCCCCGCCCCGATGATGAGCCCGAAGCCCACCACAATGAGCGCGATGATCACCGTGAGGCTGTCCGACGGGAACGCCGTCTCCAGGTATCGCACGAGGTCGAGGATCCCGTAAGAGAGGATGCCGATCCCCACGATCGATGTGGCGGCGACCGCGAACCCGAGGGGGAACCGCCCGCGGGAGAAGGTCCGGCGCACGGCCCGGCCGACCTCCCAAACGAGGGCACCCGCGATCCACCAGAGAAGGCCACTCTCGACGAAGAAGATGACCCGAAGGAGCGGCACGTTGCCGAGGTGCGCGAGGAACGAGTTGTACCCCTCGAGGAACCCGACGCCGACGAGCGCGATCGAGAAGAGGCCGAACCCGAAGGCGGCCGACCCTTGCCGCACGTCGGCCGAGGCTGACCGAACGGAGTCGATGATCGCCTCGTCGATGTCGAACGTCCAGAAAACGAGGTAGATCCCGAGGAGGATCGCGAGGCCGATGATGCCCCAGAGGAAGACACCCCCGGCGGCGGCGATCCCGAGCGTGAGGAGGACGAGCGCGAACGGCAGGACGGTCTTCGCGCGGAGCTTCGGGTCCTTGAGCGCCCGGACGATCGTGTAGTACGTCGACTCGAGGGAGGCGCTCTGCCGCACGAAGACGCGGCGCACCCCGTCGATGCGGACCCGGGACGAAAGGATGGGGAACAGGAACTCATCCTCCGCCCCATCGCTGACGAGGTAGGCCGAGGTCGCGCGGACCCGGGCGAGCACCTGGTCGAACTGGTCGGCGACCCGCCGGTCGGAGAGCACGCCGACCTTCGGCGAGCCGGTCAGCACACAGAGCTCGCAGTCCTCACCCGCGCCGCGGAGCTCGTCGAGCAAGCTCACCGCGGCGAAGATCGCGTTGGTGTCCGAATCCTCGGGGTCGGCGATCGCGAGCTTGGTCGCCGCGTCGATCGCCTCCGTCCGACCGACGACCGGCCCGGAGACCCCGGCTTTTCGGCCGAGGTCGTCATCGCGGTCGACGCAGACGACGAGGCGCATGGTGATATGGATACGCTCGGCCCGGGGCTTAACGGCATGGGTTAGAGCGGCGCGCCGCGACCGGTCTCCGGCGCCCGTCCGACAATTGCCGGACACTCCGGCGCGGGTCGGCGCGTACCGTTATACCTCCCGACCCTCCCGGTCGAGGAGTCTCTATGGCCGAGCTCCCGGACAAGCGCACCCAGTTCATGGACTGGTACCTCACGGTCGTCGAGGCCGCCAGTCTCTCCGACAAACGGTACCCCGTGAAGGGGATGAACGTCTGGACCCCCTACGGGTTCCGCGCCCGGCGCAACCTGGACGCCGTGATGATCCGGGAGATCGAGGCGACCGCCTCACAGGCGGTGGAGTTCCCCACCCTCATCCCCGCGACGGAGTTCGCGAAGGAGAAGGAGCACATCAAGGGGTTCGACGCCGAGGTCTACTGGGTCACCCGGGCGGGCGCTTCCGAGCTGGACGTCCCGCTCGTGCTCCGGCCGACGAGCGAGACCGCGATGTATCCGGTCTTCGCGCTCTGGGTCCGCTCGCACCAGGACCTGCCGCTCAACGTCTACCAGATCGTGAACACCTTCCGCTACGAGACCAAGACGACCCGACCCTTCCTCCGCGTGCGCGAGATCCACTTCTTCGAGGAGCACACCTGTCAGCTCGACGAGGCGGCCGCGACCGCCCGGGTCGCCTCGAACCTGCGCGCCTTCGAGCGCATGGCCGCCGCCTTCGCCCTCCCGTTCCTCGCGATCCGCCGACCGGACTGGGACAAGTTCGCGGGCGCGTACTACTCGATCGCGCTCGACATCCCGGTCGGGGAAGCACGCACCCTCCAGATCGGGAGCGTCCACCACTACCGGGAGAACTTCGCCCGGCCGTACGGGATCCAGTACGAGGCCGCCGACGGCACGACCCACTACGCCCATCAGACAACCTTCGGGCTTTCGGAACGCCTGCTCGGCGCCATCCTCGCGGTCCACGGGGACGCGAAGGGGGCGGTGTTCCCCCGCGCGATCGCCCCCTACGAGGTCGTCGTCATCCCGATCGTCTCCGCAAAATCCGGCGACCTGCCCAGCCGGGTCGCCGCCGAGATCACGGAGCGGCTCACCCGGCGGGGGATCCGGGCCCACCTCGACGACTCGAGCGACCGGCCCGGAGCGAAGTACTACCGGTGGGAGCTCCTCGGCGCGCCGCTCCGGCTCGAGGTCGGCGGGCGCGAGGCTGAGGCGCGCACGGTGACCGCGGTCGACCGCCTGAAGAGCGCCAAGGTCTCCGTTCCGCTCGACCACCTCGAGGACCAGGTCGATGCGGCGCTCACCGCGTTCGACCGCGCCCTCTTCGAACGAGCCCAGCACGAGTTCCAAGACGCGTTCGCTCTCGCCGAGTCGCTCGAAGACCTCCGCGCTTCGACGAAGGTCCGCCAGATCGGGTGGTGCGGGAGCGAGGAATGTGGGCACCAGATCGAGGCGGCCATCGAGGGGTCCTTGCTCGGGGTCCCCGAGGGAGCCCCTCCGATCGCGGCGGCACCGCCCGCCCAGTGCATCGCGTGCCGGACCGGTCGTTCGGTCCAGTGGGCGCTCGCCGGTCGCCCGATCTGACGGGTACCGCCCCTTACGGGGGCGGGAGCGACGGGGTCGGTGGGTTCGGGAGCATCAGCCACATGCCGGCGAGCCCGAAGAGGAGGAGCGTGATCGTGACGGCGTAGACGCCGTTGTCCAGCCAGACCCCGAAGCTCAGGCCCCATCCGACGTAGAACATGACGGCGAGGACCACGAGGCCGGCGAACCCCCAGAACGAGGCCCTCCGACCCGTCGACATCGACCGGAACGAGTCGGCTCCGGGCGCGTACTCCTCCTCCGGCGGCATCGGGCCCGCCGACCCGGGGTCCGTTAGATAACCCTTACGGCCGCGGCCATGACCCCCGGGGAGACGCGGGAAGTCCTCCGCGCTCCCGAACGGAGGGCTTTAACCGAGCGCCCGCCCTAGAAGTCGCTCGATGCCGGAGTCCGGGCACGGCGTCGTCCCCCCCGAACGACCCCCGTCGCCGACGCTTCCCGCCGACCTGACGCCCGACGAACTCCGCATCCTGGCCTACGCGAGCGCCATCGGTTCCGAGTTCAGTTTCCCCCTGCTCGCAAAGGCAATGGAGGCCCCGGAGGAGGAGCTCGCCGAGCAGCTCGAGCGGCTCGTCCACCGAGGCATTCTGCGCGAGCGTCTCGGCGGAGAGCGGTTCGGGTTCGTGGAAGAGGAGTTCCGGGCCCGCACGTACCGGTCCTTGACCGAAAGCCGCCTTCGGATCCTCCACCGGAAGATCGCGGAGGCGCTCGAGGCGATCTCGCCCGGCCCGCCGCCCGAGCTGTACGCGGAGCTCGGTCGTCATTACTTCCTCGGGAAGGTCACCGAAAAATCCCTCGAGTTCAACCGCCGGGCCGGCGAACAGGCCCGGGAGGCCAACGAGCCGGACCTCGCGATGCACCATTTCGAGCGGGTCCTTCTCGACCTCGAGCACCTCCCGGGCGACCACGCCCGCCAGGAGGCCGAGACGATCCGGACGCTCGGGGACCTCCGCTTCTCCGTGGGAGATTTCCCCGGGGCCGACCGGCATTACGGCCGGGCCCTGGAGCGGGCCGCGGGGAGCGACCCGGGGCTCACGGCCCGGTTGATGCTGGCCCGGGCGGAGATTGCCCGTGAAGGACTGGACAGCGAGGCGGCGGCCCGGGGAGCGATCGACGCCCGACGTCTGTTCGAGATCGCCGGCGACCCGGTCGGGGTCGCCCAGACGCACCGCCTGGTGGCGCGGCTCTCCTTCGCCCGGGGCGACTACGGCGAGTCGCTGGACGAGAACATGAAGGCCCTCGAGCTGCTCGAGGGAAACCGGGACCCGCGTCTCCTCGGACGACTCTCCATCGACCTCGGGAACTCGTTCGCCCTCATGGGCCCCGAGGTCCACCCGATCGCGGTCGAGTGGTACCAGCACGCCATCGACCGGCTTTCCCGCTCCGGTGACTGGGTCGAGCTCTCCCGAGCGTACCACAACCTCGCCGTCGCGGTCGGGGAGAGCCATCCGCAGGACGGAATCGAGTACCTGGCCCGGGCCCGCGAGGCGGCGGAGCACGCCCACGACCCCCGCTCGGCCGGCTGGTCCCTCCTGTCCGGGGTCGAGATGCGGCTCTCCCTCGGCCAGCTGGACGAGGCGGAACGGGACAACGAGCAGGCCGCCCGCGGGCTCGCGCAGCTCTCCGACTCCCTCGGAGGGGAGCAGGCCGAGTTGAACCGGGGCGAGATCGCCGAGCGACGGGGCCAGTGGGAGGAGGCGGAGCGGGCCTACCGGTCCGCGATCGAGCTGTGCCGACAGTTCCACCTCGACGCCGACGAGTCGGAGGTCCAATTTCGCCTCGCCCGCCTGCGCTCCAAGACCCGGGACTGGGCCGGAGCCCGGGAAGCCTTCGAGGCGGCGGAGCGGCTCGGCCTGGCCGAGGTCCGGCCGAACCTCGCCCCGGTCTTCGAGGAGCTCCGGCGGACCCTCGCGGCGGCCGCCCGCGCGAGCGAGGCGGCCCCGGTCGTGGCGGAGACGGTCTCGAGCGACCACCCACCCTTATAAGGCGGGTCTCGGCTCATTCTGTCGATGCCGGCCACGTCGACCGATGGGACCAGCTCCGGGCTGCCGGTCATTGGCCGCGAGGACGTGGTCGCCGCGGTCGAGCGCGCCCTCGACCAAGCGCTGAGCGGAGTGGGCCAGGGACTCTTCCTGACCGGCCCGTCCGGGATCGGCAAGAGCCACCTGCTCCGCGTCGCGGTCGAGCGGGCCCGACATCTCGGGTTCCGAGTCCTCCTCGCCCGGGCCCTGCCGGAGGAACTGCCCGCGCCGTTCACCCTCGTGCGCGACCTTCTCAACTCCGAGGTCGAAGCCCTTCCTTCCGCCCCGGCCTCGAACCGCGACGATCGGGCGGACGCGGGGATCCCGATGTACCTGCTGCCGTTCTTGACGGCCGAGTCGACCCCGTCCGCCCCCTCCGCGGGCAGTCCCGCTCCCGAGCGACTGCGCTCGGACGACGTGGAAGGGATCCTCCTCTCGCTCGGAGCTCCGACGGGCGAGGGGATCGGCCAGGGACCTCAGGAGTTGACGACCCAGGTCGCCGAGTATCTTCGCACGGCCGCGAGCCAGCACCCGCTCCTCCTCGCGATCGACGACCTCCAGTTCGCTGACCACTCCTCGCTGGAGGCGGTCTACCATCTCGCGGAGGGGATCGGCCAGGCCCGGCTCGCGATCGTCGGCACCGTCTCGAACGTCCCGGAGGGGGACCTCCGCACCCGGGCGCTCCTCGACCAGATCCGGGAGACCAGCTCCTTCCGGAGCGTCACGCTGCGGCCGTTCGGGCCGACGGAGGTCGCGGAATTCATCCGCTGGATCCAGGGCGGCCGACCCGCCCCGGAGAACGAGGTCCTGCGCTGGCAGGCCCAGACCGAGGGGAATCCGCTGTTCCTGGAACAGGTCGTACGCTCGACGATGGGCTACGGCAGCCCGTCGGAGGAACCCCTCCGGGATTCCCGGGACGTGGCCGAAGTGTTGCGTCGGCGGGTCGCCCTCCTGGAGGATTCGGACCGGCGCCTCCTCGTGTACGCGGTCGTGCTCGGCAAGGAGTTCCGGTTCGCCGACCTGGTCGCGGTCTCGGGGGCGACCGAGGAACGCGGGACCGAGAGCCTCGACCGTCTCGTCCACGAGGGAATCCTCCGGGGACGGGGTGGAGAGGTGTACGAATTCGTCAGTGAGGCGCTCCGGGTCGGGATCTACTCCGAGCTCACGGAGACCCGACGACGCATCCTGCACCAGAAGACCGGCCTCGCGCTCGAAGCGCGGGGAGCGAGCGACCCGGAGCTCGCGCGGCATTTCTTCCTCGGCCGGGAGGACTCGAAAGCGGTCGAGTACAGCGCCCGGGCGGCCCAGGCCGCGGCGCGGGCCTTCGCGTTCGACACCGCCGAGGCGCACGTCGCCCGGGCCCTGGAAGCCGAGCGGCGCCGGCCGGACCGTTCCATCCGGGCCGAACTGCGGCTCGTCACCGAGCTGGGCCGTCTCGAGGATGAGCTCGGGAACCTGCGTCGGTCGGAGGAGATCCTCACCGAGGCGGTCCGCCTCGCCCGGGCGGAGAAGGGCCACGAGCTCGAGCTCGGCCGAGCGCTCCTCGGCCTCGCCCAGACCCGCTACGAGATGAGCGAGTTCACCTCGAGTTCCGCCCTCGCCACCGAAGCCGCCGGGATCCTCGGCGAGCACGGAACGTCCCGGGACCTGATGGCCGCCCACCGGGTGCTGGGCGTCGTGTGCTGGCGCCTCGGGCGACTGAACGACGCCGAGGCCCACCAGCGGGCGGCGCTCGAGATCGCCGAACGGGACGGCACGCCGTCCGAGGTCGGGCACACGCTCATCGACCTGGCGAACTCGATGACCTTCAGCGGGCACGAACGGCTCAATTCGACCCTCGAGCTCTACGGTCGCGCCGCCGACCTCTTCGCCTCCCAGGAGGACGAGGCCGCGCGGGCGCGGGTCCTCATGAACCGCGCCGTGCTCCAGTACTCGGCCGGCCACCGCGACGCCGCGCTCGCCGACCTCCATCGGGCGATCGAATCCGCCGACCGCTCCCGTTCCCCGATCTGGATCGGCTACTGTCACCTCAACCTCTCGCAGTTCGAGGCCGAGGGCGGTCGGTCCGCCGAGGCCCACCGGGCGCTCGACCGGGCCGCCTCCGCGGTCGGGCTCCTCGGGGACCGCCTCGCCTCCCAGCAGCTCGCGATGACCCGGGCGATGGTCGCGGAAACCGACCGGGACTTTGCCTCGGCCGAACTCCATTTCGCGGACGCCCTCGCGCAGGCCCGGGCCCTCGGGATGGAGGCGGAGGAGACGGAAGTGCTCGTCCGGATGGCCCGGAACGCGCACGAGCTCGGGCGCGAGGACGACGCGAGGACCCGTCTGAAGGAGGCCCGAAGCCACGGCCTCATCGAACAGCGGTACGACCTTCTCGAACGGGCGGAGGCACTGGAGCGGGAGATGCCGCCGACCGTCCCCCCCCAGAGTTAAGTCGCCGGCCCCGGTCGAGCGCGCCATGCCGGAGGACGCGGGGGAGCGGTCCCGCGTCGCCTCCGACGGATCCCCGTATCCGGACCGCACGCGACCGACCTTCGAGCACGACGTGCAGGCGATGTTCGGCTACATCGCCGAACGGTACGACTGGTTCGACCACGTCGCCTCCCTGGGCAACGATTTCCTGTGGCGCCCCCGGGCCCTCGGCCAGCTCGACCGGTTCCGGAGCCCCGGACCGATCCAGCGCGCCCTCGACCTCGGATGCGGCACCGGCGACCTCGTGCGCCAGGTCGCTCGACGGTACCCCCGGGCCCACGTCGTGGGGGCGGATTTCACCGGGCCGATGCTGGCGAATGCGCAGCGGCGGAACCGACGTGCGTCGGAGGGCTCCCGCGTCGCGCTCGCCCGGGCCACGGCGCTCCACCTTCCGTTCGCCGACGGGGCCTTCGACCTCGTGACCAACGCCTTCGTGGCCCGGAACCTCTCGGACCTCGGACAGGCGTTCCGGGAGATGCGGCGAGTGCTCCGACCGGGAGGTACCCTCCTGACGCTCGAGATCACGGAACCGACCTCGCCGACGTTCGGGGCGTTGTTCCACGCGTACTTCGACCGGGTCGTGCCCTGGATGGGGGCGGCGGTGGCGAGCGCCGGTCCGTACCGTTACCTGCCGGAATCCCTCCGGACGCTCCCCGGGCGGGACGCGCTCTTGGGGTTGATGCACGTCGCCGGCTTTCCCCGTGCCGTCCCCCGGCCGCAGTCGTTCGGCATCGTGACGACGTTCCTGGCCGAGGCGGGCTCATCCCCCCACCCAAGCGCTTAAGCCCGGACGCACCCGTTCGCTCTCCGGTGTCCGCTCCCCCGTTCGACGCGTTCCGGTACGCCCACGAGCACCGCCGGGAGGTCGCCTGGCTCAGCCAGAACACGAACCATCTCGTTCCCCCCGAACCGGTTCGCGCGGCCGTCGAGGAGGCGCTCCGGGAGCATCGGTACGAAGGGTACCCGGTCGCGAGCGGGGACCCGGAACTCATGCGGGTCATCGAGGCGGACCTCGGGCTCTCCGGGTCGCCCCCCTTCCTGACCGGCGGCGGCACCGAGGCGCTGTACATGACGATGCGCGCCCTCCTCGCCCCCGGGGACGAGGTCATCGCCACGGACCCGAGCTACCTCATCATCCACAAGTTCGTCGAGCTCGCCGGGGCCCGCCCCCACAACCTCGACATCTACGCACCGCCCTTCCGGCTGACGGCCGACCGAGTCCAGGAGGCGATCGGCCCGAAGACGAAGATGATCCTCCTCATCGATCCCCTCAACCCGCTCGGGTCCGGCTACCCGCGGGCGGAAGTGAGCGCCATCGCCGACCTCGCCCACGACCACCACCTCACGATCGTGAACGACGTGACCTACCGGGACTTCTCCCCCGAGCCGACGCTCGCCGCCGAGTTCGCTCCGGAAGAGACGGTGACCGTCTGGTCGGCGTCGAAGAACTGCGGCCTGGCGGGACTGCGGATCGGTGGGTTCTCCGCCCGGCCCGAGCTCCGTGCGAAGATCGCCCGATACAACACGAACGACCTCGGGGTCAACATCCTGGCCCAGGTCGCCGCGCTCGCGGCCCTCAAGACCAAGTCGCAGTGGCTTCCCGCCGTGGTCGGCCAGACCCGCCTCAACGGAGAGCGGGTGGCCGTGGCGGCACGCTCGATCCCGGGGGTGACCGTCCCCGTGTTCCCGTCGTGGGCCTCCATGACCATCCTCGACGTGAGTGCCCTCGGCCTCTCTCCCGAGGCGATCCAGGAGGAGATGCTCCTGCGCCACGGGGTCTTCGTCCGGGCCGGCAACTACCTCTCCCCGAAGCACGGGTCGAAATTCGTCCGGGTGTCGTTCTCGAACCCGCCCTCCGACATCGACCGATTCGCCGCGGCGTTCCCGGAGTCGTTGCGCACCCTACGCACGAAGAGCCGCACGGCCAGCGCGGTGTGACCCCGTCCGGTCCCGGTGGCCCGGGCGCACGACGTGCCCCGCTCAGTACCCGGGCGGTGGCTTTTCCGGGATCATTTGGGTGGGATGGTCGTACAGCTCGATCCAGTTGCCGTCCGGATCCTTCACGTACGCCACGCGAGCGCCCCCGGGAAGGGTGTGGTCGGCCGACCCGCCCACCCGCTCGACCCCCGCCTTCTTCAGTTCCTCCAGGGTCTGGGGAAGGTTCGCGACACGAAAGGCGATGTGGTCCAATCCCTCGCCGGGCTGGTAGGGGGTGGCGAACTCGGACCCCGGAGGATACCAGTTCAGCTCGAGCTTCTGCCCGGACCAGGGGTCCCGGAGCAGGACGAAGATCCCCTTCCCCCGGGTGGAATTGTCGCCGCGTTGGACCTCCACCAGGCCGAAGGCCTGGGTGTAGAAGCGTACGGACCGCTCCAGCTGGGTGACCCGGATTCCCGCGTAGCTCAGGTACTTCGCAGGCACGCCGGGCCCGAAGCGACCCGAGGACTAAGGCCTTCCGGGTTCGGGGCGGAGGCGTCCCAGAGTTCGGGGCGCGGCGAGGTCAGGTGGGTCGCACCCGGACCTCGACGACGACATGGGTCCGGCCCGGCCCGTACGGTTTGACCACGTGCGCGACGGGCGGCGCCTCGAGGAGACCTCCGGCCTTCCGGACCGCCGAGGCGACGTCCGCCTCCGCCTCGGGGAGCGCGGTCCGCGCGTTCGCCACCGTATGCACGTGCAGGGTCCCGCCGCTCGAACGGAGCAGCGGGAGGGCACGTCCCACCCACGGGACGGCGGAGGGGAGGTACCCGAGGAAGACCCGGTCGGCCGTCCCGGTGGGTAGGTCGATCGTGCGGTTGTCGCCGAGCAGCGGCGAGACCACCGCGTCGACCCGGTTCAACCGGGCGTTCACGGTGAGGTAGCGGATCGAGACCGGGTTCCGGTCGACCGCGAGGACCCGCGCGGCATGGCCGAACCGGGCGGCGGGGATTGCGAAGTACCCGATGCCGGCGAACAGGTCGATGACGGTCTCGCCTGGCTGCACGACCTGACCGGCGCGGGCCCGCTCGATCTTGTTGCCGGTCGCGAAGAGGACCCGTGCGGCATCGAACCGCCACCGGACCCCGTGCTCGAGGACCTCCGTCTCGGTCTCGGACCCGAAGAGGAGCTCCGCGCGCGGGGTCCGAAGTTCGCCCTGCACCGGACCGGCGAACCGGAGCACGGTCCTCGCCCCGTGGGCGCGGGCGAGCGAGCGGGCGAGTCGCGGAAAGTGCGGTCGCAGGGTCTCCGGCCAGCGGACCACCAGGACGTGCCCGAGGCGGACGTACCGCTTCGGAAGCTGCGCGGCGAGGTCCGGACCGGCATCTCGGGCGAGCTCGGACCGTACCCGCTCCACCGGCGGCCGACTCGGGCCGCGGGTCGTCGCGGGGCTCACTTGACGGCCTCGGCTCCGCTCTCGAGGACGACCTCGAGGAACTGCTTCAGGTGGGCGGTGAGGATCGGGTTGTCGGTGAACCCACAGGCGTCGAGCCCCGGCGCGGCGAGGAGCGCGTGCTCCCCGTCGGCGAGCGCTTCCGTGGCGAGGAGGTTGTCCCGGGCCACGTACTCGACCCCTTCGGGAACGCGCTGGAGCGGGGCGGTGACGAACGTGACGTGCACGCCTCGTTTCACCGCGTGCTGGATCTTCTTCGCGAGCTCGTCCCGGACCTCGGCGACGCCCGGCGTCGTGAGGATGAACGTGCTCGTCGATTGGTCGAGGAGCTCCCCGATCTTCTGGAGGACCTTCTCCCGGCCCGAGAGCAGGTAGACGAGCTGCGGCTCCCCGTGCTCCGCGACGAGCCGGTGGAGGTTCGCGAGACGTTCGAAGACCTCCTGGATCGCGCCCTTCAACTGCTCGGCGACGTCGAGCGGGGGCGTGGGGCGGAAGAGGATCGGTTTCCCGCCCGTCGGCTTCGCGTACCCCTTCTCGGCGAGCGACTCGAGCACCTTGTAGGCGCTCGTCCGCGGGATCCCGGCGGCCGAGGCGAGCGTCGTGGCATCGCCGAGGCCCCGGGCGACGAGGGCGATGTACGCCCGGGCCTCATACTGGGTCAGGCCGACCTTCCCGAGGACCTCGGTCGCCCGGCGGAACTCATCGCTGGTCGGGTTACCCAGCGCTACGGCGGTGTCCTCGACGGTCGGCATGCGCGGGGCTCGGACGGCCCCCGCGGAACATAACGCCCTAGACCACGGGTTCCGTCAGTTTCAGGAGGGCGGCCGAGCCCAGCAGGGCCTCGACCTCGGCCGGCGTCAGGAGACCGCGCGTGACCAGGAGTTCGCGGACCGGACGGCCCTCCCGCTCGGCCTCGTGGAGGATCTCGGCGACCTTCAAGTAGCCGAACCGCGGCGTGAGGACGGTCGCGAGGGCGGCGGATTCCATGAGGTATCGCTCCGCGCGCGCCGGGTTCGCCGTGATCCCGTCGACGCACGACTTAGCGAAGACGGGCAGGTAGTTCGCCAGGATCTCGGCCGAGAAGAGGACTTCGAAGACCGCCAGCGGCATCATCACGTTGATCTCGAGCTGGCCGGCCTGGACCGCGAGCGCGGTCGCCGCATCCGAGCCGACGACGTGGAAGGCGACCATGTTCAGGCACTCGGAAGCGGAGGGGTTCACCTTCGCCGGCATGATAGAGGAGCCGGGCTGGATCTCGGGGTGCCGGATCTCGTCGAGCCCGGTCGCCGGTCCGCTCTGGAGCAGCCGGAGGTCGTTCGCGATCCGGATCAGCTCGAGCGCGAGGGTCCGGAGCCATCCCGACGCCGCGCCGAGCGGCCAGCGGCTCTGCATCGACTCGAACGGGTCGCGGGCCGGCCGGAGGGGGAGGCCCGACAGGGTCGCGTACTCCTGGACCGCCCGGGCGCGGAACCCGGGCACGGTGTTGACCCCGCTGCCGACCGCGCTCCCGCCGAGGGGGATCTCGGCGAGGGCGGTCTCGATGGGAGCGAGGGATTCGAGGATGTGCTCGAGCGCGCTCGCATAGGCCCGGAACTCGGCTCCGAGCGTGACCGGCATCGCGTCCTTCAAATGCGTGCGGCCCGCCTTCGGGATTCGCTGGAACTCGACTGCCTTGCGGCCCAGGCTCGCGGCGAGGGCCCCAACCGCAAGGCGGACCTGCGCGAGCGCGAACAGGGTCGCCACCTGGCCGGCCGAGGGAAAGGTGTCGTTCGTCGATTGACCCCGGTTCACGAGGTCGTTCGGGCTGAGCGAGGCGTAGTCGCCCCGGGGCTTGCCGAGGATCTCAAGGGCCCGGTTGGCCAGCACCTCGTTGACGTTCATGTGGAACGAGGTTCCCGCGCCGGCCTGGAAGACATCGACCACGAACTCGGCGGCGAACTTCCCGTCGGCGACCTCCCGGGCCGCCTGTTCCACGGCCCGGCCCCGCTCGACATCGACCGTCCCGAGGGCGAGGTTCGTCCGGACGCAGGCGAGCTTCAGGAGACCGTAGGCCCGCACGAGATGCGGGGAGGCCCGGAGGCCGCTCACCGGGAAATTGTCGCGGGCCCGGAGCGTCTGGATCCCCCAGTACGCCGTGTCGGGTACCTCGCGGGGGCCGAGCGAATCCTTCTCGATGCGCGAAGGAGCCATGCGCGGAGAGGGGGTCCCGCCGACAAAACGTTTAGGCCCACCGTGCGCCTCGTCCGTTCGCCCGCTTCCGCGGACGGAGGATCGTGATCGACCCCGGACAACTCACGTTCGATATCCTCGGCAACGCGATCGAGGTCGCGCTGCCGGGTATCCTCTGGGCGGTCCTCTTCCTCTGCGCCTTCGAGCACGGCCCCTTCGCCGAGTCGGTCGGACTCGGCCGGAGGGCCTTCTGGCTGCTCCTGCCGGGAGCGGCGGCGGCCTCGCTCGCGGACCTCCCCTTCCTCCCCATCTCGAACGACGTACTCGGGATCAGCTTGAGCGGGGCGCTGTTCCCGCTCCTCGTCGCGGTGCTGGCGTTCGCGCCCCTCGCTCCCCCGGCCCGTCGGTCCGCCACCCTCTTCGCCGGGGTCTTCGGGGGGGTCGCGGTCGTCGCGCTCGCGATCGTGGTCCGGTTCCCCGCCCTCCTCCCGAGCACGTTCGGGATCCTGGCGGTAGCCTCCCTCGCGCCCGTCGCGCTGTTCCTCGTTGGAAGGACCCGCGGGGATCCCTTGGTCGAGCGCGTCGCCGCGCTCGTCGCGGTCACGGACGCCGTGATGTTCCTGACGTTCCTCTTCTCGTCGGCCTCCGCCGGGGTGGGGATCTCCGAGACGTTCCCGCAGTACCTCATCCCCCCGGTCGCGGCCGGGGGGATCCTCGGGCTCACCGCATCCTTGTGGCTCCCTCGCCAGGAGGGGCTCGCCTTACCGGCGGCTTTCCTCTCGGGCACGTTCGGCGTCCTCGTCGGCGCCGACGTGCTCCGCGAGCCGCCGCTGTACCCGAGTCCGTCGGCCGGTCTCTACATCATCGGGGGCGCCGGTCTCCTCGACCTCGTCTACCTCTCGGGCCTCCTCGCCTTCGGCGCCGCGTACGCGGTCCACGTCCTCGACCGACGGTCGTGGGCGCCGCTCGGCGGGGCGAGCCCGGATCCCCCGCCGCCCACGCCCGTCGGAAGTCTCGGTCGGTCCTTCCGGCGCGGCATCGACGGGGACCTGTCCGGGTCGCTCTCCCAGGCGGCGAGTGCCGCCCGCGCCGGGGCGCTCCAGGCGGGGGTCCTTCGCAACGCGCCCCCTCCGCCCCCCGAGCGGCCGTGGCAGGGATTGCCCGTCCCCGGCTGGGTCGTGAGCGATTTTGCGAACCTCGAGGCCGCCGCGGCGGCCGGGACCACGGACGGACGCGAAAGCTATCGGGGCTGGATCACCGCACGATTCCTCGTGGGACTCTCGGTCGACCTCGGCAGCCCCCGACTCGCGACCGCGTGGGGTCGGACCGTGGCGTTCCTCATCGACCTTGCCGTCCTCACGGTCCCGGCGGCCCTCGTCTGGTTCTACCTCGCTTCTCACCTCTCGGGCGGCTTCGTCGCCACCCTATCGAGCGTACCCTTCAACGCGGCGATCTACGCGTACATCAGCCTCGCCTTCCTGTACTTCGTCGTCGCCGAGACCGTCTACGGCACGACGGTGGGGAAACGACTGTGCGGGCTCTCGGTGCGCGCGCGCGGGCTCCGGACGCCCCCCTTCTCGGCGATCCTGGTCCGGAACGCTTTCCGCGTCCCAGTGCTCTCGGTCGTCGGGGTCGTCGGAGGGACGGCGGTCCTGGTCCTGGTGGCGAGCTTCTCCACCTCCAGCCTGGCGCTCGACGGGTTCGGCCTTCCCGCCGGGATCCTCGCGATGTTCACGCTCCTCTTCGCGGGGGCGATCGGAGTGGGACTGCTCGGGATCACGGGGTTCCTCACCATCACGGTGACCGCGGAACGGCAGCGGTGGGGGGACCTCGCCGCCGGGACCTGGGTCGTACGGGACGCTATCCCGGGCTCGGCGGGGCCGGTGGCGTCGCCGACCCCGGGACCGGGCCCGTCCGGGTGACCGAGATCGCGATCGACGAAACGTTCGCGTCGCGTCCGTCCCGGTTCGTCAGGCGCTCGGTGTCGATCGAGATCGGACCGATGTTCACCTGACCCACGAGGAAGCGCCGACGGACGACCTCGACGACGTCCACCGCCTTCGCGATCGCGTTGCCCCGCGCCTTCACCACGACCGGGCCGGCGCCGGAGTTGAGCTGGGTGACGACCTGGAAGACGTACGTCATCGTCGGCTTGAGTCCGATGAACACCGTCACTCCGCCGATCGTTCGGTCGGCCATGGTGGAGCCACGACCGCACGACCGTTCATCTGGTTTGCCGCGTGGGGTACCGGGGCCGGCGGAACCCCCGCCTCCTTCGCAAAGGTTATCGCCCCACCCCCGTACGCGCCGACGACCGCGCAGGGGTGGCCCAGCTTGGTCAAAGGCGCTAGGTTGAGGTCCTAGTCTCGTAGGAGTCCGTGAGTTCAAATCTCACCCCCTGCACTCCCCGGTCTCCTCGCCCGCCCTCGGCCCCGTCCCCGGAACCCCCGCCGCCCGCGAAACTCTCGTTTTAAGGTCTCGCCGGCTAGTCGTCCTCGGCGATGGCGAGCGAGGGCTTGGTCTGCCCGGTCTGCGGGGCCCCGGTCGCCCCCGACGCATTGATCTGCCCGGCGTGCCACGCACCGCTCCCGGAATCGGACGAGGTCGGGGTTCCGCCGAGCGAAGCGGGGCCGACCGAGGGCGCGTCGGACCCTGCCCCCTCTTCCGACGGGAGCCTCACACGACCGCGCCCCCTCGCCCCTCGCCGCGCCGCCACCCCGAACCCGTTCGCCACCGAGCTGACCCGCCGTCTCTCGCGCCTGAGCCAGTGGGAGGAGAACGTCGAGACGCTCGGCGTCGAGATCCCCCGCCTCCCGGCCTGGGCAGAGGAGGCCGCCCGCTCCGCGCCCAACCCCGAACCGTGGGCCGAGGTCGTTCGCGGGGTCGAACGGATCGCCCAACGTCGCATCCTCCAGGCGTTCGATGAATGGGAGAAGAGAACCCGAAGCCGCCTGACCCGACTCGAGGCCTATGCCGTCGACAGCCGCCTGGAGCGCGACCAGATCGACGACGCCCTGCACTCCGCCCGCTCCGGCGACATCGCGCAAGCGCTCGCCACCTACCGCCAGGTCGACCGCGTCGTGGCGATCAAGGAGCGGCATCTCGACCAGGCCCGTGAGGAGCTCGAGCGGGTCGTTTCCCTGTTCAAGGACATGGCCGCGCTCGGGATTGACCCGCCGCAGGAGCCGACCGAGACCGCCGAGGACCTCGAGGCCGAACTGCGGGCCGGCAAGCTGGCGGCCCTGAAGCAGCAGATCCGCGCCCTCCGTCTCCAAGCGGTCGGGCGACTGAAAGCGAACCTTCCCCGCTACATCAGTGAGTACGGCGACTACCTCGTCGACGAACGGACGCACGGGATCGCGACGGAGCGCGAGGCGATGGAGCTCGCCCGCGGGGCGAGGGACTTCTTCAAGGGCCGTCCCGAGGAGGGGCTGCGCCGCCTGCGCGCGCTCCAGGAAACGCACGGGATGCCGACGGGCAAGGCCCGACCGTCCGCCGCTCGGACGCCGCCGCGCTAGAGGACCCGCTCGAACAGGCGGACGTCCTCCGCCCACTCGTGCTTGTGCAGCAGCCCCGCCTCGGCGAAGCCGAGGCGCTGGAACAGGGCGGCCGCGCCGGTGAACCGCTGGAGCGCGTCGGCCCAGATCACGGGGGCGTTCGAGCGCTTCGCCCAGTCGACGGCCGCGCCGACGAGCGCGGTCGCGACCCCCTGGCGACGCGCGTCCGGGTCGACGCCCAGATGGACCAAGTGAACCGCTCCGCGATGCAGCTCGCAGCCGATCGCGCCGACCATGCGGCCGTCGCGCCGGGCGGCGAAGTACGTGATCCCTTCCATCCGGCTCGTGAACTCGAGCGGCGTCGGCTGCCACGCTTTGATGAGCTCGGCCGGGAGGCCGGGGGCCTGGGCGTCGCCGACCTTCTTGTAGAGCCCGCAGATCGCCGGCACGTCCTCGTGGGTGAGCCGCTCGACCATGAGGGGGCTCACCTTCTTCTCCACCGGCGGGGCGGTACGCTCGCTGCCCCGCTCTCCTTGCTCTTGACCCACGCTAGCTTCTCCGACCGGGGAACGACAGCCGGCGAGGCACGCGGCCGTTCTTGAACCTTGCCGTCATCGTGGGGCTCCGGACGCTCACGGCGTGTGCCGGGAGGGGGTCCGGGGGAACGGAGTGGTCTCGCGGATGTGCTCGCGGCGGAGCATCCAGCGCAGCAACCGCTCGACGCCGAGACCGAACCCGGCGTGGGCCACGTTCCCGTGCCGGCGGAGGTCGAGGTACCACTCGTACTCCTCCGGGTTCGCCCCGATCGCGCGCAGGCGCTCGAGGAGGTTCGTGATCTCGGTCTCGCGGCACGACGCGCCGATGAGCTCGCCGTACCCCTCGGGGCCGAGCAGGTCGGCGGCCTCGACGGTCCGAGGGTCGTCGGCGGAGCGGAGCATGTAGAACGCCTTCAGCTCGCGCGGGAAGTGGGTGAGGAACAGCGGCGACGCGGATTCGAGCGTCAGCGCGCGCTCCTCGGCGCTGCCGAGGTCGCTCCCCCACTCGAGGGGGAACCCCTGGGCCCGGAGCCGGTCGAGGGCCTCGGTGTAGGTGATGCGCGGGAAGGGGGCGCGGATCGCCCGAAGCTCGTCGGGGGCGCGGCCGAGCACCGCGAGCTCCTTCGGACACCGGTCGGCGATGGCCGCGCAGACCGCGACGAACATCCGCTCCGTGAAGACGAGCAGTTGGTCGAGGTCGCACCAGGCGAGCTCGACCTCGAGGTGGAGGTACTCGGTGAGGTGGCGGGGCGTCCGGGACTTCTCGGCCCGGAACGACGGGGTGAGGGAGTAGACCCGCTCGTGGGGGACGAGCATCGCCTCGAGGTAGAGCTGCGCGGTCTGTCCGAGGTAGCCGGGTTTGCCGAAGTAGTCGACCTGGAACGCCTCCGACCCGCCTTCCGCCGGGTTCCCGGTCAGGATCGGCGGGGTCACCTCGAGGACCTCCTCCTGCGTCAGGAACTCCCGCAGGGCCCGGAGCAGCTCGGCCTTGACGCGGAAGGTCGCGACATGCTCGGGGGACCGGATGACGAGATGGCGCTTGTCCAACCGGTACTCCTCGGTCTGGTCGGCAAAGATCGGGAACGGCTCGCCCGCGTCGAGGACGCGGATCTCCCTCGCCCGGATCTCCCGTCCCCCCGGGGCCCGGCGGTCCTCCGCGACCGTCCCGTCGACCTCGATGGCTCCTTCGACCTGCACGTGTTCCGCCCGCTGGAACCCCTCCTCGCCGAGCGCATCCTTCTTGCCCGTGACCTGGACGCTGCCCGTCCGGTCGCGCATCGCCAGGAAAAGGATCCCGCCCGAGGAGCGGCCCCGGACCAACCAGCCCCGGACCCGGACCGTCTGTCCGACCGAGTCGGGGGCGAAGACCCGGACCACCGGGTCGAAGACGCGAGGGCTCACGAGTACTCCCGCCACTTGTGCCCGCACTTCGTGCACTGGAAGATCCGGGTCTCGGGCTCGTCCGAGCCGCGGGTCTGGCGGAGGACGTAGTAGGCCAGATCGTTCGAACACTTGGGACAGACCTCGGTCGCGGTCGGAAGGGTCGCGGTCTCCTTCTCGACCACGCTGACCTCGCGCATCAGCGGCGTCGACCGGCCGACCTCGACGCCCCGGCCGAGCGGAACGGTCTTGCCGCACGCTCCGCACCGCCAGACGCCCATCGGGCGGTCCGGCCGCATCGAACGCTTGCAATTGGGGCAGAACATGGATGGAGCGGACGAACCGGGCGGACGCTATTTTACGCTTGGCGAACCTTCAGCCGATCATCTCCTCCGGCGAGGAGGAGCTCGACGGCGGGGCGTCGGCCGCGGCGACGCTGAGCGGGATCGGCGACGGTTTGGCGGTAGGGGCGAGCAGGTGGCGGAGGTGCTCGGTCCGCCGGGCGAGGTCCTCCTTCGTGCCGATGTCGTGCCGGACGTAGTAGCCGCCCTTCACGAACGCGAGGGCGGCCTCGACGCGGACGCCGGCCTCGTGGATCGCGCTCGCCTCGCCGACGAGGGCGATCCCGCGGGAGCTCGAGAGCTTGATGGCGCCCGGCCCGACCTCGTCGACGCTCCCGTAGAACACGTGGACCCCTGCCTTCTCGATCGCGGCGGCGTCGACTTCGAGTACGCCGCCGCTCTGCGGCCGGTCTCCGTACCCGGGCGGGACGAGGTACTTGACGACCGTCGCGCGCAGCCGGAAGCGCACGAGGTTCGGGTCCACGCGTCCGTTCGCCACGCCGAGCAGGAGGTCCGCGAAGTTCCCCTCCTCGTAGAGCGTGAGGACGTTGATCCCCTCGGGGTCGCCGAAGCGAGCGTTGTACTCGAGGAGCTTCGGCCCCTGGACGGTGCGCATGAACCCGCCGTACAGGACCCCGCGGTACGAGATCCCCTCGGCCCGCATCGCCGCGACCGTCTGTTCGAGCACGGTCACGGCGGCGTCGCGGTCGGCCCGGGAAAGGAACGGGAGCAGGTGGTCCCGCTGCGAGTACGACCCCATGCCGCCGGTGTTGCCGCCCTTGTCCCCTTCGAGCGCCCGCTTGAAGTCCTGCACCACCGGCATCGGGTAGACACCCGAGTCGGTCACGAACGCCATCAGGCTGAACTCCTCGCCCTCGAGCTTCTCCTCGAGGAGGACCGAGCCTCCCGCGGCGAGGATCGACTTCGCGTAGACCCCACCCGCCCTCGGCTCGGGGAAATCCACGCCCTGGACCCAGACGCCCTTTCCGGCGGTGAGCCCGCTCGGTTTGACGACGAAAGGCCCGCCGAAGTCGGCGACCGCGCGGTCGACCTCTTGCGTGGAGGTCAGGATGACGACCTTCGGTTGGGCTCCGACGCCATGCCGGGCCAGGAGCTCGCGACAGAACTGCTTGGAGGTCTCGATGCGGGCGGCGGCCTGGTTCGGGCCGACGGTCGGCACGCCCGCGGCCCGAAGTGCGTCTGCAACGCCCGCCGAGAGGGGGGCCTCGGGGCCGATGACCGCGGCGTCCGCGTGCTGCGCCCGGGCGAACTGGACGACCGCCTCGGGGCTCGTCGGGTCGACCCGGGCGGCGGCCCTCGCGACGCGCCCGAGTCCCGGGTTCGCGTTCGCGCTCGCGACCAGGACCTCGGCCCCGGCGCGGTCGAGCGTGACGGCGATCGCGTGCTCCCGAGCCCCTCCGCCGACGACCAGGAACCGCATGAGCGGCCGGGGAGGGAAACCGGGCTATATGCGCTTCGCGCGGGTGGGGGTGGCACGGATCCGAGGGAGGTCCGCCGAGGCCGGCGTCCCGCCATCCTTAAGAACCGAGCGCCAGTCGGCGGACTCTCGAGGTCACGAACGTGGAGATCCGGGTCGTGGAGAAGGAGCACGACCTCATTCGGGTGGAGTTCCCGAAGGGGGAGGAGACGCTCCTGATCCCGTTGGTGGAATCCCTCCAGAAGGAGGAGAAGGTCGTCGAGGCGCGCTACTACCTCGGCCACCCGTACCTCGACCGTCCGACGCTCCTGTTGCGGACGAAGGGCGAAAAGCCCCAGCAGGTCCTGAAGCGGGTCCTGAAAGACCTCGCCGACCTCTACGGCGACCTCCTCACCGATTTCGAGAAAAAGGCCGACAAGGTCAAGGCGTAGGGGCCGCCAGAGCCGATGTTGAAGGAGTGCGCCCAGCACGGATTCTTCCGAGCCGAGGCCTGCCCCGTCTGCGGCCAACCCGGTCGCTTCCTGATGAACGACCGGGAGCTCGACCACCTGGGTCGGGTCCTCACCGGCATCCTCCGCCACTTCCCCGACCGGTACGGGCTCACGATGGAGCCGCACGGGTGGGTCTCCCTGCCCGCGATCGTTCGGGCGATCTCGCAAAAGCACCCGGCGTACCACTGGCTCCGCGTCGCCCATCTCGTCGCCATCGCGGAGACGGACGCGAAGGGCCGCTACGAAGTGCGCGACGACCGGGTCCGGGCCACCTACGGCCACACGATTGAGGTCGACCTCGACCTGCCCACGGAGAACATCCCGGAGCTCCTCTTCTTCCCCGTCACGCCCGAGGAGGCGTCGATCGTGCTCGAGGTCGGGTTGAAGCCGTCCGACCGGAAGCGGGTCCACCTCTCGAAGACGGCGGAGGACGCCCGCGCCGCGGGCAGCGTCCGGACCCCGGACCCCGTTATCCTCGAGGTCGATACTCAGAAGGCCCGGAGCGGAGGGCTCGTGATCATGCGCGCCGGCAAGACCGTCTACCTCGTCGATCAGGTCCCGGCGGAGTACCTCGCTCGGCACGAGGGCGTGGCGCCTCCGCCGACCGACACCGATGCCTGAGCCGCCCTCGGGCGACCGCGTCCCGACCCTCAGCGACCTCGAAGAGGCCGCCTCGAAGCATCTGTCGGACCGCATCTGGGCGTACATTCAGGGCGGCTCGGGAGAAGAGCGGACCCTCCGCGCGAATCGGGAGGCGTTCCTTCGGTGGTCCCTGCACCCCCGGATGCAGTCGGGGGTCACCTCCGTCGACCTCTCCACCACCCTCCTGGGGTCGAACGTCCGGGCCCCGGTCTTCGTCGCCCCGATGGCGTACCACGCCCAGGTCCACCCGGACGGCGAGCCCGCGGTGGCCCGGGCCGCCGCCCGCAGCGGCTGGCTCGCCACCTACAGTACGCTTTCCTCGTCCTCGATCGAGCAGATCGCGGAGGCGTCCGGCGCCGCCCCGCGCTGGTTCCAGCTCTACCTTCAACCGGAGTTCGAGGTCAACCGTCGCCTGGTCGAGCGGGCGGAGCGGGCCGGGTACTCGGCGCTCCTCTTGACCGTCGACACGCCGGTGCTCGGCGTGCGGGACCGACAGGCCCGGGGCGGATTCGCGATCGACTCCTCCGTCCCGATCGGCAACGGGTCGGAGGTCCTTCCTCCTCCCCGCGCGCTGGTGTCGGAAGGGTCGCAGTACCGGCTCCCCTCCGACCCGGGCGCGACCTGGGAGGTCCTCGACCGACTCCGGTCGGTCTCCCGGCTCCCGTGGGTCGTGAAGGGGATCCTCAGCGCGGAGGACGCCCGGCTCGCGGTCACCCACGGGGCGAAAGCGGTCGTCGTCTCCAATCACGGGGGCCGCCAGCTGGACGGCGCCCCGGCCACCCTGAGCGTCCTCCCCGAGGTCGTCGACGCGGTCGGCTCCCAGGTCGAGGTCTACCTCGACGGGGGGGTGCGGAGGGGGACGGACGTCCTGATCGCGCTCGCCCTCGGCGCCCGGGCGGTCGGGGTCGGCCGTCCCATCCTATGGGCGCTCGGCACCGGAGGGGAAGAGGGCGTGGCCCGGTACATGGACCAGCTCGCGACCGAACTGGCCAACGGACTCCTGCTCGCGGGGCGACGGTCCGTCCGCACGGTGGACCGGACCCTGGTCCAGCGGACCGACGCCTAGTCGGCTCCGCTAGGCGAACCCTTCGTCGCCCACGTTCGATTCGTAGTCGGTCACGACGTAGGCCGTCACGTTGAGGTGGCTGCTCGGTGCGTAGGGGTTCGTGAACACGAAGTAGAAGTTGTCCGTGTAGGGAGCCGAGTAGATGATCTGGCCGGAAGGGCCGCCTGTATTCGTCCATAACGGGACGGGGTCGTGGCCGAACGAGAACTGGTTCCAGAGCGTGGAGTTGTAGATCGCGACGTTGAGGTTCGTGCCGACCGGGTTGACGGTCGTGTAGTTCCCGATCACGTAGTCGCCCCCCGTGATCTCGCCCCAGATGACGGTGAAGTTCCCCGGTCCGATGAGGTAGCTCCCCGTGGTGGTGAGCGGGTCCGCGACGACGGGCGCTCCCGTCAGGACGACCGCGATGATCGAGTAGGCGAGGGCCGCCGCGACCCCGATCACGATCACGCTCCGGAGGAGGCCCGTCATCTGGATCCGGAGGCGGATCGGTTTCGAGGCCGTCGAGATCTTGGCGGCGGGAACCGGATCGGGGGCCCCACAGATCCCGCAGAACTTGGCCCCGGGCGCGACGGCGACACCGCAGAACTGGCACATTCCCCAGGTGGGGTCGGGCGGAGGCGCCGTCGGCACGGTGGGAGAGGAGCCCGGCCCCTGCCTTTTGGGGTTTCGTACGAACCCCGAGGGGAGGGCGGGGGGGTGCTAGCGCTTCCCGCCGAGTTGGATGAGGACGTTCTTGCGGCGGGTGTACGCCTCGACCGCGCGGGGGCTCTGCTCGAACCCGACGCCGCTCCCCTTCACGCCTCCGAAGGGGGTTTGCGGGTAGGACGTCGGTGACTCGTTGACCATGACCATCCCCGACTCGAGGCGGCGGGCCACCGTGTGGGCGCTCCCGAGGTCGCGCGTCCACACCGCGGCGAGCAGCCCATAGGGGGAGTCGTTGGCGAGCCGGATCCCTTCCTCGAGGTCCCCGAAGGAGCTGACGCAAAGGACCGGTCCGAAGATCTCCTCCCGGACCGCCCGGGAGGAGGAAGGGACGTCGGCGAGGACGGTCGGCCGCACGAAGTTGCCGGCCCGGAGCGCCTCGTCCGTCGCCCGGGTCCCGCCGGCAACGACCGACCCGCCGCTCGACTTCGCATCCTCCACGTACCCGAGGACCTTGTCCACCTGCTCCGCCGAAACGAGCGGGCCCATCTCCACGCCGTCCGCGACCCCGGGTCCGAGCTTCAGTCGCTCCGCGATCGCACGGACCTTTTCCACGAAGGTGACGCGAAGGCTCTCGTGGACGAGCAGGCGGGAGGCGGCCCAGCACATCTGACCGGCGTTCCCGAAGATCCCGTATCCGACCGCCTTCGCGGCCCGGTCCAGGTCGGCGTCGGGGAGCACCAGCACCGGGCCCTTCCCCCCCAACTCCATCGTGGTCGGAAGGAGGCGGCGTCCGGCGAGCGCGGCCAGTCGCTCCCCGACCTCGCCGCTTCCCGTGAAGGTCACCGACCGGCAATGCGAGTCCTCGACCAGGGTTTCGCCGATCTCGGCACCGGCCCCGAGGACGACGTTGAAGATCCCGTCCGGGATCCCCGCCTCCTTGGCCAGGCGGGCGAAGGCGACGGCCGTGAGCGGCGTCAGACTCGCCGGCTTCAGGACGACCGAGTTCCCGGCGGCGAGGGCCGGGGCGACCGACCGGATCGAGAGGAGCAACGGGTAGTTCCAGGGCGCGATGTGGACGGTGACGCCGAGCGGTTCCCGGATCGTGTAATCGAACCGGTTCCCCGGAACCGGGATTGTCTCGCCCTCGACCTTGTCGGCGAGGCCCGAAAAGTACTCGAGCGTCCGAACGACGTACGAAATGTCGGCCCGGGACTCCCGGAGCGGCTTGCCCATGTTGAGGGTCTCGAGACGGGCGAACGATTCGGCGCTCGCCTCGAGCAGGCCCGCCAGCTTCCAGAGGGCCCTCGCCCGCCGGGCCCCGTCGTCGAGGGCCCAGTTCGATTCCCGGAACGCCCGGTCGGCGACCTCCATCGCCATCCGGGCGTCGTCCCGTGACCCGACGGCGACCTGCGCGAGCGGCATGTTCGAGGCCGGGTCGAGGAGCGTGCGTCGTTCCCCCTTCGTGCCCGGGATCTCCTTGCCGCCGACGAAGAGGTCGAACGGGGTATCGAGGGTCGTCGCCATGGTGTCCGTTCGAGCCTCCCCGGATAGTTAGCGGTTCGCGTCCCCAGGTCCCACCAGGTCGTAGGAGCGTCCCTTCCACGCGATGGGTTGACGCCGTACGCCGCGCACGAGCGAAGTGGTCACTAGGACGAGGTAAAACCCGACGGCGACCGGGAAGAGCAGGCCGTATGCGGCCGGTGCGCCCACTCCCCGGGCGAACCCGACGTGTTTCCCGAACAACGCGATCCAGAGGAAGGCCCCCAGGCCCGTCAGCCCGAGGGACCCCTCCCACCAGCCGAACGGCAGCACGAGGAGAGGAAGGAGGAACAGGCTGACCAGCCCGACCAAGAAACCGACCATGCGGAGGGCCGAGAACTCCCCTCCGTGCACGTTCTTGAGCAGCCCCTCGAAGAGTTCGTGACGGTCCCGGTACATCCGGGTCCGGGCCAGCGTCGGGGCCGACGCCATCCGGAGCCGAGCCCCCACGTCCCGCAGGCGACGGGCGAGTGCGATGTCCTCGAGGACGTAGGCCCGCACCGCGGCGTGGCCCCCGACCCGTTCGTACGCGCTCCGGGCTACGAGAAAGAACTGGCCGTTCGCGATGGCCGTGTGCGACGTGTCCCGATTCACCCGGGGCGCCCGGAAGTAGGTGAGGATCGTCTGGATGTAGAACGGCAGGATGGTCTTCTCCCAGAACCCGACCATCTCGACCGTGGGCGCGATTGACGCGAGGTCCGCCTGCTCCGACTCCGCCCAGTCGACCACCGTCCGGACCGCGGAAGGGTCCGTTCGCACGTCGGCGTCCAGGAACAGGAGCCATTCACCGGACGTCGCCTGGGCGCCGGTCCAGCAGGCCCAGTTCTTCCCCACCCACCCCGCTGGGAGCGCCCCCTCGTCCAGGCGACGAACCCGGGGTCCGCGGGAATCGATGACCGCGCGCGTTCCATCGGTCGAGCCGCCGTCGACCACCACGATCTCGAGGTTCGGATAATCCTGCGCGAGCAGGCCATCGAGGGTGGCGGGGAGGTCGAGCTCCTCGTTCCGGGCCGCGATGACGACGCTGACGCGTTTCGGGGAGGTCGGCCCAGAAGGGGCCGGCGAGAGACGCGGCATCGTGTAGGCGAGCAGGATCGCGGCCCCCTGGAACAGGAGGACGACGATCGAACCCGCAACGACCGCGAGGACGACCCAGAAGGCCAGCATCGACCGCCGCGTACACGCCCTTTCATAAAGCCGTGGCCGCTCGGCCGATGGGAGCGCCCCGTCGATGCCGACCGTCGAACACCCGCGAATCCGACCGGGGGTGCTCGAGGAGCGCGAGTATCAGGCGGCCATCGCCGCTTCCGCCCTCGACCGCAACACCCTCGTCGTGCTCCCCACAGGCCTCGGCAAGACCGCGATCGCGCTGCGCGTTATCGCCGAGTACCTGCGTCGCACCCCGACCCAGTCGGTCCTCCTGATGGCTCCGACCCGCCCCCTGGTCGTCCAGCACGCCGCGAGCGTCCGCCGTACGGTCTTCTCCCCCGACCCGATCACGCTCACCGGGGCGGTCCCCCCCGAGCGACGCGTGGACCTGCTCCATCCCCCCCAGGTCGTCGTCGCGACCCCCCAGGTCGTCGCGAACGACCTCGCGGACGGAGCGTTCCCCCTCTCCACTTTTTCGCTGATCGTCTTCGACGAGGCGCATCGGGCGGTCGGAGACTATCCGTACGTCGCGATCGGGCTCGCGAACCAGAACGGTCCCCGGGCCCGGGTGCTCGCCATGACGGCCTCGCCGGGCGGCTCGGAGGAGCGGATCCGCGAGGTCTGGCGAAACCTGGCGATCGAGCACTTCGAGTACCGGACCGAGCGCTCCGGGGATGTCAGCCCGTACCTGCACGGGATCGGGGTCGAGACCGTCACCGTCCCGCTGCCTCCCGAGCTCCAGGAGATCCGGATCCTGCTCCGCAACGTCGTCCAGCGGCAGATCGACAACCTTCGCAAGCTCAACCTCCTCCCCTCCGGCATCGAGGCGACGCGGCGGACCCTGCTCGAGCTGGGCGCCCGCCTCCACCGCCAGATCCAGGTCGACCGAAAGGCCGGCGTCCCTGGGGCCGCCCTTCACTGGTCCGCCGTCACGGCGCAGGCGGCCGCGATGAAGGCGATGCACGCGCTCGAGCTCGGGGAGAGCCAAGGGGTCGAGGCCCTCCGCGAGTACCTGATCCGGCAAGCGCCGGCGGAAGGGAAGCGGATGTCGCCCGCGACCCGGGCCTTCCTCACGGACCCCGACCTCCTCGAAGTGCGACGCCGGCTCGAGTCGAACCCGCTCGAGCACCCGAAGATCGCCCGCGCGGTCGGCATTGTGGCGGAGGAGCTCCGAGGCCGACCGGAGGCTCGCGTGATCGTCTTCTCGCAGTACCGGGACACCGTGGACCGGCTCGTCGAGGAGATCCTGCTCCTGAACGACCCGGCCGTCCGGCCCGCGCGGTTCGTGGGCCAGGCCGCCCACGGTTCGGACCCCGGCCTCTCCCAGAAGGAGCAGGTAGGTCTCCTCGACCAGTTCCGCTCCGGCGGGATCAACTGCCTCGTCGCCACCTCGGTCGCCGAGGAGGGGCTCGACATCCCGGCCACCGACCTTGTGGTCTTCTACGAACCGATCCCCGACGTCATCCGCACGATCCAACGGCGCGGCCGCACGGGTCGGGCCCGCACGGGTCGGGCGGTCGTGCTCGTGGCGGAGGGGACGCGCGACGTCGGCCTCAACCGCGGTGCGGTCGGCCGGGAGCGACGGATGCACGATATGCTGGAACGGGTCCAGGCCACGGTCGCCCAGGGGGCCTCGCTCGCTCCCCCGGAACCCCACCGGGTCCAGCGGGTCTTAAGCGAGTTCGACTGATCGCGACGCGAGAGCCGGTGCGGGTCAGCGTCCCGTACTGCCAAACCCGCCCGCGCGGGAGGCCACCGGAGAGACGGGCCCCTCCTGGAACGTGAGGGGCACGTCCTCGACGAGCCGGACCTGGGCGATCCGGTCGCCGGCCATGATCTGGTACGTTCCCTCATACAGGAAGGTCAGGGGTACTTTCACCTCGCCCGAGTAGTCCCGGTCGATCGTCCCCGGGGCGTTCGCCATCACGACTCCCTTCGCGCTGAGCCCGCTGCGGGGGCGGACCTCGAGGAAGGTGCCGGAGGGGCAGCGGACCTTCAGCCCGGTCCGGACGAGGGTCACCCGGCCCCGCACGAGCTCGACGGTCTCGGCCGACGTGAGGTCGAAACAGGCCGACCCGTCGGTCGCACGTACCGGGATCCGGGCGTCGGGCGCATCCGCGAGTTTCTCGATGACCACTGTGTGGCTCGAGGTCGGCACGCGAGCCGGAGGGCGTCCGCGTCTTTACGGTTCGCGGGCCTTCGTGCGGACGGCGGCCGCCTCGTCGGGGATCGTCCCCTCCGCAGCGAGCCACCGTACGACCAGGCGTCCCTCCGCGCGGCGGAGGATCTTGCCGAGCGCGGAGGCGCTCCGTCCCGTCTGGTGGGCGAGGCGGGAGAGTGTGATGCGACGGGGAACGGCGTAGTACCCGAGCACCCACGACCGCGCGAGGAGCTCGGCCTGGAGCGGGGTCAAGAGCGCCGCGCCCTGGTCCCCGACGTACGGCCGGCCCGAGGCGCGGAGGACCCGGTACGGGAACTCCTCCCGGTCCAGGCGACGGAGGACCCGGCGGATCGCCCGCTCCTCCCCGTGGAAGGACGCGACGACCTTCTCCGAGGTCAGACGGAACGGGGCGGTCGGGGAGATCTCGCCGCCCGCGAGCGAGAGCAGGCGGCGCAGCTGCTCGGGGTTCCGCTGGCGCACGAGCACGATGTAGTCCCGGGTCCGCGGACGGCGCTCGACGAGCTCGAAGCTCTCGAGCCCGTAGAGGGCCCGGATGCGGCGGGACTCGCGCTCGAGCTCGCTCGCGGACCGGAGCGCCCCCTTCCGCCGCACGCGGAGCAACTGGAGCCGCCACCCCTGTTCGAGACGGAGCGTCTCGAGGAGCTCCACCTCCTCGTACTTTGCGAACAATCCCGGCGGGATCACCCCGAGGAGGGCGAGGTCCTCGGTCCGGAACTCGAGCGTGACCGACTGCATGAGTTCCCTGCGACGAGGTTCCGAACTGAACCTCGACCGGCGTGAACCCGCAGTTTAATAAGCGCACGGGCTCGAGGGCGACCGTGACGTTCCGTTCGCTCGGCGAGTTCCTGACCGCCCTCGAGGAACGGGGAGACCTCGTCCGCATCCGGACCCCGGTCTCCCGCGACCTCGAGATCACCGAGGTGACCCAGCGGACCCTCCGTGCCGACGGGCCGGCCCTCCTCTTCGAGAACGTCCCGGGCGCGACGATGCCCGTCGTCACCAACCTGCTCGGCGCTCCCCGACGGATCGCGTTCGCCCTCGGGGCGAAGGACGTAAGCGAGGTCGCGAGCCGAATCGAGCGCCTCGTCCACCTCCGCCCGCCGGCGGGCGTGCTGGGTGCGATGCGCGACCTGGGGGGCACGATCGACATGCTCCAGACCCTCCGCTCCCTCGCCCCGAAGCGGGTCCGCTCCGGGCCGTGCCAGGAGGTCGAGGAGTCCTCGGTCGACCTGAACCGCCTCCCGATCCTGAAGTGCTGGCCGAAGGACGGGGGTCGGACGATCACCTTCCCGGTCGTCATCACGAAGGACCCCGAGACCGGGGAGCCCCACACCGGTATCTACCGACTGCAACAGTACGGGCCCGACACGTTGGGGATGCACTTCCAGGTGCACCGGGTCGGGGCGAACAACTACCGGAAGTGGTGCGCCCGCGGCGAGAAGATGCCGGTCGTCGCCGTCCTCGGTGCGGACCCGGCGACGGTCTTCAGCGGCCTCGCGCCCGTGCCCGAGGGGATCTCCAACTTCGTCTTCGCGGGCTTCCTCCGGTCGGAGTCGGTCGAGCTCGTTCCCGCGCGCTCGGTCGACCTCGAGGTCCCGGCCCAGGCGGAGATCGTCCTGGAGGGATATGTCGACCCGACCGAACGCAAGGTGGAGGGACCCTTCGGGGACCACACGGGGTACTACTCGGCCCCCGAGCCGTTCCCGGTCTTCCACGTCACGCGGGTCACGCACCGGGAGCACCCTGTGTACCTCGGGACCGTCACGGGCAAGCCGCCGACCGAGGATTCGGTCCTCGGCCAGGCCGTCGGGACGATCTTCCTGCCCGTGATCCGCCTCGTCCTCCCCGAGATCGTCGACATGAACCTCCCTCCCGAGGGGCTGTTCATCAACGTCGGGGTCATCTCGATCAAGAAGCAGTACCCCGACCACGCCCGCAAGGTGATGCACGCCCTCTGGGGCCTCGGGCAGATCATGTTCGTGCGGTACCTGGTCATCGTGGACGAGGACGTCGACGTCCACGACCTCTCCGAGGTGCTCTACCGGGTCGGGCTGCAGGCGGACCCGGAGCGCGACCTCGAGTTCTCCCACGGGCCGGTCGACCAGCTCTCGATCTCGAACGCCGTCCCGAACCTCGGAGCGAAGGTCGGGATCGACGCGACCCGAAAGCGGCCCGAGGACGGATTCCCGCGACCGTGGCCGGAAGAGATCCGGTCGGACCCGGCAGCGCTCCTCGCGGCCGACCGGGTGGTCCAAGCCGACCCGGTCCTCGCTAAGCTCCTCGGTCGACCTCGGCCGTGACGGCGCCGTCCTCCACCACCGGCGCCCTCCGGGAGTTCGGCCGGTTCCTGGAGATCCAGAACGTCGGGCTGAACCTGCCGTTCGCGCTCGCGTTCCTGCTCCTCGCAGCCGGAGGCCTCCCTTCCCTCCGGGTCGTGCTTCTGGTCGTCGTCGCCTTTCTGGCGGCCCGGAACGCCGGGCACAGCTTCAACCGCTGGGCGGACCGCGACCTGGACGCGCGAAATCCGAGGACCCAGGGTCGGGCGATCCCGGCCGGCCGTCGTTCCCCGACGTCCGCCCTTGCGATCGCGGTGGGGAGCGGCGCGATCCTGATCCTTGCCGCGTACCTCCTGAACCCACTGGCCTTCGTCCTCGCTCCCGTCGCACTGGCCCTTGTCTGGGGCTACAGCTACACGAAGCGGTACACCGCCCTCACGACTCCGTTCCTGGGGCTCGTGGAGGCGATCACGCCGGCGGCCGCCTTCATCGCGGTCCGGGGCGACCTTCCCACGTCGGTGCTCCTCGCCGTCGGTGGACTGCTCGCCTGGGGGACCGCGTTCGAGACGGTCCACAGCCTCGGCGATGTGGAGAGCGACCGTTCCCTCGGCCTCCGTTCCCTCCCCGTGCGACTCGGAATCCCGACCTCGGTCCGCCTCGTCCCGGTCCTCCATGCGGTCGCACTCGTGCTCCTGGCCACCTTTGGACTGGTCTTCGACCTTCGCCTCCCCTACTTCATCGCGCTCGGCGGGATCGTCCTCATCGCGGCCGGCGCCGACCTCACCCTGGCCCGGGCTCCGACGGCGGCCCGGGTCCCCTTCCAGCGCCACTTCGTCATGGCGCTCCTCTTCTTCGCGGGCGTTGTCCTCGCCCTCTTCCTTCCGCTGGGTCCCCGCCTGGGTTGGCCGTAGAACCCTTCCCCTACCTCGGCGGACGGCGGCGTGGTCGAGCTAAAGTGTCCGGTTCCCTCCGGCCCCCGGGACCATGCCACAGGTGATGATCGGCCTCTCGGCCCGCGACTACCGGACGACGAACGAGGTCTGGCGGATGGCCAAGCGCCACCTGAATCCGGCCGTCCGACGCCGCATCGGTTGGCGGGGGCGTTCCAGCTTCCTGCGACAGCTCATCCTCTACGGCTTCGAGAAGGCCAGCGAGAACCCAGGCGAATTCCTGCGGGACGTGCGGGACATGCACGACCCCCTGGTCGGGAAGCGCGGCCGCTCCGATGCCGGTGCGGAGCACCGCGAGTCGCTCGTCGCCACGTGGGAGGGCTTCTTCCCGGCTCCCTCCGCCGGGGCTCGACCCCGCGGCCGCCCGCCCAAGCCGCGGTCGACGGAATAGATCCTCCGGACCGATCAAACCGGAGAACGACTCGTGAGGAACGTGGATCGGCTGGAGGGGCTCGCCCTGGTCGGGCATGCCACCGTCGGTCCGCTCCCGGTGCCGATCCCCGGTCTGATCGAGAGCCGCCTGGACGGACCGAACGGCTCCGGGCTCTCGGTGCGCTCGATCGAGTCGCCGCTCGCGACCCGCCACCTCCGCCTCTCGGACGGGGTCGGTAGTCTCGACATCGAGTTCCCCGTCCCCTCGCCCGAAGTGACCGGCCCGACCGGCGGAGTGACGGCGGCCGGACCCGGCGTGCTGCTGATCCGCCCGCCGTTCCCTCCGGAACTGCTTGCGTCGCTCGCCTCCCGGAAGGCCGACTTCCTGGTCTGGGGGAACGCCCGGACCCTGTGGTCCGAGGGAGTTCCGTTCCTTCGGGCGATCCGGGAGATCCAGACCACCTTCGGGGCCGCCCCGGTCCTCTGGGCGCCCCGGCTGGCGCTTCCGCACCGGATCCCGTTGCTCGTGTACCTCGGGGTCGACCTGGTCGACACAACCGAGGGCCTCATCGCGGCGACGAACGGCGAGTTCCTCGACCCGGTCCTCGGCCGGACCGACGCGGCGGTCGCCCGGTCCGAGGGCCTGTGCAGCTGCCCGGCTTGCGAGGCGGACCCGCCGGGCGACCTCGCCGACCACACCCTCGAAGCGTACCGACGTGCGCTGGCCGAGACTCGCACCGCAGCGCGTACTGGTCGGCTCCGGGAACTAGTGGAGTCCCGGCTTCCGGCCGAGCCGGTACTCGCCGAGATGCTCCGGTACGCGGACCGCGAGCTCGCCGACCTCCTCGAGGAACGGACGGCCGTGACCGGCGCCGAGCAGCACACGTACGTCCTGCTCGAATCCCACCGGCGCCCCGAGATGGTCCGGTTCCGCCGCCGCCTCCTCGAACGGTACGTTCCCCCGCCCTCGAAGTCGGTCCTCTTGATCGTCCCGTGCTCCCGGACGAAACCCTACCGGTTCTCCCGGAGCCACCGGCGATTCTCCTTCGCCCTCGAAGGCCTCGCCCCACTCGAGCGTGTCCACGTGGTCTCCGTCAGCTCCCCGATCGGGCTCGTCCCCCGGGAACTCGAGGACGTCCCCCCCGCCCGACACTACGACATCCCGGTCACCGGTGATTGGGAGGAGCGCGAACGCACCGCGGTCGTGGACGGACTGCGCCATCTGATCATCAGCGGGAAGTACCGCTCGGCGGTCGTCCACCTGGACCCGGCCGAGTATGCCTTCCTGCGGGAGGCGTGGCCCGCGACCCTGCCCGCCCGCTGGACGCTAACGTCGGATCGCACTACGACCCGGGAGGCGCTCGACGCATTGCGCACGGCGGTCGGGGAGGCGCTGGCGACCGAGCGACCGGCCGCCGGGGGGCCACTCGCGGTCGTGCGGGAGGAACTGCACGAAGTCGCCGCGTTCCAGTTCGGCCGCCCCTCCGCGGACCGGCTCTTCACTCCGTCGGTTCGGCTTGCCGGGCGACCGTGGTTCCAGCGTCTCACCGACGGTCGGACGGACCTCGCCACCCTACGCGAGGAGCGCGGTCTCTTCCAGCTCACGGTGGCCGGAGCTCGCCGCCTCGTGCCCACGCCTCCGCTCTCGATAGAGGTGGAGCCCACTCTCCCGCTCACGGGAGACCTGTTCGCCCCCGGGGTCCGCGGAGCGGACCCGGAGATCCGGGTCGGCGACTCCGTCGTCCTCCTCCGGGCGGGAGCTCTTGCCGGGGTCGGGGAGGCGGCGCTTCCCGGGCCGTTGATGACCCAGCTCGGACGCGGGATTGTGGTTCATGTGCGGCATCGCGAGCATGCGCCCACCGACACGACCATGACAGGGCACGATTCTCCCCCGAGTAAAGGGCCGGTCGTCTAGGGGTGAGGACGCCGCGCTTACAACGCGGAGATCGGCGGTTCGAATCCGCCCCGGCCCACGGCTCGAATTCCACTCGAGAGGCAGTATCCGGTCCGCGGGACCTCTCGCCGGGTTCGATGAAAGGAAAGGATTTCATATTGTTCGGTCGATAGCTATAAGTAAGTTTGTTATTCCCCTTAGGTAAGTCGATGTCGAGGCGGATCGGCCGTCTAGGTCATTGTTACCGCTGCATCTATACTTGGAGGATTCGGGGTCGCGGCTACCCAGCGGTCTGCCCTCGCTGTAAGTCGCGTCTTTGGAAGATCCCAAAGATTCGGCCCATGGTTCTCGGTTCCGGCCTCGGGGTCGAGGAAGTTCTGGGACCCTATCGTGCCGAGATCCTCCGCCTTGGCCGGAAGCACGGGGCCCGTCGGTTCTGGGTCTTTGGATCGGTTCGTCGACGGGAAGCAACGAGGAAGAGCGACGTCGACCTGATGATCCAGTGGGAGCGGCCTGTCTCGCTCCTGGTGAAGGCTGAACTGAATGCGGATCTCGAGGGGATACTCGGTCGGAAGGTCGACCTCGTGAACGAGGGCGGTCTCCATTGGGCCATCGAGCCCCAGGTGGAGGCAGAGAGAGTACCGCTGTGAGGGAAGCCGAGCAACGCGACCGGTTCCTCGTGGACGAGATGCTCCGTCATCTCGAGGTGGTCGCCCTCGGAGTCCGAGGCGGCAGGGATCGCCTCGAGACCAGTCCCGAGGCTCGCTACGCGCTCGAGCACGCGACGGAGATGCTCGCAGAAGCCGCCGAAAAGACGAGCCGGCCGTTCAAGTCGGCAAACGTGGAGATCCCCTGGAAGGGCCTCCGGAAGTTCCGGCATGACGTTGCGCACCCGTACGACATGGGCGCGGCTCCGATCACCCTTGATCAACTCTGGCGATTCGCCCGGAATGACGCTCCTCGAATCGCACGCCGGTTACGCACTGCAGAGTTCTTGTCTGCACCCGAGCGAAGGGCGCGCGGCGCATAGGTTCCATCGTCCTCGATGGATGGGGTTCGCGTCTGCCCGGTCCGCCGGACGGTTCGGCGGATTCGGACCGCCCAGCGGTTCGAACCCGCCCCGGACCATCGTGGCTCGCCGCGAGGTCGGGGCTACGGACCGTCCTCCCCGCGACTGGGGCCGAACCGTTAAGCGGCTCGGCGAGATGTCCGGATGCCATGCATCAGTCCGCCGTGCTCGACGACCCCTCCCGCCGCCCGGACCGCCCTCGGCATGGGTCAGTCCACCCGCCGCCGTCCCGCCCGGACCCGTCGCTCACCCGGTTAGTACCTCACCTTCCGCCGACCCTTCCGTGGAGCGCTCTGTGGCGGATGACGCGATAGTCACGCGTGGATTGACGAAGAACTACGGCTCGCTCGTGGCCGTGGACCACGTTGACCTGCACGTCCCCTCCGGTACGGTCTTCGGCCTGTTGGGGCCGAACGGCGCCGGAAAGACGACCATCATCAAGCTCCTGACGGGACTGAGCGACATTACCGAGGGGGACGCGACGGTCGCCGGATTTGACATCCGGCGCGACCCGATGCACGTCAAGAAGAACGTCGGCTGGGTCGCCGCGGAAGTGATCCTGGACGATGACCTCTCGGCCTGGGAGAACCTCTGGCTTCAGGCCCAGCTCCAGCGGCTGGACGACTGGAAGGGCCGCGCCGACGCCCTACTCAAGTACTTCGACCTGACCGACCGGCGCAAGGACAAGGTCGCCGCGTATTCGACCGGCATGCGGAAGAAGCTCGAGATCGCGCTCGCGCTCCTCCACCAGCCCCAGGTGATCTTCATGGACGAGCCGACGATTGGGCTCGACCCGAACACCCGGCACATGCTCTGGGACCTCATCGAAGGGGTCCACCGGGAGTTCGGCATCACCGTCCTCCTCACGACCCACTACATCGAGGAGGCCGACGCCCTCTGCCAGAACGTCGCCATCATCGACCACGGCAAGATCGTCGGGGCGGGAACTCCGAACGAGCTCAAGGCGACCGTGAAGGCCGACATCATCGACATCGAGACCGCCCAGCCGGTCGACGAGGCCCGTCTCCAGGCGATCCCCGGGGTGTTGGGCGTAACGACCCAGGGAAAGTCCTGGCAGCTGCGCGTCACGTCGGCGGAGGCGGTGCTTCCACTCCTGCTCGCAGCGATGGACCACGAGGGGGTCCGGTCGATCAACGTGCAGAAACCCAGTCTTGAGACGGTGTTCCTGAGCCTCACCGGGCGCCGGATCGGGGCGGAGGAAGGGGGGGCGATGGACTTTAGGAAGTTCTACGCCCAGATGCGGAGGGCCCGGTCGTGAGCACCGAAACGCGGTACCCCACCCTCCCCGTGGTCGAGACCCCGAGCACCACGACGAGCGTTCCCCAGCTGCGCCAGTTCACCGGACTGTACGGCCGGGAGCTCCTGAAGACGTTCCGCAACCCGTTCGTCCTCGTCATCACGGTCGTCCAACCGTTCATGTGGCTCGCCTTCTTCGGCTCGAGCTTCAGTGCGGTCCCGATCTCGGAGCTCGAGCTCCTGCTCCACACGCAGATCCAGAGCTACATCCAATTCCTTATCCCCGGCGTGCTCGCGACCTCGATGCTGTCGATCGGGATGTTCGGCTCGATGAGCACGATCCAGGACAAGCGGTTCGGTTTCATGAAGCGCATCCTGATCACGCCCACCTCGAAGGCGACCGTCTACCTCGCGAAGGCGCTGGGTTCCGCCACGCGGGGGATGGTCCAGATCCCGGTGATGATCGTCGCGGGCCTCGCCTTCGGCGTCCATTTCGGAGGGAACCCGATCGAGTGGTTGGGCTGGTTCTTGTGCCTCGCCCTCATGGGCTTCGGCTTCTCCTGCATGTTCCTCGCCGTGACGGCCTCCAGCACCGACTGGCAGACGCCCGGCGTCATCTCGAACTTCATCACGATGCCGCTCATGTTCGCGAGCGGCGCCCTGTTCCCCACCGCGAACTTCCCCATCTGGATGCAGGACATCGCGGCCTTCAACCCCGTCACCTACACGGCGCTCTTCGGCCGGAGCATCGTGCTCACGGGGACCGCGAACTGGGCGTATCTCGGCTACGTCGCCATCTTCGCGGCGGCGATGGTCTCCATCGGGACGCTCGTCGCCGCCCGCTACCTCAAGGTCGAGTGATCGGCGGGTCGCCGAGGGATCCCGGCCCGATGTCACGGATCGAAGTGATCCCGAGACCGAAGGGCGGCCCCCTCTCCCCGGACGGCTTCGGCCGCCCGTAGGCCTTCGAGACCGAACGGTTGCGGCTCGGTGAGACCCGGATCGCCCCGGGAGCGCATTCGGCGTGGCACCACCACGGAAAGCGGACCCTCTACGGGTTCGTCGCGGTCGGCGAGCTCACGCTCGAATACGGGCCCGGCGGACGGGAGGAGGTCCGGCCGACGGCGGGAGAGTTCTTGCAGATCCCTCCCGGATTGGTGCACCGGGACGTGAACCATGGCCGGGTCGAGACGGTCGTCGTGAACATCCTCCAGGGCGAGGGACCGGCGACGATCGACGTGGACGGCCCCGACCCGTGACGACCTTTCCCCCGCTGGACCCTGACGGGGGCCCCTCGAAGCGCATAAGAGCGAAGTCGGCTCGTCCTCCCCGGAACCGGTGGTGCCAACGAGCGACGGACCCGAACGCGCCTCCCTCGGCCGATTTCCCTGGTCCTTAAGCGCGGACGAATTGCGGAAGGAGACCGCGGAGGTCGTTCCGGCCGCCCAGGCGCGCGTGGACACGCTCGTCCGCTCCGCAACCCCGCCGACGCTCGAGAACTTCCTCCGGCCGCTCGACCGCGTCCTCCTCCAGGTGCGGGACCTCGGCAACCACGGGAGCTTCCTCTTCGCCGTCCACCCCCTCGAAGCGACCCGGACCGCCGGCCGCGAGGCTTCGGAGGCGGCCGACAGGTTCTTCAACGCGTTCCGGATAGACGAGCGGGTCTACCGCTCCCTGAAGGCGCTCGACCTCGCCGCCGTCGACCCGACGACCAAGTTCGCGGTCGAGCGGATGCTGAGGGAGATGCGCCGTTCGGGCGTCGAGAAGGACACGGAGAGCCGGACCCAGCTTCTCGCGCTCAACAACCTCATCGACCGGATCTCGAACCAGTACAACGAGAACATCGCGCGCCTCGACCGCTCGATCGAGCTCGGAGGGGTACCGGCGCTCTCCGGGCTCCCACCGGATTTCGTCGCGAACCACCCCGCCGACGCCCACGGGAAGGTCCACATCACGACGAAGTACCCCGACTTCCACCCCGTCATGGCCTACGCCGAGAACGCCGAGGTCCGACGCCAGTTGCTCGCCGCGTTCATGAACCGGGCCCATCCCGAGAACGTGAGCGTCCTCACCCAGCTGCTCAAGGAGCGGAACGCGCTCGCCCGGTCCCTCGACTATCCCACGTACGCCGCCTTCGCGCTCGAGGACAAGATGATCGGGGAGCCGGCCGCCGCCCGGGTCTTCCTCAACCGCGTCGCGGAGCGCGTCCGGGAGCCGACCGCGCGCCACCTGAAGCGCGTCCTCGAGCGGAAGCGCCGGGACGAACCGTCGGCCGAGCGCCTCGAACTCTGGGATGCGAGCTTCTTCGGGGAAGGATACTACGACGGGAAGCTGCGGACGGAGGAGTACGGCGTCGACACGAAGCGCCTGCGGGCCTACCTACCGTACGGGCAGGTCCGTAGCGGCCTCTTCGCGCTCTGCGAGGAGCTGTTCGGGCTTCGGATCCAACGGGACACCACGTCCCCGCTCTGGCATCCGACCGTGGAGGCCTACGACGTCATGCACGACGGACAGACGCTCGGGCGGTTCTACCTCGACCTCGTCCCCCGGGAGGGGAAGTACAACCACGCCGCGTGCTTCAGCGTCCGCGAGGGGATCCGTGGCCTCCAGCTCCCGCAAGCCGCTCTCGTCTGCAACTTCGTCGACGCCTCGGTGCCGGCCGACACGGCCCGGATGCAGTACACGGACGTCGTGACCTTCTTCCATGAGTTCGGCCACCTCCTCCATGCCCTCTTCTCCGGCCACGGACCGTGGCTCTACACCGGCGGGGGATTCGTGGAGTGGGACTTCATCGAAGCCCCCTCACAACTGTTCGAGGAGTGGGCGCGCGACCCAGCGACGCTCGCCCGGTTCGCCCGCGACCCGGACACCGGCGAGACGATCCCGGCCGACCTCCTCGCCCGCCTGAAGGGCGCCGAGGCGTTCGGACGCGGCTCCCGCTGGCTCCGACAGGTTGCCCTCGCCGCGATCTCCCTCGAGTACTACGACCGCGACCCGACCGGACTCGACCCGAGCGCGATGTTCCGGGAGGTCTACGACCGGTACTTCCCGGCCCCCCTCGAGAACGAGTACCACCCCGAGTCGGCCTGGGGCCACCTCACCGGGTACTCGGCGTTCTACTACACCTACATCTGGTCGCTCGTGATCGCCCGTGACCTCCTGAAACCTTTCCTCGAGAAGGGGAGCCTCACCGACCAGGAGACGGCCGCGCGGTACGCCCGGGAGATCCTTGCTCCCGGCGGCCAGCGACCGGCGGCCGAGCTGGTGCGCGCCTACCTCGGACGGGAGTTCAACTTCGACGCCTTCGAGGCCTGGCTCCGCGCGGAGTCCGCCTCCGCCCGACCCGCCTGATGGACTCCGGGGCCCCCACGGGGAAGGTCGGGCGGCTATGGTAGCAAATATAGTCTAAATGGAAATTCTATATATTTGGTTCCCGCGCTCGTTCACTCGATGAAGAAGAGCGAAACCCCCAGGCGGGAGCGCCCCACCGCCGTACCCCGCACGACCCCACGACCTCCGGAGTCCCCGCTCCGCACCGACCTCAGCCTGAGCCCCCCCGAGGGGACCGTGGTCGAGATCCGAGTCGGCCCTGGCGAGATCCCCGAGCATCTGTTCCGACGCCTCCTCGGCGCCTACCTCTCCGGCGCGCGGGAGTTCGTCCTGCGCGAACGGCCGTCCATCTCCTCCGGAACCCGCGAAGTGGTCCGGAGCTTCTGCCGGCGCACCCGCCAGCCCGAGATCGTCTCGGATGAGGGCGGCGTCCTTCGCCTCCGCGACCTCGCGTTCGAGAGCCCCATCTCGCTCGAGCAGCGCATCGCTCGGATGGGTCGGATGGTCCTCGAGGTCCACCGGGAGGCCGTCCAGTCCTGGCAGCACCTCCCACTCGGCGCGGACGGCCACTGGGAACGGCGCGACGACGAGGTCGACCGGGAGGCCTGGTACATCCAGCGGATCGCTTCCCTCGGGCTCCAACTCGAACGACCGGACCCCCAGCTCCTCGGAGCGTGGACCGTCGCCCGGAGCCTGGAGCGGATCGCGGACCACGCGGTCGTCCTCGGCACCATCGGGCCCCGCCTGGTCGAACTCCCGAACGGCGCCAACCCCACCACGTCACTATGCCAGTTCCACGCCCAGGCGATGGACCACCTCGAGGGGATCCTCGGGGCCACCGACCCGGATGTCGTGAACGGCCTCTTGGACACGGGGGAGGCCCTGATCTACTCCGGACATTCCCTCGCGGACCGCCTCCTGCCCGCAGTCGGGGGCGGCACGATGCCCCCCGCCACGGCGGCGGCGGTCGCCCGCCTCCTCGAGTCGATCGGCCGGACGATCGCCTACGCGCAGGACATCGCCCAGGTCGTCCTCGACCGTCCCGCCCCGGGCACGACCGGTGAGCGCGCTAGCGAACGTCTTCTGCCCGTGCCGGCTCGCTGATCCTCAGGGTCGGCATGCCGCTCGCATCCCGGGGAGTCCGTCTCATCGTTCTGCGCCACGGGCCGGCGGTCGAGCGCGACCCGGCCCGGTGGCCGGACGACACCAAACGGCCACTGACCCCCGAGGGCGCGGCCGCGACCCGCAAGGCGGCGAAGGGCCTGGTCCGCTACATCGGACACGTCGACCGGATCGTCACGAGCGACGCGGTCCGCTGCCGGGTCACGGCCGAGGTCGTCCGGGCCGCGCTCGAGCGTCCGCCGATACTGGAAGGGTGGAAGGAGCTCGCGCCGGGCCTTCTCGCCCAGCCGATCTTTTCCCGGCTCGCTCGGAACATCCGTTCGAACCAGAAGGTACTCGTGGTCGGCCACGAGCCGACCCTGGCGGAATTCCTGGGGGTCGCGCTCGTGGGCGAGGGGACCCCGTTCGTGCGTCTCGGGAAGGGCGCGGCCGCGTGCGTCGACTTTCCCCGCGGGATCCGGCCGGGGGCCGGCGTCCTGCGGTGGCTGGCTACCCGGAAGCAGCTGGCCCGGGCGGGCTAGACCGCCCCAAGAGGCGGCGCGCCCGGTACGGCGGAGGACGGGCCCCGGGCTGGTACAGGGGCTCGACGAGCGCCCGGATGTCCGCGTCGACCTGCTCCGGACGACGGTTCGCGTCGATCAGGTGGAACCCGTAGTCCTTGGCCATCCACTCGAACTCGACCGCGAGCTTCTCCTGGTAGAGGAAGAAGCTCTCGAAGAGGTCCCGGGACAGGGAGAGGTCCATTCCGGACTCCCAGTAGTCGAGGCTTCCGTACTTGCCGATCGCCCGGTGGAGCAGGATCTCGGGGCGGGCGTCCAGGAAGACCACGAGGTCCGGCCGGAAGGCGAAGGAGTACAGCTTGCGGGCCCAGTCCCGCGAGGCACCCCGCACGATCGCCCGGGCCATGAGCGTGTAGATGTACCGGTCCGCGAGGACCGTGCTGCCGGCCGAAAGCGCCGGCACGATCTTGTTCTCGAGCTGGTCGCCGAAATCGGCCGCATAGAGCAACGCCATGGTCGTCGGGCCGAGCGTGTGGCCCTGCTTGGCCCGGTCGATCTCCTCACTGACGAGGTTGGAGCGGCGGAGGCCGACGTCGACGACGGCGTGGCCCTGGATCTCGAGCCATCCCTTGAGCAGCTCGACCTCGGTCGTCCGACCCGAGCCGTCCGCGCCTTCCACGACGATGAGCTTGCCGGCGAACCGACCCGGCGGCAGGCCCGGTAAATCGGTCCCGTACGACCTAATCGTCATGCATCAGTGTCTCCATCGTCGGGAACCCCGCCAGGATCGGCAGCACCGCCGCCCGCAATTCGGCCTGGATCTTCTCGACGCTCCGGGAGGAGTCGATCACGGTCATCCGGTCCGAGACCGAGATCCGGTCGTACTCCCGCTTCAAGCGACCCTGAAAGCGCTCGTAACTGTCATTGACGTCGTCGGAGAGACCGAGGTCCATCCCGGCCTCGTAGTAGTTGATCTTCATGCGCGACGCGAGCTTTCGGCCGAGCGTCACGCGGACGGGGACCTTGAAGTAGAACGCCACGTCGGGCGTCGGCGCGAACGAGTAGATCATCCGGACCCAATCGGGGTCACATCCCCGGGCCCCGTCGCGAACGAACGCGGTGTAGGAATAGCGGTCGCAGACGACCACGTAGCCGGCCCGGAGCGGGGGCAGGATCTTGCGGTCGAACCGGTCCGCGAAGTCGGTCGCATGAAGGAGGGAGAAGGTCGTGGGCGTGAGAAGGCCCTTCTTCTTGCCTCGTTTGATTGTGTTGGAGACGAGCTCGGAGGAGTTCCACTCTGTCTGGAAGACGCGGTACCCCTGCGACGCGAGCCATTTTCCGAGCAGCATGGCTTGGGTCGATTTGCCGCTCCCGTCCAGTCCCTCGAACACGAAGAGCCGGCCCGGGTAGCCGTGCTTCGGGGAAGCCATCTCACGAATCACGGACACGTACCTCTACATCGAGCGCGCGCTCGAGGGTTTTCGCCACTTTTTCTCCGAGTCGGGGACGGAGCGTCGTACCGGAGGGGGGAGAAAAGGCTAGGGTGACCGCACGACCGTCCCCGGACGCCGAGAAGCGCGGTCGGAACGAGGAGGTGACCTCCGCGACCTCGACCACCGCACCGAGTTGACGGGCCGTGTCCAGGTCTTCCGCGTTCAAGATCGGCTGGAAGCCCTTCTTCCATTCGGACGGCAGTGGACTCCCCTCGTGGACATACGCTGCCATCGAGGCGAGCAGGATCTCCCGCTGGTTCAGGCCGAGGATCGGGTAGTTCTGGATCAGGTACGCCGAGTGATGTGCGTGCCGCCAGAGGTCGATCGCGGTGCCCGCATCGTGCATACCGGCGGCGACTCGGAGGGCGAGCTCCTCGCTCTTGCCCCAGTGGAACCGTTCGGCGAGAACCTCGAAGAGCCCGAGGGCGCAGTCGGTGACCTCCCGCCCGTGCTCCGCGTCGAACCGGAACGATTCCGACGCCGCGAGGACGGACCGCTGGGCGAGGTCGGCCGCGGGGGCCGGCAGCTTCGCTCCCACCGCCTCGAGCGCGATCCCTTCCCGGATGCCCGTGCCCGAGACCGTGATCTGCTCCGCGTGGGTCACCCGCATGAGCTCCCGGAAGACCACGATCCCGGCCAGCACGACGTCCGCACGGTCGCTGCCAATCCCCGGGATCGCCCGACGCTTCTCCGCCGGCATTTCCCCCAGGAGTTCGCCCAGGGCCTCGACATCGTGGTCGAGCAAGGGGTACCCGTGGACCCGACCGATGGGCCAGTCCCGGAAATCGATCGCCGCCCGGGCGAGGGATCGCACCGTGCCGCCGACCGCATAAAGCCCGTGGCTCTCCCCCTGAAAGGCTTCGAACACCGAGGAGAGCGTCTCCCGGACGTAGTCCCGGAGTTCCTCGAGTTCCCGCCGTTTCGGAGGGTCGTGCTCCAAAAATCGCTGGCTGAGCCGAAGCACACCGAGGGGCAGGCTGACCGAGTTGCGGAGGGCGCCCCGGTGGACCTCGACCAGTTGCAGCGAGCCGCCCCCGAGGTCACATACGATGTCCTCGCGGAGCTCCCAGGCGCTGGCCACGCCGAGGTAGGCATAGCGGGCCTCCTCGACGCCGGAAATGATCCGCAGGAGGACCGAGGAGTTGCGTTCGACCGCGCGAACGAAATCTGGCCCGTTGGGGGCGTCCCGTACCGCACTCGTCGCGACGGCGAGCGTGTGAGGGACCTCGAGCGAACGGACGAGACGGGCGAACCGACGGACTCCGGCCACGCCCCGTTGGATGGCTTCGTCCGAGAGCCGGCCGTCGGGACCAACCCCAGCCCCCAGTCGCGGCACCTCTTTCGCCTCGTAGACCGCACGGACTGTTCCGGGGCCGGACGAATCGAACACGACGAAACGAGCAGTGTTGGAACCGACGTCGATAACCCCGATCTGACGCGGGGAACGAGAGGGCATGCGTTCGTCCCCCCGGCGCAATACTGCCGAGCGGGAACGCTCCACGGCTCCCCATACAAGGAGCCTCTTATAGGTGAGCGTCCGGACGCGAACCGAAACCATTTACCCCCCCCACCGGCTCCCCCCGACTCCTGGTGAAACGAATGGTTCGCCGCACCTCGACCCCCCGCGATGCCGCTGAGCTGGCTCGAGTCCTCGAGGCCCGTTTGGATGGGACGCTGCACGAGGCCGACCGCGTGATCGAGAGCCCACGACCGGCCGCGGAGACCCTCCATCGGCTGCACCGAGAGTTGCGTCGCCTTCGCGTGGGGCTGGATGTCTGGTCCCGCGCGAGCGCCCCGGGACTCCGGCTCGACCTCCGGTCGTTCGATCGACGGCTCCGACGCCTCGCCCGACTCGTCGGGGGGGTGCGGGACCGCGATGTGGCCCTGAATCTCCTGGCGCAAGGACCGAGTGACCTTCCCTCCCGGGAGCGGTCCCAAGTGCGTCGCCTCCGGGTCCGGCTCGCGGACGATGCCCGCATCGGTCGGGAACTCCTCCGAGCGTCCCTTCGCGCCGAGCGGGACCTCGGCCTTTTCGAGGGCCTTCGGGCCGGCTTCCATGTCCCCCCCTCGGCACGGCGCGGCCGTGCCTTGCGCGCCTACCTGGACGAGGTCCGAGACGAGCGCCAGGAGGCGATCCGTGAGGCGCACAAGAAAGCCCGACGGAACCCGTCCTCCCGACGCCTGCATCGCCTTCGCATCCGAGTTCGCAACTGGCGGCACATTGCCGACCTCGCCTCGGTGCTGGAAACGGCCCAACCCATGACCGTGGCCCGGCCCCTCCGCTCGCTCCAGGCGCGCCTCGGCCGTCTCCACGACCTCGACGTGGTCGAAGACCTGACCGCCACCGCGGCGAGCCCGTCCCTGAGCCGGGCCATCCGAAAGGAACGGCGACGCCAACACGAATCGCTCGTTCGCCAGCTGCAGGCAAGCCACTGGCGTCAAATGGCTTCGCCTCCCGGGCTCAAGGCGTGACGGGATCGCCGTCGGCCGGGACCTCTCCCGCGCCTCCGACGGCGACCTCTCCGGACCGAACGAACGAAGTGCGCGATGCCCTCGTCCATTCCGCCGGCCTCGGCGCCACGGTCAAGCAGATCGCTTCGCGCGTGGGATTCCCTTCCGACCAGGTGGCCGACGCCCTTGTGCGGCTCTCCGGGACGGGGAGCGTCAGTCGCATCGGACGCGGTCTCTGGATCCTGCGGGACTTCACGAACCTCACTGACCGTACCGACTTCGAGTCCCCGGCGCGGTTCGTCGAGCGGTTCGAGGAGGAGAACGGGCTCTCCCTCGGAACGTACCGCGGCCCGATCACCTTCCGGTCCAACGAGCGGCTTCCCGTCCATCGCTGGTGGCCCTACGTACAGGGCTACTCCGCGGAGTTCGTGGCGGGCGTGCTGCAAGAGGGCGAACTTCCTCGGGGCGTGACCGTGCTCGACCCGTTCGCCGGGAGCGGTACGACCCTCGTCGAGGCCCGGAGAGCGGGCTTTCGGGCTTTGGGGGCGGAGCTCCTCGCGCCCGCGGTCCTCGCGGCGCGAGTGAAGACCCATTTCGAGCTCGACCCGCGATCCCTTCAGCGGGCGGCCCGAAATCGCGCCGCACGCGCTCGCCGACGCTCCGCCGGAACCGTGCCTTTCCTCCGGGAGACCCGCCGGCAGTTCTCGGAGAAGAACCTCGCCCAATTGACGCGCCTTCGCGACGCCCTGCCCGCGGAAGGGACGCCCGAGACCGATGCGCTGCGGCTGGCCTTCGGTCGCATCCTCATCCCCTCCAGTCGGCTGCACCGCTCTCCCTGCCTCGGGTACCGGCGGTCGTCAGCCGCCCCCGGACCGGACCCGTTCGACCGGTTCGTTTCGGCGGCGGACGAGATGGCGAGCGACCTCGAAGCCGAGACCACGAACCGTTCCCATTGGGGCCCCCCCGCCCAAATCGAGCGAGTGGACGCCCGCGCGGCGAAATGGCCGAGCGGGTCAGTGAGCCTCGCGCTCACGAGCCCCCCGTACGTGAACGGAATGGACTACGTCATGAACTACAAGGTCGACCTTGCCTGGATGGGCTACGTCCAGTCGTACGCCGACTTGGCCGCCCTCCGGGCCGCGGAAGTCTCCTGTGATAACCTGCCCCGCTCGGAAACTTCCGCGTACCTCGGAGTCGAGGAGTCCCCCGACCCGTGGCTCGGCGAGATCCTGCCCCGGATCCGGGACAATGTCGCCCGAAAAGGGTCGTACCGACGCGCGGACATGCACGCGGTCGTGCACCGGTACTTCGCCGACCTCGCCCCCGTGCTCCAGCGCGTGTATCGAGCGCTGCGCCCGGGGGGCCGGTTCGTCCTCGTGGTCGGGGATTCCCTCCTGGCCGGCGCCTACGTCCCGGGCGATCTGATCCTGGCCCGCATGGGAGAGCGTATGGGGTACCGGATCCGGTCGGTCGAGGTCGCCCGGGCCCGCCGCAGCGGTCAGCGGCGCTCCTTCCTCCTGCGCGAATCGGTCGTCACTCTCGAACGGCCCAAGTCCGCCTCGTAGTCGTGCGAGCCCGCCGACTCCGGTGGCCACGGGGTCGTCGACCCCCCCTGCCGCTGGACGCAAACCCTTAACGGGGAAAACGCCCGCTTTGGTCCGGGCGGAGGTTGCCATGCCGCCACGGAATCCAGAGCCAAAGTACATCGAGCCGCTGCTCGGGATCGTCTTCGACCTGGACGGCACCTTAGTGCTCTCCCACCACGATTTTGGTCGGATGCGACAGAGCGTAATCCGGATCGCTGAGAAGTACGGGGTCGTCCCCGGCCACCTTTCGGTCACCGAACCGATTCACCGCATCGTCGAGGCCGCCCGCGAAGAACTGACGAACACCGGCGCGCCGGACGGCGTGTTCTACCGATTCGAAGCAGAGTATCACAAGACGATCGACGCGATCGAGATGGAGGCCCTGCCCCGGACCGTCCCTCGACCCGGGGCGGAACCTTTGTTGAAGGCCCTCACGTCCCGCGGTTATCGTCTCGGTCTCTTGACCCGGAGCTCCGAATTCTTCGCCCGGGGGGCACTACTGGGCACCGGTTTGGCTCCCTACTTCCCCTACCTCCGCACGCGCAGTGCTCCGGGACCGGCGAAGCCATCGCCCGATGCATTGTTCGCGATCCTGAAGGAGATGGAAGTGCCCACCGACCGGGCCCTCTTCGTCGGCGACCACCTATTGGACGCGGAATGTGCGGTGGCGGCCCACGTCCGATTCTACGCACTCCTCCCCGACCCGACCGAATCGGGCACGTCGACCCAGAGCGAGGCCCGCTTCCTGGCCGGAGGGGCGGCGGCCGTCGCGAAGGACTTGCCCACGCTCGCCCGTCAGTTGGGTGTCGCCACCGAGGCGACCTGGGTCGCTCCCTAGGCCGGGGCGGTCAGAGATACTCGGCGTACGCGTGGATGACTGCCCGCTCGGCCGTCGCCCACGCTTCGGGGATCTGGTTCCAGCCGTTCCGCTGGTCGCCCACGCAATAGAGGCCCGGGATCGGTTTTCCCGTCGCGTCCTCGATCGCCCGGCAGTCCTCGTCCGTCACGACGAACCCGTCGGTGTCGAAGCGACAGCCCAGCGAGCGCGGAATCTCCTGGTGCAGGTCGTACCACCCCAGCGCGCTGAACCCTTTGTCGTAGCTCCGATGGGACCCATCGGCGAACTGTACGCCGAACCGCTTCTCCCGGATCTCGTCGAACCCCGTCACCTCGCCCTCGACCACGGTGATCCCATGTTCGTCAAGCGCGGCCCGGAGCCCCTTTGCCTCCGCCGGGGCGGCTCTCTCCAGCAGGGGGTGCCCATGAGTAAGGATCTCGACGGATTTCGGCCGGAAGTGGAGCAGGTCGAGTGCCGTCCGTGTCGCGAAGGCGTCGTGGCCCAGCACGGCGAGGGACTTCCCGCCGAGCGTGTGCCCATCGCAAAAGATGCAGAAGTCGACGAGCGCCTGATTGGCCCACGGGAAGATGGGCTCGATCTTGCCCCCCACTTCGAGCATCCGGTCCACCACGCCCATCGCCAGGATGACCGCTCGGCCCTTCGCGACGTGGCTTTGCTTCAACCAGTGGAACGGGACCTGGAAACCGGCATCGGTGCGTTCGACTCGAAGCGCTTGAGCCGGAGAAAAGTGACTCACCCACTCCTCGACCCGTCGGAGCGCAGCGGTCTGGAGGTCGAGGAGCTTGTGGCCAGAGATTCCGTCCGGGAACCCGGGAATGTTGTCCATGGTGGGAGCGTAGTAGGACCGCCCGAACTTGGGGCCTCGGTCGATCAGGGCCGCCGTTTGGTCCAGGAGACCCGCCTTCAGGGTCGCCTGGAGGCCCGCGTGGCCGCCGCCCACGACGACGAAATCGTACGACTCCTTCAGACGGGGGAACCCCGGCACGAAGGGCTCCACCCGCTCCGGGGATTTGATGTCCGTGGGTCGCCCGGACTCACCGCAACTCTCCGACGGCCCCGAAGGAGGCGGTGGTGTCGGATTCAATGTAGTTCCAGTTTCGTCCCGATATCTACATAGTCTATGGCTAGAGACCTCATAAGTACATATCGCTCGCAGGGATTGCGGGTCGGTTGATGGAAGGACGGAAACTCCAGCTGGCCGGGAAATCCACTTTCCTCGTCTCCCTGCCCAAGCGGTGGGTGCTCCACGCGGGGCTGAAGGCCGGAGACACGCTGTTCGTCGAGACGGAAGGGGACGGGTCCGTCTCCGTGCGGCCCCGGGCGGTCGAGAAGCCGGCGGAACGCCGCAAGGTCTTCGTTGAGAAGGGAGAGGAGACCCGGGAACACCTCCTGCGCAAACTGATCGGCGCCTACACGTCGGGGTTCGGCCTCGTGGAGATCCGGTTCCCGCCCGACCGGGCCCCCTTCGTCCGCAAAGTGGCGCGGGAGTACTGCCGGCTCGTCATCGGACCCGAGGTCATCGAGGAGGGGCGGAACTCCCTGGTCATCCAGGACCTGTCGGACCCTTCCGAGCTGAGCTCCGAGAAGTGCCTCCGTCGGATGCATCTCACCGTCCGGGCGATGCTGGAGGACGCGCTCGCGTCCCTCCGCACCGGGAACGAAACCCTCGCGAACGACGTCGCCCTCCGCAACCAGGACGTGGCTCGGTTGTACTGGATGATCGCGAAGCAGAACCACCTCTCCCATGCCTCGGCGACGGCCAACGGAAGCGTGGAGAACAGCCCGGCCCTGTTCCATGCTTACCGTCTCATCGCGAAGCTCATCGAGCGGATCGGCGATCACGCGCAGCGGATCGCCTCCACCTACTCCGTCCTCGGCGGGAGCAAGGGCCTCGACCCGAAGCTCATGAAGGAGCTCGACGAGGCCCGGGCCTCGGCGGTCGCCCTGCTCGACCGGTCGTTCACCGCCCTCATCTCACGCGACATTGACGTGGCCAACGAGGCGATCGATGGTCGGGTAGCGCATCAGAACCTGGTGGATTCGCTCTCCCACCGCGTGGCAACGCGCCGGGGCGAGGAACTCCTCGCCCTGGGCACCGTCGTCGACAGTCTCGGGCGCACCGCCCACTATGCGAGCGAGATTGCGGAACAGGCGATCGACCTTTCGGTCCTGCTCAACCCTGACGCGACGTAGCGGGAGCCGGACCTTCCCGCCACTTCTCAGGGTCCCGAGACGCCATCGTCTCGTCGGAGGAGTCCTCCGGGATGACCCGGGGAGTGGGCTTGGGAGGAGCGGGCTTGCCGACGGCGTTGGTCAAGGCCCGGGTCGCTGACCGTTGCGCGAGGACGGCTTGGACGACCTCGAGGTCGACCCGGTACGACCGGTGGGCGATCCCGTACTCGATTGCAAGGTCGGCAATCTCGAGGAGGCGGCGGGGGTTGGCCCCGCAGGCCTGGTTCAACGCGTGGACCGCTTCCCCGTCGAAGGGGTAGATCGGGTCGAGGTCCTCCACGAGCCGCTTCACGAGCAGCTTCTTCGCCAGCAGGAGACCGGCTTCGGAGTCGCTGAATCCGGCCAGCGTGAAGGTGCGGTTGATCCGAGAGGCCAAGGCAGGATGGTTCACGGTCAGCCAGGCGACGTAGCTCGCGTAGCACGTGAACATCACCAACACGCCGGGCTTGATCGAGTCCGTGATCTCCTGGATCACCTGGGCGAACGCATTGACCTCCTTCGACTCGATCAGGTTGTTGAGGTCGTTGAGCATGAGGAAAGAGGGCGCCTCGGCGTTCAACGCCTGGCCGATGACCTTGCCCGCGTTCTTGGCGTCGTACTTCTCCTCCTTGGTCTTGGAGAGGGCGGTCATCCCCCGCAACCACCTCGGCGCACTGAACAGTTTGACCTTCCCCTTGTCCTTGGCCTCCTTCAGGAACTGGGTGGCCACCCCCTTGAGCACCCACGACGTCTTCGCCGGAACATCAAAGTACACGGAGAACGCGCCGCGTTCCTTCGCTTCGGCGGCCGTGACGAGCAGACGTTCGGTCTTTCCCGCACCGTGCGGTCCGATCACGGCCACGACCGCGCGGTTCTCCTTGTCGAACACCTCGTCCCGGATCGTCCGGAGGGTGTCGTCGACCTCCTGGTTCACGTGATAGATCGCGACGTCCTCGATGTTCTCACTCGCGAGGTCCCGGAACGGGTTGCTAGTGAGCCCATACCGTTCGTAGGAACCTCCCGGCACAACCCCCTCCTTGCGTTATAGGACCCGGCTGCGTAGGTCGACCGAAATGCGCTTGCCGTCGAACTCATAATAGATATTCCGGTCGACAAACTTCCCATCCATCCATTTCGGGATGCGAATGAACCGCATGACGCCCTCGGGACCTTCCCGGGCATGGAACTGGAGGAACCCGTCGGCGAGATGGGTCGCCACCGCCTCCGATCGGGGGTCGAACATGCCCCGGTCGGTCGCGAGGATGGCGGTCATGTTTCGGGCGCGGCAAGCTGAACGAAGCCGCCTCAGCGAGGCGGCCATTCGGGCGGGAGTCAGGTTCAGGGTCATGTACGAATAGGAATCCACCGTCAAGAGACCGCCCGCCGACTCGAATTCGTCGAACTCCTCAACGGAGTCTCGCTCATGGATGTGGATCCAGTTTCCGGTCGGCCGCTGGGAACCTCCCTCGGAGGCGAGTAGGGCCCGAACTTCCGCCTCGTCCCGCGAAGTCACGAAGGTCACGGGCCAACCCGCCTTTCCGGCGGTCAAACTGAGTCGACGGACGAAGAAACTCTTCGCCGAGTCGGCGCCGCTTTCCACGACGACCAGGCGGCCCTCTTCCAGTACCGGGATGATGGTGTCGAGGCCCGGCACCTCGATGGGGATGCTCACGCCGAAGCGAGGGGATTGGGTGGTTTAACGAGGAGAGGGGTACAGTTCGGAAGGTTACGGCAATTTCGGTGAACTACGGAATCTATGGAGCGCGGGCCTAAAGCGCGCCGCGCAACTCGGGGGCCGATGCTTCGTCGCCGGATGAACCATCTCGGGTTGGCCGAGATTGTCGGCACCCTGATGCTCGTGCTCATCGTCGTGGCCGCGGGGCGCACGCTGGCAGCGGTGTACGTGCCCTGGCTGTGGATCGGGTTGCTCGCGGTGGGCGTGCTGTACGCCACCGGGACCATCGGCCACTCCCGGTCCAGCCAGGACCGCTAGCGCGGCTACGTACCGGATTCCACGATGTCCTTCTCTCGCCGCCGAGGTTCTCGAGCAGTCCGCCGAACTGCGTGAGGTCGGCGCGGCCATCTCCCTCGCGGCCAACGCGACGCGCATGCTGCAGCAGCTGGGCCTGGGCGAGGGCCTAGCCTGGATTCACGCCTACGACGCGTTCGCGCTGGCCTAGTCGAAGTGCGCGGTGCTGGGCGGCGGCGGGATGGCCGAGCACGAGGACAGCGCGGTCCTGGGTGGCGGCGGGATGGCCGAGCACGACGCAAGGGCGGTGGGAGAACGCAAGAGCAAACCACAGAACTCCACACACTCCTACGTTCAACGCGTCTGCCCTAGAG
>JBKQNC010000028.1:0-3180 GCA_052326445.1 Thermoplasmata archaeon
AACGGCTGCTCACAATCTATCGAACGTGCCGAAAGCGAGGCGAGTCGTTCCGGGCGACGATGCTCAACGCCCTGACGGGGACAGGTCCGCCGCTCTCGTCAGTCCGGCCACAAACCTGAGCTCATACCGTTCGATCGGGGGAGGTAGATCCTTCCCAACTCCTGAAAGAAGAGGACATCACCGACGCGGTAACGGAGATCGAGCCCACCGTTCAGACCCACGTCGAGGCCTTACTGGCTGTGGCCCGTTCCAAGAGGTGCCCGGAGTTCGGGCGAGGCGAGCCCTTCCACAAGGATGAGGCCGGTGTTCACGAGGACGACTCTATCTGGGAGGGGCATCCCGACTCCGACATACTGGAGCTCTCCCGGGGCGGCCAACTGGCGCTTACACTCTTGGAGTCTGGTGTTTACAACATAAAGGACATCCCGAAAAGTATCGTCCTGAAGGGAAAGCAGATAATCCAGCACGCCGCGCACACCAGTGGCCAGGTCCACGTAGATCGAAAGAAGCTCTCCACTTTCCTCGGAGGGCTGAAGTACCCCCTGCACTTTCTCGACTTCGAGACTACCTTCGGCACTGCCATCCCTCTGTTCGACGGGACCAGGCCCTACCAACAGATCCCATTCCAGTTCTCGGTCCATGTCGTTCAGTCACGGGGCGACAGGCCGCGCCATCACACATTTCTCTCGCTGGAACCGAGGGACCCTCGAAAAGTGCTCTTGGAGGCGCTCCGGAAGGCAATCAGCCCCGACGGACACTTGGTTGCCTACAACCAGTCGTTCGAGAAAACGCGACTGGACGAACTCGCAAGAGACCATCCCGAGTACGCCGAATGGGTCCGGGATGCCAACGCGCGATTCGTCGACCTTTGGACCCCCTTCCGGGAGTTCGCCTACTACAATCCTGCCCAGGAGGGAAGCGCCTCCCTGAAGGCGGTCCTTCCCGCCGTCACGGGTCATGGGTACGAAGGGTTCCAGATCGCGCATGGTGGACAGGCCTCGCTGGCGTACCTTTACTCAGCGTTTGGAACGCCCGACGGAAGGCGTCCGTCGCCTCAGGAATTGGAAACAACTCGGAGGGCCCTGGAACGCTACTGTGGCCAGGACACCGAGGGAATGGTGTGGATCGTCGAGAAGCTCACCGAACTCACCCAGGTCGCTACCTGAGTGCAGAGATGGGGTGACTCGCTCTCGCCTTGGAGGCGCGGGTCCTCCCCGCTCGCTCCGCTCGCGGGTCCCCCAGGGCGGGGTGGCTCGTCCTCATCCTCTCGACCGCCTATCGGGCGGCGAGCTCATGGAACTCTCCCAGCTCGACCAGCGTACTCAACGTGTCGGGTTCGCGGCCCTGATCGCGTCACCCGTCTTGGCCGCTATCGCGCTCGTCTTGGGATCGTTGAATTCCTCGTGGACTGGTTTTGGGGGACCCAACTACTGGTACTTCACGCGCGGGGGCGAGAGTCTCGTTGCCCCAATGATCACGATGTCCGGACTGCTGTTCACCCTTGGAGCCGTCTTTCGTTGGAAGAAAGGGGTTGAACTCGCGCTCGGAACTGGCATCGCAGTCCTCGCGGGAGGGGTCGCCCTCTTGCTGTTTCTCCCCCTCGCTTACGACACCACGACCGTCTTTCCGGGTGGCGTGGTCGTCACCCAGTTCCCCAACTTTCCTTGGGGCTTCCTCGTGACCGGCTGGGCAGTAATCGCGCTCCTCTTGCTTCCTCTCGCCGGGTGGATCTGTCGCCGATTCGCAACTCGGTTCGCACCGAACGCAATACCTCCACCGCCCTAACCCCGAGGCGCGAGTCTCCCCGCTCGCGACTCCCTCCATCAATGACTGGTGCAAGGCGGCGTGGTTCTACACGCGGTTTGGGGTCACGGGAGCGATGTTTCGGCACGGCGTACCTGGCCCCGCGGGCGACTCGGCCAAAGGGCCGACGGCGTATGGTGAGAGTCCACTCCTGTGCCCCATCGCTCCTCTCTTTGATCGAGAGGTGCGATGACGGGCTCGTTCCCGGTCAGCAAGGGTTATCGGTCGACTACCCTCTCCGTACCTCCGACACCCATGGCAGCGGTGAAACCCCCTCCTACGGCCGACGGAAAGCACCCCGTCCAGCGGGCCCGTGCTCGTCCGACCTCTCTCGAGGAGCTGGGGTGGACCCGGGAGATGGCGCTCGAGGCGCGGCAGCGAGTGGCCTCCCTTCTGGAAGACTGGGAGGACCCGTCGATGGATGTCTATGACGAGGAACCTTAGACGCGGCGACGTGGTCTACGTGGGAGTCCCCACGACCGACGCCACGGGGGTTCGCCGCCGTCCGGCGCTCATCGTTCAGGACGCGACGCTGACCACTGCGTTCCCCAATGTTCTCGTGGCGGGGATCACTTCCCGGATCTCGAACCGGGGACCGGGGCGGATCTTCGTGAGATTCCAGAGCCCGGAGGGCCGCGAGATGGGCCTGCTTCAGGACTCGCTCATTACGCTTGACAACTTGGCCACGGTCGGCCGTTGGATGATCACGAAAGTCCATGGGACCTGCCCCATCATGGCCGAGGTGGACGAGGCGTTAAGGACCGTCTTGGGTCTGCATCGACCGTAGGGGGCTGCCAGACCGGTGGGGGCCACTCCGCACTGGGGTCGACCCCTCGCTGATTCGGGCCGCCGAACCGGGAAGTCCTTGGGGCCGCGCGACCAACGGCGGCTCTGGGGCCTTCGCCCGCACTTGGCGCAAGGAGGCGTGGTTCTACGCGCGGTTCGGGATCACGGAGGGGCAGTTCCTACGCGTGGTAAGCGGTTCTGCCGAAGAGGCACGTTGATGGATTGCGAGGAGAAATACCTGGTGGAAGCTCACTCCGAGCAGGGCGTCAAATCGAATTGGCAAGGGTTAAAAATACCACCCATGGGATTCGATTCCGAGGGTTCCAATGCCGCGGGGGTCCAACCATCCGATTGGCCGAGCCGTAATTCCAATCGCGATGGCGCTGATCTTCTTTGGGATGATTCTATACTCCTCAGGAAGCGCTTCAGCTGGACCCGGCGTCGTCTGTGTCTGCCCTACTTGCAACCTGAACAGCGGGAAGATGTCCCACCTACATCCCTGATTCCAGGATAGTGGGCGGATCCGATCACTTGTTTGTCGGCGAGGATTCTCCCGCCGACCGGCCCGTCTCATGGACCGGCGTCGTTATA
>JBKQNC010000029.1:0-60054 GCA_052326445.1 Thermoplasmata archaeon
ATAAAAAGTCTGGCGAAGGCGGACGGTCGAACTAGACGGTCTCGATCTCGAACAGGACGCGGTAGCCTCGCAGGCGGCGCGTCACCTCGTCCGAGAGGTCGAGGATCTGGTCGTGCGATGCGCTCCCCGACCAGTCGTAGACGAAATCGTAGTTGCCCTGGGTGGGGACGAACCCGATCGACTTCAGTCGCTCGGCGATCTCCGAGGGGCTGGCGCCCTCGCTGTCGAACGTGACCCGAAGATAGGTCTCCATCTGCCGCCGGAAGGTCGGGGAGGGACTAAAACGGTTTTCACGCACCGCGCGACGCTGGGCGCAGCATCTGTGCCAGGCCGAGGCGGAGCCGGGCGGGGGTAGCGTCGTCCAGCACCCGCGCCGGAAGGTGGATCCGGTCGCTGGAGATCCGCACCGCCCAACCTCCGCCCGCCCGTCGTACGACCGAGATCGCGAGTCCATCGGGGGGCGCCACCGCCGGACCGGGCGGACGTGCCCCGTCGTTCGAGGGAGAGGAGGAGCGGAAGCGGAACTGAGCCCGAGGAAAGACGGAACGGATCGCCCCGGTCGCCCATGGGACGTCGCGGCGGTCGCCGACGTCGAGTCGGATGGGCAGGTCGGCGCGGCGGCGCCCGTTGCGGTCGACCTCGCCGGCCCGAATGCGGCGGGAGCTCAACGGCCGCAGGTCGTCGGCGAGCACGAGGGGGACGACCGCGACGGGGACTTCGCGGACTCCCCGACGGCGGCGTTCCTGGTTGACGGCTCGGCCCCCTTCCACCGTGTCCGCCGAGACGACGAGTACGCTGACGCCCCGTTCGACCGACCCACCGAACCGATTCTCGAGCGGCCGGACCTCGAACGGATGGCCGGGAAACGTCCGCTCCAGCCATCGCGCGAGCGCCCGTCGGCGGACGGCGAACGGCTGAATGCGTCCGCGGCCGGGTTTCGGATGGGACGCGAGGTAGGCATCGGTGGTGACCCCGATTGCCACCGTCCGGCCGAGCCGGAAGGCGGTCGCGAGCAGGGCCTCGTGCCCGACATGGAGATGGTCGAAGGTCCCGCCGAGGACCGCGCGTGCAAACCGGGGCACGGGGTCCGCGCTCCTACACGAGGTAGTGCGAGAAGAGGACGATCAGCAGGAGGGCGATGCTCGCGTACAGGAGGTACTGGTAGTTCCGCCGGGTGCGAGCCAAATCCTCGAGCTTGGCGGCGCAGGCGGGGCTGCACGTCCGCTCGTCGGGGTCGCAGGTTCGGCCGCACACCTTGCAGTGGCGGTGGTCGTCGGAAGGGGTCACCGAGGCCTCGACGCGTCGCGGGCGGGTTAGCGTTGCGCCCCATTACGGGAGGACCGGGAGGCCGGTCGTCGCGGGGGCGTGGCGTCCGCGTCCGTGGGTTGGGGGTCCAGGGGGTTGGCCGGGTCCTCCTCGTAGGCCACGTAGGGGGATTCCCTCGAGCGCGGGCGTCCGAGGAGGTCCTCGTCGTTCTCAGCGACGGGACGGCTCGAACCGCGTCGGGAACGTTCCAACGCGAGGTCGTCCTCCGTGGGGACGTAGCCGGCGCTCGATTCGGACAATTGGCGAACGAGGTTGAGCCAGATCTTTCCCTGGCTCGTCATCGACGCCTCGAGGCGGCGACGGAGATGGGCGGTCTCGTCCCGGATCTCGGTCTCGACCCGGCGCAGTTCTCGACCGAGGTCGCGACGCAGTTCGGCGAACCGAACCTCGTTCTGCTCCGGGCGGGCGAGGAGCTTCTCCACCTCGTCGATCCGGACCCAGGTCTTGCGGACCAGGGGGAGCATCTTGTCGGTCACGACCTGGACGCGGCGGTCCAAGTCCTCGATGTCTTGGCGCACCTTGGCCTCGACGGCGGTGAGAGCGTCGGAACGCTCCTTGAGCTGCGCTTCGATCCCTTGGAGGCGGGCCGCCTCCGGGCTGGGGGCGCTCTGGAGCCGGGCCTCGAGCTCGGCCAGGGAGCGGGCGTAGGCGGCGCGGTTCTCGTCGGCGGCCGCCTTGACCCGCTCGCGCACCGCGGCGTCGAACCGGGTCGAGTCGATCGTGCGCCCGAGGGCGTCGTCGACCTCCCCCTTCAGCCGGGCCAGGAGCTCGACGTACTTGCCGCGCTCCCGGTCCGAGTCCTCCCGCATCTTCTGGTCGAGGTAGGACTGCATCCGGACCTGGAGCCCGGCGAGGGATTTGGAGTGGGTGTCCGAGATCTCGGCGAGACGGGCCTCGCGATCGACCTCGAGGCGTTTCGTCGTTTGCAAGACGCGCTCCTCCACGGCCGAGCGCGCGATGGAGAGCTGGTTGCTCATCCGGGCCTCGAGTTCGTGGGCCCGGGCCTCGAGAAGGGCCGCGGTCCGGCCCTCGAGGTCCTTGGAGCGCGCATCGAGGAGGAGCCCGGTCCGGATCTCCTGGTCCTTGGCCTCCCGTCCCCGCTTCTGGTCCATCTCGGCGGCGCGGGTGTCGGCCTGCGTTCGCAGACGCGTCTCGAGGTCCTTCGAGCGGCCGTCGAGGAGGAGGCCCAGGCGTTGCTCGAGGTCGCGGACATCCTTGATGCGCTTCTGCTCGAGCTCGGTGAATCGGGTATCGACGAGCGTGCGGACCCGGCTCTCGATCTCCTCCCGGAGCGAGGAGCCCTGCTCCTTCGCCTCGGTCAGTTCGAGGTCGAGTTGCGCTACGAGGGCCGTACGCAGTTCCTCCTCGCCCCGCAGGAGACGTGCGTTGGTCTCATCCGTCATCCGTTTGAGTTCGGTGCGGAACGAGCTCGCCCAACTCTCGCCGCTGGCCTGGACGGCCTTCTGGACGAGGTCCGGGACGCCCGCCAGACGGGGGTCGGTCGCCGCGCGCACCCGACGTTCGGCCTCCCGGGTCACGTCCTCCGGGGAGATCGGGGGGCGGGATTCGAGGGCGGCCAAGCGACGCGCGATCTCCTCCGGGGAAACGGTCGGACGGGCTTCGAGCGCCGCGAGCCGGCGCGTGACCTCGTCCGGGGAGAGCGAGGGTCGGGATTCCAGATTCGCTAGCCGTCCCGAGACCTCGTCGGGAGAGAGCGTGGCCCGTCCTTCGAGCGCCGCGACGCGGCGGGCGAGTTCGGACTGGCTCTCATTCCAGATCCGGGTCTGTGAGTCCGCGGTCTCGCGAACTCGGGTGTCGAGCGTGGACCGCCACTTCGATTCCGCGTCCACGAAGGCGGCCTGGACGCGGGCATCGATGGCCGCGCCATTCACCGGGGGGAGGGGCGGGGTTGCGGGAGAGGAAACTGGGCCAGCGGACCCCGAAGGAGGAAGTGGGGCCGGCGGACCTCCGGTCGTGGTACGGCTCAGGAGCGATGGGTCGGATTGGATCGATACCGGCACGGCGACCGGCCCTTCGGGGGGGAGCGAGATCTCGGCGGGACGCTGGAGCCAGGGGGGCAACGTGGTCGAACTCGAGGTCGCCGCGGGCTCCGGAGTAGGAGGCAGGGTGGCGCGGGACGCGGGAGGGGGCGCGCTCGGCCCGCCGCCCCGGTCGGCCTCGGGCTTGGCCTTGACGTACTCGTTGGCCCGTTTCGCGGCCTCCCCCGTCACGGCGACCGAGCGTCCCCGCGGCCGGGCGAGCAAGAGCGCGGCGGTCTCCATCGCCGTCCCGATCCGCCACATCTCCTTGCGGCGGTCGCGGCCGGCCTGACGGTCGACATCGTCGAGGATCGCCTTCATGCGGGCCCCTTCGACCAGGTCGACCCGACGGCTCACCTCGCCGATCTTCTCCTCGGCGTGGTCGCGGGCGTACTGGAGCACCAGGGGAAGGGCATCTTTCGCCGCGCGGCCCGTCGGCGGGCGGGTCAGGTCGCGGAGCGTGACGGGCGCGCCCTCCCAGCCCTGGATCCGCTTCAGGTGACGTTCCCCCTGAGCTTCCCCACGGGGGACGCGCATGACGGCGAGTGCGAGGGGGAGCTGCTCGGTGAACTGATGCATGTCCACCTTCGCGACCGGAAGGAAGTAGGGGAAGACCAGGAAGGCTCCGAGCGCGACGAGCGCCGTCGGGAGCTCGCGGACGAGGTCGAGGACGACCTGGTTCGTCGCCTCCCATTGGTCCGCCGTGACGAGGACGACCGGTTCGGTCGAGCCCCGGTGGAAGAGGAATCCCTCGCCGACGCCCTGGTAGATCGATTGGTCCGGGTCGGAGCCGGGCCGGTCGGATCCGCTCCGCCCCCCCATGGTGGCATGCGCGCGCAGTACCGCGGCCCCGAACTCGCCGCTGGCGGTGAGCGCGGCGGTCTCGAAGACGAGGGTCTTCATGCCGATGCGGGGTCGGTCCTCGGTCGAGAGGAACATGCGGCCGACGCACGTGTAGCGGCCGCCGGCGGCGGGGTAAAGGAACAGGTTCGGGTAGTACGACAGCGGAGCCGACGGGTCCGGGTCCCAGTAGTCGTGGGTGTCGGCGACGTTGACCGTCAGGTTCCCGACGACCCGGATCGCCTCGAGCGTCTCGCGTCGGCCGGGGAACTCGTCCGGGATCGTCGTGTAGCCGGGGCTTTCCGCCTCGTTGTCGACCTGACGGCACCAGACGACCGCGATCGGAGTGTGGGCGGCGGGTGCGGCCCCCTCCGAAGCGGTCATCATGCCCCCTTGGTCGCCCGCCGCTGGAGCACCTTTTCGCACGCGCGGGCCAGTGGCAAGGTCGTGTTGACCATCACGGGAACCCCCATCGTCGGCGTGCCGACACTGGGGGCCTCCTGGCCGGAGTCGCCGACGAGCAGCGGGTGACCTCCCCCGGTCGAGACCGCACTGGAGACCAGGAAGACGTCCTCCTTCGTCGAGACCCCGCGTCCTTCCTGGGCCACGAGGATGGTTCCCATCCCGCCGCCGTCGCGGCGGAGCAGGAAGTCGACCGTGTCGAACGTGCTCCGGTACGTGCGCTCCCGGACGGACTGCTCGACCTCGGTGTAGAACTCCTTCAGTTTGTCGGCCTTCGAGATCGCGATGACCAGCGGGAGGTTGTTCTTCGAGCGGACGTAGCGGAAGACGCCCCGGGCGAGGTTGATCTGCTGGGCCTGGTCGTGCAGCGAGGGGAGGGCGGGCGACAGGAGCAGGATGATCGCGTCGGCGCCGCTCACGAAGCGTCCGAGCAGCGTGAGGCCCCGGCGCCAGAGATCGCGTCGGTCCGGTCGCCACGCGTCAAAGTGGGGAATGACCCGGCAGCTCTTCTCCGTGACCTCGGCCGTGTCGGAATCGATCCAGAGCCGGTCGTAGGTGAAGTAGTCCGCGATGATCCCGCCCGCCTCATCGATGGTCTGGAGCTCCATCGGCTTCGAGCCGGTCTCGCCGTCCGGCGCGCCGTAGCGGAAGCGCATCTTCATTTCGACGAACTGGTTGAACTTCGTGGGCAGGGGGTACTTCGTGAGGACGCCCTGCTCTTCGCGGCCCGCTGCGAGCTCGACCCAGAGCTTCTTGCGGTCCTCCATCGGCCGGTTCACGTAGAATCGACTGGTCGTCTCGAGGCTCCCTTCGGGGTCGGTCGGGTCCGTGGTCTCGTACGTGGTTTCTTCGAGCGCGACGTCGTTCTCAAGATCCCCGAAGATCGGCAACTGGCCCCCGTCGACCCGGGCCGGGACATAGAGGATCGGCAGGTTGAGCCCAAAGTGCCCGGCGAGGAAGCGGAAGTAGGTCGTCTTTCCCGACGCCGGGATTCCGACGACGGCGATCCGGGCGGAATCGGGGCCCTTCTTGATCTCGCGCTTGGCGCCCGGTGCCCGCCGGGTCTTCGTCGTGACCTTCACTTCGCCCATCGAAAGATTCTCCGTTACCTCATCTCGGCGAGACAGATCTCAATGAAATCGAGCGCGCCTTCCGCGACCGGCCCGCTCGCCGCGAGCTCGAGCCGCGCATCCTGCAATTGGCCGAAGATCTGCTCGACCGCCGCTTCGTGGTTGACCGCCGCGTCCTGGACATCGCCCTCACCCGCCAGCTGCGTCAACTGGTAGGTACCGCGCAGGTCCATGAGCTTCGTGAACAGATCGAGCAACTTGCCCCGAACCTGCGGGTCGGCATTCGCGAGCCGCTGTTCCGTGTCGTCGATGAATCGGACGAGCGTCTCCGTCTCCTTGTCGTTCTGCATCCTCGCCTGGAGCAGCGCGAGCCGCCGGAGGATCCGGGTCTGCGAGACCGGGGGTAGTTTTTCGACCTCGACCCAGGCCTGTAACAAGGCCCGGGCCGCCTCGACCACGGCGCGACGGGCGAACTGGATCCGTGCCTCCCAGTAGAGACGCGTCACCGGAGGAAGGGCTCCCCCCGAGCGCTGAATGAGCGCGAGCGCGACGTCGAACTGGCCCCCGAGGTACGCCTCGACGATCTCGCCGAGCGGGCCGTAGCGTTCCTTCAAGTACGCCGGGGGAGCGGGGCCGGAACCAGAAGAGAGCACGTCGACCTCGAGGTCGGGGATCTCGGAGTACAGCTCGGTCGGGGTCGCTGTTGCCGTGTGCAGGCGGGAGACCGTCGCATGCTGCTGCGGCTCCTTCAGGGCCCGCGCGGCGTTCGCGGCATGTTGCGCGAGCTCCTCCGGATGCAGGTCCTCGATCCGTCGGTCGTCGTCGTACCCGACGTCGATGAACGCGTTGACCATCTGGGCGAAGAGGGCGGAGCCGGTCGTGACCTCTTGGAAGCTGAACGCGGCGGGGAGGCCGAGCTCCGCGGCGCGGGCGGTCATCTGGCCGAGCAGCTCCTGGATGCGGGCGCCGTCGACCCCCTTGTCGCGCTCCATGCCACTGCCGATGCCGATGACGCTGAGGGTGAGGTTCGAGCCCGCCGGCAACAGGTAGGGGACGAGGTCCACGCGACCGGCGGGGATCGGGCCCTGTCCCGACAGGCGGACGTCGAATCGGGTCGAGGCGTTGTCCCATCCGTCGGTCACGAGAACGAGGTTCCCCTGAACGCCGTGCGTTCCCATCCGGAGGAGGTCGGCGCCCACCGCGAGGGCGTCCCAGATCGCCGAGCGTCCGCTCGGGTTGAGGAGCGAGATGAGGTTCTCGATGTACGGGAGGTTCTCCTTGTGGATCTCTCCGAGCGGGACCGGGGCGCGAACCGCCTCCGTGAAGGTGACGAGGCCAAAGAGCCAACCCGAACTCGCGGCATCCTGCAGGATGCGGAACACGGCGGTCCGGGCGACTTCGATCTTTTGCCGCTCCGTCTTGTCCGTGCCGGGGTCCGGCAGCGGAGCGAGCATGCTCTTCGAGAGGTCCAGTACGAGGACGTGGCGTTCGCGCGTCGGTGCGGGAGGCAGCGCGGCGTTGGCATCCTCCATGTCTGCTGGTTGCTCCAAACGGTGGGCGCCTCCCCGGGATCAGTCCGGGGTCCTCGCCCGAACGGTACCGCGGCTGCGCACATCCCTCATTTACCTAGGGTGGCGTATTTGTGCCTTCCGCCGAACCCCTGCCGTATAACCGGGGGTTCCGGGCGGTTCCGGTCGGCGGAGCCAAGGGCGCGGAGGCGCGTCCGGCGCGAAATTGCACCGGCCCAGCCACCTTTATAAACGGACAACCCTCGGGCGCCCCGCATGGGCAACATCCGCCAAACGTACATCAAACGGGTCGCCATCGAGCTGATCCGTCTTCACCCGGAATCGTTCGGGGGCGACTTCGCCGCCAACAAACAAAAGGTCCTCGAACTGACCGACCTGGGCGTGCTGGTCGACGGCAAGTACCAAGTCCATTACAAGAAGCTCGCCAACCGGATCGCCGGCTACTCCGTCCGGTATTCTCGACGGAAGCGCGGCACGTAATCCGGCGCGCCCGCGCGGAGCACCGTCGCCCTAGTCGAACAGCGACAGTCCTTCTTGCAGGTGGACAATCTCCACCGGCGTCGTCGGCATTCCCACGATCATCCCGTGGGAGTTGGCGACGAGGCAGGCCCCGACGATCGGAACACCGAAGTTGGCGGTCGAGCGGTGCACGGGGACTCCGAGCACGGTACCGACCAAGTTCGTCTCGTTCTCGGTGGCCTTCGGGTGGACGACGACTCCGCGGTTCGTGGCGATGCCGACCATGCCCACCGTGCCGAGCCCGGCGAGGGTGCCTCGATGGGCCGGGACGTGGAGCGCACGACCGATCGCCTCGATCGCGGTGTCCGAGAACTCGGGATGCACGATCGCGCCGTGGTCGTTCGCCAGCACGTTGTTCCCCATCGCGTTGTGCCGGGAGCGGATGAAGTGCACCGGGGCGACGCCCTCGAGCACTTCGCGTTCCTCCGGCGAGACCTCGTCCCCCACCACGAACCCGTGGGAGGTCTGGGCGATCAGGGCGCCGACGACCTCGCTGTCGTTGACGTTGGTGCGGACGACCTTGACACCGAGGAGGCGGGTCAGGTCACGGGCGAGCCCGTGCGGCACGCTGGACGGAACGACCGCATGGGTCTCTCCGACGCGCACGTAGACGCCCAAGTAGGGGCTGCCCCCGTAGAGGGTACGACCGACCGGCACCGCGGGCGTCTCCTCGGCCGAGCGATCACTCGGTCTCGAGGAGGTCGACCTCAATGAGGCCGTCCTCGAACCGGATCGCCTTGACGCGGACCTGGCGCGGGATGTGTTGGATGCCCCGCTCCCAGATGTGCTCGTTGAGTCGGGGGTCGATCCAGACGTCTTCGGAGCGGCCCTTCATGTGCCGTACCACGTAGCGTCGGACCGTCAGCAGAGCGTGACCCGCGCGGCGACGGCGCGAGGGTTGGTGCATGCTGGCCCGGAGGGGAATGACGTACTCCCGCTCGAGTTCCTCACCATGGCGGGCGGAGGGGGTCTTCGCTTTGTTGGCCATCGCTCTTTCCTCCCCTTACTTGTGCAAGTGGCCGCGCTTCCACGTGTGCCGTTTCGGGTGGCGCGTGACGCGGCGGTCGGTCCGCTGGATGACCCAGGCTGGAACGCGGCGGTTCTGCTTGACGATGCGGAACAAGCGGACCTTCCGTGCGAGGCTCTTCCTACGGTTTGCCATCGTTCCTACCTCCGACCATTCAGCGACGGGTGATCTTGATTTCCCGGCGTTCGGGCATCACGCGCTCGAGGAGCGCGCGCAAGGAGGCGTCGTCCACCTGCCGCTGCAGGCGGCCGCTCGCGGCGAGGCTGATGAGCTGCTGTTCGACGGAGTTCGCGATATCCGGCTTGGCGAGGCGGATCCGGCCCAACCGCTCCCGTGCCTCGGGCGTCAGGATACGTCGTAGGACCTCGGCCCGCTCCGCATCCCGCCGCTGCATCTCGGCGTCCTGCGCCGCGTACTGCTGCACCGCGCCGGCGTCCGAGCCCGACTGCATCTCTTGCAGCTGCTGGAGGCGCCGGCGGCGCAGTTCTTCGAGTTCCGCGTCGGACACAGGCCACCTTCTCCCGCTCCCTTAACCGATGAATCAGAGATACTTGGCGAGTTCGGGGCGCTCGATCGCCATCGCCTTCATCGTCTCGGTGGAGATCTTGTCGAGGAGCTTCATTCCCTCGGGGCTGATGCGTCGCCCCTGGTTCTTGTAGGCCTTGACGAGACCGGCCTTCTCGAGCTGCTGGACGATCTCCCGGAGGATCGACCGAGACCCGGACCGCGCGTGGTACGGGGCACTGCCCCGGTCGCGTTTCCCGCCGTATTCGGCCGCGAGGCGCTCGACCCCGACCGTGCCGAGCACGTAGATCTTTCGAAGGACGGAGGCGCTGCGGAGGTACCACCAGTCGGTGGCCACCGGTCCGCGCTGCTTGTGGACCCCGGTTTTGACGAAGGTCGCCCAGACCGGTGGGACCACCGCCTGGCGATTCTTGAGCTCGGCCGCGAGCGGCGGCAAGAGCCTGGAGGGGGGAACGTCATTCGGATGGGTCATGGAGCGGCGCGCCCACCCGGCTGGCTTATTTAAAGGCACAGGCCGAGGCACGGCGAGACGATGCCCGAGGGATGTTCCCCGGGTCGCAAGGGAGCTCGCCCGGCTCCGCGGCTCAGAAGCCTCGAGCGGTGGCTTAACAAGCGCCCTTGGTCTGGTCGCCGCCGAGAACGATGACCACCGCGGCGCTCATCCTCAGTGGCGGGGCCTCGACGCGATTCGGCGGCCAGCCCAAGGCGCTCCTTCCGACCGACGAGCGTTCCTCGGTGCGCCGCTTGGCCGAGATCTGCCTTGCCACGGGAGCGGACCCCGTGGTGACGGTGGTCGGAGCCCACCGCGGCCCGATCTCCCATGAACTGAGAGGCCTACCGGTCGAGATCGTCGACGCCGAGGAATGGTACGAGGGCCGCACGGCTTCGGTCCAGGCCGGTTTGCGGGCCATCCCGGAGGACCGGGATGTGCTGCTCTGGCCCGTCGACCATCCATTCGTCTCCACGCGCACGGTGGATACGCTCGGGCGAGTTCGCGAGTCCGACACCCTGGCCGTATGGTTCATCCCGACCTACCGTGGAAAGGGCGGGCACCCCGTCCTTTGGCGGCCGATGGTCCGCAACGACATTCTCGACCTCCGGTCGGACGCCCCGCTCCGTTCTTTATTGCCCGAGTTCGGCCCCCAGGTCCGACGGGTCGCCGTCGAGGACCCAGGCGTCGTCGCGAACGTGGACACCCCGGAAGATTACCGCCTCGCCTGGGACGAGTGGCATACGCGCGAGGGAGACTGATGGATCGTCGGCACGCCCGCGAAGCGCTCCGGTTGCTCGAGGCGAGGGAGCCCTTTGTCCGGGCCACCGTGGTCCAGGCGGTCGGCTCCGTGCCCGGAAAGCAGGGCGCCTCCATGATCGTACGGGCGGATGGTTCGACCTTCGGAACCGTCGGGGGAGCCGCGTTGGAGGAGCGGGTCAAGGCGCTCGCCGCGGAGGCGATGAAACGCCGGGAAGGTGGCCTCCATCACTTCGACCTCCAGGCCTGGACCCCGGGGGGACTCCCGAGCCTCTGTGGAGGGTCGGTGGATATCGCGCTGGAGTACATTCCGAGCCGGCCGAACCTCCTGCTCTGGGGCGGCGGGCATGTAGCGCACGCGCTCGCCGAGATCCTGCCCACGTTGGAGTATGATTTCAGCGTGGCCGACGACCGACCCGACTGGGTGGCCGCGGACCGTTTCCCGAACGCGGACCGTCGCGAGGTGGTCGCACCGGAGCGTTTGTGGGCCGTGTTCGAGCCCGGCGCGTTCACCCACGTGTACCTGCTCGGGTACGACGCCCAGAAGGACCTCGAGGCGCTCGCCGTCTCCCTTCAGCGATTCCCGAACCAGATCGGATTGATCGCCAGCGCATCGAAGCGCGAGCACCTGTTCGCTCAGCTTCGGGGCCGGGGGGTCACCCGGGAGATGCTCAGCCGGATCCGTTCGCCCGTCGGCCTCCCCATCGGTTCGGAGACTCCGGCCGAGATCGCAGTCAGCATCGTCGCGGAGATCGTGCAAGAGCGCCACCCCGCCTCTTTACGTACTAGTGCGCATGATGCTCGCTCGCCCCAAGGCGAGAAGGATGCCGTCGTCCGCACCCCTTAGGTTCCGGCTGAACGGGCACCCCGTGGACGTGCCCGTCGAGGGCGCCCGCATCCTCCTCGACCTCCTTCGCGACGACCTCCATCTGACGGGCACCAAGCGTGGATGCGACCTGGGGACGTGTGGCTGCTGCACGGTCCTCGTGGACGGGCGCCCGACCCTGAGTTGCCTCACGCTCGCGCCGCTCGTCGAGGGTCGCTCAGTGATTACGATCGAGGGGATCTCCCCACCCCAAGGGCTCTCTGCGCTGCAACGGGCGTTCGTCGAGAAGGGAGCGACCCAGTGCGGGTTCTGCACCCCCGGGTTCATCGTGACGGCGACCGCGTTCCTCGAGGCCCACCCTCATCCCACGCGGGAGGAGATCATGCGGGCGATCTCCGGTAACCTCTGCCGTTGTACGGGGTATCTCAAGATCATCGAGGCGATCGAGACGGCGGCGCGGGACGGGGTCTGATGGCGACCACCCCACGAAAGGAGTACCGGCTCCTGGGCCAGAAGATCCCCTACATCGAGGGCCCGCTCAAGGTCACCGGCCGCGCGGAGTACACCGACGACATCCAGCGCCCCGGTCAGCTCGTCGGGCGCCTCCTCCGCGCTCCGTGGCCCCACGCCCGTCTCCGCTCGGTCGATGTCTCGGCCGCCCGTGCGCTCCCCGGGGTCTTCGCGGTCCTGACGGGGGAGAAGTACCCGATCCCGTTCGGCGTTCTCCCGATCACGCACGACGAGACCGCGATCGCGGTCGACAAGAGCCGCTACATCGGCGACATCATCGCCGCCGTGGCGGCCGCGGACGAGCGGACCGCCGAACGCGCGCTCGCGCTCATCCGGTTCGAGGTCGACCCCTTGCCGGAGTACTCCGACCCCCGGGAAGGGACGTCGAAAGTGGCCGAGCCGATCCACGCGCGGGGCTTGAACGGTTCGAACATCCAGAAGGAGGTCGTCCAGCATTTCGGCGATGTCGATGCCGCCTTCGCGAAGGCGGCGCAGACCGTCCGGGTGCGCGGGAACTTCGCCGGCGTCACCCACGCCTTCACCGAGCCGATGGCGACGATCGCGGAAGCGACCCCCGACGGCCGCCTGACCGTGTGGAGTGCCACGCAGGTCCCCCACTACCTCCACCGCTCCCTGAGCGAGGTGCTCGGGATCCCGATGCACCGCATTCGGGTGATCAAGCCCGAGGTCGGCGGCGGGTTCGGAGGAAAGTCGGACCCCCTCCCGCACGAGATCGTCTGCGCGGCGCTCGCGATCGAGACCGGTCGTCCCGTCAAGATCCTCTTCGACCGGGAAGATGTCTTTTACACCAACCACGGACGCCATCCGACGCAGAACGACATCCGCATCGCGACCGATGCGGAAGGTCGCATCCTCGCCTACGACATCGAGGCGTTGATCGACGGGGGGGCGTGGAGTTCGTTCGGCACGGTGACGACGTACTACAACGGAGTCCTCTCGATGGGACCCTATCGGGTGCCCAACTTCCGCTACCGGGGCCGGCGGGTCTACACGACGAAGCCGCCGTCCGGCGCGATGCGGGCGCACGGCGGGACCAACCTCCGCTACTCGATCGAGGTCGCCCTCGACCAGATCGCCGAGCGGACCGGGATCGACCCGTTCGACCTGCGCGACAAGAACGCGCTCCCCCCGAACTCGACGACGGTCAACGAATTCCGTATCACCTCCACGTCGTTCCGGGCCTGTCTCGCCGCGGCTCGGGCGAAGAGCGGCTGGGACGCGAAGTTCCGAAAGCTCCCCTACGGACACGGGGTCGGGCTCGGGTGCGGGTTCTACATCTCGGGCTCGAACAGCCCGATCCATTTCACGCCGGTGATGCCGCAGTCGACGGTCCACCTGAAGGTCGACATGGACGGCGGGATCGCGGCCCATTCGATGCAGGCGGACATCGGTCAAGGCTCCAACACGCTGCTCGCCCTCATCGTCGCAGAAGTGCTCGGCGTCGACTTGGAGCGGGTCCACGTGCAGCGCGTCGACTCCGACGTGAGCCCGGTGGACCTGGGGTCGTACTCGAGCCGGGTCACGTTCATGATGGGCAACGCGACCCGGGTCGCGGCCGAGGAACTGCGCGGCAAGCTCATGGCGGCCGCGGCCGAGCTCACCGGGCGGCCGGTCGCCGAGATCGAGGTCGGCCACGAGCGCTACTTCGCGCGCTCCGACCCGTCCGTTGGGGTGACGTTCATGGAGGCGCTCCACAAGGCGATGGAGCGCTCGGGGGCTCTCACCGCCAGCGGTTCGTACAACTCCTCGAAGATGGGCGGCTCGTTCAAGGGGGCCCGGGCGGGCACCGCGCCGGCCTACTCGTTCGCCGCGTACGTGGCCGAGGTCGAGGTGGATGCGGATACCGGGGTCTACCGAGTTCCGAAGGTCTGGGCGGCGTTCGACTGCGGCCGGGCCCTGAACCGGCTCGCGGTGGAGGGCCAGGTCGAGGGCTCGATCCACATGGGACTGGGCCAGGTGATGGGGGAGTCGATGAACTACCGCGGGACGCGGCTCATGAACCCCTCCCTGCTCGAGTACAAGATCCCGATGCCCCAGCAGATGCCCGAGGTCGAGGTCCTGCTCGTCGGCGAGGATGACCCCGAGGGCCCGTTCGGGGCCAAGGAGGCGGGCGAAGGGCCGCTGATCGCCACGCTCCCCGCGGTCGGGAACGCGCTCTATGACGCGCTCGGGGTCCGTTACACGGACCTTCCGATCACACCGGACCGGGTCCTGAAGGGGATCGACCTCCGTCGCAAGGAGGGCCGCCCCTGGAAGGGGGCTTGACCATGCATCTCGACGCGTTCGAACTCCATCGCCCCGCGACGGTCGACCAGGTCGTCGTGCTCGCCCGAGACCTCGAGGGCCAGTTCGATTACCTCGCCGGCGGGACCGACCTCCTTCCGAACTACAAGATGCATCTGAACCTACGGCCGCACCTGGTCGCGCTCGAGGATGTCCGGGAGCTCCGGGGCCGCTCGCTCGACCGCATCGGGGCGATGGAGCGCCTCGCCGATGTCGAGGAGGACGCCGCCCTCCTCGCCGCCTACCCGCCCCTCGGCGACGCGGTCCGGGAGGTCGCGACGCCGCTCGTCCGGGCGAGCGGGACGGTGGGCGGGAACCTCCTCGTCGAGACCCGCTGCTTCTTCTTCAACCAGAGCTACTTCTGGCGCGAGAGCCTGGGGTTCTGTTTGAAGGCGGCCGGTGATCGCTGCCACGTGGTCCCGCAGAAGGAGATCTGCTATGCGACCTTCTCCGGGGACCTCGCCCCGGCGCTGATGGCCGTGGAGGCGGACGTCGAGGTGGCGGGCCCGGACGGGCGCCGACGGTTTCCGCTCGAACAGCTGTACGACGCGGCCGGGGACGGGATCCGCCGGCTGACCCTCCGGCCCGGAGAGCTCCTTGTGGGGGTCGACCTCCCCGAGGCCACGCGGGCGCGCGCCGGAGCGTACCTCAAGCTGCGGGTCCGTCCCTCGTACGATTTCCCCGAGCTCGGTGTGGCGGCCTCCGGACGGATGGACGGCGGCCGGGTCCGTGCGCTTCGGCTCGCCATCGGCGGGGCCGAGCCTCACCCGAAACGGTACGACGCGCTGACCGACGCGCTCGTCGGCGAGCACCTCTCCGACGACCGGATCCTCGCGTTCGCGACGGAGGTCGAGAGGACGACCCGACCGGTCCACAACACCTTCCTGCTTCCCGACTACCGCCGTCGCATGGTCTCCGTCTACGTCCGGCGTGCCGTGGAACGGGTCCGGGACGGGAGGGCGGCGTGAGGGAGAAGCCGACGTTCCGCCTCGTTCCCCTCGAGGAGCTGCTCGCGCACGAGGAGATCGACGAGGGGGATGTGCACCACCTTGCGGAAGACATCCAGGGTCGTCGTGTCGTGGACGACCCGATCTGGGTCGCGGTCGCGGAAGACGCCTACATCATCCTCAACGGACATCACCGCGTGGCGGCGCTCCGCAAGCTGGGCGTGCCCAACGCCCCGGCCTGGGTCGTCGACTACCCGTCGACCTCGGTCCGGCTCGAACGCTGGAGCGACGGGCCCCCGATCGAGAAGGGGGAGGTCGTGCGCCGGGCGAAATCCGGCGAGCTCTTCCCTCCGAAGACGACGCGCCACGTGATGCAGCATGACTTCCCCTCCCACCCCACCAAGCTCGAGGACCTCGAGGGTCCGACGGAGGCGCCCCGCGGCCGCTCGGTTCAGCGGCGGACGTCGGCGCGGTCCCGCTCGGCCGGGGCCGATGCGGACGGTTCGGGATAGGGCAAGGGAAGGGACCCTTCCGCGAACTGGCGGATCGTCGCCGCGAGCAGAGCGACCTCCACCGGGTGCAGCCGGGCCCTCAGGGTCTCGACCGTATCATCGGGGGCGACCGGGATCCGTTCCTGCGCGAGCGGCGGACCACCGTCGACCTCGTTGGTGACGAGGTGGACGGTCGCGCCCGTGGTGCGCTCCCGGGCGGCGAGGACCGCCTCGAGGACCTTGCGGCCGTACATTCCGGGTCCTCCGTAGCGGGGCAACAGGGAGGGATGGAGGTTGATCGCCCGACCCTGCCAGCGGGTGACCCAAGGGGCGGGGAGGATGGAGAGGAACCCGGCGAGCACGACCAGTTCGACCCCCGCCTGCTCGAGCTCGCGGGTCAGTCGCGCGCCCCACTCCTCGGGGAGGACGCCGTGGGTCGGGAGCACCAGCGTCGGCAGGCCGCGGAGGCGGGCCCGCTCGATCGCGGGCGCGTGGGGCCGATCGGAGACGACGAGCGCGACGCGGGCGGGAAGGTGACCGCCACCGATCCGCTCGGCGAGCGCGTCGAGCGTCGTCCCCTCTCCGGAGACGAGCAGCCCGATCGGCAGGATACGGGTCATGGAGGAAGGACCGGTCGGGAGCCTTTGAGGCTGGCGGACCTTCTCAGAGCATGACCCGCAGGTTGAGCTTCTCGGTGAGCTCCTTGTAGCGGTTCCGGATCGTGACCTCGGTGACGCCGGCGACCTCCGCCACCTCGCGCTGGGTCCGGCGCTCGCCGCACTGGACGCTCGCGATGTAGATCGCCGCGGCGGCCACCCCGGTCGGGCCGCGTCCGCTCGTCAACTCGCGGTCCGTGGCCTGCTTCAGGATCTCGTTCGCCCGGGTCTGGATCTCGCCCTTCAGCTTGAGCTCGGAGCAGAACCGCTGGATGTAATCCTGGGGACGGGTCGGCATGAGCTTCAAGTGCAGCTCGCGGGTCATGAACCGGTACGTTCGTCCGATCTCCTTCCGACCGATCCGCGACTTGGACGCGATCTCGTCGAGCGTCCGCGGCACGTTGCACTGTCGGCAGCTGCCGTAGAGGGAGGCCGCGACGACGCCCTCGATCGAGCGACCGCGAATGAGGTTCTTTGAGACCGCCTTTCGGTAGATCATCGCCGCGGTCTCGCGGACGTTCCGGGGAAGCGCCATCCCGGAGGCGATCCGGTCGAGCTCCGCGAGGGCGAACGCGAGGTTGCGCTCGGTCGCGTTGGAGACCCGGATGCGGCGTTGCCATTTCCGGAGGCGGTAGAGCTGGGCGCGGTTGCGCGTCGGGATCGATTTACCGTAGGGGTCGCGGTTCTTCCAGCCGATCTCGGTGGAGAGACCCTTGTCGTGGATCGTGAGGGTGGTGGGGGCTCCTGTGCGGGCCCGCTTCTCGCCCTGCTCGGCATCGAACGCGCGCCAGTCGGGGCCCTGGTCGATCATCGACTCTTCCAGGACGAGGCCGCACTCATCGCAGACGAGCTCGCCCCGTTCGTAATCGCGCGTGAGATGGCTCGACCCGCAGCTCGTGCAGCGGGTCGGAACGGCCATGTCCTCGGGACGCGCCGCGGGTTTGTCGCTGTTCGCCGGTGGTTCGCCTTCCGCCATCCCCTCTCCTCCTATTCGACCCAGACCGTCGCCCCGATCAGGCGAAGCCCCTCCGCCGGCGACGGTGCCCGGCGGGGGCGCATGCTGAGGTACGGCTGCGCGACCGGCCCGAAGACGCGGGCCACGACGCCGCGCACGCCGCTGCGAGGTTCGGTGACGTGCGTTCCCTCGGGAACGACGTCGGGTCCGGGGGCTCGGAGCGTGAACGTACCACTCGGAGTGACCGCGAGGATGGTCCCCGCAGGCCGAGGTGCCGTCCGGGCATTCCCCCGCGACAAGTGCTATAAAGGACTTGCGATACCTATTAAAGCGTTACGGCGGAAGCTTCGACCGAGGGCGGGAGCGAGGTGGCGGGTCGCCAGAGTCCTCGGGGCCGGTCAATATCGGCATCTCGAGCGGAACATACGGGACGAGGAATCCCCGGCGCGGCGGGGCCGCGCTCTCCGAGTCCGGTGCGGGTTCGCCGCTCGGCTCGTCGCTCGCGGCGCCGGACGCCGCACCCGCGGCTCGAGAAACGTCGAGGTCGTCGAGCGGGGCGGCCTTCGGGATGACGTCGGAGGCGGGTCGATCGTCCCGCTGCCGCTCGGCCTCCGGGATCACCGGCGAATCGGCCGCCTGACGATGCTCCCGGGTCATCCGGTCCACCTCCAACCACAGCGCCTCGATCTCCTCCTCGGGGGTCCCGTAGCGACGATCCTCCGACAACGCGGCCCGTACTTGCGACATCAGGCGCGCGGCGCTGTGGGCGTCGTGGGCCTTGCCCTTGATCCGCTGGAGTCGGCGTGCGAGATTTCGGGCCTCGAGAAGGATCTCCTCCTCTTCCTCGTCGCTCATCCGGGTGGGGAGCGCGGGAGCGCGGGGGATCCGAGCGACGGCCTTTCGGGCTTCCACGAGTCGCTGGGCGGCGGTCGGAAGGTTTTGGTCTTGGATCGCTTGGAGCAGCCGGGAGAAGCTCGCGGCCGGCAAGACGACGTCCTCGCCCCGGTCGCGGGCGGCACGGATGGATTCGCCCAACTGCTGGGCCTGCTGAACACAGAATTTAGGCACGGCGTCGTTGAGGACCGCGAGCGCCAGGGACGCGCTCGCCGCGGCCTTCTCGAGCGAGCCGGCGCTCAGCGTCTCGCCGCGCAACTTCATCCGGGGGTTCCCGACGCGCGAGTCGAGCAGGGCCAGGTCGACCCCGATCGTCCCGGCGATCGCCCGCAGCTCGTCGGCGCGTCGGAGCAGTTCCTTCACCCAGGTCCAGTCGCGGCTGACCTTGTCGAGCAGCGCCTCGCCCCGCTTCAGGACCTGGTCGGCCTTCTGGGGCGCCCCGATCGCGACCGCCTCGGTGATCGCTTCGCGGACCTGTTGGATCGGGAACGGCAGGCCATCCACTTCGAGGGCTTGGGCGCGCACCACGAGCGCGTCGAGTCGGCGGTTCCGGTCCTCGCTGAGGAGGCTCCCTTGCGCAGCCACCCCCTAGCTCCTCCCCGGCTCGGCCGAAAGCATGCGCATGAGTCGGGCGAGCGTCTGGTCCGCCTCGGCCAACTGGCGCGCCCGGAGCATCTCCGTGGCGCTTCGGATCTCCACGGCGGCCTCGCGCGCCGTCTCACTCTCGGGGGGCAGCGTCCGGACGCGGGCCGCGAGCGTGCGCGCCTTCTTCAACAGGCGGTCGAGCATCTCCCCTTCGGTCTCCCGGGCCGTTTGGGCCGGGGTCGGCTCGGCGGGTCGGGGCACCTCCTCCTTTTCCATCGTCTCGACCGCGTGGCGAAGGTCGCGAACGCTCTGGACCGCTTCGGGCAGCCGACCTTTCTTCAGGTGACGCGTGGCGTCGAGATGCAGGCGACGGGCGACCGCGCTCGGGATGTGTTCCTCGGGGAACTGGTCGAGTCGCGCCGCGTGCCGGGCCAGTTCCTCCTCCAGGGAGGTCGGGATCGCTTCGTGAAGGAGCATGAGGGCCTGCGCCGCCGCCTGGGCGAGCTCGTCGAGCGCATCCTCGGTAAGGTTCGGCCCCTCGAGGCGATCCCGGATGGCCGAGACCTGCTCGGAGATCTCGCCGAGGGAGATCCCGAGCTCGACCGCCTCGTTGCGCAATCCCTCGATCTGGGCGAGCAGTCCCTGGAGGCCCTTCCAGTCGGATTCGAACTGCCCGACCCGCCGTTCCGCCTCGATGAGCTGGGTCGCGGCCTCTTCCCGACGGCCCATGGAAAGCTCCTCCCGGACCCGGTCGAGCGAGGTGCCGAGCGAAAAATGAACTCCGTTCTTGACGAGGACGTCCCGCCGGCCCGCAACCGAACGGGTGCGCTGTTCGAGCAGCTCGTCCACCTCGCGCTCCATCCGCATCTGGGCCCCCCGGAGCGTCTCGAGCGCCTCGCCCTCCCGACCTTCGGCCTCGGCGAGCGACGCCTGGCAGAGTTCGCTCGTGGCATCGGGGAACGACCGGCCAAGACCGCGGACGAGGTCCATCTTGCTCCGGAGGTCACGGCTGATGCGCGCCGCGATCTCGGACTCCGGCGTCGGAGCGCGTCGGGCCGCCCGGGCGGGTGGGGAACTGTCCAGGTCCGCCGAGGGAGTCGGGCTCGGCGCCTCCTCCGAGCGGAGCCCCTCGATCGCGAGCGCCGTCGGATACCCGCAGACGGTGCAGTGCAACCCGGTAGGGGAGATCGGCTGCTCGCAAATGGGACAACTGGAAGGCACGGAATACACCAAGAGCACTGTAGAGACGGAAACTGCGTGCTTAATCTCTTCCGCTGGTCGAAGAATCGCTTAGCCTCCCGAGAACGTCGGAAGGACGAGCAGCCGGACCGGCCGTTCCAGCGGCGTGTCGAGCGGCACAGGCAGTCCGTCGATCAGGACGACCGAGCCCTCCGGGGCTTGACGGGCATGTCGAATAACATCACGGACGAGAGAGCCCACCGTAACGGTCACCGTCTCGACCGCGTGACGACCGGCCCGGGCCACGTCGATCTCGATCGCGATCATCGGAGGGGAAGAGGCGCTGAGGGGGAGAGTCTCCGTCGCCGGGGGAGCGTCCCCGACGGCCTTTGAACTCCCGCGATGCATACGCACCACCAGATCTCGAATCTGGCGCCTTGGCCGAGCTAGGCTACCTCAGCACCCGGTCGTGGGGAGTTCTGCCTTGCTTTAGTTGTTTCTGGCCCGAGCGCGGCCCGACCTGCGTGGGGAGGGCCGGGACCGAGCGCGCGCGCTGGACCCGCCCGACGGCTCGGCGCCCGGGTTCAGCGTCCCGAGGGCGGTCTTCAGCCGGGTGATGGCGTCGACCGGGTACGGGTCGACCCCGGCCCGATCCGCGAGGAAGAGGCTGACATGGTCCCCCAGGGTGAGCCCCTGGATCAACGCCTCGAGCCGATCCTCGGACTCGAGTGGAGTGGGGAGGACGGTGACCCCTCGGGTGCGCAGGAGCTTGTCGAGATATTCGATGCTCTGGCGCACCAGCGGAGGGGAGCCGGCCCACTCGAGGAGCACGACCGCGGTCCGGCGTGCGTCGGCCGTGGCCGTCGCGTCCCATCCGACCAGGGCGTTGTGGAAGAGTTCCGGGATCTCATCGAACGCGGCGAGCCGCTTCGCGTTCTCCTCGATCTGGGTCTTCCACCGGCGGGCGAGCCCCGCGAACGAGCTCTCGGCGTAGACGAACGGAAAGCGGGGCCCGATCGCTTCGGCGATCCGGTCGGCCGGGCCGCGGGCCCGCCCGCACGCCGCCACGTACGGACGGACCTGTTCGGCGACGCGTCGGACGCGGTCCTCGTTGGATTCCGGGAACCATGGGTCAAGGAGTCCCAGGAGGCCCCCGAGGAGATACCCCACCGCGGACCGCGGCGGAAGCCCACCCGGGATCGGGAGCAGCGGAACGCGGTCTCGGGCGGCGTACTCCGCAAGAGTACCTCCCGACGCGAGCACGACCCGGAAGGCGCCGGCCCGACCGGCCGCCTCGTACGCGCGGAGCGTCTCCCACGTGTTACCGGAGTAGCTCGCCAGGAATACTCGGGACCGCGCGGAGATCGAGGTCGGTGCGGTCGGCGAGCGCAGGACCACGAGCGGGATCCGGGTCTCCGCCTCGACCACCCCTCGTGCCAGCTCGGCGGCGATCCCGGATCCCCCCATCCCGGCGACGAACACCTGCGCCGGACCCGATTCGGCCGGGGGGGCGAGCTCGCGTCCCAACCGGAATCCGTCGAGCAGTGCGCTCGGAAGGGCGGCCGCCAGGGCTCGCATCCGATGGGGTCCGTCCGTGGCGGGACCGGCCATGGGCCCAAGGGCGCCCGACGGGAGATAGCCCTTGCGAGGTCCTCCGCGCGGGAAGGTTCAAGAGCCGGAGACCGCGTTCTATGGTCGCGCCCGCACGGTCCGACCGGCGCGCCGAGGAGGAGAACACTGTCCGCACCGCATCCACCGGCCGCCGGTTCGGAACCCCGTATCTCCACGGGAAACGCCGAGCTCGACCGAATGATGGACGGAGGCCTCCTCCCCCACCGCCCCTACGTGGTGGTCGGTCCGTCGGGGACCGGCAAGACGACCCTCGCCCTCCAGTTTCTCTGTGAGGGAGTACGGCGCGGCGAGGCGGTGCTGCTGGTCACGCTCGAGGAACCGCCCAACGAAGCGCGCTGGAACCATCGGTCGCTCCTGCCCTACCTCGGGAAGGTGCACGTCTTCGACGCCATCCCGGATGTGATGCGGTACGAGCGGGCACCGTACAAGGACATTGCCTCGGTCCGCGCCTCGGTCCCGTTCGACCGGGTCGACCTACAGATCCGCCAGACTCCCGAGATGACCAGCGTCGAGGTGACGATCACCGGCCTCGAACAGATGCTCCGGATGGAGGTACAGCGCAAGGCCTACACGCGCATCGTGGTCGATTCGCTGACGGCGCTCCAGTACTTTTGCATGAAGGGCCACGACACGAACGCCGGCGCGCAAACCTTCCTCCGGTTTCTCTCCGACCTGCAGGTCACGACCCTGCTCACCGTCGAGTCTCCTCTCGAGGACATCGAGACGCCCGAGCGGATGCTCGCGCGCGGAGAGGTCCGCCTCTTCCGCTGGGAGGCCGAGGGAGTGACGGTCCGCGCGGTGGGGGTCGAGAAGTTCCGGGGGAGCTCGCACGACATCCGGATGCATCCCTACCGGATCGGACCGAACGGGATCGACATCAACCTGAACGCCACGGTCTCCCGCGATACCCAGCAGATCATCAAGGTCCCTCCGACCGAATCCCCCGGAGCCGACTTCATGGAGCGACCTCTGCCCGAGCTGGGCATCGTGGAACTCCTCGCCCAGGTAGTGCACGACCTCTCCTTGGTAGGAGGCGACGTCACTACCGTACGGACGGAGGCCGAGGCCGCCCTCACGTCGGCCCGCGCCGGAGAGACCGAAGAAGCGACCGCTCACCTGACCCGAGCCATGGCCGCTGCCTCCGCTCCACCGGACGCGGACCAGATCGCCCATCGCACTCTCGCGCCCCCGGCGGAAGCGGCTCTGGCTCGGATCCTGACGCGGGCGGAGACGACCCGGATGGGGGTCGCACCGATCCGTCTTCCCGAGCCCCCGATCCTGACCGCCCAGCTCGGCAAGCTGCTGAAGGAGTTCCCGGCCCCCCTGACGCCGGAAACGGGCGCGTTCCTGAAGGAGCCTCTGAAGCCCGGCGTGGGTCCGACTCCCCCCGTGCCCGAAGCCGGATCGGTCGCTCCAAGCGCGCGGACCGCGGTCGCCCCCGTCCCGCCTTCCTCGGCTCACCTCCCCATTCCGGAAGCGCCCCCGATCACGCCCACACCGTCGACTCCCCTAGTTCCTCCCGAGCCCGCACCCGTGTCGGTTCCGAGTCCGGGACCGGCGGTCGATCGCCCGACACCGCCGCCTCCTCCCACGGCGATTCCCCCGGCTCCGACACCAGCCCCGGTGCTATCTCCGCCCGCACCTCCGCCGGCCCAGGTCGTGGTGGAACGTCCGGCCCCCGCGGCTCCCCCGCCCCCGGCTGCGGCGGCGCCTCAAGTGTACTCGAAGCACTTCCCGGTCCCGCCTCCCCCGGCCGCGCGAGCGGCCCCACTCCCGATCCCTCCTCCGCCGCCTCCGGCTACCGTTCGCGTTCGATCGGCACCCCCGCCGCTACCGAGTCGACCGACGTTCCCCCCGCCTCCCCCTCCGGTGACTGTGACCCCCGTCGCTGCCCCGCTCCCGCCGACCCCAACCCATCCGGCGGCGCCGGTCCGCGAACTTCCACCGCCCCCTCCCCCCGCTCCGACCCCGATTCCGACCCCGGTCGCACCGCTGCCCGCAGCCGCTCATGCTGCTCCCACGCCCCCCGCCGCTGCGCCTCACGCTGCAGCCGCCCCCCCTGCGGCACCTCACCATACCCCACCGCACGCCGTCCCAACGCATGCCGCTCCTTCGGCGGTAGTCGTCGCTCCCCCCGCCGCGACGCGAAAGCGAAAGCGGGCTCCGACTGCCCCCAAGAAGAAAGCGCCCGTCGCCGCCCCGGTCGGATCGACCCCCCACCCGTCCCCCGAATCGGCGCCCACGGCAGCTCCGCCGGTCCCATCCCCCACGGCCGCTCACGAGCCGGCCCATCGCCCGATCGCCCCGGTGCACACCCCGGCCGCGCCCTCGACCGCTCCGCCACCTCCGTCCGCAGTACCACCGGTCGAACACGCCGGACCTTCCCCGGTTCCTGTCTCGACCGTCGCTCCATCGGTTGCTCCCCCGACACCGGCGGCGACGTCGACCCCAAGTCCGGTCCCCTCCGGACCTGCCTCCGTCACCACGACGGACGGGGTCCCTCCACCGATTCCCGCGAAGCCGAAGCGGCGCGTCGTCCGGAAGAAGAAGGCCCCTCCCGTCCTGGCAGCAACCCCGGGACCGGTGCCTCCCGTCGACCCCGTGGCCCCGCCGGCGCCGACGGACGCTCCCGCTCCGGAGCCCGCGACGAAGGAGGCTGAATGAGCGGAGCGGGACATCCGGGAGGGGAGCGCGTCGCGACGGGAATTCCCGGCCTCGACCGCATGCTGGGCGGCGGTCTCGTGGGCAGCCGACCCTACCTGCTCACCGGAAGCACGGGGAGCGGCAAATCGCTCGTCTCCCTCACCTTCCTGCTCGAAGGAATCCGGCGAGGCGAGGAAGTACTGCTCGTCGCGGTCGATGAGCCTCCGTCGGAGATCATGGAGAACGTCCGGTCGTTCGGCTGGGACCTTTCCGCCGTCCGCACGCTGGACGCGAACCCCGGGACAAAAGCGTTCAAGCGCACGGCCGCGGTCCAGGAGATCCGAACGTTAACCGACCTGAAGACGATGCGCGACATCTCCCAGGAAGGGAAGCGCGCCGCCGACACCGAGGACATCGCGATCCAGGGGATCCAGCTCAAGCTGCGTCAGCAGATGAGCGGCATGCCGTTCACCCGCGTGGTCGTCGATTCCATGACGTCGATCCGCCGGTTCGCGGTCAAGTCCTCGATCGACCCCCAGGCCGAGCGCACCGAGATCCAGTCGCTCCTCCGGTTCCTTTCCGAGTCGGGCGTCACGACCCTCATCACCGCCACCCCGAGCAATCCGGGGGTCCTGACCCCGGAGGAGATCCTCACGCGCGGCGAGATCCTCCTCACCCGGAAGTGGGTCGGGGACCGCTCCGTGCGCCAGGTGAAGATCGTCCGGATGCGGGGCTGCGCGCACGACCCCGAGCGACGTCCGTTCGTGATCGGACCGCGTGGGGTCGTCGTCGGCTGAACGACCGCCCGCCATCCGTATCTATCGACGTGCCTCCGTACGTCATGGCGCGTTGGCTCGTCAAGCAGGAACCGAGCTCGTACTCCTACCCGGACCTCGAGCGCGACGGACGCACCCGATGGGACGGCGTCCACAACGCGACCGCCCTTCAGCATCTTCGCCGGATGCATCCCGGGGACGAGGCCTTCTTCTACCACAGCGGGGACGAACGTGCGTGCGTGGGCGTCCTGCGCGTGGCCTCGCTGCCCCAACCGGACTCGGACGACCCTCGGCGGTCCTGGTGGGTCGAGGTGGAGCCGGTCCGACGCCTTCCCCGCCCCGTTCCCCTCGGTGAGATCCGGGCGGACCCCGCGTTCGCGGGGTTCGACCTGCTGCGCATCTCGCGTCTGTCGGTGCTTCCCGTGCCCGAGCGGATGTGGAAACGTATCGAGGTGCTCGCAGCGCGTCCGGCGGGGCCCGCCGTTACGGAAGGGACGAAGGGTCGCGCTCGAGGACCCGCCCCACGGCGGCCGCGTGCGCCGGCGCCGCGTAGACGCTGACCGCCCAGTCCGAGGGGGGCCGGGTCGCGAGCAGGAGCCATAGGCTCGGCTGTCGGAACGGGAAGGTGGTGTGGCCTTCCCCCACGAGTCCGATCTCCGCCCAGTCTCGACCCGGATCCCCGCGGGGCTCGAGACCGGCGAGGTCGATCAGGACCGAGCCCGGCGGGCCTTTCGCCCGCGCGGCGAGCTCGTCCTCCAGGGCCCGACGCTCGAGCGGGTGAACGAGGAGCCGGTGCCACGCCGTCCGAGGGGACTTCTCGACCGTCGGACGGCCGTGCACTCGCTTGTACAGGCGTCGTTCCGAGAGCGCGTCGACCAGCTGCTGGCTGAGCCCGCCGACCGCCCGGACGCGGGTCATCCACTCCCCGTCCGTCCAACGGAAGGTGGGCCGCGCGCTTTCGGGATACCCCGGCATTCGCTCGAGGGCGGCCTGGGCCATCATCTCCGCCGCGCGGACGGTCTTGTGATAGTAGACGGTCGAGTACATCAGGGCCCGACCGACGAGAAACCCCTCGACCGCGCTCCGTCCCTTCTCCGCAAACACGAGGCGACCCTTCGATTCGCGGATGGTCTCGAGGAGCCGGACCGCGTCGATCGCCCCGTGGCCGACGCCCGTGTAGTGGGCGTCCCGTTGAAGGTAGTCGATCCGGTCGGCGTCCACGGCTCCGTGAAGCAGGCCCTTCAGGAGTGGGCGGGCGCCGCCGCGCCGGGGAGGGTCGACCAGGTCGGCGACCTCCTTCGGGTCGATCCCGAACCGCTTCAGGATCCGGGGCACTTCCCCGGGGGCGGTCGGGTCACGTCCGAGGATGCGGGCGCGCGAGAGGGCCTCGTGGCCGTATCCGAGCGCCTCGACCATCGGCCCGTCGAACGTGTGGGAGAACGGACCATGCCCGAGGTCGTGGAGCAACGCCGCCGAGGTAACCAGGTCTTGCTCCGGTTCCGAGAGGCCGAGCCGCTCCGCCATGCGAAGGGCAACCCAGTATGCGCCGAGGGAATGCTCGAGGCGGGTGTGGTTTGCGCCGGGGAATACGAGGTGGGCGAACCCGGTCTGCCGGATCGCCCAGAGACGTTGGAATTCGGGCGTGCCGACGAGGGCGAGCCCGGCCCCCTCGAGCACGACCGTTCCGTGCACGGGGTCGAAGATGGATTTGCGAGGACCCGTGGAGGCGCGACGTCGGACCACGTTTTCCGGAGGACGGTCCGGAGGATAAGCGGAGCCGCCGGCGACCGGGAGGGCGGGGCGCTTGGACGTACGATTTTATGATGCCTCCCACGCTCTAGCCGGTGAGATGTCCACGCCGGCACCCTCCAACCCACCTGCCGAGGGCTCGGTCCCCTCGCCGGCGGACGAGGTCCGTCACCTCTACCGGGCCTCGTCGAGCGCGGAGGCCGGTCCCGACCGGGACCGGTACCTCAGCCTCCTGAAGGCATTCCTTGCCGCGGTCGAGAGCCAGCAGGTCGTCCTAGGTCCGGTCGGCGAAGAGATCGGTCCGTGGTTGGACGAGGCGGCCATGGCCTTCTACCGGAACGGGCAGGCTCCGCTGGCCCGGCGGGCCGTCGACCTCGGACTGGTCTTTCAGCCCGGGGCGGTCACCCTGCTCCATCACAAGGCGCTCATCCTCCTCGCCCAAAACCAGGACATCCCCGAGGTGGTGAAGCTCGTTGACCAGGCCCTCGTCGCGAACCCCCACGACAAGACCCTGTGGGCCACGCGAGGGGACGCCCTCAAACTCCTCGACCAGCCGAAGGACGCGGCCGAAGCCTACCTTCGGGCGCAGCAGCTCGATGCCTCCTCGACCCAGTACGTCGACAAGGCCCTGAAGCTCGTGCCGAACGAGCCGAGGGCGCTTCGCCTGCGCCTCGACCTCGCCCAGGCGCTGGGGGGCGACGTGAGCGCCCTCGAAGCGGCCGACGAACTCCTGAAGACATCCCCGGACGAGCCCGGCCTCATCCTGGCCCGCGCGCGCCTCCTCGCGACCCTCGGTCGCGCGGCCGACGCGCTCGAAGCGCTGGCCCCGCTCGAGGGGGGCCGGCCTGACGACGACCCGGTGAACGTCCTGCGGGTCCGCCTCCTCTTCGACCTCGGACGTCCCGGGGACGCCGTCACCGTCGCCAAACCCCTCGTGGAGCGGGACAAGGCACCGGACCACGCGCAGTTGATCGAGCTCATCCGTCTGACCGAACCCCAAGCACCGGAGGTGGCCTTGCGCGCTCGCCAGCGTCTCGCGGAAGCCGACCCCCGGAACCTCCAGAACCTGCACGACCTTCGGGTCCTCGCGGTCCGTCTCGACGACGCCGAAGCCGCGATGTCGGCGTGTCGAGCCGCGCTCGCGACGCAGCCCGACAACCTCGAGGCGATGAGCGGCATCGCGGAGCTGGAGGCGTCGGCGGAGCACGTCGACGCCGCCCTCAACGCCTACCGCGCGCTCGCCAAGGCGCATCCTCAGGCGATCGTCGAGCTGCGTCGAGCGCTCGACCTCGCCCGTATCGCGGGCCAGGAGGCGGCCGTCCGGGAGTTCGCGGAATCGATCCTTGCGGAGGACCCCACCGACGTTCCCGCCCAGCTCGAGCTTGCCCGCGCCTTCGCCGCGGAAGGGAACACCGAGGGGGCCCTGCACGCCTACGACACGTTGCTCGCCGCCCACCCGGGAAAGTTGCCGTACCTCCTCGAAAAGAAGGAGCTCCTCGCCGCGAGCCAAGACCCCAAACTCCTCGCCCCCGTCGTGGACGAGCTGTTCCGGGTGGACCCGACGCGGGTCGACATCGCCGTCGAGCGGGGGAACCTCTATCTCGCGCTCGCCTACGAACTGCACGAGGGCTCCGCGGAACGGGACCAGGCGGCCCACACGGCGCTCGTCGCCTACGAACGGGCCTCCACCGACGCGGAGGCCGCGGCCGTCGCCGACCTCGGGATCGCACGCGCGTCCCGACTCGCGGGGGACTCCGACCGCGCGATCCGATCGTACGAATCGTTCCTCCACCGTCCGGAGAACCAGACGCGAAACGATGTCCTGAAGGAGCTCGCTCATGCGCTCCGCGAGACCAGTCGATACTCGGACGCGCTCGCCCTGTACACCAAGGCCATTATGGGCGGCGCGGAAGACCCGGATGTCCTCTGGGGTGCGGTCGAGGTCCTCGACCACCTGAATCAGGAGCCCCGGGGGCTACAACTGCTCGACCTGTTGCTCCGACGGGACCCGGAGAACCCGGTCTATCTGCGAAAGCAGGGCCAGCTTCTCCTCCGCATCGGTCAGCGCGACGATGCGCTTCGGGTCCTGCAAAAGGCGGTGCAGAGCGCCCAGGGGGACCCCCAAGCCTACTTCGAGGTCGCCGAGGCGCTTCGATCCCAGGGAGCGTATGCCGACGCGGTCACCTACTTCCGCAAGGGGCTCGAGCTTGAACCGACCCATCGGCACGGTCGGGTGGCGCTCGCCGAGACCCTCCTCCTCGCCGGCCAGTACTCGGACGTGGTCCAGATCACCGACCCGCTGCTCAAGGAGAACCCGAACGACATCGCGGCGTGGAAGGCCCGGGCGGACGCGTGGCGGGCGCTGGGTCGCCCGGCCGAGGTCCTGTACTCCCTGAAGGCGATCCTCCTGCTCGAGTCGGACGACCCCGCCTGCCTCCTCGAAAAGTACCGCATTCACCGCGATTCCGGGGAGACGAAGGAGGCCTACGAGGCCCTCTCCCACCTCCTCTCCACGCCCGCCCCGGAAGCGCAGGATGCCACGCTCCACCTCGAACGGGGAGACCTGGCCGCCCGTTTGGGGCTCTCCGAGGAGGCCAACCAGTCGTACGAACGGGCGGCAGAGATCGACCCGGCCCTCAAGTCCGAGATAGCGATCCGTAGGGCCCGCCTGCGGCTGGGCGCCGGACGTCCCGACCTGGCCCTCGAGGTGCTGGAGGAGGGGAAGGCCGCGGCGACCGATGGCGCGCCGACTCCTGCCGGCCAGCTGCTGCTCCGCGCCGAGATCCTGATCGCCCTTGAACGTCCGGGGGAAGCCCGGACCGTGTACGAGGACGTCCTCACCCGGGACCCGAAGTCGCCGACCGCCCTCGCGGGGGTCGGCCGGACGATGCTCGACGAAGGGCGTCACGTCGAAGCCGCGGACTTCCTCCACGGCGCTCTCGGACGGGTACCCCCTTCCGAGGCGCTCTACCTTCTCCTCGCCGAGGCGGAAAGTGGCGCGGCCCATCTCGACCGGGCCCAAGAGGCGGTCCAGCAGGGAGTGACCGCCCTGCCGAAGAGCGCCGCCCTCTGGTCGCGTCTGGGCGAAGTGGCGATCGCACGCCAGGACTGGGCCGGCGGGGCCGGGGCCTACCAACACGCGATCGCGCTCGAGCCGAATGTCCTCTCCAACCTGCTCCGGGCCGGCTACGTCGCCGAGCGGTTGAACCACCCGAACGAGTCGTTCGCGTTCTACGAACGCGCCACGGAGACCGACCCGACCAACGCCCAGGCTTGGACGAGCCGCGGGATCTCCCTGCTCGCGCTCGGACGGCCTCAGGACGCGGCGACGAGCTTTGACCGGGCCCTCTCGCTCGACTCCGACTACGCTCCGGCGAAGGACGGCCGCAAACTGGCCCTCGAGAAGACCCGGGACCAGCAGGTCCAGAAGTACGGGCGGGAAGCGCTCCTGCTCGAGGCCCGTCTCAACCGACCGATCGCGAAGAACGACCTGTTCGTGACGCTGCACGTCCCGTTCGAGCTCCTCGAACCCGTACTCTCCGCGATCAGCCGGACGAACCCGATCGACCTCGACCGGCTGAGCCCCGCCGAGGTAAAGGAGCTCGAGACGGCGTCGTACCATCTGATTACGGCCGCCTTCGAGCGCCGTCCCCCGGGGATCGAGCACCGCGGGTTCACGCTCGCCGACGTGGCCGTCCTCAGTGCCCCGACCGCGACACTCGACCAGATCGAGCGGTCGTTCGGATATTTGCGCGCGGTCCTCGAGGCCGACATCCGGGCCGAGAACCTGAAGCTCGCCCCCGATGTGGAGGAGCTGGCCCGTCGGGCCCTCGTGCTCCCGGCGGAACAGCGCACCTTGTTCCAGCTCGTGCGGACCCTCCGCGTCGGGATCTACAAGGCCCGGTTGATCCGCATCGTGGAAGAGTCCGGCGCGACCGCTCATGCGCCGCTCCCCTCCCTCGACCTCGGGGCGTACTCTCCCGAGTTCCGGACCCCCGCCGCTCCCGCCGGCCCCGGCGCCGAGGAGGCCGCCGAGGAGGCGGGCGAACGATACTTCTCACCCGAGACCACGCCGGCCCCCTCACCCGGCGCGGCGGCCCCCCCGACCTCGCACCCGCCCCCCGCGGCCTCGACGACCGTCTCGCCCGCAGCGCCGGCGGCTCGCTGCATCGGATGCGGAGGGATCGCATCGGTCCGGCATTCGTGCGGCTCTCCGCTTTGCCAGCACTGTATCGGGCAGTTCCCTCATTGCCCCAAGTGCGGGCAGTCGATCTCCCCGATCTCGGTCGCTCCGCTCGCCGGAGTTATGATCCAGACGACGGCGGCCCGCCCGGCACGGAGTCCCCCGCTCACGGCGGGATTGAAGGGAGTCTTCTCCCGTAACAAGGCCCCGGCCAAGCCACCCAGTCATGCTGGCGGCCCGGCACCCGAGGCAGCCAAGAACCCCCGCCCTTCGGGCCCCCCGGGGAGGGCCCCGGTCGCGGCGCCACCGGCGGCGGCGCGGAAGCCGGCTCCGACCGGAGCGGTCCCTGCCCCCCAGGGGGCGAAACCCGCCGCGATCGTCCCGGAGCCCCCGGCCCCTCCGCCGCCGCGACCCCGGCGCGAAAAACCGGACGACGAACCCCGGTTGTGAGTGCTACCCCGCCCCGGCTCACTGTATTATAGGACGGGGTCCATTTTCGCCCGAGGTACCATGTCCACCCCCGGTTCCAGCGGAACGGTCCCCGTCCCCCGCCAAGGATGGAGCGCCGCCTTCCTTTCGGTCCTGTTCCTGATCGTCGCCGCGCTCGTCTTCATCCTGGTCTACGTGACCTACCCGGCCAACCAGCACTTTGGGGCCCTCCTGATCATCGGTTCGTTGGCCCTGGTCTTCGGACTGGCCTCCTACCTCGCCGAGTCCGCGTCCCGGGACCCGTCCGCCCAGCGCTCGCTGGCCTGGGGATTCGGGGGAATGGGCTTCGCGACCCTCTTCCTGTCCGTTGGCCTGGGCAACTACTACGGGGTCGAGTCGTTCACCGGAATGCTCGAGGGCCTGATCGTCCTCGTGATCCTCCTGGCGATCACCGCGGGCGCCATCCTCTGGCGGACCCGGACGGTCAGTGCGATTGCGCACCGTGAGACCGCGCGCGCGGCGTGGCGACAGGAAGCGCCGGTCTCGGCCTTCTCCTACACCGCAGCCAACTCACCCAGCGTGCCATCGACCGCCCCTCCCCCTAGCACCCCGACCGGCTCGTCCCCGCCCCGGAGCCCCTGACATGTCCGGCCCCTCCCCGACCGCAACGGCACCTCCTCCGCCGCCAGCTCCCGCTTCGGCGACCACCGCTTGCCCAAAGTGCGGTCAGCCGATCCCGAAGGGCTCGCGGTTCTGCAATGCTTGCGGCGCCTCCATCGCACCACCTCCCGCCGCCCCAGCGACGCCTCCCGTCGACCTGAGGGAGCGCGTCGACCAGGACCGGGGGATCCTGAAGCGCCTCCAGCTGCTCGTTCCTGGGTACAGCGGATACCGGCAGGCCACCGACCTCCAGGCCGCGGACAGCCTCCTGCGTCGCCAGGTCGCGGACAAGGTCCGCAACGCTCGGACCACGCTTGAGAATGCCCGCACCGCGTTGACGAACGCGAACCAGTTCTCGGTCCTCACCGACCTCGCGCCACTCCTCTCGGACCTCCAACGTCTCGAAGGAGAGATCCGTCACGGCGAGCAGGGGTACACGGGGATCTCGCCGGCCGTGCGCATCAACCCGCAGCAGCTGGACCGGCTCTACGAGTACGATTACGGATTCGCCCTCGCGGCGGATCAGCTGGACCAGACCGTGGCTCCCCTCCCGACGATGACGATGGCGGGGGGAGCGAGTGGGGTCCCTCCGCTGCTGTCCACCGCCCGCGGCCAAGTGACCCAGCTCGAGCAAGCGTTCAAGGCCCGCCTCCAAGCGATCGAGGGGATCCGGGTCCCGTAAGTCCTATGGATAGGTGCGAACGATGGTAACCAACAATCCAATCCCCGCCAAGGGCGGCAGTCTCATCGGCGCGACGACGATCAACTGGGAGGACATCTACAAGGGTCCCAACGTGATGTGGCGGGTCCCCCGCAACATCCGGTGGGGCGACAACGTCGTCGTCCGCGAGGACGAGAGCGCCGTCTTTTACCGGGACGGAAAGGTCCTCGCCTACCTCGACCGCCCCGACCGGTATGCGCTCTCTTCCCTGAACGCCCCGATCCTCGGGAATCTGGTCAAGGAGCTCTCGGGCGTCCGGCAGGAGGCCGAGGTCTACTACCTGCAGCGGCGCATCTTCGACGGCAAGTTCGGGAGCACCGAGCCGTACGTCTTCCGGGACCCTGACTTTGGCCTCGTCAACCTCCGGGTCTTCGGCTCCTACCGGTGGCGCGTCGGCGCGCCCGACAATTTCATCAACCAGTTCGTCGGGACCTTCGGAGCCGTCACGACCCCCGACGTGGAGAGCCGCCTGCGCGACCAGATGGTCGTGCTCATCTACAACGTCCTCGGCAAGATGAAGGAGCAGGGGATGCGGGTCACCGACCTCGCATCGAACCTGACCACCATCGAGCAGGCCGTGCTCGGCGCGGCGCCCCAGCACTTCTCCCAGTTCGGGATCGAGCTGAACCAGCTCCAGGGAATGTCCATCAACCTTCCCGACGAGGTCCAGAAGGCGATCAACACCCGTTCCGAGATGGGCGTCCTCGGCGTGAACTACATGCAGTACCAGGCGGGCCAGGCGCTGACCACCGCGGCCGCGAACCCCTCCGGAGGCGCGGGCGCCATGGCGGGTGCGGGAGTCGGGCTCGGGGCTGGATTGGGCATGGGCTACGGAATGGCCGGCCAGATGCAGGGGATGTACCAGCAGGGTCCCTCCACGCCCTGTCCGAAATGCGGGACCCTCGTTCCGCAAGGCACGCGATTCTGTCCGGGGTGTGGCAACGCGATGGGCGCTCCCGCCGGCGGGGCTCCCGCCGGACCCCCGTGTCCGAAGTGCGGCCAACCGACCACGGTCGGGGTCAAGTTCTGTCCCAATTGCGGCGCCTCGTTGGCGCCTGTGCCGCCGCGAAAATGCCCGAAGTGCAACGCCGACGTCCCGGGAACGAGCAAGTTCTGCCCGAGCTGCGGTACGGCGATGCCGCCCAGTTGATGAGGTACCCTGGTTCGACCCGGTAGGCAAGGATAGTCATGGTATTCTGTCCCAAGTGCGGCACTCAGCTTCCGGACGGCGCGGGGTTCTGCTACAAGTGCGGAACCGCGATTCCGGGGGGAGGCGGCGCACCGGCCCCCGCGGCCGCGGCGGCCCCGAGCGCGGCCCCGCTCGCCCCCGCGGGAGCTCAGGTCCTGAAGTGCCCGGCGTGCGGCGGTCCGATCAAGCCCGTGTTCGGCGAGATGGTGATCTCGTGCGAGTACTGCGGCAGCTCGGTCACGCTCGGTGGCGCCGGATGGAAGGAGATCTCCAAGCACACGATGCTCACCCTCAAAGTCACCGACCAGGTACAAGCCCTGGCCGCGGTCCGGGGGTTCGTCGACGCGGGGTTCATGCACCGTCACGAATTCGAGGACTCGAAGGTCGCGGATGCGAAGCTTCAGTTCGTCCCGTTCTGGGTGATCCCGGCGTCCGCGAGCACCACGTACCAGTACCAAGCCGTGGCGGCGAGCGTGGGCGCGACCGTGGGCACGATGGCGGCCGGGGCCCTCCTGGGGTCGGCGCTGAGCCGGGGGATCGGTGGCGGGTCGACCGTCGTCCCGATCTTCGGGGGCTCCGTCGTGAACCCGAACCGGGAGGAGACAATCTCGGGCCAGTTCGAGTATCCGGTCGTCGCGGTGAAATCGATGACCGCCTACCAGCCCCGGAACTACGCGTTCGCCCTCGGGGAGCGGAGCTTCTTCGACCGCAAGGGGATCCCGGACGGGTCCGTCGTCCTGAACGGGGACCTCGGCGAGGATGCGGCCCAGCATGCCGCCCGAGCCTGGGTCCAGCAGCTCCAGTCGGAAGCGGCCCACAAGAAGCACAGCGTGGTCTCGAAACTCCAGACGAACGTGGACGTTTCCGAGGGGGAGTTGCTCCATGTCCCGATCTGGTCGTTCTTCCTGGAACGAAAGGGCCAGCGGTTGATGTTCCTGGTCGACGCCCACGCCGGTCGCGTGATGCAGACCATGCAGTAGCGCTTCCCGAAAAGACACGGGTTTAAGCCATCCTACGGGCGTTCTGCCCCGATGCCGAAGCCCCGAGCGGGCGGGGCGTACCGCTCTGTCGTCGCTTTCGTCGTGCCGATCTCGATCGTAGTGCTCCTGCTCGCGGGCGGCGCGTCCGCGGCCGGATCCTTCTCCCACTTCTCCTCCCCCGCGGGGAGCGGGGGAGGCTACGCCTCCGCGGCGAGCTCGACTCCCCGGGCGACCACCAGCCCGGCCCCGTTGGTTGGGTCAGGGGGCGCGGTGTCCCGGACTGTGTTCGTCAACTACAACGCCTCCTGGCTCGGGAACTTTGTCTCGTCGGTCGATGACTGGTCCGTCGGCCCGGGAACGTACGTTCCCTCCACCGGCGAACTCTGGCTCTCCGACCTGCCCGTCAGCGCGAACGGGGGCCCGCTCCCCAAGCTCGCCCCGGCGATCCTCTATAGCCCCCTGAACAACTCGTTCGTCGGCATTGTGCCGGCGCTCGCCAACACCTCCGACCTTCTTTACGACGGAGCGAACGGCCTTCTCTACGCGACCGAGCCTCTGACGAACTCAGTCGGGGTCTTCAACCCCATCACGGAGACCTGGGTCGACCGAGCCATCCCGGTGGGGACGGACCCCACGGCCATGGTCATCGACAACGCGACGGGCGACCTTATCGTGGCGAACACGGGGTCGGCCAACCTTTCGCTCGTGAACCTGACGACGGATTCCGTGAACTCGACGGCCATTGCGACAATGGCGGCCCCCGCTGGCCTTGCCCTCAATCAAGAAGCGCAATCACTGTTTGTTGAGTGTGAAAACAGCTCATTCGTGCAACTTTTCAACGCGACGACATTCCCACTACCGCTCGATCTCCCACTCCTGGGCCACCCTGGAGGAATCGCATTTTCTCAAAAGACTGATTCGATCGCGGTTTCGGTTCCCACTCGAGGGACAGTTTCAATTCTAAATGCCACCAACGGAGCAACGAATTACGTTGCCACTGTAGGAACAGGCGTGCGGGCACTTTCGGAATCGGTAAACAATTCAGACTTCGTTGGACTTATCGCCACGGGCAACACACTCGTTGAGGTTAACGCAAGCAGTGGTACCCTGTTAGAGGGCGCCGTAACTGTCCAAGAGAATCCGTCCTCGATTGACATTGTCCCGGGGTCAAGCTGGCTTTTCGTCTGGTGCAGCGGGTCCAGGGATCTTGTTTCTGTCGGGCTTTCTTCGACATCGATCTCTACAGCCCCATCTCCCAACCTCGGAGCTACCCCCGTCGGGGTGGCCTACGATCCTGTGTCGAACCTCGTCGTAGTGGCCGACCCACATGATGACAGCCTGCAGGTCATCTCCCCGTACTCGCTGAGGACGGTTACCTGGTCGTATCATCAGACCACTGGGCCGGTCGCGCTTGCTTCCGACCCATCGAGCGGGCTGGTCGATGTCGGTCTGCCGGGGGGTCTCTTTTCGTTCAACCCGCTCACGACCCAGGCAGTCGTTGAGAACTATTCCATCCCCGGCACTCCCGAAGCTCTCATCGTCGATACGACCGACAACGTGCTCTGGGAACTGAACAATGTTTCAGGTCTCATTGCGTTCTCCCTGCCGAACCTGACCGAGATTCTCGCCCCAGGGCTTGGCGCCGGAGAAGCCGGCGTGCACACCTTGGCTTGGGACTCCAAGAGTGACCGACTGTTCTCGGTCGTGAACACCACCGGAACGACGGCGGTTGCGGTGCTGAACGCTTCGAATGGGAGTGTCGTGAATAGCTCCGTTGTTGCGGCGCCTGGGATTACCTCGCTCGCGTACGACCCGGTCGATGGCGATGTGTACGCCCTCGGAGTGAATGTGACGATCATCGATGCGACCTCACTCAAAGTGGCAGGTCCGGACCTCGTCATCGCCCCGCACGCCGAGGCGGGCGCGATCATCTACGACCCGTCGCGACAAGACCTCTACGCGACGACGATGGACAGTGTCACTTCCGGCACGGTCAGTGTCTTTGGAGGAGGTTCCACGGATGCCGCTTACGCGGGAGTATCGGCCATGGCATTGGGGGAAGACCCGGTGGCGCTCGCCCCTATCGCGTTGCCCGGGGGCACTGGCGGCGGAACCTCTGAGATCTGGGTCGCCAACGAAGAGTCCGGGACCCTCAGTCTTATCGCCGACTCGCCCCCCAAGATCGACGGTTTTGCCGCCGTTCCCTCCATCCTCGACATCGGACAAACCACGACCCTTGTGGTCACCTTCACCGGCGGTGCCGGAGCTTCAGTCGTTTCGTACGCCGGGCTGCCCGTGGGTTGCACTTCCGCAAACCTCACCGAATTGACCTGCACCCCCAGTACGGTGGGCGACTCCACCGTGACCGTCACCGTGACGGACGTACTCGGGGACAGCGACAGTGTTTCGACGAACCTGAGCGTCAATCTCGGCCTCATCATTCAGACACTGATCGCGCCGGGGGATTTCCCTTTCATCGAGCTCGGTTGGACGATTGGGATTTTCCCGACCGTGTTCGGAGGGGTCGCTCCGTACCAATACGCCTGGTCGTTCGGTGACGGGACGTCCTCTGCTTCGCAGAACATCACGCACACGTACGCTTCCACCGGCGTGTACCTGATGCAGCTCAATGTTACGGACAGTGTCGGCGGGAGAGGCACGGTCGCCTGGGTCATCGATGTGTATGCCCCGCCCCAGTTGCAACTGACGGCCTCGACCCTCGCCACCGACATCGGCGAGACGGTCTCCTTCTCCACCGTGACCACCGGGGGCTACGGAAACGGGAGCACGTTCTGGTCGTTTGGTGATGGAGATTTCGGCACCGGTTCAGCCGCCAATCACAGCTGGAAGACGGCCGGGCTCTACGTCGTGTCTGCGACCTACGAGGACCAATACGCAGATGAGGCGACTGCCTCGGTCTCCATTCAAGTGAACGGGACGCCGGCCGGCCTCTTCGTGGTGTCGGGGGGAACCAACGCCAATCCGGCGCGACCAGGGACTCCGTTCTACTACAATGCGACCATGAACGGCGGAACGACTCCGTTCGCGATCGTCTGGCACTTTGGGGACGGAAGTGAGGGGAGCGGCGCCCAGGTGATTCACAATTACTCCGCTCCGGGGAACTATACGATCACGGTCAACGCGACCGATGCGGCAGGTGGTACTGTCAACGCCTCGCTGATCGTCACGGTCTTGCCAGCGCTCTCCCCTACCAGTTCGTCGGGCAGTTCCTCGAATTTCCCGCTGGGTGTGTTCCTCGGGATCGTGATCGGCGTCGCGGTTGCCGCCGTGCTCATCTTTGCGGTCAGTGGCCGGAAGCGCAAGACCACTCGACCTCCCCCGCCGCCCTCCCCTTACGTCCCGCCGAATCGGGCGGACTGGAAGGAAGACTAAGGTTTCGGTTCCCGAACCCGCGCGCCACCGCCCCGAGAGAAGGTGTAGCGGACGGGGACGCGCCGTTGGCGGTGGGTCCAGTAGTCGCAGCGGGTGCATTCCTGACCGAGGACGACCGACTCTCCCGTTAGCGTTCGGTTGCGTACCGGCTTGAGTACCGACCCACAGACGGGGCACGCCGCCAACGGGCGCAGGTCCGGGCGTTCTGTATAGTGGACGGAAAGCCGCACGCCGGGAGTCTCCAGGATCAACCGACGCAGCCGGCTCCCTCCGACGACCGCCAAGGGGTCATCCTGACGAAGGGCCGCGACCACGGCCTCGCGGAAGGACGCCTGCGAGGGGTAGGTCGCTCGGCCGGACCGCAGCACCCGGCGCGCGGTCCGACGGATCTCGTCCGCGGCCGGCACGTGATAGCGCGCGGTCGGGGCTTCGTCAGCCTGCGGATTGGCCCCGTCGCCCTTCTCGGGCACGGACCTCCTCTTCGTAGAAGCGGCGGGCGAACTCGGTCTCCTGGTCGCCGATGGGCAACCCGGGCGAGGCCGGGTCGTGGAAGTAGGTCAGCAAGGCCGATGCGGCGGCCAGCCGTACCGCCCGGGACTTGAGCCGTGGGGAGAACTTTGGGTACTGGGTCGCTTTCAGCGCCTTCTCGGAGACGGCCCGGAGCGCGTTGTACAACGGGCGTTCGAGCTGCACCGGGCGACGGCGGAAGCGGGAGGCCACGAGCGGGTGGCCGGTCTCGATCGCGTGCACGAGGGTGAGGTGGTCCCGGATCTTCCCCGCGAGCTCGAACTCGATCTCCCCGAGCTCGAGACGCTCGGCACTCGCTTCCACGGCCCGGAAGCGTTCCCGGGTCATGGGGTGGAACCGGAGGAGCATCCGGTCTTCGAGGGCGGCAAAATTCGGGTCGCTGATCGTGGTCCAGTAATCGTCGGCTCCCGCCGTACGAACGTTGTAGTTGACGGAGAAGAAGGACCGGAAGGTGTACGGACCGACCGTGCCGAAGGTGGTCTCCCACTTCACCTCGCGTTGTTCCATGACCAGCTTGAGCGGCTCGACCATCCCGCGGTACTTGAACCAGTCATTGAACTCGGGCACGATGAAATTGAACGTTCGGCCCGTGTAGGAGGCCCCCACCCGCAAGAACTGGACGGGCGTGATCCCCCCGCAATACCGGTTCCTTCCGGGGAGCCCATGCGGCGGTACCCCGCTCCGAGGGTTGCCCCGGACGAGGTCATCGATCGAAAACGTCTTTCCGGTGCCCGGTGGACCGAACAGGGCGAGGTGGAACCCAGTGGCCCCCGTGGACCGTCCGGTGGGGGCCAACAGCGAGACGTCCGCGAGCGCATATTGTTGAAGAAGGGAGATCAGGGAGTCGAAGTAGAGCGCCTCGCCGAACAGGTCGCGGAGATACGTGGCGAGCCTGTCGACCGAGAAGGTCTGGCCGAACTCGATCGTTGCCTCGAGCCGGTGGTGGAGCACGTCCCGCAGGTGGTCCAGGAACTCCGAGTCCATGGCCCGTATCTCTGCCGGCTCGTCAGGAACCGGGCTGACGGGCCCCGCGTCGACGGTATCGGCCCGAGCCACCTCGTCCAGCAGGAGTTGGCGCAGGTCGTCCGGAAACGGGATCTCGAACGTCTTCTCGCCGCCGCCGCCCGGGAGCTCCGCCACGAGACCTCGGCGCTTCAATCGACCGAGGAGACGGGTCGGGTCCTCGAATACTCGTTCCTTCAACAAGCGTGCGCGAAGGTCGGAGAGGCGCAGGCGGGCGGTTTGGGTCGAGTACCCTCGGACCATTCGACGGCGGTCCGCGTCCGCAACGAGGCTGGCGAGGACACGGGCGATGGGCACGTCTGCGGCGACGATCTCGAGACCGGCCGGAGCTGCCACCGTTCCCGGCGAGTCCGCCCATCGCCTTATATTAATGCCTTCGAGAAAGTGACTCTCCGTGGTCGGACACAGCTTCTCCTCGTACGAACGGGAGCTGCGCGACCTCCTCCAGGGAGACCGCACGGCGGTGCTCCGCTACGCCAAGGGCCTGGCCCCTGCCGAGCGACCGGACCTCGAACGGATGATCTCCGCCCCCTTCCTCGTGGTCCGGGGGGCCGGATCGCTGGGATTCGACCTCGTCGCCCTTCGCCGAGAACTCGCCCTCCCGGTCGAGGTCAAGGCCTCCTCCGAGGCCACGATCCATTTCTCGGCCGCCAGCGGACGAGCCGCAGATCAACTCGAGGCTCACCGGACCGCGGTCGAGCGGGTGGGGCTCGTGGCCGTCTACGCCTACCGGAAGATCGGTCATCGGGCCGGCGACCCGTGGCGGGTCTACTCCGCCGCCCGTCAGCCGCAGCGCGGGATGCTCGGCCTGCTCGCGAAGCGACTCCCGCCGGTCGAGCGGACGCGGGAGGGGAACGCCGTGCTCCGCTGGGATAATGGGATGCCGCTCGTTCGGTTCCTTTCAATGGTGCACACGCTCTTCGACCCCGCTGAAGCGCTCGTCCCATGACGGTCCACGTCAGTGCGGTCGGGTTCGCCCGGTTCGGAAAGCGGGCGGAGCCCCTTACGGAGCTCGCCAGCGAAGCCGCCGCGGGAGCGCTGGCCGGCCTCGGCCGTAAGCCCATCGACTTCCTCGTCGTGGGCAACATGCTAGCCGGGGCCGTGAACGGTTCCGAGAACCTCGTCTCCCGGGTCGCCAACCGGATTGGACTGGAGACCGCTACCGGCCTTCGAGTCGAGGCGGCGAGTGCGAGCGGGGCGGCCGCGTTCCATGCAGCGGTGCATGCCGTGCAGAGCGGCCACCACGAACGGGCCCTCGTGATCGCCGTCGAGAAGATGACGGACCGGCCGACCGCGGAAGTCGCAGCCGCACTTTCCCACTCCCTCCACCCATCCGAGCAGGCGGTGGGCGCGACCATGCCCGCCCTTGCGGCCCTGATTAGCCAGCGCTACGCTGAACAGTACGAGGTCGACCCTGGCGTGTTCGATGCGATCAGCGTGGCAGCTCGCCGTGCCGCCGAGCACAACCCCTATGCTCAGTTCCGGACCCCTGTCACCGCGGCCGAGGTCCGGGCCAGCCGGCTCGTCGCCCTTCCGCTCCACCTCCTCCACTGCGGGTCGATCTCGGATGGGGCGGTCGCGGTGGTGGTCGAGCGAGGAGACGGCCCGGCTGCCGTCGCCGGCATCGGCCAGGCGTTCGAGGCGCTCGCGCTCGTGGACCGCCCTGACCTCAGTACCTTCGCGGCCACCCGGCTGGCCGCGGAACGTGCCTTCCTTTCCGCGAAGCTCTCTCGAAGAGACGTCGGCGTCGCCGAGCTCCATGACGCATTCGCCCCCTTCCTGTTGGTGGACCTCGAGGACGTGGGCTTCGCCGAGCCGGGAACGTCCCCGGCTTGGTTCTCCGAAAAAGGCCCCCCGTCCGGAGCCCCGGCCGTGAACCCATCGGGTGGGATCCTTGGGCGGGGCCACCCGGTCGGCGCCTCCGGTCTCGCCGAGATCGCCGCGGTAGCCCAACAGCTGCGCGGGGAGAGCGGGGCGGCGTCGGTCCATCCACGTCCGAAGGTGGGCCTGGCTCAATCCATTGGCGGAATGGCCTCTCACAATTTCGTGACAATTTTGGGCGGGACAGGACCATGAACCCCACCCCCCTTCTCGTGACCCGGTGCCCGTCGTGCACCCTTCGTTACTTGCCCCGCGCGGGGCCCTGTCCCAAGTGCGGGTCCATGGAAGTGGCTCCGCTGGCGCTGCCGCCTGAAGGGAGGGTGCTGGCGGCGACCGAGCTAGCTAGCCCCGCGGCCGGCTGGCCCACTCCTCATCGGATCGCACTCATCGAACTCGCGGAGTCCGTGCGATTGCTGGCCATTGTGGACGGGCCGTTGCCTGTTACCGGCTCGGTGGTTACCGTGGTCCGCGATGGAGACGCATACCGGGTACCGAAAGCCGAGTAGGCGGGCTCCTCTCGGGCGGGGGAACGCGGGGAGGGGGAATTTCCGAGGGTCGCAGTTCGCGTCCCCCTTTTGAACCCCCGAGGTGAAATCACCACAGGATTAGCAATCCTGCGCCTTGCCAGGCTGGGCCATCCCCGCGCGAAGCGCCCGAGCGTGGTTCGTGCCTTAAGTCTTCGGATAGTCGGTCGAACCCGGCCTTGCACCGGCGGCCGGATTGAAGACGAACCTTAAGATACCCGGCCCGGGGCTGGGTAGCCTATCTCCCATGTATGCCCCGTACGCCCAAGCACCGTCCCGTCGACCCGTCTGGCCCTGGATCCTGTTCGCGGGCGTGATCGTGGCCATCGTGTTGCTCGTCGTCTATCTCCTGTACCTGAGCCCCTTCACGGGAACCGGAACGGGCGGTCGACCCTACTACCCCTACTTTGGCGGCTTCTTCCTGATCCTGCTCCTCGTTTGGGTGGGCTTCTTCGCGCTTCGGATGGCGCTGTGGAGGAGCTACCGCGGCCGTTACGCGGGCGCCTATGGGCAGGGACCCGGGCCCGGGGGGCGACGGCGCGATCCCGCGATTATGGCGGCACGCCAGCGCTACGCTCGGGGTGAGATCTCCCGAGAGCAGTACGACCAGATCATCACGGACCTGACCCGACGTCGGAACGGTCCGTAGCCGAGGGTCCGACTCAGCTCCCAGACGTCCGAACGAACCCGCCTTAAACTCCCGACCCTCTTGCGGTCGGCCCAATGAGTTCCCTCTCGGGTTTCGACCCGCTATCCGTAGCCACGTTGCGGCAGATCCGCACCCTGATCCGGAACTCTTCCGCGCGGGGCGGGGTCGTTTTTTTCGCGTTGCTCTACGTCCTCGGCTCCGTCTTCGCCGGCGGGATGCTTGTCCTCGGGAACATCCAGGGGGGCTACACCGAGACCATCCTCTGGTCCGGAGGCCCGGGGACCAACCCGTGGAACTATCCCGGGCTCCTCATCATCGCTCCTTGGGGCGTGATCTCACTCCCGTTCTTCGCGACGATCGCGATGCTCGTCGTCTCGGTCGGGGTCGGGTACGGGATGACCGTGGCCTTCCTGCTCGCCCTCCAACTTGTGAGGTCGGGCAACCGCCGGGTGGCCGGTTCCACCTCCGTGGGGGCGGTCGCCGGACTCACTCCGGCGATGATCAGTCTCGTGACCCTGGGTGCTTGTTGTTCCACGACCGCCGCCGCGACGGCCGGGGTCGGTCTCGTCGCCCAGGCCTCGGGCACGACCGCGAGCAACCTCCTGCTGAACAACTGGTACCTGGGCGTGTTCCAGATCGTGGTGGTCTGGGTCGCCTTGATCGCGCAGGAGCTTCTCCTGGTCATCTACGCCGGGCTGTTCGGTCAACCGGGGGGCACCCTCTCCGCTTCGGAATCCCAGAAGGTGGACGTACGGTTTGTCGCAGGAGCCCTCATGCGGGTGGCCCTCCTTGTCGGGGGCGTCCTGTGGTCTCTCTCCATGGTCGCCGAATGGACCACGGTGAATCCCGCGACCGCCAGTGCCGGTCTCTGGTTCCAATGGGTCGTCCAGCACCAGGTCGTTGCCGGCTTGGCCGTCGCTGCCGCTTTCTTCCCGACCGGCACGTTCCGACTTCTCCGAGCCGCGCGGTCTCGTACCGGCCTCGCCCTGCCGATTCTCTTCCTGGTGGCCGGGTTGACCCTGCTTTGGTCCCCTCCTCCCACCCCGTCGTGGGGACTCGACGGCCTCGTGAACCAAGTCCTGTTTACAGTGGGATCCCCCTCCTCCTGGGGGACGGTCTCTCCGGCACCCCTCGCCGGCGTCGCCTTGTTGATGCGTTGGATTCTCGAGTATGCCCTCCTCGCCGGCTTCGCGCTCGCCGTCGCGCTCCATCCCGAAGCGACCTTTGCACCGCTCCGTTGGTCGTTTTCGGATGCCGTCCCGACCGCTCCGGTCGACTCTTCCACCGTGTCCGTCAATGGTGTTCCCCGGGGAGCCTCGCCGGAATCCCCCGCTGCCACTCTCGCCAACTCGCCGTCGGTAAGTAGGGGGCCCTGAACTTCTCCGTCAGGTGAGATCCGTGGAAAGTGGAACCATCCTCGCCATCTTGGCCGTCATCGCCGGGGCCATGTCGGCCTCAACGGCCGTCCTGATCAAGTGGGCCGCCACCGCCCGGTCCCCCCTTCGTTCTGGAACGGTGCTGTTCCTGCTACTGATGATGGTGGCGATGATTGGCGGCGCCCTCGTTTACTTCGTCTCGCCCAGCGCGCGCAGCCTGGTCGCCGGTTTCTGGGTCGCTAGCGCGTTGATGTCCGCGAGCGTCGTCGTGATCTTCGCGTCGTTCCTGCGGGAAGTGCAACGCCGCGAGCAGAACTCCAGCTCCCCACCCGCCGGCCCGAGTCTCGGATTCGTGGTCACCGTCCTGCTGCTCGTCCTCCTGAACGAGCTCCTCATGGGGTGGACGTTCGACCTTGCCTCCGGCGCGCTGGTCCCCGCACTCTCGGCCGGGTTCGTGCCGCTCTTCTCCACCATCGTCACTTCGCCCTGGTTCCTCTTCACGATGTCCGCCGAGATGTTCCTGACCGCCCTCTTCCTGCGGGACCGTCTCCCGTCGTCGGTGGTGTTCGTGCTGGTCTCCCAGTCGGTCATCATGGCCCTTTCACCGCCGGCCCTGTCGAATCCGACCTGGGCCGCGCTTTCGATCTATCTCGGCAGCGCCGTCATGATCGGGCTGTTCATCTACCTCATGGAGTTCATCTACCGCCACCGACAGCTGACGCCGGCCTTCTCGACCTACCTCGTCCGGGTGCTCGCCGTGTACAGCGCCATGATGGCCGGTCTCTTCCTCTGGCTTTCCTACGGGTCGGTGTTCCTCTTCGCGGTCTCGGTCGTCGTGGAAATGGTCCTCTTCTTCCAGGCGGTGCTGACCCCCGAGCCGTTCTCGGCCGGTCCGGGCACTCCTTGGCAGCTCCGACCCAGCTGGGCCGTGGTCCTCCTCGCCGGCATCTTCGTCGCCGAGATCTTCATGGGCGCCCTCCTGAACCTGCAGATCGACCCGGCCGCGTATTCGGGGATCTACTTCACCCTCCCGCTGGCCGGTCCCCCCGCGACCGTCATGACCAACGCGCTGTACAACGGATTCTGGTTCCTCGCGGGGGTGACTGCCTCGACGTGGTTCCTCGCCATGATGGGCGCGGAGATGGGGAGCCTCGTCCTGTTCAAGTTCCTCGAGACCAAGAATCTCGAGAATCGGATCCGGCTCGTCCTGATGATGGGATGCTACGCGGCGTTCGTCGTGTTCTACCCCAGCATCTACTTCTCGCTGCTTGTTCCGAACGCGCCTAACGCCGCCGTTACGCCGGTCCTCGGCTGGTCCATGGGCCTCGGTTCCTACCCCGTGGCTCCCGGGGTCTTCTCCGCGATCTTGCTCACGTACATCATCGTCGGCGCGCTCGTGGTGCTCTTCGGCCGTCGGGTCATCTGTTCGGTGTTCTGCTCGGCGCCTTTGATGTACCAGGGGACTGCCCTCGACTCGATGAAAACGTTCAACCGCACCGAGTGGCCGGCCAAGAAGTACCTGGGCAGTCGGATGTCCCAGGCGTACACCATCTCGACCGGACTCGTGATGGGGACGCTCGTCCTGACCTCGGTGCTCTCGTACCTCGACACGATCGGCGTGGCCAACGTCTACCTCGACGGCACCGACCCGTCGGTATTCTTCTTCGCGTTCTCGTTCTCGGTCCTTTGGTACGTGATGTTCGTGACGATCCCCTACACGGGGAACTACAATTGCGTCACGATGGGCTGGTGCTACACAGGCACGATCACCCAAGCGTTCCACAAGATCGGTTTCTTCAAGCTCAAAGTCCACAGCAAGGACGTGTGCAGGGCCTGCACGACCCTCGACTGCGCCAAGGCGTGCCCGGTGGGGCTCGTGAACATGCCGGGCTACTTCCGCACCACGGGGGAGTTCCGGAGCACGAAGTGTTGCGGTGTCGGGAACTGTGTGGGCGTGTGCCCGTACGGGAACCTCTACATCTCGGACGTGCGCCACTGGATCCGCGACCGACTCGGACTCCCGAAAGCGCCGGCCCCCATGACCCCGCTGCCGGTGGTCCGGGCCACTCCTACCCGCTCGGGGTCCACCGCCCCCTCTTCCACGTCGGTGACCCCGATGTCCCAGCCCTCCTCGCCGTAGCGGCCGGTGTCGTACCCCGCGGTTCCCCCTTCGGGGTTATGAACGCTGGGAGGCTTCCCGAGCGGGGGAAACGATGCGGGTCGCAAAGGCGGGTGTGGTCGGCGCAGGCACGATGGGCGCGGCGATCGCCGAGGTCCTCGCGTACAACGGGATCGACGTGGTCCTGAAAGACGTGGATGCCCAGCTCGTCGAGAAGGGACTCGCTCGGGTTCGCGGCATCGTGAACGACCTCGTCAAGTTCAACGAGGGCCGCGCCGACGCCGAGCTCGAGCGGGTCCGGGGACTGACCGGCGAGCTCTCCGAGGCGCAGGTCGCCCACTTGCGCACCAAGCTCGCCCCGAAGTTCACCCGGGCCCGCGGTGACGAAGTGGTCGGTCGGATCCACGGAACGACCGACTATGCGTCGTTCTCCGACGTCGACCTGGTCGTGGAGGCCGTGTTCGAGCGGGAGGACGTCAAGCGACCGGTCCTGGAGGCGCTCGACAAAGTGCTCCCCGACTACGCCGTCCTCGGGTCGAACACGTCGTCCCTGTCCATTACCCGTCTCGCTCGGGGGCTCAAGCACGTGCGGGAGACGGTGGTCCTCCACTTCTTCAACCCGCCGTACACCCTCCCGTTGGTCGAGGTCGCGGGCGGCGTAGATACCCGGGAGGAGGTCATCACCGACTGTGTCGAGTTCCTATCGGGACTTCGCAACCACCGCTACCCGATGCTGCCGATCCGGGTCCGGGAATCGCCCGCGTTCGTCGTGAACCGGTTGCTGATCCCGGTCCTCAACGAAGCCTGCTTCATCTTGGAGCAGAACCTCGCGAGCACGCGGGACATCGACGCGGCCATGAAGGCCGGCGCCGGGATGCCGATGGGCCCGTTCGAGCTGGCCGACCTGGTCGGGCTCGACGTCACCCTCGATGTCGCCACGACCCTCCAGCGGGACCTCGGCGACCCGAAGTACCGGCCCTCCCCGCTCCTGCGCCGACTGGTTGATGCGGGTCACCTCGGTCGGAAGACGGGCCAAGGGTTCTACGACTACGTCTGAGCCGGGTCCTCTTCGGTTATCAGGGGTCCGGCCCTACGAGCGTCATGTCTTTTCCCTCAACCGAATGGGCCGAGGCGTTCCGCACCGCACTGAACCAGAACTCCGCCTACCAGGAGGCGGCGAAGGCTTGGGAGGGCGACATCGTCTTCCTGATCCGTGCGCCGGAATCCGACCACCCGTCGCCCGGCATCCACCTCGTGCTGGCCCATGGGCAGTGCTCTGCCGCCACGTTCCATCCGGATGCCCGGTCCGTGTCGAGCGAGTTCGTGTACGAGGGGACCCCCGAGAACTGGACCCGCCTCCTCCGGAAGGAGATCGACCCCGTGAAGTCGATCCTGAACGGCACGTTCAAGATCCGGGGGAACCCGGCGAAACTGATGCGTTTCACACGCGCGGCCAAGGAATTGGTCGAGACGGCGGCGTCGGTGCCGGCGACGCTGTAGTTCGGCCCTACCCACGCGCCGGGGGGACGGCCGGGGCACGGGGCACCGCCGGAGTCGGGGCCGCCGGGGGAGCGGGGGAAGCCGGCTTCGCCGCGACGGGGGCCGCGGCCGCCGGGGCCGCGGGTTTGGGGGGGGGGATTGGTGGGGCGGGAGGCGCCGGGAAAAGCTGCTTCTTCAGGAAGCCCACGAGATCGCTCCAGGCAGCCTCGGCGGTTCGAAGGTCGTACGCGGAAAGGTCCCGGGCCAGGAAGTTGTGCCCGACCCGGGGAAGCACGACGTATTGGGCGGGGACCTTGTTGGTCGGAGGTTGAGCCGCCGCGATCTGCCGACGCGCCTTTTCCGAGACGCGGTCCCGCGCCCCGCCGACGTACAGGAGCGGGGCGGAGATGAGCCCCGACAGGTCGTCCGGGCGGACCGGCATCGGGTACGCCAGGGCGACCGCCGCGAGTCGGGTGTCGCGGGCCGCGAGTGCGATCGCAAGGCCTCCCCCGTACGAGACGCCGAAGAGCCCGGTCCGGGCCGGGTCCACCAGGTCTCGGGAGCGCAGGAACGTGAGAGCGTCGCCGTAGAGCTCCACCAGCTCCTCGACCCGACGAGCCGAGGTCGGGATGCCCCCTCGGATCGTCACCCCCGTCCGCAGGGAGAGATGGTGTACCGGTGAGATCCCGTCCGTCTTCGCGACGTCCGGGATGAACACTTCGAACCCCTCTTTGGCAAACCGGATCGCTCCATCCAGTACCGTGGTCGTGATCCCGTAGATGTCGGGCGTGACGAGGATGCCGGGTCGTTTGACCGTCTTGGTCGGGGAGAGCACGATCCCGGGGGCCGTCCCGGACTTGGTCGAGTCGGTCGGGAACCAGACCCGGTCACTGCGGTAGGGAGGAAGCGGAGCCCCCGGCTTCTTGTCGCTCTTGATCCAGGATTTGTTCAGGAAGTCGAGAACGCACAGCTTGTACCGCTCCTTGGAGAGAACGATCACCGCCTGCCGGGTCCCGCAGATGTCGCAGACGCCGATGATCCCGCTGCCGAAGACGGGCGGCAGGTCCAGCATCTGGTCGTCGTCCTTAGGCATCGTCGCTCGCCCTCGGAGCCGGGTACGATTCTTAAGAGTTCCCGCGGGCGCGCCGCCGGGGGCTTCGGGGGGAGGGACGATGGACTGCGGTGATGCGCCCTTCCACGGTCTCCAGGCGATGCTGGTCCCGGGGACGGAGGACGGTGACATGGTGCGCGACCAGACGCCGTTGCAGGTCCCGGTCCGCGGTGACGACCCAGGCTCCAAGCCGGCGGGCGGCGTCCAGCACCCCGCCGTCCCCCCGGATCGACGTCTCGACCCGCTCGAACCGGTCGGCCAGGGCCCGGGCGGCGACGGCGCCCGGGGTCAGACTGCGGGCCAGGCGGTCGAGCTCTCCGAGGACCGAGGACGGAACGGCCAGGACGGCCCCGGGGCGGCTTCGCCCCACTTCTTCCTCCAGCGGGAACCGGGAGCGGATGACCAGGAAGAGCGCGTTGGTGTCGACCAGGACCCGGGGTCTTCCCCTGGCTCGGGTCTTACTTTCGACGGAGGGCGATCCCGAGCTGTTCCCGGTCGTACTGCACCCCTCCCTTCCGCTCTCGAAGGACGAACCGTTGGGACTTCTGGTTCGCCGTCTTCGGGATCTCCTCGAGGAACTCGAGGAACTTCGGGACCATGAAGAAGGGAAGGTGCTCGACGCAGAACTCGAACAGCGCCTCCGGTGTGGCCGTCGCCCCCGGCTTGAGCTGCACGAACGCCTTCACATCCTCCTCGCCTAGCGGGCTCGGCACCCCAATGACCACCGACTCGAACACCGCAGGGTGTCGGTTCAGGACCGTTTCCACGTCGTACGGAGCGAGATTCTCGCCGCGGCGCCGGATGACGTCCTTCTTCCGGTCGACGAAGTAGTAGTATCCATCCGTGTCGCGGGTGACGTAGTCACCGGTGTGGAACCAGAGGTTGCGCCAAGCTTCGACGGTCTTGTCGGGCTTGCCGACGTAGCCCGAGAACATCGTGAAGGGGTGGCGGGGTCGCACGACGAGCTCGCCCCGCTGGCCGTCCGGGACGGGCCCGTCGTCGTCGTCCACCACCCGGGCCTCGACAAACCCGAGGGGGGTGCCGACCGAACCCATCCGGATGGCGCCGGGAGGGTTCATCAGGGTGGTGCAACCGCACTCGGTCATTCCGTACAGTTCAATGATGGTGAGGCCGAATCGCTGTTCGAACTCCGGCCAGAGCGACTTGGTCGTGCCGGCCGTGAGGGCGGTCCGCACACGGTGGGTGCGGTCAGTTGGACGGTCGGGCTGCTTGAACAGCACGTTGATCATCGAGATCAGGAGCGAGACGTGGGTCGCGCCAAATCGGGCGGCCACTTCCCAGTAGGTGGAGGCATGGAACCGTTCGTCAAACGCCGCGGTCACGTCGTAGAGGAGCGCCGTGAGGGCCGTCATCTCCTGGGCATTGCAGTGAAAGAGCGGGAGGGCCGTGAACAGCACAGAATCCGTCTCGAGTCGGCTTCGTAGTCCGATCTCGTACGGCGTCGTCAGGGTCTTTTCGTGGGGAATCAGGGCGCCCTTGGGTGGGCCCGTTGTTCCACTGGTGTACATGATCGAGGCGGGGTCCGAAGGTCGGGGGGGCGCCAGCGGCGGAGATGGGACGTCCGAGAGGAGCCGGTCGAAAACGGGAACTTCGGCGGGAAGGGGAAGGCTACCCTCGGCGGTCGCCGGTAAGACCCACTCGAGCCCGATCTTCAGTCCGTCTCGGAGCGGCGCGTAGGGCTCCCACAAGCGCTGGTCCACGACGATCCCACGTGGGGACGAGTCGGCCAGTTCATACCGGAGTATCTCGCCTTTCAAGCCCGTGTTGAGCGGGATGAGGACGGCCTGGCGCTTGGCGAGGCCAAACCACAGGGGGAGGAACTCGGGACTGTTGAACAGTAACGCAGCCACTCGGTCCCCGGGACCGATCCCCGCCGCCGCAAGTCCATTCGCGATCCGGTCGCTCTCCCGCTCCAACTCAGCATAGGACAAGTCACGACCCTCGAACCGGACCGCGACCCGTCCGCCATTCTTCCGTGCCTTGCCCCGGACCAGGCTCACGAGGTCATGGTACTCCTCGCCGGCCGTGAGCATCATTCGTAGGAGGCGCGGGCCCCCATAAGGACTAGGCGCGCCCCCAAAACCGGCGGGCCAAGCCTTGATAGCCCCAGCGCTCTCGCGCGAGCGTGAGCCCCCCCGAACGCACCTACCGACCGGACCGCCCGATCGTGGCTGAACTCGCCTCGGGGGCCGTCGTGGTGCACCGCGAGAACGGAGGGATCTGCCTCCTGCTATACCGGGCGGAAGCACGGTGGGCGTTCCCTAAAGGGCATGTCGACCCCGGGGAATCCCTGGCCACGACCGCCGTCCGCGAGGTCCGTGAAGAGACCGGAATCTCGGAGCTTGAGTTGGGGGACGAGGTGGCCGAGGTCCACTACCGGTTCTACGACGCCGCCCGTGATCTCAACATCGCGAAGACGACCGTTTACTACCTTGCCTTCACGTCCCAGACGGAGATCCGCACGGAGCCGATCTTCGAACGGGGGGAGTGGGTCGACCTCGCGGAAGCCACTCGGCGGGTCCCGTTCGACACCGACCGGTTCGTCCTGGCGAAGGCCGGGGAGCGTCTGCGCTCGGGCCCGGCTCCGCCCGTTCTCTAAGAAAAGAAAAACTGAGGAAAGGGTTGGGTGGGTCCCTCACGGGACCCACCGGGGGCCGTCGGGTTCCGTCAGGGCTGTGGAGGTCGCGGGGCCACGGGGGACGAGGGTCCCGAAACCTGGCCGGGGGACGCCGGAGCCGTTCCGGAGGGGGGAACTCCGTTCGTCCAGCTCTCCCCGTAGCCGCCCACGAGGCCCTTCTGGGTCCGACGGCGGGCGTAGGAACGCCACTCGATGACCGACACGGTGCCGACCACCGCGACCACGGCGAGCGCCAGGAGCGCCACTCCGAGGAGACCGCTGGCCGCGGCGGGAGCCGCAGCATTGCAGCCGCTCTGGAGACAGGCGGATTCCGCCTGCGCGTCGGGCACGGTCATCGGGTTACCGGTCACGGTCGTCGAGGGGGCCGGGCCAGCCGCGGGCGATGGGCCCGCGCTCGCCTGGCCGAGAGTCTCGACACCGCTCAAGCCGGCCCCGAACTGGGTCTGGGCCGCCGTGATCTGGGGGCCACGAACGCCCTGACTCACGAACAGCGTCTCGGCCGAGCCGAAGCCGACCGAGGCCGAACCGAGGGAGGCGCCCCCGAAGGTCTGGGGTTGGCCGCCGAAGAGGTCAAAGCCGTGGGGGACCAAGATGAACCCGTCGTAGGCGTCCACCGGGCCCTGGATGATCAGGACGATCGCGATCCGGGGCTTGTGGTCGTTCCAGACATGCTCCACGCTGACCTTGTAGCCGGTCACAGTGACCGGTCCCGAGGCCGTCAAGTTCCCCGAGATCATCGCGCTGCCCGACCGGTTCGCGCCGTTCCAGCCGAGGTCCGCCCAGGCGTAGCTGATGTTCCAGCTCGCCTGCGGGGTGGCCGTCGCCGAGGAGTTCCACTGGTGAACCCCCGTCAGGTTCAACGGGAGGAGGCCGAGCGCCGGTGCGAACTGCACCGAGCCCTGGGCTGACCCCGACGCGTTGAGCCACCCACTGTGGCTGAGCCCGTGGTTGGAGTCGACCAGCGACTGCTCCACCGCGGCGTAGCCCGAGATCGACGCGTTGTCGATTCCCAGGGCCGCCACCGGCGTGCCGTTCACGTACACGGTGGACGCGTTCGTGAGGTTGACGAACGCGGTGTCGTTCTCGACCCCGTGGTAGTGGTACGTCGCCGTGACATTGGGTGCGGTGTAGGTCGTGGTGACCTGGATCCCGACCGTCCGCTGCTCTTCGATCATGACCGTCGTGGCGCTCGTGTTCGTCTCCGTGAAGATGACGGTCCAGCCGAAGGTCGCGTTCCAGCTGAGCGTGCCCTCCCCGTACGTGACGCTTCCGCTCACGTTTCCCTGGCCCCCATACGCCCACTGCGTCGCGGGCGACGTCAGGGCCGTCTGGGTTGGTGCGGCGCTCGCCGTACCCGCCAGAGCTGGGCCGACCGCCAGCGCCATCAGGACCGCAATCCCGGTGACCAGCAGCCATCCCTTCGTTCCGCCGATTCTCGCCGCTTCCTTGTTCTGCATGTTGTGGTTGCTCTGACGGAGCACCTCCGTCAAGGGCAACGACCCCGGAATGCGACATAAGGGTCGGGCCCGGGAATGGCGGAAACGGTTGGACGCCGTGCTAGACCGTGGCGGGACGGAGGGGTTAGACGATGCGTCCTCGGCGGAGCACGGGGATATCGTCGATGAGGACGTCCGCCCCCGCGAGTGCGAGGTAGTCGGAGAAGAATGTCTTGTTCTTTCCGCCGAAACTTGCGTTCGCCCCGATCCCGATGGAGACCGTCCCGCGTTCGCTCTCTTCCAGCATCGGGCTCACGTGGATGCTCGGGTCGAGCCCGAACTCGATGAAGGCGGGTCGGCTCCGGTCGACCCCACCGGACCGGTAGGCGGTACGGAAGCTCGCACCTCCCTCCCGATATTGGGCTCGGGAGAGGCGCCCGTTCTCGAAGCGCCACTGGCCTCCGGCACGGCGCGTCCCGCTCGAAGTAGACGGTCGATTTGCGACGAAGGTGCCCTCGGCCACGCCTTCGTCCACCGATGTGTATACGAGGGCCTCGGGGACGGTGGCCATACGGCCGAACCGGGACTTCATGTTCGCGGGCGTCACTCGGCCGAGTGACTCGACCGGCGTGCGGCCGGCGAGCGCGAGGGTCAGGTCCGTGCCGTTCGAGTGATGGAGGCGGATCGTTTTCCCTCGCCGCAGCCGCTGGTTGATGCGCGTTGCGTCCTTGATCAGAGGGGTAAGGTCTTGCGTGCTCGCCCCGATCATCTCCTTTCGCCAAGCTCGGTACGGCACGCCGAGAAGTCGGGCGTTCGCTTCCGTCACCCGGGCGATCCCCATTCGGGCTCCCCGGAGGCCCGCCTGGGTCGCAACATCATACCACCGGTTGTTGAAGGCCACGGCTTTTTCAGAGGTCGCGTCCGAAAGTGTGCGTCGCCGGGCCATGTCCTCCGGGCCCCAGAAATAGACGTAGACGTCAGTGGCCGCGAGCGCCGCCATCTCCGGGTTTCCAAGCGTCCCGACGATCGCCGCCGCTCCCTCGTCGATCGCGGTCCAGTACGAGGTCTCGTCCTCGTAGTGGAGGAGCGGTCGGGCGCCCAAGCGTCGCGTCTCCCGAACGAATCCCGCCGCCCAGGGAAGCGCAGTGGGGTAGCATTCGATCGTGACGTTCTCCCGGGCCCGGACGTTTAGGCGCTGTCGGAGGACCCGGCGGGCCAGCAGGTCCGCCTCTCGGACCGTAGGTGAGGTCGGCATGAGGCGGGAATTCCGGCGAAGGCTAATGCTCTTTCCCCGGAGCTGTCGGAAGCCCCGGGACGCGGAACCGGGCCGTCCGAACGAGTTCGATCGACTCCGGGTAGCCGGCATCGGCGTGTCGAGCCACCCCGATCCCGGAGTCGTTGTGAAGCACCCGCCCCATCCGTCGGTCGGCGTCCAGGGTGCCGTCCGCGACCACCACCAAGCCGGCGTGGATGGAGTTGCCGATCCCCACGCCTCCTCCATGATGCACGGATACCCATGTCGCGCCGCCCGCGACGTTCAACAGGGCGTTCAGGATCGGCCAATCCGCGATCGCGTCCGAGCCGTCCCGCATTCCTTCGGTCTCTCGATACGGACTCGCTACGCTGCCCGAATCGTGGTGATCCCGTCCGATCGCCACCGGGGCGGAAACCTCGCCGTTGTGGACCAGGTCGTTGACCAGATGCCCGAACCGTTCGCGTTCGCCGTATCCCAGGTAACAGATCCGGGCCGGGAGTCCCTGGAACTGGACGCGCTCGCCCGCCAGTCGGATCCACCGACAGAGGTCCGCCCGGTCTGAGTACTCCTGCAGGATCATTCGGTCGATTCGGTGGATGTCCTCGGGTTCCCCACTGAGTGCGACCCAACGAAAGGGTCCGCTCCCGACGGCAAACAACGGTCGGATGTAGCGCGGGACGTACCCGGGGATATCGAACGCGTTGGTCACTCCCGATTCACGGGCCTGGGTTCGGAAGTTGTTCCCGTAGTCGAAGGCGTGCGACCCCCTACGCTGCAGGTCGAGGATGGCCCGGGCTTCGGTGGCCAGCGAAGCGCGGACTCGAGAGAGGTAGGAGGTCGGATTCCGGGTGCGTAGTTCAGCCGCGGCTTCGAGCGTCAACCCTTGGGGGATGTACCCGACTCGGATGTCGTGGGCTGCGGTTTGATCACTCACGATGTCAGGCACGATCCCGCGGCGCGCGATCTCGGGGTAAACGTCCGCCGCGTTCGCTTCGAGGCCGATCGAGAGGGCGCGCCGGGCCGCGACCGCGGCGCGGACCTTCTCGAGCGCATCATCCAGATCCTTGGCCTGGACGTCGAGGTAATGATAGGTAAGTCGCCGCTGGAGGGCCCGGGGGTCGACGTCGACCACGAGGGCGACCCCACCGAGGAGGGTGACGGCCAGCGGCTGCGCTCCCCCCATCTCCCCAAGGCCACTCGTAAGCATCCAGCGGCCGGTCAGATCTTGGGCATGGAACTCCAATCGGCCGAGAGACGCGAGGGTTTCGTACGTCCCCTGAAGGATCCCCTGGGTTCCGATGTAGATCCAGCTGCCGGCAGTCATCTGTCCGTACATCGTGAGCCCGCGGGCTTCGAGGTCCCAGAAGATGTCGTCGGTGGCCCATCGGGGTACCAGGTTGGCATTGGCGATGAGTACCCGAGGTGCGTACGCATGGGTCGGGAAGACCCCGACGGGCTTTCCCGATTGGATGAGGAGGGTCTCTTCGGAACCGAGCGTTCGGAGGGTGGCGACGATTCGATCGAAGGCACCCCAATCGCGTGCGGCCTTTCCTCGGCCCCCGTACACGATTAAGTGATCCGGGTCGCGGGCCACCTCGGGATCAAGGTTGTTCATCAAGAGCCGAAGTGCCGCTTCTTGGGGCCATGCCCGGCAACTGATCTCAGTCCCACGGGGGGCCCGGACTGGTCGCGCTCCGGAGGGAGGTTCTGCCATCTGGCCGCCCTATCGAGTCCACATCTAAGAGGTCTTGCGAGGGTTGACTCGAAATCCCACGGAGCGCTTTCGGGTGGGGGACCTGGCGCCCGGGACCAAGCCTATAAATTGGCCGACCCGCCGTCCCGCTGCCGCGAGATGCCGCCATAGCTCAGTCGGTGGCTTTACCTCAGGAGCCGGCCCCGGAATGGGTCCGTCGTTCGTTCGAAGCCTTCGCCGAGCGCCTGCGCGACCATCCCCTCTCTCGTTCCTCCAACGAGCCAAAGGATAGGTAGCCACCCAGCCAACCCTTTCCGCCCCGGGGGGCGCCCCCGGGGCCTTTCTTTCCTTCGAGTGGTCCGAGGCGCCGGACCAATGGGGTTGGAGTTCTTGCGGGTCGATCTTGACTCTTAAAACGGCCGCAGGCCGGGCAGCCCGGAGGGGGTTACGGAAGGGAGTGGTATCGGAACGGATCCCCTTTGCCCCCACTGCCGGTTCGGGCGACCTGTTCTCGCCGAAACAGTCGGGTAAGTGCAAAGCTCACGTGTCGTCGGAGGGACTGGTGATGGTTCGGGCGTGCGATTCCGGCGGCCCGGAGCGCCTCGAAAACTCCCGCTCGCGTGGCCTGCCCACCCTGCTGGCGAACACATTGGAGTACCTTCTGATCAAGGGACTCGAGGCCTAGACTCCCCGTCAGCGAGCGCCTTCCCGCCGGCACTTCAGTCGCCCGCTTGCCAGTCTCTTCCGCGGCAAAAGTTTGGTCGGCTGACGCTGCTGGGACAGCAGCTTTTGTCCGATAAGATGGCGGGAGCCGTCGAGCTTTGCTCCGTTCCTCTCTCTGGAGCTTCAGTCGCAACCAGATCTCCCCAGTATCAAGGCCTCCGACGGTAGCCTTGCGAAGGGGAGCCATCGGACCGAGGGTCCTGATCACGTGAGTGATTCCTCGTTGCCTTATCCGGTCCCATTCATAGCGGACCTCCTGAGCGTACAGATGTCCCCTGCTGGAGACCAGCCGGATTCGTGTCTTCTGCGGGGCCATCCTCCTACTGATTCAGTAGTAGGCTATAACCACCTATCTACGTGATCATCCTCCCGATAGGGGAAAAACTGGTTCAACAACCATGCTTAGGGTGAGTTCGCCCATGCCTCAGGCAGAGGGGTACCCCTCTGCCTGAGGCATGTAGGCTGACTCGCTCCAGTCGTTGTAAAAGCATCATTCTCTGAGGTTATACTTTATTATACTCCGCGTAGATTACTAATATTGTAATCTGTATGGAGTATCGTAAAGTAACCCGCGAAGACCTCCGTGAACTGGCCCGGGGACGAGTCTTTACCACAGAGGAACTCGCCGAAACATTCCACCGTTCGCTCCCCCAGGCAGCAAAGATGGCCTTTGACCTGAGGAAGCGCGGCCTGCTCACGAAGGTTCAAAGGGGGGTATACGCAAGCGTTCCTCTAGAGGCCGATCCCCGCAGTTTCCACCCCGACCCGTTTCTCACTTCTCGCAGGGTCCTAGGGAAAGCCTACGCTTTCAGTCATCAAAGCGCCTTGGTGCTGCACGGCGCGGAACAAACCGTCCGGAAGACGGTTCACGTCAGCGCCCCCCGCGTTCGCTCGCGAAGACGCGTAGTCGGGGGGTTCGTGGTCCACGTCCATCGGGTCTCCCCTGACACATGGCGAGAATCTACCACAACAGTTCGTCGTGGGGGAATCCCCCTTCGAGTCACCACCGCCGAACGGACTCTCGTGGACCTTGCCGCCCTCCCGAACTCGAAACAGGATTACGAGGAGGATCTCCTCGCCTTCCGCACCCTAATCCCGAAGACAGATTCCCGGAGATTGCTTCGCGAGGTCCTAAACGCCCCCAGTCGAGCTACGCGCGCGAGGGTGGGCCACCTTCTCCAGGCCAACGGCAGCGAGATGCCATCCGACTCTGAGATACTCAAGAAGATCGAGGAAGCGGCGTTGGGGGCGGGGCCAACCTACTTCGCCACGACTCCACGCGTTCGGACGAATCGCTTCGATAGGAGATTCAAGCTAGTCTATCCCGGTGTGAGTTGATATGGTAACGGTCGATTCCGTCGATCTCTCCGGGGCGGTAGGGGAGGGTTTCCCTCAAGCGACGGCAGAGAAGGTCCACCGTCTACTCGGGATTCTTCGGGAGATACAGACGGTTCGGTCAACGAGGGGGCGTTTCACGCTTAAGGGCGGGACGGCTCTCAACGTGTTCCATTTACCGAAAGTCCCGCGCCTTAGTGTCGACCTGGACCTCATGGCGACCGGCTACCCGGGTGCGGCTGCAGGTACCGCCCTTCACGAACGGGTGATAGAAGTAACCGAGAGACTCGTTCATCGCATGGGGTACACGGTCGCCAAGTCCGAGACCCCCGCCGCGTGCACTCTGGAGTGCCGCTACCGCAACCTTCTCGAGGGGGCCGACCAAGTAAAGATCGACCTGGATATTCTCAACCGTCAGACGCTCCTGCCCCCCCGGGACCTGCGAGGACCCGCTCTCTTTCTCGCCGACGATCTGGTTTTCCCAGTTCTGAGCGAAGCGGAGCTTCTAGGGCAGAAACTTGTTGCCGTGGCGTACCGAGCCCATGCCCGCGACCTTTACGACATGCACGCGATGCTCAGATCAGGGTGGCACCGTCGTGCCCGGGCGCGACAGATGTATCTTTCGTATTCGTTCTTGCACGACAGCGCGTGGCATCGCCTAAATTACCCGGTCCGCCTCGACGTAGAATATCGAGTGGGGCTGCTAGAAGACGTCCTCCGGGCGGGAGAGGTGGCTCCTCGGCTGACCGAGATACGCGAGGTGGCCCGAACGACCCTTGAAGGCTCAGATCCACCCTTTACAGCCGCCAATGCCGTGGAGCAATCGCTCAGGAGAAGACTTCTCACGGGGGACAGAACCGCGTTCGCGGACATCGTGGGAGAGCGAAATGTTGCTCGAAGACGCAAACTCGCAAGACACCCGGGACTCGAATGGCGACTTCGCCAGTCGAGTCGTTCCACCGCCTGAGCGGTTGAGCTAGCCGCTTCCGCCCCGGGGCAACCCGGGGCGTCCCTTATTCTGGGGCGGTGCCCGGGCGCGGCACACGCGAGATGTGAAGACTCATCGTCGGATCGTTCGGGGGGCTAGTCCGTTGAGGTGGGAACCTTCTGGTCTCTCCATCGCTCGTTCCTCTCTTCCCGAGGAACGAACGAGGAGTGCGGCCGGCTACTGCCATCTGCCCCTCTCGGAGTCAGCTACTATAGCCGGTACGGCGGGCGGCCCACCAAAGGGTCTTATAGACCCCTATCAATCACCTTATGTGATGGCTCTTCCGGACCAGCATCTCGTTTACGTCCTCGGCCACCCCGAGGCTTGGAAGCTCCTCGCCACGTTGGAGCGGGGCCCCCAAGACCGTTACGAGCAGGTCCGCAAGGTCCTGGGAATGCACTCCCAGGCTTTCCAGCGGTTGCTCTACTGGATGCGCGGGTATGGCCTCGTTCGGGTCCGAGCCGAACACGTTGGACGCGCGCACCGCGGGGCCGTCCCCGTACATCTCGAGATCTCCCCGAAGGGTCGCGCTATGCTGGAACTCCTCCGGCGTGTCGAGGAGGAGGTCCAGAGCCGTCGTGAAGCTCTCGGCGTCCGAGGCGCGGACCTTCTCACGGAGCTGGACCGGGAGGCAAAGGGTCCGTTCGTCACCCGGGAATCCGCCCGTCTCAAGCACGGGTACTAAGCGTCCGCCCAGAATCGCAAACTCTCCGGGCACGGGACGGACTTTCTCCGCCAGAAGGGTTATGTTGACCTTGAAGCTCCTCGCTTTCGTGGAGCCCAAATTCACGGTCAAGGTCTACCGCGCCGAGGAAGGAGGCTACTGGGCCGAGTGCCCCGAGCTACCGGGTTGCTTCACCCAGGGGGAGACGCTGGCGGAAGTGCGCCAGAATGCCCGCGAAGCGATGTCGCTCTACTTGGTGTCGCTGGCAGAGCGGGTCGCGCCGTCGTCTGGCGCAACCCGCCGATCCCGGCCGGTCGCCCAAC
>JBKQNC010000030.1:0-62980 GCA_052326445.1 Thermoplasmata archaeon
TGACCGTCTATCGAACATGTCGTAAGCGAGGGATCGGGTTCTTGGATGTGGTGGGCAGCGCGCTGAGAGGTACTGGCTACCCGGGGTTCGGTGCAACGTCAGGGGCTCCAGAAACCTGAGTGCTTACGCCGTCCGTCTAGCAGGAGGGGAGGAACACTCCCCACCCACCCCCGAAGACCTTGCCGAGCTAGACCGTATGGATTCAAGAGTCCGGGAGGAGGGGGAACTCGTCCAAGAGTTCGGACTTCTCAAGGATGCCGGACTTTACGTAGATTACGACGGCGCCATCCTCCTTCAGCCATCGAGAATCGACCGCTCGAAGTTTGAACTCGCCGAGCGGGTCGTCGGGCGCTACCTGGAGCAGGCCGATCGAGCACTCGAACGGGGACTCGTCAAGGGAATGGTCGAGAACGTAGCCGAAGCCATTCGGGAGACGTCCACGAATGATCCGCCCTGAATGGGCGTTCCGCCCCCTCGCTGGAACCCAAGGGGGTACTAACGAAATAGACCGAGCGCTTCGCGATGAGCAATGATACGAATCATCCGACAAGCCACCGAGGAGGAGGTCCTAGCCGGTTTCGCCTCATCGGAGTTCTCCAGCCCCCGGCACCGAGAGGAGGCGGGGCAACACATCGATTCGTACACGGCAAGGACTCGACTCCTCGCGACCCACCCGTCCCAATGGAGCCCGGGCGACTATGCGCTTACCGTCGCGGCGATTCGGAAATATCGAGAGCCGATTCTCGGCGGTCTACTGAATCTCGGCCCATCATGGCATTTGGCCGAGATCGTACCGGACGATCTCCCAGCCCTCCTTCCCCTCGATTTTCCCCCATTCAAGGTACCCGGGGCCAAGCGGGGTCTTGGGACCTTGGTCGAGGCGATGGACGCCGGATGGGACACTCCGGGCGACGGTTTCTCTTCGGGTTACCGTACACTCAGGCGGGAATATCGGGCTGAGGAGGTTCTCGGTCTCCCCGGAATCGCCGCGAGAACCGAGGCCGGCCCGTACATTGTTTTCGACGGCTTGACGAGACTCAGCGTACTGCGATCTCGGTCGGTCGCCGGCGAGACTGTTCCAACCACCATCCCGCTCTTCCTCGCGCTTACCCCTCGGCTGTCGAGCTGGAGGTGGGCCGGCATCTGACCCCCGATTCCGAGCGGGTCGGTGGTCCCAAAATGGGATATTCTCCGCCCCGGAGGTGGCGGGCCTGTCGGGAGTCTCCGCCCAGGGCGGGAGTCGCCCCGAGCCTTTGAACCCGAGTTAGCTGGCTTAGAAGGCCAGTGCTTCGTCCGGGCTAAGCTACAGGCCCGCGTCTCCGACGGGGGTGGGCCCCCTTAAGGATTCTTCTTTCGGGGCGAGGGGGTCGGGTCCGGTCCCGCGGAGGCCACGAGGTGCGCCAACCGGATGGGTTCCGGCACGTGGCCCCGCACTGTGGTCTTGCGCACGAGGATGGCCGCGTCCGCCTGGCGGCAGCCGACGGCGGCGACCAGCAGGGGCAGGTCGGAATACGGCAGGGCGAAGAGTCGGTGGGCCCGCAGGAGCTTCCAGCGGGCGGCGGCGTCCCGGGGGAACCACTTTCGTAGTGCGGCCTGGATCCCTGGAAAATCAGGACGGTGGCGCGTGACGGCCACGACCGGAACTCCGAGGGCCCGGTGCACCTCGTCCAGGTCAATGACATTGAACCCGCCCACGACCGCCCCGTCCAGCAACACGGCCCGGAGGCCCTCGAGCCCGCCCGTGGCCCGCACCAGGCGGATGACCTCGGTCGCCGCTCCTCGTCCGTCAACTCGTACCCGGCCGACGCGCATCGCCTCGACCCGGTCAGGAGCGGCCACAGCGACCGCGGCCACGGGAGCCCAGGCATCCTCCCGGGTAAACGCGCCGTCGTCCACCCCGACCACGCGAAAGTGATCTTTTCCCAGGGCGCGCCGCAAGGCTAAGACCCCGGGGCCGCTCGGTGTCCTCCGATGGTCGGTCCGGCGACGAACGTGCGCTGTCCCGCGTGTGGTGCCCCGCTTCGGGTGCTGCTCGCTCCCGCCCCGCCGACGCAATGGTTTCCGTGCTCGCAATGCCGCGCCCCGGTGCCGGTCGTCGTCCCTCGGGACCCGCCGCCACTCTACACCTGGGAGGTGATGCCGGGTCTTTACCGCGCTCTCCCCGGACCGCGGATCCCACGGTACCGCGTCCGACAGCTCGCTGCCGGCGCGCTCGTGGGAACGGCGATCGTCGCGGCGGTCCTGGCCGGCGTGTTCGGGTACTGTGCCTTCCTCGCGCCCGCTCCGGGCCACTTCTCCGTGAATGGAACCGTCGAACTCGCGCCCTCCACCGGCGGGAGCGTGCCGGCCTTCGGCGCCCAGATCGTCGCGACCGTGGACTCGGGGGCAACGTACACCGCGGCCGCCGGTACCGACGGGACGTTCTCGTTCAACGGATTGCCGGCGGGCGGGGTCTCCCTCAAGATCACGGACACCGGTTACTCCCCCCTCACCGTCGTCGTGTTCGTTTCCACCCTGTATTCGGCGGGAAACAGCGGGATGCTCGTCCTTCTGACGCCCGGGAGCGCCACCAACGGTTCTACGCTCTCGCTCGCTCCGTTCCCGGATCTCGAGCAGTTCGTCGCGGCGATCGGCGGCGGGGTCGTCATCCTCGGGTTCGTGGCGGCGCTGACCGCGTATGCGGCGGTCCTGACGCTGCGGGTCGACCGACCGGCCGTGGGCGTGGTCGCCGGAGGGGCCGGCCTGTTCTCCCCCGTGGCGCTCGCCCTCCTCTCGCTCGGGAGCCCCTTCCCTCTCCTGATCGCCGGTTCCGCGGCGCTCGCCGTCCTCGGGGGATTCGCACTCTCGATCCGCGCCGTGCAGATGGCCCAGACCGGTCCTGCACCGGATTGACCTCCTCCTTCGGCCACCGAACGAACCTAAAGGCCGGTTCGGCTGGGGTACGTCGTGCCCGCTCCGATCCGGGTCGGATGTTGCTCGTGGACCTCCGACGCATGGTGGGGTCGCGTCTACCCGAAGGGCCTCGCGGACGGCGAGCGGCTCGGGGTGTACGCCCGGTTGTTCGATACCGTGGAGGTCGACTCCACCTACTACCGGAGTCCGCCCCGGGCGATGGTCGAGGGATGGCGCCGCCGGACGCCGGACGATTTCCGTTTCACGCTGAAGTTCCCGCGGGACCTCCTGGACCCGAAGTCCCCCGTCGACGTGGCCGGGGTCGATGCCTTTCTCAAGAGCGCGCGGACGCTAGGCGAGAAACTCGGTCCGATTCTGCTCCAGTTCCCGCCCTGGTTCCGGCCCGGTCGGGCCCGTCCGTTCCTTTCCACGCTGCTCGCGGCCCTCGACCCCTCGCTCGCGTACGCCGTCGAGCTCCGCGACGCCAGCTGGTACCAGGGGGAGACATGGACGAGCGTGCGAAGCGAGCTCGTCGACCGGAAGGTCGCGCTGGCCTGGTCGTACCTGACGTACCTGGACGTCCCGCCCGAGGTGACCGCCGATTTCGTCTACCTCCGATTCATCGGGGACCACGAGACCGTCCCGGCCGAACGACACGGCGAGGTCCGCATCGACCGGACCCGCGAGACGGCGCTCTGGGCCGGCCGCGTTCAGGAACGTCGGGACGACGTGCAGTACACGTTCGTGGTGTTCAACAACCACTACGCCGGGTTCGCCCCGGCGTCGGTAAATGAGTTCCGGGCGGAGGTCGGACTCGAGCCGGTCGACTTCGGGCAGTTCGCCCGCGGGGCGCGACGGCTCGAGGATTCGGTAGGACCGGACGATACCTAGAGGGAATCCTGCGTGCGGGAGGTTGCGACCCGGAGTTCTTCGGGAAGGGGCCGGCGGGAACGGAATCCGTCGGTCAGCGGATGGTAGAATCCAAGGCCACTTTCCCCGTGGCGCCAGCAGAGGAAGACGATCTCGTCGTCGACCCGGCCGTAGAAATCGACGAGGCCGGTTTCGAGGTCTTTGATCTCGATCCCGTCCCGATGCAAGGCGGAGATGGCCTCTTCAAGTCGGCGGGTGAGGTGCTTCCACTCGACGTCGAGCTGCGCCTTTCGTTCGTGGTCCGCGTGATCCGGCGCGTCGACCTCGACGCCCCAGAACTCGATCAAGCGGTGGAGTTCCGCATGGACCTCGCTGAGCCGGTGGGCCCAAGCCCGGAGGCGCGGCAGTAGTTCTTCGAGGTCGGCGATGCGCAGGTTCGCCTCCCGCACCGTCCACAACCGTGCGGGGCGGTCCACCTCGGGGTCGGCGGAGGGTGGAGTGTGCGGCATCGTTGGGTACTGGAGTGCGCGCGGAGTATTTACGAGGGAGAGAGCCCGCGGGTAATCAGCCCGCCCGGCGGGCGCGGCCGCCCGTGGGCGTTTCCGCAACGTTCGGCCCGACCCTTCGGTCCCGAACGCGAGCGCGAGGGACCCCGCTCTCTCTACGCGCGCGTTCAGCCCGGCGCGTGTCGGTGCCACACGGCTCGGCGGTGGGAGTGCGTTACACTATCGGAGAATCGGGGAATTTCCGAGGAGCCGTTATATAGGGTACCTTTCTCCCCCGTCCCCACCGGAGGCAGGACCCCCTATCGACACATGGCCCGTCATCGTCCACGGCGAGGATCTCTCGCCTATTCCCCCCGCAAACGCTCCATTCGTCCGGTGCCTCGGATTCGCACCTGGGCCTCGGGCCCGAAAGCCCCCGCCATTGAGGGGTTCGCGGGGTACAAGGTCGGGATGACCCATGCCTTCATGGTGGATTACCGAAAGCGCTCCACCACGGCGGGCCAAGAGGTCTCCGTCCCGGTCACGGTCATCGAGGTTCCCCCGCTCCGAATCGCCGGCGCCCGCATCTATGCCCGGGAGCCGTACGGCCAGCGGATCGTGGGCGAGGTCTGGGGCGGAGCCCCGATCGAGGAGCTCGACCGACTGTTCCCCGCTCACCCGCCCAGCCCGAGCGACCAGGTCGACACGTTCGGCAAGACTGTGGGGGACGAGGTCCGGGTCCTGGTCTACACCCAGCCTCAATTGATCACAGGGATCGGGTCGAAGACACCCTCGCTCTTCGAGGTCCGCGTGTCGGGGGAGAAGTTCGAGGAGCGTCGTGCGTTCGCCCTGGCCTCCCTCGGAAAGGAGATCCCGGCCGAGGAGCTCGCGAAGGAAGGCGAGTTCGTCGACGTCCTCGGGGTCACCAAGGGGTTCGGGTTCCAGGGCCACATCCAGCGCTGGGGGGTCAAGCTCCAGCCACGGAAGAACTCGAAACACCGACGCATGATCGGAACGCTCGGCCCGCACAACCCGAGCTTTGTCACGTATCGGATTCCCCAGGCCGGCCAGCAGGGCTACCACCGACGGACGCAGTTCAACATGCGCGTCCTCCGCGTCGTCAAGGACCCGCGAACGGACCCGATCACTCCAATGGGAGGATTCCCGCACTACGGTGAAGTGCGGACCGCGTGCATTCTCCTCCACGGCTCCGTCCCTGGGCCGGCGAAGCGCCTGCTCCGGTTTCGGACTCCCATCCGCAGTCGCGTCGTCACCGTCGAGAAGGTCGATATCCGCTACCTGAGCACGCGTTCGAAGCAGGGATCCTGATGACGCCCGACACGGCGGCCATCGAGCCGCACGCGCCCCATCACCGGGGCCATCTCCTCGGCCTCGACGGCAAGGAGCGCTCGACCGTGGCCCTTCCGCTCGCATTCTCCAGCGTGGTCCGCCCCGACCTGATCCGGCGGGCCGTCATCGCGGCCCAGACCCATCGCCGCCAACCGTACGGCACTTCACTGACGGGCGGGCGACGCCACTCGGTCGAGTGGTCCGGCAAGGGCAAGGGCGTCTCTCGTTCTCCTCGCCTGATGGACTCCATGAAGGGCGCGCAGGCGCCGAACACCGTCGGGGGAGGCCAAGCCCATCCTCCCCGGGTGGAGCGGATCTGGTCGAAGAAGATGAACCGCAAGGAGGCCCACCTCGCCTTCGCCTCTGCTCTCGCCGCGACCCGCGAGACCTCGCTCGCCGAGGCACGGGGCCACACGGTGCCCGAGGGCCTTCACCTGCCGGTCATCCTGGAGGACCCGGTGGAGCAGATCTTGACGACCAAGGACGCACGGGCGCTCCTGGAGCGACTCGAGCTGTGGGCGGACGTCGAGCGCTCCCACGAGGGGATCCAGCTCAAGTCGGGCCGAGCCCGCCGCCGAGGCCGGGGCCGACGCGTCCCTCGCAGTCTCCTCCTGGTCACGAGCCAACCCGGTCTCGCGCGGGGATTCCGCAACCTGACGGGGGTCGAGGTCGTCTCGGCGCAGCGCCTCGCGACCGAACATCTCGCGCCGGGCGGCGACGCGGGTCGTCTCACGGTCTTCTCGCACGCAGCCGTGGAGTCGCTGCGCACCCGACTCGGAGAGGTCCCCGCATGACGGCCCAGGTCCGCCACCGCATCATTCTCCACGCCTACGTGACCGAAAAATCGATGGACGAGATGGAGCGCCTCAACAAGCTCGAGTTCGTCGTCGACCACCGTGCCTCCCGGGCGGAGATCAAGCGCGCGGTCGAGGAGACGTACAACTGTCGGGTGCAGAAGGTCAACGTGAAGATCGTCCGGGTCGGCAAGATCGCGACGGTCCGCTTCGCCAAGGAGTTCTCGGCAGAGGATATCGGAAGCCGGGCCGGGGTGTTCTAATGGGAAAACGCATCATCTCCCGTCGACGCGGCTCCGGCACTCCGACGTACCGTTCCCCCAGCCACCGCCACCACGGGCCGATCTACCACCCATCCGCGAGCATGGTGGGGGACGGCAAGGTCATCTCGATCGAGCAGGCCCCGGGACGGAGCGCCCCGGTCGCCGAGGTCACGGCTCCGGATGGCACGACGGTCCGCATTCTTGCTCCCGCCGGCCTCGCCACGGGGGACACGATCGCCTTCCACGAGGGCAAGGTCGACCGCGGGGCCATCCTCGCGCTCGCCCGGATCCCGGACGGAACGCTGGTGTCGAACGTCGAGGTCAAACCGTTCGACGGCGGCCGACTGGTGCGGTCCGCCGGCGCGAGCGCCATCGTGGTCGCCCACTCGGGCAGTGAGGTCACGATCCAGCTCCCCTCGGGGGACTTCAAGCGTCTGCTCGACACCTGCCGCGCCGAGGTCGGCGCGGTCGGCGGGAGCGGTCGGTTGGAGCGACCCATCATCAAGGCCGGCAAGAAGGTCTGGGCGACGCGGTCGCTCGCGCGGGCCGCTTTCAAGGTCCGCGGCGTGGCGATGAACCCCGTCAACCACCCGTTCGGCGGCGGCGCCCACCAGCACGTGGGTCGGCCGAGCACCGTCTCCAGCGGCACCTGGCCCGGCGCCAAGGTCGGCCGCTTCTCGCGCTCGATCCGGAAGAAGCGTCGCCTGGACCGGGAGAAGGGACGCTAATGCCGAAGGGTCGACGGACCAAGAAGGTCGAGGCACGCCGCAAGCGGGAGTTCACGTACCGGGGCCTCACGCTCCCGGACCTTCAGAAGCTGAGCCTCGAGGAGTTCGGGAAGGTCGTCGGCGCCCGAGCCCGCCGGTCGATCCGTCGCGGGTTCAACACCGAGACGACCCGTTTCTTCGAGCGGATGCGCGAGACGCCCACCGGCAAGGTCGTCCGGACCCATTGCCGGGATGCGCTCATCCTCCCCGAGCACGTCGGGCGCCGGGTCGCCATCCACTCGGGCAAGGAGTTCAAGGAGATCGAGGTCCGGCCCGAGATGGTCGGCCACTACTACGGGGAGTTCGCCCTGACCCGCCGGTTCGAGAAGCACTCGGGACCGGGCGTCGGCGCTACCCGCTCGTCCAAGTTCATGCCGCTGAAGTGAGGGAGGTCGCATGCGAGGTTACACCTACCAACCGGAACCCGGCATCACGACCGCCCGGTCGCGGGGCAACGAGATCCCGATGTCCCCGAAGAAGACCTACGAGGTGCTGAACGCGATCCGCGGACTTCCCGTGGACCGCGCCGAGACGTTCCTCGAGGAGGTCATCGAGCTGAAGCGCGCCGTTCCGTTCCGTCGCTACAACCAGGAGACGGCCCACAAGAAGGGGATCGGCCCGGGCCGGTACCCGAAGAAGGTCGCGAAGAACGTCCTCGCCCTCCTCCGCAACGCCCGCGAGAACGCGGAGTACGAGGGGTTGGACACCGACGCGCTCTTCGTGAAGGTCGCCGCCAGCGGTCGGGGGCGTATCCGCAAGGCCTCGATGCCGCGCGCCCACGGACGTGCGACCCCGTGGAACGAGCAGACGACCAACGTCGAGATCGTGCTGGCGGAACGCAAGGAGAAGGAATGAGCGCGGAACGCAAGGTCATCCAGGAAGCCACGCGCCGCGTCCTCCTCAAGGACTTCCTCGTCCAGGAGAGCGCCCGCGCCGGGTTTGGCGGGCTCGAGATCACTCGTACCCCGATGGGCACCCGCGTCACCCTCATCTGCGAGCGGCCCGGGATCCTGATCGGCCACCGCGGCGAGCTGATCAAACGCCTTACGGAGGACATCCACGCGCGATTCCAGCTCGACAACCCGCAGATCGAGGTCCAGGAGGAGCGCGCCCCGAGCCTGAACGCCCAATTGATGAGCGAAAAGCTCGCTTCGACCCTCGAGCGCGGATGGCACTTCCGCCGTGCCGGCCACTCCACCGTACGCCGGATCATGGAGGCGGGGGCCCGGGGCTGCCAGGTCATCCTCTCCGGCAAGCTCACGGGTGAGCGGCACCGCACCGAGCGGTTCAAGGCCGGCACGATCAAGTACTGTGGCGAGGCGGTCCACCTCTGGGTGGACAAGGGATTCTACCAGGCTCGCCTGAAGCCCGGCGTCATCGGCGTGAGCGTCTGGATCATGCGGGCGAATTCGAAACTGCCCGACGAGATCGTCGTGAAGGGCGCCGAGGCGCGCGTCGTGGCACCGGTCGTGGAACTGCCCCCGATCGAGGACGAGGCCGTCCTCGTGGGCGCCGTGCCCGAAACCCCCCTGCCCCCGGAGGTCTAGGATGGCGCTCCTCCGCATGAAGGAACTGCGCGCCCTCACCGACGAGGACCTCTATCGCCGCATCGCCGATGCCGAAGGAGACCTCCTCCGCGAACGCGGCATCGCCGCGATGGGAGGCGCTCCGCCCAGCCCCGGGCGGATGCGGGCGCTCCGGACCAACGTCGCCCGATCCCTTACCGTCCTCCGACAGCGCCAGATCGCCTCCTCGCGCGGCGCGCGCCGCGCGTAAGGAGGGGGAACCGGGACGATGACGCACTCCGGACCCGGCATCGACCTCGCTCCGTCCGACCGTCTCGCCTACGCGGGCGAGATCCTCGGGGCGCCAGTGCGGATCCGCCCGTCCCCCGCCGTGCAACGCGGCGTGGACGGGGTCATCGTCGATGAGACGCTCTCGCTCCTCTACGTCCGCGAGACATTGACCTCCCGCGTCGTCCGGATCCCGAAGTCGTCCCTCTCAGGGAGCATTCTCCTCGGCGGACGAGAGTTACCGTTAAGTGGCGAGACCCTTCGCGTGCGCCCTGAGGACCGCACAAAGCGGGTCTTGGCCAGTGGTCCTCGGAGGTTCCGATGACTCCATCACGCACGCCGTCCGTTCGCCGCGCGCGGGACATCGGTCTCGACGTCCGGGCGCCGAAGACCCGGTGTGACGACCGCCACTGCCCCTTCCATGGCCGCCTCCCCGTCCGGGGCCAGGTCATCGAGGGGACCGTTGTCTCCGTCGGGATGCAGCGGACCGCGGTCGTCGAGCGCACCCTCCTCCATTTCGTCCCGAAGTACGAACGGTACGAAAAGCGCCGCCGCCGGTACCTCGCGCACGCCCCCCCATGCCTCCACGTGCCGGTGGGCCACCGCGTGCGGATCGCGGAGACCCGGCCCCTTTCCAAGCTCGTCTCCTTCTGCATTGTCGAGGACCTGGGGGAGGCCGCCCGCAAGGTCGCCGGCCATGACCCGCTCGACACAACCGTCCCCACCCCGCCCTCGAAGGAGGCCGCATGAAGGGTCTCGCCGGACGACGGAGCCGCGGACTCCCCAAGGGCGCGCGTCTGGATTGCGTCGACAACACCGGCGCGAAGATCGTCGAGATCATCGCCGTGCGCAACTGGCACGGAACGCACCGCCGCTACCCCCGCGCCGGCATCGCCGACCTCGTGATCGTCTCCGTCAAGAAGGGTACCCCCGAGATGCGCCGCCAGGTCCTGCACGCCGTCATCGTCCGGTCGCGCTCGGCGATCCACCGGGCGGACGGGACGCGGCTCATGTTCGAGGACAACGCCGCGGTCATCACAACCGAGACCGGCGAAATCAAGGGCTCTCAGATCAAGGGACCGGTGGCAAAGGAGGCCGCCGAGCGCTGGCCGCGGATCGCGGCTGCCTCGTCGATCATCGTCTAGGAGCAAGATGCCGATCTCTCCCCATTCTCCCCGACGCCAGCGCCGCGCGGTCTACAACGCGGACACGTTCGAGCGCCGGCTCCGTATGACCGTCCCGCTCTCCCGCGAGCTCCGCTCGCGGTTTCATCGCCGGTCGGTGCCGCTCCGCAAGGGCGACACGGTCCGTGTGATGAAGGGCAGCTTCGTGGGCCGGGAGGAGCGCGTCGCGAAGATCGACCGCCGCGGCTACACCGTAACGCTCGACAACGTGACCCTGAAGAGCGGAGAGGAGAAGCTGAAGCCGCTTCCCGTCCGCACGAACCATCTCCTGATCGTTCGCCTCAACCTCGCCGACGCCTGGCGACGCGAGTCGCTCAAGGTCCGCGAGGAGGAGGTCACTCCCGAGGAACGGGGCGAGGTCCCCGAGGTCGCAGAAGGCGAGGCCCCCGCGCCTACCGTCGACGCTCCCGCGGCACCGTCCACCCCCACTGCGGCCGCCCCGAAGGGTGAGCCCAAAGCGTTGCCTACCGCCGGGGCCGCCGCCGAGCCGAAGGCGCCGGCGAAGAAGGCCCGCAAGCCCAAGGCCCCTGCTTCCGAAACGCCGGAGGAAGAAGAATGACGTTCCGTCTGAAGCGCGGGGCTGCCCCGCGCGCCTGGACGATCCCCCGCAAGGGGACGAAGTGGGTCAAGCGCCCCGGTCCCGGACCGCACGCCCAGGACCAGTCGGTCCCGGTCCTCCTGGTGCTCCGCGACCTGCTTCACCTCGTCCAGAGCGCGCGGGAGGCGCGCATCCTCGTCCGAACCGGTGTCGTGAAGGTCGACGGAAAGGTCACGGCAGACCTCGACCGCGGCCTCGGCCTCATGGACACCATCTCGCTCGCCGCCCCGCTCGATGTCCATTACCGCATGGTGAAGGACCGGCGCGGCAAGCTTGTCCTGGTCCGCATCCCCTCGCCGGAGGCGGGACTCAAGATCGGGCGCGTCCGGTTCAAGCACACGGTACCTTCCGGCAAGGTGGAGGTCACGTTGCATGACGGGCGCAACCTCCTGGTCGCGGCGTCGACCCCCTACCGGGTCGGGGACTCCGTCAAGATCGAGGTCCCCGCTCAGAAGGTCGTCGACCACCTCAAATTGGCTCCCGGGGCGCTAGCGTTCGTCGCCGGGGGCTCGCACGTCGGGCAGCTCGCCCGCGTCGACAAGGTGGAGGTCCGCAACTCTCCCCAGCCGAACCTCGTCCACTTCGCGGAGGGGTTCTCCACGACCAAGGAGTACGTCTACGTCGTGGGCCAGAAGGCCCCGGAGATCACCCTCTCGGAGGGAGTGGACCAATGAGCGCGACCGAGCCGGCCGCCCCCGTGGCCGCCGCCCCCGTCCCGGTCCCCGCCGCCTCCGGCGCGAGGGCCATCCGGGTCATCAAGGTCGTCGTCAACGCCGGAGTCGGGGAGTCGGGCGAGCCGCGGACGAAGGCGGAGAAGGTGCTCCAGATGGTCACCCACCAGAAGCCCGTCGCCACCAAAGCCCACTCCACCAACCGGGATTTCGGGATCCGGGCCGGCCAGGAGATCGGCGCCAAGGTCACCCTGCGGGGCAGCGTCGCGGTCGATTTCCTGCAACGCGCGTTCGACGCCCGTGACCGTCAGCTCGATTCCGATTCCATCGACCGCAATGGGAACTTCTCGTTCGGCGTGGCCGACTACACGGACTTTGTCGGCATGAAGTACGAGCCCGCGATCGGTATCCACGGGATGGACGTCGCGGTCGAGCTCGGCCGCGCCGGCTACCGCGTCCGGAACCGTCGCATCGCGTCCCGTCCCCTTCCGAAGGCCCTCCGCTCGACCCGGGACGAGACCCGGGCGTTCCTCACCAGTGCGTTCGGGGTCACGCTGCTCGACTAAGGAGGGTGCCATGAAACCGAAGAAACTGTTCGGACGGAAGGTCGGCTGCCTCCGGTGCGACCGCAAACGCGGGATCGTCCGACGTTACGGCCTCCACCTCTGTCGCCAGTGCTTCCGAGAGGTCGCCATGGACCTCGGGTTCCACAAATTCCAGTAGGGGGTCATCGATGCAGCAGGATCTACTCAACGACGCGCTCGTGACCATCCGTCACGCCGACCAGGACGGGAAGCCGACGGTTCAGCTCCACCCCGCCTCCCGCCTGATCGCCGAAGTGCTGCGGATCTTCCGGGAGCACCAGTACATCGAGGAGTTCACCTTCGTCCCGAACGGGCGCGGAGGGCAGTACGACGTCAAGCTCTCCCGCCGGATCAACTCGTGCGGCGTGATCAAGCCCCGCATCTCCGTTCCCCACGACCGTCTCGAGCGGTACGAGGCGCGCTTCCTCCCCGCCCAGGACTTCGGCATCCTCGTCCTTTCCACCAACCAGGGCGTGCTCTCGCACACCGAGGCGCGCGAGAAGAAGATCGGAGGTCGCCTGCTGGCCTATGTCTACTGAGACCGACCGCCGTCACGCGACCGTGGAGCTCCCGAAGGGGGTCACGTTCACGGTCGACGGCAAGATCCTGCGTGCGAAGGGGCCTCTCGGCACCTCCCAGCGACCGTTCCCCTCCGACATACTGGAACTCAAGATCGCGAAGGGCACGGCCACGCTCACGCTCCTGCTCGCGCCCGGGCGAAAGGCCTCCCAAGCACTGCTCGGCACCTGGGCGGCCCACGTCAAGAACCTCGCGTCCGGGCTGACGCTGGGCGTGGAGGCGAAGCTCAAGGTCGTTGCGGCCCACTTCCCCATGAAGGTCCAGGTCCGCGGGGAAGAGCTCGTCATCGACAACTTCCTCGGGGAAAAATATCCCCGGACCACCCGCCTCCTTCCCGGCACCAAGGCTGCGGTGGAGGGGGAGTTCGTCGTGCTCTCGGGCAACGACATCGAGCAGGTCGGCCAGAGCGCGGCCAACATCGAGCGGGTCACCAAGATCCGGGATTACGACCCCCGTGTCTTCCAGGACGGTATCTACCTCGTCGAGCGCGCCCACTTCAAGGGGGCGAACTGATGGCGGACGACGTCCCCGCGTCGCCCAGTAGCCCCGCCCCGGCGGCCCCCGCCAAGCCCAAGGCCCGAACCGCGTCGAAATCCGAAATCGCTCCTTCCCCGAAGGGGACGAAGGCGGCCGTCGCGAAGCCGTCCACCGACCCCGGAGCGAGGAAGTCCGAGAAGAAGAAGGAGGAGACGCCGGCGCCCAAGCATCCGACGCTCTCCGCCGAGTCCGTCATGCTCCTCCGCACCCGTCGCGACGTCGCCCGCCGCCGCCCGGTCTTCGGTCGGCAGGCCGCGAACCGGTACTACCGGATCGGGCGCGACCTCTCCTGGCGCCGCCCCCGCGGCTTGCAATCGAAGCAGCGCCGCCATTACGGGTACCGCGCCCAACTCGTCTCGATCGGCTACGGCTCTCCCGCGAAGGTCCGCGGACTGGCGCCTAGCGGATACCGGCCCATCATCGTCCAGACCGACGCGGAGATCCAGGGGCTCGACCCAAAGGTCGAGGCGGCCGTCATCTCCCGGCGCGTCGGCACGCGCCGCCGCCTCGGACTCGAAGAGACCGCGAAGAAGAGCGGGGTCCGAGTCCTGAACCCGATCCGCACTGCGGGAGAGGAGTGATCCGTCCCATGCCCGATCTTTCGAATCAACGTCGCCTCGCCGCCGCCCTTCTCGACTGCGGGGAGGGACGCGTGTTCCTGGACCCGGCCAGCCAGGAGGACCTCGCCGACGCCGTAACGCGCGCCGACATCCGCGGTGCGATCAAGGCCGGGGTCATCAAGCGCAAGCCGATCCAGGGCACCTCCCGCTCCCGTGCCAAGCGGCACGCCGCCGAGGTCCTGAAGGGCCGCCACCAGGGGCCGGGTTCCCGTCGCGGTACGCCGTTCGCCCGCGTCCCGCGGAAGACGCGGTGGATCCGACGGATCCGGGCGCAGCGCGACCTTCTGAAGGAGCTCCGCGGCTCGAAGAAGATTCCCCCAGCGACCTACCGGGAGTTCTACCGGCGGGCGAAGGGCGGCATGTTCCGGAGTCGGGCCCACCTGCTCCAGAACCTGAAGCTCGAGGGCCACATGAAGGAGGGCTCGGCATGAAGGCCGGACCTCGCTACCGGGTCCACTTCCGCCGCCGACGCGAGGGCCGCACCGACTACCGGGTTCGCTTGAAGCTGTTGAAGTCCGGCCGCACCCGAGCGGTCGTGCGCATCTCCGAACGGAGGGTCCGCGTCGCGCTCGTGCAGTACGACCCGACCGGCGACCGGGTGGTCGCCGCGGCCGATTCCAGCGAGCTCGGCGGGATCGCGTTCCCCACGACGAGTCTCGCCTCGACCCCCGCCGCCTACCTGACGGCGTACCTCGCGGGGCTCCGGGCCAAGGCCTCCGGCACCGAGGAAGCGGTGCTCGACCTCGGCATCCGGCACCCGACCGTGGGCGGGCGCCTCTCCGCCGCGTTGAAGGGGTTGCTCGACTCGGGCCTCGACATCCCCCACGGGGACGAGGGGTTCCCGCCGGCCGAACGCCTCAACGGAACGCACCTCCCGAAGGCGCTCCCGCAGCCCCTGGAATCCTACAAGCAGAAGCTCCCCGGCCTCGTCCACCGCGCGGAGGCGGCCGCATGAGCGGCGCGGTCTCTGGTCCGTCCCGCGGACCCGGTGGGGGATTCGGGTCGGGTGGCCCTCCCGCACCGCCGCCCTGGGTTCCGAAGACGGAGCTGGGCAAGAAGGTCGCCGCCGATGAGATCAAGACGATGGGCGAGGCACTCGCGAGCGGACTTCCGCTGAGGGAGCCGCAGATCGTCGACAAGCTCCTCCCCGGCTTGCACGACGAGGTCCTCGACGTGAACATGGTCCAGCGGATGACCGACTCCGGCCGCCGGTTCAAGTTCGCCGTCACGGTCGTCGTCGGCAACGGGGACGGGTTCGTCGGTCTCGGCCGGGCGAAGGGCCGCGAGGTCGGCCCGACCATCCGTCGCGCGATCGACCGGGCCAAGCTCGAGATCGTCGCCGTGCTCCGGGGCTGTGGCAGTTGGGAATGCGGCTGCGGTCGCTCCCATACCCTGCCGTTCGAGGTCGAGGGAAGGGCGGGCTCGGTCGTGGTCCACTTCAAGCCGGCCCCGCGGGGCGTCGGCCTCGCGGTCGGCGATGTGGCGAAGCCGGTCCTCCGGTTCGCGGGCATCACGGATGCGTGGGGCTACACCGACGGCCACACGAAGACGACCGTGAACTACGCCCAAGCGGCCTACGGGGCCCTCGTCGCCCTCTCCGACCTCAAGATCCCGCCGGGGACCGCCGAGCGGCTCAAGATCGTGCGCGGTCCCGTCGGGACCTCGATCCTCCCCCCGAAGGAGGAGGGCGCTCGCCCGATGGGCGGTCGCGGACGTGGCCGGGGCCGCGGGGGTCCCGGGCGCGGTGGTCCGGGCCGGGGCGGTCCCGGTCGGGGCCCGCCGGGACGCGGCGGTCCTCCTCCGCCGCCGGGCAGCGGCCCGCGGCGACCTCCACCCTCCGGAGGGCGCTAGCCATGACGTTCCTGGTCGTTCGCGTGCGGGGCACGATCCACTCAAAACATGAAATCGTCGAGACGCTTCGTTTCCTGCACATCTCCCGCGCGAACCACGCCACCGTGATCCCGGAGACGGACGAGTACCGGGGCATGCTCTACCGAGCGCAAGGCTACATCACCTGGGGCGAGGCGAACGCGGAGTCCGTCACGCTCCTCCTCCGGGAGCGGGGCGTCACCGCGAAGGGAGAACGGGTCACCGAGACGACCTTGGGGACGGAACTGCCCGCCAAGGACCTTCCCGAACTCACGAACTCCGTGCTCGCGGGCGGCCTCATCCCGGTCCGGGGCCTCCGACCCCTCTTCCGGCTCAAGGCGCCCAAGGGTGGCTGGCGCTCGACGAAGAAGCCGTTCGCCCTCGGCGGCGCGCTCGGGTATCGCGGCGCGGCGATCAACGACCTCGTTCGACGGATGGTGTAGGAGCAACGATGCCGAGCCGAACCAGGAAGTTCCGGGGACTGCGCACGCACGGACGCGGCATCAAGGCGGGCCGGGGCGCCGGCAAGCAGGGCGGCCGCGGCAACGCGGGCCTCCACAAGTACAAGTTCAAGTCGATGCTGATCTACGCGCCGGACCATTTTGGTCGGCACGGGTTCCAGCGGCCGCCGAAGATCGTCGCGCACCCCACCTCGGTCAACGTGGGCGAGCTCGACCGGCTCGTCCCGGTCCTCGAGGCCGCGGGCGCCGTCGTGCGCGTCGGGGAGACCCTCGTCGCCGACCTCACCAAGGCCGGCTACGACCGACTGCTCGGCGGCGGATCGACCCCGAACTCCTGGCGGGTGTTCGTCGCCCACGCCACGAAACACGCGGGCGAAAAGGTCACCCTGCTCAAGGAACCGCCCGGCTCGTCCAAGGGGGACGCGTAGCCCGCCCGGGCCCCCGCGCGCCCGCCCTCCCGTAGACTATATAAATTGGCCATTTGGTCGGATTCGGCTACATGGCGGACGAGGAGATCCCCCGCGACCCGCGTTGGGCGATCCCGCTCGCGGTCGTGGGGGCCACGCTCCTCGCCGTGGTCTGGTTCTGGACGGCGCCGACCCTCATCGCGTTCATCCTGATCGCGGCCGTCATCTTCGTCATCCTCGGCCTGCTCTTCATGGGCCTCTCCTACTCGGGGACCCGTTCGAAGCTCTACGGACTGAAGCCCCTCACGACGCGGATGCCCGCGGTCACGCAGCCAAAGGGCCACGTCCATTTCCGGACGAAGCTGTTCTGGACGATCAGCGTCCTCCTGCTCTACTTCCTCCTGACCAACATCTACCTGTTCGGGGTCGACCAGGCGACCGTCATCGACCTCTTCGCGAGCTACCGTGCCATCCTCGCTGGTGCCCAAGGCACGCTGATGCACCTCGGCATCGGCCCGATCGTCACCGGGTCGATCATCATGCAGCTGTTCACCGGCGCGAAGATCATCAACCTCGACCTCACCGACGACGAGGACAAGGGGATGTACCAGGGGACCCAGAAGGTCCTCGTCATCACGATGATCCTCGTGGAGGCGGTCCCGCAGGTCTACGGGTACCTCACCCCCTCCTCCTCGCTCGTCACGAGCCTGGGCCTCGCCTCTCCGGGGAACGGCCTTCTCCTCGCGAACACCATCATCATCGCCCAGCTCGTCTTCGGCAGCTACCTCGTCTTCCTGATGGACGAGGTCGTCTCCAAGTGGGGCATCGGGAGCGGCATCTCGCTGTTCATCGCGGCGGGCGTCTCCCAACAGATCGTCCAAGGCACCCTCAATTGGGTGCCGCAAAATCCTTCGGTGACCATCAGTGCCACGAATCCACCGAGCGGGGCCCTCCCCAAGGCATTCTGGTTCCTGACCCACTATACGGCGAGCCAGATGGCGAGCGGGGGCTGGGAGCAGGTGCTCCTCCGTCAGCCGAATCCGATCGTCGCTCTCGTCGGTACGGCCGCGATCTTCTTCCTCGTCGCGTGGACCGAATCGACCCGGATCGAGCTCCCTCTTTCGCACGCCGAAGCGCGCGGCGCGCGCGGCCGGTACCCGTTGCGGCTGATCTACGCGTCGAACATCCCGGTCATCTTGATGAGTGCCCTCTTGGCCAACGTCTCCCTCTTCACGATCCTCCTCTGGTCCAATGCGACGCTCTCCCGATTCCCCCTCCTCGGACATCAGTGGTGGGTGGGGTCGTACCCGTCGGCGGCGATCGCATCCTCGACCGGAATAAGTCAGACGCAACCGCTCACCGGAGGGGCCTACTACCTCTCGACGGTCAATGGGCTGGAGTCGTGGTTGCTCCCCATCCTGAACTTCCAGCAGTATGGAGGCTACCTGTACGGCCACACGGTCCTGCAGGGGATGCTCCACGTCACGATCTACTTCTGCGCCATGGTCGGCGGCTCGATCCTCTTCGCCAAGTTCTGGATCCAGACGACGAACATGGGCCCCGAAGCGGTGGCCCGACAGATCGAGGCCTCCGGCATGCAGATCCCCGGGTTCCGACGCGAGCCGCGCGTCCTGCGCCGGGTCCTCGAACGGTACATCCCCGTGATCACGGTGATCAGTGGCGCTGCGGTCGGAGCGCTGGCGGCGGGGGCGGACCTGATCGGGACGCTCGGCAATGCGAGCGGTACCGGCGTGCTGCTGATGGTGGGGATCATCATCAACCTCTACGAGGCGATGGGCCGCGAGCAGCTGATGGAGATGAACCCGCTCCTCCGCCGCTTCCTCGGAGGCGAGTCGTAGGATGCCCGACCCGGACGCGCCCCTCCGTTCGGGAGGCGCCCCGGCGGCCCCCTCCGGCGAGGAGACCGAGGAGAGCCTCCTCACCGAGGGCGCGGCCGAGGGCCCCCTTTCCGAGAGCCTGCCTGAGGGGACCGAGACCGCTCCCGAGCTGAACCTTCCGGAGGTGCCGGCGCCCGCCGCGCGCCCCGCTCCGCCTCGACCGGCGTTCAAGATCTCGACCTTCGTGATCGTCTTCCTGGGCCTCGTCGGTATCCTCATGCTCATCGAGCCGAACACGCGCGACGCGATCGCGACCTCGCTCGGGATCAGCACGTCCTCGGGCGGGCCGTTGTACACCGTGTTCGGGTTTTCCTCGCGCTACCTGCTCGTGACGATGGCCCTCGCCGGCGCGCTCGAGATGCTGGTCACGGCGCTCGCGTACAACTACACGACCGACTGGGTGAAGCAGGCCAAGGTCGCGAAGTGGAGCGGGGCGTTCCGGAAGGTCCAGATGGAGGCGATCCGGTCCGGCAAGAAGGATCGCATCGAGGCGCTCAAGCCGTACCAGGAGCGCCTCACGCGCCTCTCGAGCGAGGTGACGATCGCCCAGTTCAAGGGGATGGCGATCACCTACTTCATGCTCATCCTGATGTACACGTGGATCGGCCTCGTGATCTTCAACGCGACCCTCGCCCAGCAGACGATCTCCCTCGGCGGCGGGTCGCTGCACCTGCTCAACCCGGTCCTCGGCGGTCTTCCGATCCCCTGGTGGTTCCTGATCTTCTCGCTCTACACGGTACCGTTCTCGTTCGTCTTCCGGCGGGGCCTGAAGACCTACTGGGTCCGGAGGTACGCCCGCGAGCACCAGATCGAGCCCGTCGCCCCGGCCCGGACCCCGCCGGTGACCGGGAGAACGGCGTGATCGACCGGGTCGTCGCGATCGGGGGTCCCCCGGGGAGTGGCAAGTCGACCGCAGGGCGGCTCGTCGCAACGACCCTCGGCCTCGAGTACCTCTCGGCCGGGGACGTCTTCCGTGCGGAGGCGAAATCCCGCGGCCTCGGCCTGGAAGCGTTCGGTCGGTATGCCGAAGCGCATCTCGAAGTGGACCGCGAACTCGATACCACCATGCAGTCGCTGGCCCTGCCCGGACGCCTGCTGGACGGGCGGATCCAGGCGGCGTTGTGCCGGAGAGGCGGACGTCCCGTCTACGCGATCGTCGTCACCGCGGCCGAGGAGGAGCGGGCTCAGCGGGTCGCCCAGCGGGATGGCCAATCGCTCGCGGAGGCGCTCCGTCAGATCCGCGAACGGACGGACAGCGAGCGGAAGCGGTATCTCCGGATCTACGACCTCGACCCGGAGTCCGAGCCCGCGGACCTGACGGTGGACTCCACGCGGGTCCCGGCGGCCCAGGTGGCGGACCGGATCGTCCAGTTCTTGAGGGCCCGACCCCGCGGGGGCCCGACGTGACCGACCCCGTCCCCGTGGCCCCCTGGCCCGCGGCGGTCACCCAGCGGATGCACGACGGCGCCTTCCTCCTCATCGACAAGCCCCGGGGTCCCTCTTCGCACCAGGTCACGGCCTGGGCCCGTGACCTCCTCGGCCTCGACCTCGCCGGCCACGCGGGAACGCTCGACCCCAACGTCTCGGGACTTCTCTGGGTCGGGTTCGGCCCGGCGCTCAAGCTCCTCCCCCTCGTGCTCGAGTTCCCGAAGCGGTACATCGCCGCCGTGAACTTCCATTCGGCGGTCCCGCGGAAGGACCTCGACCGGGTCGTCGCGGAGTTCACCGCCCCGATCTACCAGACCCCCCCGGTCCGCTCCGCGGTGAAGCGGGAACGCCGGATCCGGACCATCCACCGATTGAACGTGCTCGAGACAAAGGGGACGCACGTTCTCCTGGACGCGGTCACCGATTCCGGGACGTACATCCGCACGCTGGCGGTCGACCTCGCGGAGGCCCTCGGGACGGGCGGCCACCTCGAGGAGCTCCGTCGGGTCTCGACCGGGCCGTTCGGCGAGGCCCAGTCGGTCCCGCTCACCGTGCTGGCCGACGCGGTCATGGATGCCCGGGCCGGCCAGCCGGACGCCCTCCTCGCCCTGCTCCACCCGATCGAGGAGGTCTGGCGGGAGTTCCCCACGATCGTGCTGAAGGAGGGCGCCGCGAGCGCGATCGCCCACGGCGCCGGCCTGGCGAAGGGCGGGATCCTCGCCCTGCCCCGCGCCTTCCCGAAAGGTGCGCGGGTGGCCCTCGTGACCCGCACCGGCACGCTCATCGCGACCGGCGTCGCCACCGTCGACTCGAACGAGGTCAGTTCCGTCCGGCACGGGTGGGTGGTCGGGGAGACCCGGGTCTTCGCCGACCCGGTCCACTATCCCGCCCAGTGGCGTCGCGCCGGCGTGACGAAAGACGCGCCGCCCTCCCAGTAGGGTTATCTTACCGGCAGCTCCCCCCCGGGACCGTGTCGGCCGAGGAGGGGAGAGCTTCCCCGGGGGGGGCGCGGATCTTTGCCGCCCTCGCTCGCGGGATCCTTCGGCATCCGTGGTACCCGGTCATCTTCTGGGTCGCCCTGCTCGTCCTCGTGATCCCGTTCCTGCCCCTCCTCGGTTCGTCGACGACCAACTCGACCGAGTCGGTCCCCTCCAACTCCCCGAGCGCGCTCGCCAACGCCGAGTTCGCCCGCCTCTTTCCGAACGACACGGGGGGATCTTCGAGCATGCTCTTGTTCGTGGGAACGAATCTCACGGACCGGAACGCCCAGGGCGTGATCGAGAACGTCACCGCGGCCGTCGCGTCCGACCGTTCCTTGGAGAACGTGGGAAGCGTCACCAACGTCTACTCGAGTTATGCGAACTTCCTCGCGGGACAGGTACGGATCGTGGGGGGAGCGATCCAGGCGGCAGGCCAAGCCGCCCCGTCGCTGCTCCCGAGCGTCAACCAGACCGCGATCCTCCTGTGGGGGACACCGAGCGTCTACCTCTCGGAGTGGCAAGCGTTCGCGAGCGGAATATCGGGGAACGCCTCCCGGGCGAACTACCCGGCCTACGAGGCGACCGTCTCGGCGCTCGGCAACAACACGCCTGCGCTCACGGTCCTGAGCACGTTCTACAACGGGTACAACGGTTCCACAGCGGGGTTCAACGGCACCGCGGCGTGCGCCGCGAATCCAGCGAACGTCGTGGCGTGCCTCGACCGGGTCGTCCGGAGCGAGGAGGCCGGCCTGCTTCCGCACCTCCTCCCCGCGGCGGGCGTGCCGGTCGGGGCGGCGACCCTCGCGGGTCTCGATGTCGAGAACTACACCGTCTGGTCGTACGTCCGCGCGACCGCTTCGACCCTCGTAGGCACGGAGGTCGGGCTACCCGCTTCCTGGGTCGATACGGTCTGGACCGCGTTCCCCTCGGGGGCCGTGACGGCGCCCGTCGCCCTCGCCTGGTCGGTTGCGACCGTCGAGAACGCCACGCTCTGGACCGAACCCCTCCCGGTCCCCTACCCCATCCTGACCGAATTCGTCAACGCCGCGGGAACGGCCTCCCTCGTCTCCGTCTCGTTCTCGGTCTCGGACGACTTCACGAACGGCAGTGGAGGGCAACCGGTCTACGCGGACCTTCCGCTCATCGACGCGCGGGTGGGCCCGGTCCTCGCCGCCTCCGACGGCACCCATTCGATCGCCTACTACCAGACGGGTAGCGCCCCCCTCGACCTCGTGACGAACACGATCGTCGATGCCTCCCTGAAGCTCGTCCTTCCGCTGACCGTCGGCCTCCTGCTCATCATCTCGATGGCCTACTTCCGGTCCCCGCTCACGCCGCTGATGACCTTCGCGGGGCTCGGGATCGCGCTCGTCCTCGCCCTGGGGGGGACGATCCTCCTCGCCCACCTGTTCGGCGCGGTCGATTCGACCTCGCTCACGCTCGAGGAGGTGTTCGTGCTCGGCGTGGGGACCGATTACTCGATCTTTATCGTGGCCCGCTACCGGGAGGAGCTCCACCGGGGCCGGACGTCCGATGAGGCGATCGAGCAGTCCCTCGCCTGGGCGGGCCAATCGGTCGCGACGAGCGGCTCGACCGCGATCATCGCCACCCTCGCGCTGACCTTCAGCGGGGTCACCCTCCTCTCGCAGTGGGGCCGCGTCCTCGCGCTCGCCATCCTGTTCACGATCCTCCTGTCGCTCACCCTGGTCCCCGCCGCGCTCAAACTGATCGGGCCGCGGATCTTCTGGCCGGACGCCGGGGCGCGGTTCGACCGTCGAGCCGAGAAGGTCAACGCCCGGGTCGCCTCGGGCCGGACCTACTTTTACCGGGCCGGCCGCTTCACCCAGCGTCGCCCGGTCGCGGTGCTCGGAGTCCTGCTGCTGATCAGTATTCCCCTGATCCTGATCGCGCTCCAGGTCCCGCTCGCGTTCGATTTCTACGGTCAGCTCCCGACGGGCCACCCGGCGACCGACGGCCTCCAGGCGCTCTACGCGCACTACGGGGACGGCTTCGCGACCCCGTCGTTCGCCCTCGTGACGTTCGCGAGCCCTCTCCTCGTCGGGAACCATACGAATAGCACCGAATTCACGGACCTCGCCGAGCTCACGTCGATCGCGCAGAATACGTCCGGCATCGAGGTCGTCCAATCCCCGGTCGGACCGTACGGGGCCCCTCTGTCCGAATGGAAGAACCTCTCCACGCTCCCCGAGGCCCCCCAACAAAATCTCCTCGGCCTCCTGAACGCGTACGTGGGGACGGACGGCCGGACCGTCCTTCTCACCGTCCAGCCCACGTCGACCGGCCTCTCCTCGCAAGCGGTCGCGGCGGTCCATGCGCTCGAATCGAACTTTGGCGCCTACCAGGGGACGCACCCCGACATCACGAAGGTGGCCTACGGAGGGGGTGCCCCGACCATCGGAGACCTCGCGAACGAGACCGAAACGGCGACGGAGATCCTCGTCATCGCCGTCACCCTCGGTCTCCTGCTCGTCCTCCTCGTGGTCCTGCGCTCGTGGATAATCGCCGTGATGGCGATCGCCACCATCGCGTTGTCGATCTCCTGGGCGTGGGCCGTCACCTACCTTGTCTTCCAGCTCCTCCTCGGGTTCCCGCTCTTCTTCTACGTACGGACGATCATGTTCCTCCTGATCCTGGGCCTGGGGATCGACTACAACATCTTCGTCCTGACCCGGGTCCGGGAGGAGCGGGTCAAGGGCGCCACGTCGAGCGAGGCGGTCGTCACCGCCATCGGCCGGACCGGAGGGATCATTACGGCCGCAGCGATCATCCTCGCGAGCGCCTTCGGCGCGCTCCTGATCGGGGAGTTCACCCTGATCCGGGCGATCGGCTTCTCGGTCGCCATCGCCGTCGTGCTCGACGCGATGGTCGTACGGACCTACCTCGTTCCGGCGGCCCTCCAGCTCCTCGGGGACCGGGCGTGGAGCCTGACCGGCCGCAAGCGGAAGGCCGCCCCGCCGGTCGCGCCGTCCGACGCGGCTCCGACTACCCCGTAAGGAACCGGGCGCGCGCCCGACTCAAGTGGTCGTCGACCGACGAGGAGTCGACGATCTCGGCGACCTTTCCGTCTTTTTCGATCAGGAACGTGACACGACGGGCGCTACCGCCCCCGCGGAGCACGCCGAAGGCGGCCCCGACCTCCTTCTTCGCATCGGCGAGGAGGGTGAAGTTGAGCCCATACTTCGTGGCGAACGCCTTCTGGGCTGGGCAGTCGTCGATGCTGACGCCCACGACCTCGACGCCCTTCGCGTGATACTGGGGGAGCTCGTCCCGGAACCCCTTGGCCTCGATCGTGCAACCGGGGGTGTCGGCCTTGGGATAGAAGTACAGCACTACCCGTTTCCCCCGGAGCGAATCCGAGGAGAAGGGGGTACCGTCCTGGGTCGGCGCGTGGAACTTCGGGGCGGGCTCGCCTACAGCGACCATGGCACCAAACTCGCGCGGGGGTATTTGAACCCCTTCGGGTCCACCGGTCGACGCCCGCGAGAAGAAACCTAGCCGGTGGCGACGGTCACTAGGGTTTCTGTCGACTTGATGCCGGGGATCTTCCGGATCTTGTGGACGACCGTGTCGAGGGCGGCGTTCAGGTGGCTCGCCTGGACCTTGACGATCAGGTCGAACGGTCCGGTCACGGCCTGGACCTCCACCACCCCTGGGACGCTCTTCATCCGCTGGAGGACCGAGTCGAGCTGGCCCACTTCGGTTTCGACCAGCAGGAAGACGGTTTCCATGGGAGTTTACCAGTTTACCCACTGACCCACCCCAAATCAAGTTTCCTCTTAGGGCTCCCACCGCTCACCTCGATAATTCTTGGGAAACGGCAACCCGATGGTCGGGGAACCCCGCTCGGCCTTGGTTCCCCCCGTCCCGGGGTCGACGAGGCCCCCTTCCGGGGCCCAGCGGGTCCTCGGCTTTGGCCGTAGGATCACGGCGGGAGGGCGGGGCCGGCTGGGCTCAAGCAAGTTAGATACCCTACTCGGAGTTCTCGCCCGCGTAGATGATCCTCGGAAGAAACGAACGCATCATCCTCGAGGGGTGGGCCTCGGAGATGCGCGGTGATGTCAGGGTCAACGGACGGCTTTACCTCTCCAACCTCAGGATTGTCTTCGAGGCCGGAGCCGGGGGCTCGAACCCTTACACGTCATACAGCGAGCAGATCGAGAATGTCTGGAACGTCCATGCCGGCATGACCTCGAAACTCCTCGAAGGGCGAAAGGAATACCTCACGGTCGAGGGGGCTCGGGGCCGATTCGTTTTTCAAATTTCAGGCGCGCAGGGCTGGGGACAGGCGATTGTGACGGCCAAGACGAGCCTACCGCCGCCGGCCCCTCCTCCTCCGCCACCACCCTCGGGTCAGGCCATCCCCCCGCCGCCCCCCGGGTTTGGTGGGCAAGGTTCGATCGTCTTCAACATCCCTGCACCCGCCGCGCCGCAGGTCATGATGCACTGCCGTCATTGCGGGAATCTCTATGACGCCACCAAGGGCCGCTGCGACAGGTGCGGAGCATCTCCGACTTGAATGGCAAATCAAGTTTCCGGGCGATTCCCGGGCCCAAAGGGTTATGCTCCGCCCGGCGGCCCGGGTCGGTGATGGACCTACTGCTCCGGGACACCCTCTCGGGCCGCGCCCGACCGGTTGCGCGACGACGCGGGCACCCGGTCACGCTCTACGTTTGCGGGCCGACGGTCTACGACGGGGCGCACGTCGGCCACGCCCGTACCTACCTGTTCTTCGACCTCGTGCGGCGGCACCTCGAGGCCGAGGGGATCCCGGTCCGTCACGTGATGAACGTGACGAATTTCGAGGACAAGATCGACGCCCGCGCCGCCGAGCTGGGCGTCGGGTGGCGCTCCCTCGCGCTCCGCGAGGAAGCCGGCTTCCTCCGGGACCTCCGCGACCTTCGTATCCTTCCTCCCCACGAGCGCCCGCGGGCCAGCGACTTCGTTCCACAGATGACGGAGGTCGCCCGCCGATTGGCCCGGACGGGCCGGGTCCACCGCCAGGGGGACGAATGGCTCTACACCCCCCCGACCCGGCCCCGGGGCGAGAACTTCCTGACCGGGACCGAGTTCGCCTCGCATGCGGTCGAGGAGCCCGACCATCCCTTCCCGCTCGACGCGAGCTCGGCCGGCGAATTCATGGTGTGGAAGCTCCAGGAGCGTCCGCGCCCATCGTGGCCCGGACCGTGGGGCCGCGGCACCCCGGGGTGGCACCTCGAATGCTACGCGATGGCGAACGAGCTCCTCGGCCTTCCGGTGGACGTCCACGGCGGCGGCACGGACCTCATCTTCCCACACCACTACGCCGAGAACGAGGTCGCTCTCATGCTCAAGCACCGACCGTTCGCTCACATCTTCGTCCATCCGGGGCTCGTCCTCTGGGAGGGCGCAAAGATGTCGAAGTCGAAGGGGAACCTCGTCCCGCTCCGCACCGCGACCCAGGAGGTCGGGCCGGACGCGCTTCGCTGGTTCCTGCTGGGGCGCCCGCTGACCGAGCGCTTTCACTGGACGGAAACCGGCCTGCACCGCTCGGCGTCCGAGTGGCGGCGCATTCGCCGAACGCTCGCGACCTGGTTGCGGCCGGGGGTGGGCGGCCGGGTCGGTGCCGTCCGGGCCCGGGAAGTGGCGAACGAGGTACGTCGCGATATGGCCGCGGACCTCGCGACCGACCGGGTCTTCGACCATCTCCGGGCGTGGGTCAGTGCCATCGAGGGCGACCCGTCCGGCCACGTCCCCCACGGGGAACGTCGCACGGCCGCCGCGGCGCTTCGCGACATCGAACGGCGGACCGGCCTTCGGATCCAGACGTAGCGGAAGGACCGCCCTCGGGACCTAGAGGACGCCCATCTCGGTGAGCTTCTCGGGCAGGTAGTGCTCCGTCACGTAGTTGAGGCCGTACTTGGCGAGCGACTGCTGCTCGGCCTTCTTGCCGTTCTTGAGCATCAGCTCGATCTCGGCCCGCCACTCGGCCGTCCCGAACCGGGGGTCGGTGAGCTCGGCCTGGAGGGCGCGGACGTCCTGTTCGGAGAGGTGGTCGGAGGGCAGGTCGTAGTTCTCGATGTCGGAGGCGGTCACGCCCAGGAATTCGGCCGACGGGGTGGCGAGGTAGTTGGAGAGGTGGGCCGTCTTGATGGCCCCGTAGGCGACGCTCGCGTAGATCCGGAACGACCAGGGGTCGCCGTCCGTGAACACGACCACGGGCAGCTTGAGCTCGTCCGAGACCCGGCGCAGGAAGCGGCGGGTCGAGCGGGCGGGCTGGCCCTTGAGGTGGAGAAGGATCGCATCGTTCGCCTCGTCGAACCCGTTCTCCGCGAGCCGGTCGACCATGCCGCCGCACTCGATCGCGATGATGAACTTCGCGCTCGTCTTCACGAACTCGATCTTCTCTTTTTCGACGTTGAACGGCAGTGCATACCCGCCGTCCCCGACGTCGTCCCGGCAGTTGATCGTCTTCACGACCCCCTTGCGGTTCCGCTCGCGGATCGTGAGGTCGCCGAGGACGGAGGCCCCGTTCTCCTCGGGGTGGAGCCGGAAGTCCTCCCGGAGGCGCTCGCACATGACCTCGAGGTCCTCGATCAGGAGGTTCGACTCGTCCTCGCTGTGGAACTTGGCCTCCTGCCATGCCTCACTGATGTAGTAGAGCTCCCGGAGCGTGGACGTCTTCTTGTCCTTGGACATCTCGTTGATGAAGTCGACTAGGTAGAACGTCCGCAGGAGCATCAGCGCACCGTCGAGCTTGCGCGCGCTGCGCGTCCCCTGCTGGCGGCCGAGCTTCCAGACCCCCTCGCGCATCTTGAACTCGAGGTTCTGCTTCGTCCGGAGGGGCAGGTGCATCCGGGGGATCTCGCCCCGGTCGAGCTGGCCCCAGATGTCGTTGGCGAGGCCGAGGGTCGGCTGGAGGGCGTCAGCCCGGATCCGGGGCTCGTCCTCCTCACTCGTCTTCGCTGGCGCTCGCGCTCGACTCCGCGGCATCGTAATCCACCTCCTCTTCGCCCGCTCCGTTGGGAGGGGCCTCGGCGGCGGCCGCCTCCGCCGCCTCGACGATCGTGCGCGGAAGTCGGACGTCCCAGTCCCCGGGCAGGGGGTCGGCGCCGAGGAGGTGGGATTCGTCGATCCCAGCGATGTACCAGTCCAGGTCGGAGGCCTCGACGTCCGTCTTGGCGGGGAACGTGATCTCGAGCTGGGTCCGCCCGCTCGGGGCGAGCTTCGGCAGCGTCCACCAGGCCCGGCCGAGTTCCTTCTCGGTCCCGTCGGGGGCCGGCGCGAACGTGGCCAACGCCATCGCCTCCGGCGGGATCTCGAGGAACAGCTCGAGGACCCGGGCCCGCGGCGTGTAGTTCACGATGTCGACCGGGACCCGGACCCCCGCCTTGTCGCTCGTCACCGGCGCTTCGAGGTTCACCACGTCCATGATGCGGGTGATGACGGGGGTCAGGTCGGGGACCGGCTTGCCGACGAGGTGGCTCGTCTTTTCGGCGAGCTTCGGGAGGATCTTCAGGATGATCGAGAACTTCTCGCTCGCGAGGTCCCTTCGGGTCCGGCGCGAAAGATGGGTCCGCAAGTGCCGGGCGGCGACCTGGAGCGCGAGCGTCACCTCGCGGTCGATCTCGGGGTCCTCCGCGATCGCCTCCTTCGCCTCGCTCGTGAACGGGATCTTCGTGGAGGCGACGTGGACGAGGATCAGGGCGGGTCCCGAGGGGATCCCCGAGCCTCCCTTCTGCTCGAGGCCGTACCTCCGCCAGTCGAGGTTGCTGATCGCGTTCGTGATCGCGCAGGCCCCCTGCTGAAAGAGGAGCGGGACCCGGTTCGCGAAGCGCAGGATCTGGACCGACTGGTCGGCGGGGAGCGCGCCGCCGTAGACGAGCCCGACCTCGACCATGAACGGGAACCCGCCCCGCACCTTGGGAGGGCGGCTGACCGGGGGGGCGAAGAAGTCCGGACGGACCTCGCCGAGGACGTTCCTAAGCCCCCGCTTGATCAACATTGCCCCGATGGGAGAGAGGCAGTCGGCCGAGGGGGCCACGAGGGAGACCGTGTGAAGCGCCTTCAAGAGGCGTTCCTGCGCCTCGCCCTGGACGGAGCCGGGAGTTTGGCTCGATTTCAGGTCCGCCTGGGTGAGCACGTCGCGGGCCGCCCGGGCCGACACTCCCTGGAGGTCCCGCGAGAGGAAATCGAGGAGCGTGGGGCGCTTGGTCCCCTTCAGGAAGTATCCGAGCTCACCCAGTTCGAGACCGTACGGGTGGGGGAGCGTCTCCTTCGCCGCGGGAGGGAGTTCCTGGGTCGCGCGTTCGAACGTGACGCGGGTCCCGTCCGGCTCGACCAGGACGATCCGCGCATGCGGGTTGACGATCGCGGTCCCGCGGAGGTACTCGTACGGCGACTGACGGCCCCGCACGTACCGGGCCTTGAGACAGAGCTCGACCCGCGTTCCGTGGGGCCGGTCCCACAGGAGGACGTCCTCGGAGGCGATCCGCGGGAGATTCTTCTGGGTGTCCAGGAACAGCTCGAGGACGTGGGCTGCGTCCTCCTCCTCGACCTTCGAGATGATCTTCGCGGGCTGGGCGGTGGTCAGGTTCGCGTAGAGGACGGCGGCGCTGATCCCGATCCCCTGCTGGCCGCGGGCCTGCCGATTGGAATGGAAGCGGGAGCCGTAGAGGAGCCGGGCGAAGACGTTCGGGATCTCCCGGCGGAGGATGCCGGGGCCGTTGTCCTCGACGGCGACGCGCAAGCGGTCCTCTCCTTCCTTCGAGACCTCGACCAGGATCTCCGGAAGGATGGAGGCCTCCTCGCAGCCGTCCAGGCTGTTGTCGGCCGCCTCCTTGACCGTGGTGAGCAGCGAGCGTTGCGGGTTGTCGAACCCCAGGATCTGGCGGTTCCGCTCGAAGAACTCGGCGACGGAGATCTCGCGTTGCTTCGCCGCGAGTTGCTGGGCGATAGTGGGAGGAGGCACCACCCTGCGATTGGGCTCGAGCCCCTCTATAAGCGGCGTGTTGGAATCGAAGGGTGCGTCAGCTCCGGGGCATCTCCCCGGGTCGGGTCGCCACGTCGCGCAGCACGGGGCGGAAGGGACGCCACCGCGCGACCTCGCTCAAGTCGACCTCCCCGCGCAGAACGCGCTCCTCGGGGCCCAGTGTGGAGTCGGTCACGAAGTCGAGGGGGAGCGGTTCCCCCCGGGGGTCCCATGCCCCGGAGCCCCCCCCGAACACGATCCCATCTTCGACACCGACCCGATTGACGTAGACGACCGAGAGACCGTTCTCGATGGCCCGGGCGGGAAGCAATTTTTCAAACAGCGAGCCGCTCGTCACCGGGGAGGCGGAGACCACGATGAGGAGGTCGGCCCCTCCGAGAGCGAGCGCCCGGGCGACCTCGGGAAAAAAGGTGTCGTAGCAGATCGATAGGCCGAGGTGGTGATCGCCGAACGGAACGGGGCGGCTCACGTCGGTCGGGGTGAACGGGACGCCCTCCTCGAAGGGGCCGAAGTTGGGGAGGTAGCGCTTCACCTGGATCCCGACGTCCCCCGAGGGGGAGAAGGCGAGGACCGCGTTCTGGAGCTCCCCCTTCCGCTCGGGCGAGGCGACGGGGGCCCCGATGACGAGCGTAGTGCCGGTCTCCGTCGCCAGCCGAACCGCGTCCGACCACGTCCCCTCGCCCGGTCGCAGGGCGAGCCGATGAAGGGCGTCGCCGATCCGGTATCCCGAGAGGAACAGCTCCGGGAAGACCGCGAGGTCGCTCGGCGCGCTGCGGACCACCTGGCCGACCCGCTCGAGGTTCCGCGCCGGATCCCCCGGCACCGGGGCGAGCTGGCCCAGGAGGAGGCGCGTCAATAGAAGTACCGACGAACCGAGAGGAGGTAGACGAAGAGGATGACCAGAAGGACGAACAGCACCGTGATCGACTCGGTGAAGAACAGGTAGATCGTCGTGCCGAAGACCAGCACGAGGGTCGACCAGAGGGCCCAGGTCTCCTGGCGCCAGAGCGAGGTCGCCAGCGCGAGGAGCGCGACGCCAAGGACCATCAGGATGACCGCCCCCAGGAAGCTCACCGAGGGGAACAGGTCGAGCGCAGAAGGGACGTAGCTCGTCCCGGCCTCGTTGAGCAGGAACAGTGCGCCCCCAAGGACCAGCACGACCGCCGCGACCGCCAGCAGGATGGCCACGACCGCGATTCCGACCGGAAGGCTCGGCCGAACCGGGGTCGGCTCCCACTGGGGAGGGAGCGTGTCGAACGAGACCGGAGCGTCCCCGGCCGAAGCTGTCGCAGACCCTCCCATCGGCACCCGCAGCGCGAGAAGCTCGGGAAGGGAAGATGTAGCTTTCGATGGAATGGCGGCGTCAGAAGCGCCGTTCGGCGGCCCCTCGGGCGAGCTGCTCGAGCAGCGTTCGGAACGGGCCGACGGGGAGGGGTTCGAGGCAGCGCATCCCCCGCTCGGCCCATTCGGAGGCCTCTCGGGCCACGACCTGGGGCGCCTCGGTGAGCTGGGTCAATTCGCGCAGGCGCAACAGGTGCTTCGCCTTCTTGTGGTGGAGCTGGAACAGGCGCTCGTACTCGGCCTGGTGACGGGGGTCGAGCCGCGCGTACGTCTCGAGCGAGAGCAGCGTCGGGTTCCCCTCCCGAAGGTCGCCGTAGAGTGGTTTTCCGAGGAGGTCAGGGTCTCCGTAGACGTCGAGGAGGTCGTCGCGGATCTGGAACGCCATGCCCAGCGCGCGCCCGTACCCCTGCAACGCATCGACCCGGGGCGGGTCGGCGCCGCCGATCTCGGCGACCGAGGCGAGCGCCGCCGCGATGATCGCGGCCGTCTTGCGCTCGATGATGCGGAAGTAGTGCGAGCGGCCCGTGGAGAGGTCGTAACGGGACGCCTCCTGAAGGACCTCCCCCTCGACCAGGTCGGCGCACGATTCGCCGCAGCGCATGATGATCGAACGGGGATACTCAGCGGCGAGCTCGAACGCGCGGACGAACAGGTAGTCCCCGGCGACGATCGCGAGCGGGACGCCGAAGGCCCGGGGCATGGAGGGCCGCCCTCGCCGAGTCTCGGCGTGGTCGATGACGTCGTCGTGGACGAGGGTGGCCGTGTGGATGAGCTGGAAGGCGGCGGCGAGCGAATGGATCGGCTGCGTCGATGTCGCCCCCAGGGCCCGGTAGGCCGACGCCATCAGGAGCGGTCGCACCCGCTTGCCCCCCGTAGAACAGGCGTAGCGAGCCGCCTCGGTCAACTGCGCATACGTCGACCCCAGGACCTCCGCCACGCGCCAGTCGATGTCCGCCAAGTCGCGGACGAGGACCGGGGCGAGTTCCGCGAGGCGGCCGGCCGCGGCCTCGCCGAGCGTTTGGGTGACGAGCGCCTCGAGCGACGGGTCGATGCTATCGGGCGAGCGGGCGGGATCGCTCACGAACCGCCTCCGAGCCGGGCGGGCCACCGAAGCCGCATCATCGAATCGAGACCCTGGGCCCCAATATAGCGCATTCCGAGGGCCAGTACGGGGTCCACCGACGCGAAGTGGTCGCCCCAATGCTGGATCCGGGCCGCCCGCTCGAGGGGGTCGAACATCGCCGCCTTCCACGAGGTATCGTACTCGGAGAGGGGTCGACCTTCCCGCGCGTGACGGGCAGCCGCCTGTCCTCCCAACCAGCCGCTCAGCATCGCCGTCGGGATCCCGCCTCCGTTGGTCGCCATCACGAGGTTAGCGGCATCCCCGCAGAGGAGCGCCGAGCCCCGGACCAGGGAAGTGGGCGGAGGGCCCACCGGGACCCACCACCGGGTCGGTTCACGCGCCGGTCCGAGGCCCTGCCGATGGAGGAACCGCTCGAGGAGCATCGAAAGGGAGGTTCCCGGCGGCAGATGGGCCACTCCCAGCCCGACGTTCACGTCGTGGGCCCGGGGAAAGGCCCACGAGTAGCCACCGGGGGCGTCCCGGCCGAAGTACAGGTCAATCTCGTCCGCCATGGGGGCGTCGACCGTGGCCGTGATCATTCGAAAGAGCGTCCGCTCTGGCACGAGGCCCATCGAGCGGCCGACGGTCGAGAGCGGCCCATCGGCCCCGATCACGACCTTCGCTTCGAGGGCGCCGCCACCGACCGTTCGAACCGTGGTCCCGTCGACTCCGGTGACCCCGAGCGGGAACCGCAGCTCCGCTCCGGCCCCTTCCGCGCGGTAGGCCAAGGCCTTGTCGAACGCCCGACGGGAAACGGTCGCGCCCGCGAGGGGAAATCGGAACCGGTGCCCGTACGGGGAGATGCAGGTCATCCAGTGGGTCTCCCGGAGGACGGTCGCGGGGGGGATCTCGAACGCGGTCGAGATCAGCTCCGGGCACGAGAACAGGTCCATGAGCTCCTCGCGTGCGGGGACAAACTCCCCGCACTGGACCGGATGGCCGAGCTCGGGGCGGTGGTCGACCAGCAGGGTGCGGGCCCCGCCCTCGGCGGCCGCCCGCGCGGCGAGCGAGCCCGCGGGTCCGGCGCCGACCACGACGACGTCGAATCGCTCCACGCTACACTCCGAGGGCCACGAAGTGCTGAGCCGCCGACTGGATGGCGCCGAGCACGGACTGGGGATAGAGCCCGATTCCCACGATGAGGACGGCGGCCATGCCGATCGCGACCGCCCGCCCGTATCCGAGACCGCCCGCCGGCAAGGGCTCCCAAGGGGCTCGACCGACGACCGCGGGGGGCGTGGGCTCCGGCCCACTCTCGAAGTAGAGGACCTTCAGCACGCGTCCGTAGTAGAACAGGGAGAGCGCACTGTTCAGCACGCCTGCGACCGCGAGCCAGATGAAGAAGCCCTGGGCCTGCACAGCGGCCGAGAAGAGCACGAACTTCGAGACGAAGCCGATCGTGAGGGGAATGCCCGCGAGCGACAGCAACATCAGGGCGAATGCCGCACCGAGGAGAGGGCGACGGACCCCGAGGCCCTTCCAGTCGTCGATCAGGGGACCGACGCCGAGCGCTGCAACGCCACCGACCACGAGGAACGCCCCGCCCTTCATGAGGACGTGCGCGAGGATCTGGAGCGTCGCCCCCGTGAGGGCCGGCGCGGAGCCGATCGCGATGCCGATCAGCATGTAGCCGGCCTGGCTGATGGACGAGTAGGCGAGCATGCGCTTCATCTCCTTCTGGAGGAGCGCGAGAACGTTCCCGACGGTCATCGTGATGACCGCGAGCACTCCGAGCGTGATCGAGAGGGTCGGTCCCAGGTCGAGAGGACCTCCGGCGAAGGGAGAGTTCCCGCCGCCTCCGGGAGAGATCAGGAGCACCGGGCCCAGGAAGACCAGGAAGAAGGCGAACAGTCCGATCTTCTTCGTTCCGCCCGCCAGGAAGGCGCTGACGTCGCTCGGGGCCCCGTCGTACACGTCCACCGCCCAGGCGTGGAACGGCACCAGCGTGACCTTGAACGCCAGGCCCGCGATCAGGAAGCCGTAGCCGAGCAGGACGAGGACGGGGAATCCGACGTTCTGGCCGGCGGCATGGATGAGGAAGAGGTTGGTCGTCCCGTACGCCCCGAACAGAAGGGAGGCCCCGTAGAACGAGAGCACGGTCGAGAGCGCCCCGATGATGAAGAATTTCATCGCCGCCTCCATCGACCGGGACTCGCGGCGACGGTAGCCCACGAGGAGGTACGTGGCGATGCTCGTCACCTCGATCGCGAGGAGGAGGAAGATCAGGTCGGAGGCGATCGCGACGAGGAGCATCCCGAGCGTCGCGAGAAGGAGGAGGCCGTAGAAGATCGGGGCGCCCGGCTCCTGGGACGGGCGGCTCGCCGACGCGAGGACGACGAGGAGGGCCGAGAGGAGGAAGATCCCCTGGAAGATCAGCCCGAGGGACGAGAAGTGGTAGAGCGGGGCCGACCCGAGCGCCGGCAGGGCGTCGATCTGGTTCGCGGGGACGGTCGCGAGCACGCTCAGCGGGCCGAACCCGAGGTCGCCGACGACCGAGAGGAGGCCGAGGACCGTCGCGGTGACCGCGATCGTGCTCAGCCATTCGTTCCGCCGTACCCCGAGGACGTCCAGGAGGAAGATCAGGAGCGTGGCGCCGAGCAGGATCAGCTCGGGGACGAACGGGGCGGCGAAGGAAACAAAATCCGTCATCTCACAACCCCGGGAACCCGCGGATCGGCGAGTTGGTGATCACGTTCACGAGCAGGAACGGGAGCACCCCGAACAGGATCGTCATCGCGACCAAGATCGCCATTCCCGTGGTCTCGTACCACGGGAGGTCGTGGACGCCGACCGGGACGTTCTTCGGCGGTCCGAAGAGCAGCCGCTGCATCATCCAGATGTAGAACGCGGCCGTGACGACGAGGATCCCGAGCGGGAACAGGACCCAGTACGAGATTCCCTCCCACGTGGCGAGGAGGGCGGCGAACTCGGCGGGGAAGCTGATCAGCCAGGGGAGCCCCAGCGACGCGAGCGAGCCGACCATCACCATGGTCGAGAGCGTGGGAGAACTCGGCGTGATCCCGCCGAGGGTGCTGATGTCCCGCGTCCCGTACGTGTGATGGACGCTCCCCGAGGCCATGAACAAAAGGGCGCTCACGATCCCGTGGGCGAACATCAGGAGTACGGCGGCGAGCAGCCCGAGCGAGGAGCCGAGGGCGATCGCGAGCAGCACGATGCCCATGTGGTTGATCGACGAGAACGCGACCAGCCGCTTCAGGTCCCGCTGGGCGAGCGAGACGATCGAGCCCCACCCGATGGAGGCGAAGGCGACCACGAAGAGGATCGGCTGGACCTCGTGGAATCCGGCCGGGAGGACGAAGACCGCCCAGCGGATGAGTCCGTAGCCGCCGAGTTTCAGGAGGAGCCCGGCCAGCAGGACGGAACCCCCGGTCGGCGCTTCGACGTGCGCGTCGGGCAGCCACGTGTGGAACGGGACGATCGGGAACTTCACCCCGAACCCGAAGAAGAGGGCCAGGAACAGGACCGCCTGGGTCGCCGTGACGAGCGTGCGCGCCGAGCCGTAGATCGCCGAGTAGTCGAAGCTCGATGCGCCCGAGTAGAACACGAGGGCGAGCAGCCCGATCAGCATGACGACCGAGGCGACGTGGGTGTAGACGAAGAACTTCAACGCGGCGTAGCGGCGGCGCGGACCGCCCCAGTAGCCGATGATGAAGAACATCGGCACGAGCACCGCCTCCCAGAACAGGAAGAACAGGAGGACGTCGAGCGCAAGGAAGACCCCGAGACAGCCGAGGCACGTGAGCATCAGGAGGCCGAACCAGGCCGCCGGGCGCTTCGTCTCGTTCCACGAGTAGATGATCGTCGCGACCTGGAGGATCGCGGTGAGAAGGATCAGGACGAGGGAGATCCCGTCGACGCCCACCGTATAGTTGACGTTCAGCCAGCCCAGGTGGATCCAGGCGTACGACTCCTGGTCGGCGAATTGCGGGACGATCCCGAGGTAGCCCGGCCAACCGGGGAAGCTCAGGAAGAGGTAGCCTACCTCCGCCAGGAAGACCGCCGAAGTGGCGAGGGCGGTCCATCGCGCCCGCTGGCCCGAAAGGAAGGTGAGGACCATCCCCGCGAGCAGGGTGACGATGAGGGTGGATAGGATCGGGAACATCTATCCGCCCCCGAGCCGCGCGAGGAGAAGCGGCGCGACCACCAGCAGAAGGAGGAAGACGCCGATCAAGCCGGCGATGATGAGAGCGGCATAGTCGGAGACGACCCCGGACTGCATCTTCCGGAGCCGGTCGGAAGCGGCGGCGAAGGCGCGTTCGAGACCGTGGACGGTCCCGTCAATGACGTACCGGTCGATGAAGTCGGCGCCCCGAGCGATCCCGTAGACGGCGCGCTGGCCGACCCAGTCGTACCCGACCTTGAAGTAATACCGGTTCAGGAGAAGTCGCCGGACGGGCTGAAGGGAGCTCCCCTCCGGGAGGACGTAGACCCGCCCGTTCCCCCAGAGGACGTAGGCCAGTCCGATCCCCGCAACCCCGAGTCCGACGCTCACGGAGGAGAGGAGGAGGTCGGTCGTCCCGTAGACCGGCGGGATCCCCGCGACCCCGTTGCCACTCAGGAGGAGGCCCTGGAAGTTGGGGAGGAAGATGAACAGGCCCGCGACGACCGCGAGGGCGGAGAGAACCACGAGGGGGACCTGCATGACCCACGGTCCCTCGTGGGCGTGGGGAAGGGAGGCATCTCGGGGATGGTCCCCCGAAAAGGTGAGGAACCAGACCCGGAAGATGTAGTAGGCCGTGAGGAAGACCGCCGCGAACGCCAGGAGGAAGAACGGCCAATAGAGGGGATGGCTCCCGAGCTGGGAGTACACCGAGCCGAGGACGTCGTCCTTGCTCCAGAAGCCGGCGAACGGCGGGATGCCGGCGAGCGCGAGCGCGCCGATGGCGAACGCGATCGACGTGATGCGCATCGGCTTGCGCAGCCCGCCCATCTTGAACAGGTCCTGTGTGCCGATGGCGTGGATGACCGAGCCGGCGGCGAGGAACAAAAGGGCCTTGAAGAACGCGTGGGTGAACAAGTGGAACAGCCCGACCATGGCGAATCCTGCCCCGACGGCGAGGACCATGTACCCGAGCTGACTGATCGTCGAGTAGGCGATCACCCGCTTGATGTCGGGGTGGACGACGGCCATGGTCGCCGCGAAGAAGGTCGTGAACCCTCCGACGGCGACGATCGCGAACTGGTCGGTCCCCGTGAACCCGATGAAGACGCTCGTGATCGCGAGGAGGTAGACCCCCGCCGCGACCATCGTCGCCGCGTGGATGAGCGCCGAGACCGTCGTCGGGCCTTCCATCGCGTCCGGCAGCCAGACGTGGAGCGGGAACTGCGCACTCTTGCCGGCCGCGCCGCCGAGGATCATCAACCCGGCGACCGTCAGGAGGGTCGACCCGCTCCCCGACACGACGGGGAGGAACGGGGTGGTCCCGTGGGCGAAGACGAACCCGTTCGCCGCCCACCCGCCCGAGGGGCCGGTGGTCGCGTAGAGGGTGAAATAGATGAAGATCCCGAGCAGGAACAGGATGTCTCCGATGCGGGTGACGAGGAACGCCTCCTTGGCGGCGCTCGCGGCGCTGGGCTTCTCGTAGTAGAAGCCGATCAGGAAGTAAGAGCAGACGCCGACGAGCTCCCAGAACAGGAAGAACTCGAGCAGGTTGTTCGACAGGACGAGGCCGGTCATCGCCGCGAGGAACAGCGAGAGCTCGGCGTAGTACCGTGGGAGTCCCTGGTCGTGGTGCATGTACCCGATCGAGTACAGCATCACGAGGAACCCGACGACCGTCACCACGAGGAGCATCAGGGCGGAGAGCGGGTCGACGAGGGTACCCGCCACCAGCGAGACGCCGTTCGGGAACGGACCGGGGGCCCCGGCGAGGTGGAGCCAGGTGAACTGGGCATTCACGTAGACATTGGGATTGAGCATCTCGCCGATCGCGATCAGGACGCCGAGGACCATCGCGACGCCGGCGATCCCGACCGCCACCCATCCGCCCCACTCGAGCTTCGGGAGACGGGTGCCCACCAGTCCCACGATCGCGAACGCGGCGACCGAGAGCAGCGGGACCAGGAAGGCCCAGGTGTCCAGCGTGGTGAAGGTCGACGTCGCGATCCCCTCCTACTCGCGGAGCTCCGTGGCCTGGCCGACGTTGATCGTCCCCTTGATGCGGTTGATGGCGAGCACGATGGCGAGCCCGACCGCCACCTCCGTGGCCGCAAACCCGACCAGGATGACCGCGATCGCCTGGCCGGACAGGCCCGCACCGCCGCTCGAGAAGGCGGCGAAGTAGACGAAGTTCAGGATGGTCGCGTTCATCGCGATCTCCACGGCGATCAGGATGAGGATGAAGTTCCGCCGGGTCAGGAGGCCGAAGATCCCGATCGCGAGCAGCGCGCCCGAGAGGAGGAGGAACCAGGACTCGGGGAGCGAGGTCATTCGCGCCCCTCCCGGACCAGGTAGATCGCCCCGGAGACGCCGGAGAGCATGATGAGGCCCAGGAGCAGGAGCCAGGCACCGTCGGTTCCGAACAGTCCGGCGGACAGCACGGCCGGATCGTACGAGGTCACGGTGACCGCGTTCTGGGGAAACTCTCCGAGGACCGTCACGAGGAAGATGAACGTGACCGCGGCGAGCGCGAGCGGGATCGGTCCGATCCCCGTGGCGGCATCCCGCGAGAAGATCCGCTTGCGCGTGACCATGATGCCGAACAGCAGGAGGATCGTCACGGCTCCCGCATAGACCCCCAGCTGGAGGACCCCCAGGAACGGGGCGGCGACGAGGAAGTAGATCCCGGCGAGGTCGACGAAGAACACCGAGACCCAGATGATGGTGTGGACGAGCTCACGGACGAGCAGCGCGGCGAGTCCGGTCACGACGGCGACGAGCGCCAGGGCGAGGAACGCCAGTTCCTCGAGATTCACTTACGATTCCCCCAGAACAGGCACTCCTTCGGACAGACGCTGATACAGGTCCCGCATCGCACGCAGTCGGAGTCGTTGATGACCGGCTCCTTCCAGATCCGCTTCGCGACCTTCTCGCCCGCCTTGGCCTCGGGTTTGGGGATGTCGAGCATCGTGATGCATTGCGTGGGGCAGTCGCGCGCGCAGGCGTTGCAACCGATGCACAGGGGCGGCTCGAGCAGAATGGAGTCCTCGTTGGCCGGCCGTTCGAGCCGGATCGGGTTCATCGGCAGCTTCTGCTGGTAGATCCCCAGCATCTTCTGGGGGGAGTAGACCATGTCCGACCGCTTGGTCACCGAGAGCTCGTAGCGGGTGGTCATGGTGAGGCAACCTTCGGGACAGGCGTCCGAGCAGAAGCCGCAGTAGCTGCACTTTCCGTAGTCGATCTGGGGGCACTTCTTCGGGTGCTTCGGGTCCCCGCCGGGGACCGTGACCATCTCGATGCACAGGTCCGGGCACGAGAAGGCGCAGAGGTTGCAGCTGATGCAGGTCCCGATGTTGAGGGCATGGACGCCCCTATAGTTGTCCCAGATCGGGCCGACCCCGATCGTCTTTCCGGACTCGATGCCGACCTTCTTCCGGAAATCGGGGTCCTCGAGCCGCTCGAACGGGTAGATCACCGTCGACGGGTGAAAGAGGCTCTTCGCGAATTGCCGGGCCGCGGTCACCATCGGTTTCGCGACCCAGAGGATTGGGTTGTCGGAGGGTTTCTCCGTCGCCGTAACATCGTCGCTCATGAACGGACCGTTAGACCCCCGGCGAGGGCAGGCATCCGAAGACGGGGAGGCACTTCACCATCACGACCGCCGCGGCGAGGAACACGGACGCGAGGCTGAGCGGGATCATGCGATTCCAGCCCACGCGGAGGAGTTGGTCCGTACGGACCCGCGGCAGCGAGGCCCGGATCCAGACGAAGAGGCCGAAGACGAGGTAGGTCTTCACCATGAACCAGAAGATCCCGGCGAGGGGGAACGAGGTTGCGACCGAGGGGACCCAGGTCGGCATCGTCCATCCCCCGAGGAAGAGCAGGACGACGAGGATGCTGCCGACGAGCGCCCGGAGGTAGTCGGCCAGCATGAAGTAGGCGAACAGCATCCCCCCGTACTCGGTGTTCCAGCCCTCGACGAGCTCGGCCTCGGCCTCGGGCAGGTCGAAGGGGATGCGTTCCATCTCCGCGAGCATGGCGGCCACGAAGACCACCATTGCCAGGAAGAGCGGGCCCCAGAACCAGTAGTTCTGCTGCTCGTAGACGATGGTCGTGAGGTCGAAACTCCCCGAGACGATGATGACCGCGACGACCGCGAGGAGCAGCGGCACCTCGTAGGCGATCATTTGGGCTGCGGAGCGCATTCCGCCCATCAGCGAGTACTTGTTGTTGCTCGACCAGGCGCTCACGAAGATGAACAGGGGCGCGAACGAGAAGATCGCGAGGGCGAGGAGGAGGCTGAGCGGGAGGACCCCCGAGTTCCAGCCCGAGGAGATCGGAAGGATCCCAAAGAGGACGAGCGAAGTCACCATGTACGCGGTCGGGCCGGTGAAGAAGCCGAGCCAGTCGGCCTCCTTCGGCTTGATGGTGTTCTTGGCGAACAGCTTCAGGCCATCGGCGAAGTTCTGGAGGAGGCCCGCGTACCCCACATGCATCGCCCCCCGCCGGTCCATGAACCGGCCGAGGAGCTTCCGCTCCCACCAGATCAGCATGATCGTGTTGACCATGCTCGCGCCGAGGAGGATCACGCCGAAGAGGAGGATCGAAAGCCCCAGGATCAGGTCGCTGTTCGTGATCCACGTGTTGAAGGGATACCACAGGACCGAGCCGATGTGCTGGAGCACATAGTTCACGACATCGAAGGAGACGCTGAAGAGGGTCACGTTCGACATGTGTCCCGCCTAGCGGTCCACCTCCCCGACACAGACGTCGACGCTACCCATGATGGGCGGGATGTCGGCCACCCGGTATCCGATCAGGTAGTGCCGGGCGGCACTGACGTTCGCGAACACCGGCGAGCGGAACTTCACCCGGTACGGATGCTCCCCGCCCTCGTTGACGACGTAGGCTTGCGCTTCGCCGTGGGGTTCTTCGACCGACGAGAATCCGACCCCCTTCGGGAAGTTCCGTTTCAGCAGGTACCCCTCCCGCCCCACCGGGGCGTAGGGGGCGCCGAGCCACCGGGGGAGCTTGTCGGCGAGCACCGGTCCCGGGTGCTGATCGAGCCAGTCCACGACCTGGCGTAGGATGCGGATCGATTGCCGCATCTCCTCCATTCGGACGAGGTAGCGCGCGGTCACATCCGCCCCGTCCGCTACGGCGACCTCGAAGTCAAGCTGCTTGTACACGGCGTAGGGCCGATCCCGACGGATATCCCGCTTCATTCCCGCGGAGCGGAGCATCGGGCCCGTGACGCCCGTCGCGACGCAGTCCGTGGCCTTCAACACGCCGAGTCCATCGCAGCGCTTTCGGAAGATGTCGGAGCCGAGGCAGAGCCGGTCGTACTCGACGAACCGGTCCGACAACCAATCGAGCACGCGCCGAGCATGGCCGGTGAAACCGGGAGGAAGGTCGTTGCGGACCCCCCCGACCCGCATGTACTCGTACGTCATCCGGGCGCCCGTGTAGCTCTGGAAGAGGTCGAGGACGAGGTCGCGGTCCCGCATCCCGTAGAGGAACGGGGTCATCAGTCCGATGTCCTGGACGAAGGCGGAGTACCACATCAGGTGGGAACCGATCCGCTGGAACTCGTCGCACATCGTGCGGATGTACTCCGCCCGCTCCGTGGGGTGGATGTGGAGCGCGTCCTCGGCCGCGAGGATGTAGAGGTGTTCCCAGGTCAGGCCGGCGACGTAACAGCACCGGTCCATCAGGGTGATGACCTCGTTGTAGTGCCGGTCCTCGCTGATCTTCTCGATGCCGCGGTGAAGGTACCCCATCTCAGGGTCGCAGTCGAGGATCACCTCGCCGTCAATCTTGACGCGGAGGTTCCACAGACCGTGTGTCATGGGGTGCTGGGGCCCCATGTTGATCCACATCTCAGACACTGCGCCGCTTCACCTCCAGGTCTTCCGGCTCGTGGAGCTTGAACGAGCGGAGGAGCGGGTGGAAGACGTAGCCGTCCGGTAGCAAGAGGTGCCGAAGGTCCGGGTGGTGGTCGAACGTGATGTCGACGAGCTCCCAGGTTTCCCGTTCGTGCCAGTTGGCGCTCTCCCACACGGGGGTCGCGGACTCGATATGGGGGGCGTCGGCCGGCAGGTCAGCGGAGAGAATGACGTACTGGTGGAGGTCATCGGACCAGGCCACGTAGAACACCTCGCGATGCTCCACCCAGTCGACCCCCCCCACCATCGAAAGGTGGCGAAAGCCGAGCTGGTCGCGCAGGGCACGGAAGAGGTCGAGCGCAGCCTCGGGACGGAACCGGACCCGTCCGGCCGTGCCGGGGAAGGGGTCCACTCCGAGGAGCTTCTCCCCCAGGTTTGGCGAGAGAGTGCGGGCCAAGTCGTCCGGCTGCATCGCTCTCCCCCCGAGAATACGGCGGATGGGCCGCCTACTGCTTGCGCTCCCGGATCAGCTCTTCGAGGCGGAGGATTCCGTCGATCATGGCCTCCGGGCGAGGCGGGCAACCGGCGATGTACACATCCACGGGAACGAGCTTGTCGACGCCCGGCACGACGGAGTACGCCGTCCGGAAGGGCCCCCCTCCCGTGGCGCAGTTGCCCATCGCGATCACCCACTTCGGCTCGGGCATCTGCTCGTAGAGGGTGATGAGTTTGTGGGCGACCTTCCAGGTGACGGTCCCGTTGACGATCATCAGGTCGCACTGCCGCGGCGACGAGCGAGGCACGATCCCGAACCGCTCGGAGTCCCACCGCGCCGAGAACGCGCTCGCGAACTCGATCGCACAGCAGGCCAGGCCCCAGTGCAGCGGGAAGAGGGAGTTTCGACCGGCCCAGTTGAAGGTAGGTCGGATCACGTTGCTCTGGCCCTGCTCGGCGATCAGCGACGAGAAGGCCTCCTTCGCGGCGGGAATGAACTCGCGGGCGCGGAGGGTCTCGATCTCGATGAAAGGGACCCCGGGTTGGTCGACCATGGGGAGGTCGCCCTCCAGGCGGTACGAGTCCGCCGCGGAGGGGGTCCCCTTCGCCGGGACCACGGGTCGCGGGGCGGTCAAACGACCCACCTCCGTTCGCCGCTGAGCGCGTAGTAGATACCGGTGATCGCGAGGGCGGTGAAGCCGGCAGCGATGAAGATGGGGTACCAGCTCGAGTTGACGCCGCGGAAGGTCAAGCCCCACAAGGCGAGGATGAACCCGAGGACGTCCACCGCGACGAACACGATCGCGAACGTGTAGTGCTGCGTCGGGAAGTCGATCTGGGCTTCTCCCTCGGCTTCCTCGCCGCACTCGTACGTCGTGGTCTGCAGGTAGGATCGACGGGCCGGGGCGCCCAAGGACCGGTTCGCAATCAGCGATCCGACACCGAATGCGGCAGCGATCCCGGCGAAGACCAGGAACGTTGTGACCCCCGCCTCCATCCCATCCTCTTGCCGCTCAGCTGCGAACGATAAATGCGACCCTCCCTCTTTATTTAACTCCTCGGGATTTGCTGACGGCCGGCGGGGTAAAAATCCTGCTCCGGCGCGAAGCCACCGGGATTATCCACAGCGCAGGTTCGGAGCCGCGTGACCGAAGAAGCGTTCCGCGCTCCCGTGCGGTTGACCGGGCGGTTGGTGGAGCTGGTCCCGCCGACGCCCGCTCATGCTCCCGACCTCATGTGGGCGCTGCGCGACCCCGAGGTGACCCGGCTGTGGCGAGGGCAAGCGCCCCGCACCGTCGAGGACGCGGAGGAGTTCATTCGGTACCTGCTCGATCACCAGGCCGCGGGGACGGACCTCCCGTTCATAACGACCCTCCGAGCGACGGGCCGTCCGATCGGCGCGACCCGATTCCTGCGGATAGACCGGGAGAGCCGAGGGGTCGAGGTCGGCGGGACGTATCTCGACTCGACCTATTGGCGGACCCCCGTTAACACCGAGTCGAAGTGGCTTCTCCTCCAGTACGCTTTCGAGACCGAGGGGTTCCACCGGGTGCAGCTCCAGACCGACCTGAGGAACCACCGGTCGCAGCGGGCGATCGAGCGGCTGGGCGCTCAGCCCGAGGCGAGCCTCCGTGAGGACGTCCTCATGCCGGACGGAGTGTTCCGGACCAGCGGCTACTACAGCATCCTCGAGGCGGAATGGCCTCCGATCAAGGAGCGGCTCTTCGTCCAGCTCGCCCGTCCCTGGAACCCGCCGGCTCCCCACACCGGACCCAAGGTGCTCCCCCGGCGAGAGCCCCCGGAAGGGATGCGGGAGCGTCGTACGCCCCCTCGTCCACCGTTGCGGTTCAGGGAACAGCCGGAACTGACTGGCCGTTGGGTTCGCCTCGTGCCACTGCGTCGGGAACACGCCCCGGCGTTGGCCGAGGCCTTGAGCGACCCGGCGGTCTGGACCTACCTGCGGATCCGACACGGGGACACGCCCGAACACATGGCGGCCCTCGTGGAGGATAATCTCGCCCTGAAGGCGAAGGGCGATACGATGCCCTACACGGTTCTCGCCGGGGCGGAGGAGACCCCCGTGGGGGTGATCCGGTTCCTCGACATCCATCGCGAGGACCAGTGGGTCGAGATCGGGACCTGGCTCGGACCGGAGGCGTGGCGGACCCCGGTGAACACCGAGGCCAAGTATCTCCTCCTCCGCCTTGCCTTCGACACCGAGGGGGCCCATCGCGTACAGCTGAAGACCGACGCCCGGAACCAACGCTCGCAGACCGCGATCGTGCGGCTGGGGGCGGTCCCCGAAGGGGCCCTGCGCGAACACTACCGGTTCCCCTCGGGGCAGTACCGGACGTCGCTCTACTACAGCATCTTGGAGTCGGAATGGCCGGCGGTGCGGCAGCGTCTCGAGGCGATGCTGGCGCGACCTTTCGACGGGCGGTTGCGCCCCCGCGGGTCGGCCTGAATTCGATCGGGTCTCAGCCGGGAGGTGGAAAGCGCGGGGGGCGCTTCTCGTGGAAAGCACGGATCCCTTCCGGTAGCTCGCCGTGCTCGGTGGCCTCGACCATCCCCCGGCGTTCGAGCCGGAGCTGGGTTTCCAGGCTCGCACTGAACGCCGAGACCATGAGCTGCTTCATCCACCCGTAGGCGAACGTGGGTCCCTGGGCGAGCTCCTCGGCCCGCGCCCAGCCCCGTTCATTGAGCTGGTCCGGCCCGACCACCTCGTGCACCAACCCGAGCTCCTTCGCGCGCGCGGCCGAGAGGCGGGCGTTCGTGAACAGCATCTCCTGGGCGAGACCGATGCCCAGGTAGTGCGGTAGAAAGTAGGTCAGGCCGCCGTCCGGCACGGCGCCCAAACTGGGAAACGCCGGGACGAGGAGCGCCTTCTCCGACGCGATCCTCCAGTCGCAGGCGAGGGCGAGAGAGAGTCCTCCTCCGGCCGCGACGCCGGGCAGGGCCGCCACGGCCGGTTTCCGCATCGTCAGGAGCTCCCGGACCGTCGACTCCTGCTCGCCCGTCAACTCGTGGAAAAGCGGGGTGAGGTCGCCGCGCGCCCGGTGCTCCTCCATGACCGCGACGTCGCCTCCGGCGCAGAACGCACGACCGGCGCCGGTGAGCAGCACGGCGCGCACTTCTCGATCCACGCTCGCCGATTGGACTGTCCGCCGGAGCTCGATCATCGACGGGATGTCGAGCGCGTTCAGCCGGTCGGGTCGGTCGATCGTGATTCCTAACACCGCCCCCCTCCGTTCGGTCCGAATGCCCGCCACGTACACCACCGGGTTCCGCACTTCGCTCCCCTACAAAGGAGGTTCGACCCCGACCCATCGCCCGGTGCTGCGATGCCCAACGAAGCGGCCCTCTCCAGCGGTCTTCGGGGGGTCCCGCATCGAGGGCGTGAAACTCGTCCTCGTCGGATTCGTCCGACGTTCGCATTCGAGGGCCAGCGACGGCGCCGAATGACGGCCGTCGCCAGGTCAGGTGGGTGGGGGCCGGGGTCGGCGGGGCGGCTGGTCGGGGACGGATCCGGAGTTGGCCGGAGGGATGGTCGGCGGGGCGGAACCGGTATGTTCCGCGGCCGGACCGGGAGGAGGGGGTGGAGCGAACTGGTCGGCGTCGGGGAGCCCCTGGGACGCGCCGACCTTCGTCTTGCTTCCGTGAGGGTTGACGATCGCGGACGATTCGTCGGACTCCGCCTTGATCTCCTCCTCGATGGAGCGGATCTCGGAGAGGAGCTCCTCTTGCTTCGGGATCGGTCCAAGGATGTCGTCCATGGAGCCGATGCGCTTCTCGAGGTCGTCGAGGGTGTTCAGTTGCCGGTCGGGGACGGCGCGGCCGCTGCCGAGATACTCGGACGCGCCCTCGACGATCCGCGAGAATTCGAACGGGAAGAGGATCTTCGTGGCCTGGCCATTGCCGAGGTTCGTGATCGTATCGAGCGAGAGGACGGTGAGGGCCTTGGCATCGAGTACGCTCGACCCCAGGGAAAGGATGCGAAGACGCTGGGCCTCACCCTGCGCCTGAAGGATGGTCGCCACCCGGGCTCCCTCCGCTTCCAGGATCTGGGACTGACGGACCCCTTCGGCCTGCAGAATGCGGGAACGTTTCTGGCCCTCAGCCACGAGGATCGCACTTCGCTTCTCCCCGTCCGCGCGCAGCACCGCCGCCCGCCGCTGCCGTTCCGCGGAGGTTTGCTCCTCCATCGCGGTCTTGACGGGGCCGACCGGGTCGACCTCCTTGATCTCCACCGCGTCGACCCGCACGCCCCACTTGTCGGTCGACTCATCGAGGATGTCCCGGAGACGCGTGTTGATCCGTTCCCGGTTGTAGAGCACCTCGTCCAGTTCCATGTCGCCGATGATGGACCGGAGCGTGGTCTGCGCCAGGGCGAGCGTGGCGACCTGGAAGTTCTGAACCTGGAAGATCGCCTTGGGCGCGTCGACGACCTTGATGTAGATGATCGCGTCGACGTTGGTCGGCGAGTTGTCCTTGGTGATGACCTCCTGGCGGGGAACCTCGAGCACCTGGGTCCGCAGGTCGATCTTGAGCACGGTGGCGAGCGGACTGACGAGGTTGAACCCCGGGTTGATCATCCGCTTGTAGGACCCGAGCAGCGTGACGATCCCCTGTTGGTACGGCTGGATCGTGTAGATCATCCGGGTGAGGATGACGAGGATGATCACCGCGACGAGGACGATTGCAAGAATGATGCCCGTGTAATCCATGGTCTACGCTCCCCTTCGTGAACCCATCGCGCTACTGAGGTCCCCGCCACGCCGCCGGCGGAGGTAACCCTTTCCCCGGCGGTCGGCCAACACGGATCACTCCTTGCCGATGGAAGAGATCGGCTGCACGGTGACGGAGACGCCTTCGCCCTTGATGACGCGGACCCGGGTGCCGACGGGGATGGCCCGGTCCGAGCGGGCGGACCAGACCTCCGACCGGAACTTGACCTTCCCACGGAGGTTGTTGGGCTCGACGGCGACGATGACCGTGCCCTCCTCTCCGGCCAAGCCGCCGCTGGTCGTGGTCATCGGTTTGTGCGTCGGCGCGACCCACCGATAGTACGGGATCTCGATCAGGGCCCCGCCGATCGCCGCGGCGATGACGATCAAAGGTCCGATCAAACTGTTCAGCAGCACATCGGGAAGGAAGAGATAGAGGAAACCGGCCACCAGCAGGATGGAGCCGGGGATCAGAAGAAGGGCTCCCGGGTGGATCAGTTCGAAGGCGAGCAGGGCGATGCCGACAACGACGATCGTGACACCGATGGCATCGTTGACCAAGACCATGTCTCCGGTGTCGGGAAACCCGAAGTGGAAATAAGGCCGTCCCCCGCCACGACGGCGGGGTCTTCGCCTACCGGATGTATGTGTCGGTCGTCTGAAGGTCGAAGCGGGACACGACCTTCAATCGTCGGCCGTTCCCGCCCCGGGCGTGGGCGAGGAAGGGGTACATCTGCCAGAGGTCCCCCTCCGCCATCCGGGTCGCCGGGTGGTCCGGCCCGAACGCGCTCCGGGTCACTCGAGCGGTCACGTCCCGGACCGCTCGCTCGTCCAGGTACCCCAGTGCGTGGAGGTACTCGTGGGCGAGGATGACATACACGAACGAGTTCAGCTCGACCGGCTCCCGGGCATAGGCCCGCATGGCATCGACCAGTCCTTCGTTGAGGACGATCATGTTGCCGGTGATCTGCCAGTACGCTCCAAGTTGGGGAGGAAGGTCGGAGAGGGTGAGGCCCAGTCCTGGGCGCTCGAGGCCGAGGACCGAACGAACGGCGCCCCGGACGACGCGGAAGATCTGGTCGTAATCCGCGGGTCGCTCGAGCCGATGGCCCAACTCCCCGGAGAGGGGTGGGGAAGGTCGGTGCGCGGGGGGGGTCGGCGAGGGGCCCAGGGGCGTAGGCGTGGACAGGAAGACGTGCGACATCACCTTACGATGGCCCGTTCAGTGGATAATGACGAGGTTACTCGCGAACCACTCCCACCGGCCTCCGCGCCCCCCACGGGCCTCCGCGAGAGACTAAGAGAGTGTGGAGGTACCATCCCTTCGTGCCCCGACCCGTGGATGTCGTCCTACCCCGTCGTCGCGAGCGGTTCGAAGACCGTCGCAAGGAGGATTCTCACCGGGACCTCCTCGACCAGTTCTTCGACCACTCGACGCTCCTCGCCGTGTCCCGCCTGATCAACCGCGGCCTGTTCGACTCGATCGACCGTCCCATCGCGACCGGGAAGGAGGGCGGGGTCTTCCGGGCGAGCGTCGGGGAGGAGTTCCGCGCGGTCAAGATCTACCGGATCGCCAATACGACCTTCCACAACCTTCCCCCGTACGCCCTCGAGGACCTTCGGCGAGAGACCAGCGTGCGCAACTTCGGAGGACTCATCTTCGCCTGGACCCGCCGGGAGCACACGATCCTCTGCCGGCTCGCCGACGCGGACGTGCGCGCCCCGAAACCGTACGGCCACTTCCGGAACATCCTCGTGATGGAGTACATCGGCAACGCCCACGGCGCGGCGCCCCGGCTGCGCGATGCCCAGATCGACCACCCAGGCGAGATCTACGAAGAGCTGGTGCGCCAGATCGGGCGGATGGTCAAGATCGCGAAACTGGTCCACGGAGACCTGTCTCCTTACAACACCCTCCTGTACGAGGAGGAAGTGGTCCTGATCGATGTGGCCCAAGCGGTCCCCGTGACGCATCCCCAGGCCTTTGCCCTGCTCGAACGCGACATCAGCAATTACGCAAAATTCCTTTCTCGCCTTGGGTTCGAGGTGGAGCCGGACGAGTTCCTGCGGGCGGTGGGGGGGACGGCGATCCGCCCCGTCGCGGAGGAGGTCCGACGATGACGACGCTCTTCGCACGGATCCCCGAGGACCGGGTTGGAGTCCTCATCGGCGCGGGGGGACGCACCCGCCGGGAGATCGCCGAGGCGACCCGGACGGAAGTCCTCGTCGACGCGAAAGAGGGGGAGATCCGCATCAGCGGCCCCGACACCGACGCGCTCCGGGTGATGCAAGCCCGGGACATCGTCCTCGCAATCGGCCGGGGCTTCTCCCCCGAGCGGGCAAAGCGCCTCCTGAAGGAGGACACCTACCTCGGGATCCTCGACATCAAGGTCACCACGGGGCACAAGGAGAAGGCCGCCCTGCGACGCATCCGTTCGAGGGTGATCGGGACCCACGGACAGGCGCGCGCCCGGATCGAGGAGCTGTCCGGCTGCTCGATGAGCGTCTACGGGGCGACGGTGGCCCTGATCGGAAAGGAGGACCAGCTCGAGCGGGCGACCCGCGCCGTCGAGCTGTTGCTCCGCGGGAGCGAGCATTCGACCGTCTTCCACCTCCTCGCCCGGCTCCGTCGCAACTCGGAGCTCGAGGAGGCCCTGGGTCCCTCGATCCCCTACCCCGAGGAGTAGTCGTGGCCAAGACGGTCGCGCTCGACGCCCCCGCGCTTGCGTGGGCCCAAGGGCAGTTCCACGCCTACTACGCGGCGAACCCACCGGCTCCTCCCCACCGCCTCGACCGGCGGGAGTTCGCTGCGTTCCCCTTCGGAGCCGAGACGGGCATGCGCCGGCACACGACGCTCCGCACCCCGGAGGAGTTCCAGCAGTACCTCGTCCGGGAGGTCCCTCGGCACGTCTACTACTCCACCGCGTACTACCGGTGGCCCGCCGAGCCGACCATGGCCCGGAAGGAGTGGCTCGGCGCCGACCTGGTCTTCGACCTCGACGCCGACCACCTCCGGGGCGCGGAGAAGCTCGACTACGCGGAGCAGCTCCGCCGGGTCAAGACTCGGCTCACGGACCTCGTCGACGACTTCCTGGTCGGCGACTTCGGGATCCCCACGGACGAGATGCGCCTCGTCTTCTCCGGTGGGCGGGGCTACCATGTTCACGTTCGGGACGAGCGGTTCCTGCCCCTCACCAGCCCTGAACGCCGCGAACTCGTCGATTACATCCAGGGAACCGGGTTCGATGCGCGCCAGTCCGTCGCGGCCCGCCACATGGCGGTCTCGGACGACGGGGCCGACGGCGCCCTCGGCGGCCGGAGGGCCACGGTCCAGTTGTGGGAACTCGCCCCCCCCGGAGCGGCCGGATGGCGGGGACGTACGACCCGTTCCCTCCTCGCGGTGCTGGCTCGCTGGGAAGGAGTGGGTCCGACGGCCGCCGCCGAGGAGCTGGTCGGGTGGGGGATGTCCAAGCCGCATGCACGGCGGCTGGCCAAGCTGTTGCTGGAGGAAGGGGGCGCGGAGAAGATCCGTTCCTCCCGGACGTTGCCGACGCTGACGCCGGCCCTGCAGAAGGAGTTCCTCGAAGCCGTCGTGCCGCGCGCCGCCGTTGAGGTGCAGGGGGAAACGGACGCGCCCGTCACGACCGATGTGCATCGGCTCATCCGACTACCGGGGTCGCTGCATGGCGGCACCGGGCTCCGGGTCCTGCCGCTCGCGCGAGAGACCCTGGACCGATTCGACCCGCTGCGGGACGCGCCGATCCCCTTGGGCGCGGGCCCACGGGTTCGGGTGACCCTCCGGGAAGCGGTCCATTATCCTTGGGGCGAGACGACCCTGGAGGGGAGCGCCGGCGACGACCAGGAGCTGCCTACGGCGGCGGCGCTGTTCCTTGTCCTGCGGGGGGAAGCGGCGCTTCCGGCTTGACGGGCAGGACGAGGCGGCCGATCTTCTCGATCTGGGCCTCGATCACGTCCCCGGCCTTCAGCTTGCGGGTCTCCTTCCCGAACTCGAACCCCGGCGTGCCGCCAAGGCTGCCGAGCGAGATGATGTCGCCGGGCTCGAACGTGATCCCCTGGGAGAGGTGCGCGAGGATCTCGGGGATCCGGAAGATGTAGTCCGACGTGTCCCCCATCTGGCGGACCTGGCCGCCGACCGAGAGCTGCATCCTCAAGGGGTACGGTTCGCCGACCTCCTCCTTCGGGACCACCCACGGGCCTACCGCCATCGTGCCGTCGAACCCCTTCCCCATGATCCAGTCCACCGGGCCCTCGGAGGGGTACTGGAGGTCGCGGTAGCCCATGTCGAGGGCGATCGTGTACCCGGCGACATACTCCATCGCCCTCGCGGCCGGAATGTGCTTTCCCCGCAGGCCGATCACGACCGCAAGCTCGAGTTCCACGTCGGGGAACTGTCCCGCGGGGTTGAGCAGGAGCGCCTCGCTCGGACCGACCAGGCTGTTGAAGAACCGGGTGAACGCGTACGGCTGCTTGGGCGCAGGCTTCCCCTGTTCGGCGAGATGGCTCTTCGAGTTGGTCGCGAGGCAGTAGATCTTGACGCCCCGCACGACCGGGGCGAGGAGCTTGACGCCCTCCTCGGCCTTGAATAGGAAACGCGCCCCGGTGGCCGCCCGGGGGGTCCAGCCCGCGGCGCGCCGCCGGTCGATGTACTCGAGGATCTTGCGGGTCACTTGGACGGAGTCGGCCCCGCCCTGGAAGAAGGCCTGCATGTCCCGGAATCGGCTCGGGTCCGCCCCCTTCACGGGGTTGACCCCGAAGAAGTCGCGGCACGCGGTATCGAGGTCGATGTACTCGTTCGCGTCGGTGATCATGCCGAAATGGAACTGGTCGGCGAGCGTGAAGTGGACGAGTTTCACGGAGGTCCCCCGGCGGCGGAGGAACCGCCCCGGTTGATAACAGGTGCGTCGGGACGCCCCGTGGGGGGGCGCGGCAGACCGTGCGTCAGGAGAAGTGCCGCGAGACGGCGAGGAGGTACACGAAGAGGATCAACGATAGGAGGAATCCGAGGTTGAAGAACTCGCCCGCGAGCGCGTAGGAGGCCATGTAGACCAAGAGGACGATGATGGCCAAGGCGAGCGCCCACATGTGAAGGTCGTAGAGCCCATAGGCTACGGCCAGGACGATCAAGCCAAAAATGACGAGAATGAGGCCGAGCCCGAGTCCCACCTCGCCGAAGAACGCCGGCGCGCCCAGGAAAGCGCTGGCGGTGATCCCGACCAGGACCAGGATCCCCCCGAGGAGGACGATGAAGCCGAAGATACCCATCAGGACGGCGATGCCCGCGACGCCGAGGGGCCGAGAAGAGTACGTCGTCGTCAGGGGCAACCGTCCGCGAAGGAAGACCCTCGCGATCTTACTTGAACCCTCCGAGGGAACGGCGGTGGTCCGCGCGAAGCTACTTCAAGGGGGGAGTGTCGAGGTTCCCCGTCCCGACGGCGGGAGCCGGCGCGGGCGCTGGGGGGACCGGTACGGGCCCCCGTTTGAGCACCACCCCGAGGATCAACAGCAGGATCCCGAGCCCGATGGTCACGACTCCGATGGTCGACTCCGCGAGTTTGATGTTGACCGACGCGGAGCCCGAACCGTTGACGGCCACGACGAGGGAGCCTCCCGCCGGCACGCTGAAGGAGACGGTTCCGCTCGTTCCGTTGTTCCATACCCAGGATTGGTTCGAGCCAATACACGTGAAGGAGGGGGTGAGGCCGGCGCACCAGCCGAACAGGAGGTCGATCTGGCTGGAGGACGTCCACGTCATGTCCCCCGGAACCGAGCCGGTGATCGAGAAGCCCGTGACGTGGGCGATGTAGGGGGAGTTGCTCGCGGTCACGTTCACGGCGGCTTGGGGGACCAGCGGCACGTACGCCAGTACTACCCCCAGAATTACGAGCACGACCCCCACCACGACCAGTCCCGCTCGCATGGGTCTCTACCGGTGGCGAGTCACACGACGGGTATAGACCTGCGTTTTCTGACCCACGGGGATCACCCCTCGACCGGGGCGGATCGCGGGCCGTAGGTGGCCACGTACCCTTCCCCCATCGTCTCGAGGCTCTCGAGGCGGAAGTGGACCAACTCCTCCGGTCCGAACGCTTCCTCGCCCTCCACCATCGGGGGAGCGGTCGTCCCCCCGATGATGACCGGAGCGTAGTAGACCGTCCAGCGGTCGAACAGTCGCTCGCGCGCGACGCTCGCGAGGATGCGAGATCCCCCTTCCACCATCAATCGTTCGATCCCCCGTTCCCGCAGGGTGACGAACAGCCGGGAGAGGTCGACCGTTTCCCGTCCGACGACGAGTTTCGTCACCGTGGCCGGGTAGGGTCGCCGGTTGCGTTCGCTGGTGGCGACGAGGGTCGGCATCGACCCGTCGAGCACCTTCGCATGCTCGGGGATCCGTCCCGACGCGTCGACCACGATGCGGGCGGGGGATTTTCTCGGCTCCTCGCCGAGCATCTCCCAATGCACCCGAAGCGACGGGTCGTCCTTCACGACCGTGCCGACCCCGATGAGGATCGCATCCGAGGTCGCCCGGATCCGCTGGACCCGGGCCAGGTCCTCGGGCCCCGAGAGTCGCGCCCGGCCCCCGTGGGCAAACGCGAGACGACCGTCGAGGGAGACCGCGCAGTTCACCCAGACGTGCGGACGAAGGTCGGTCGAGGGCGATCGATCGAGCACGAGCCTAGGTCCATCCGGCACGGAGGCCCTGCACCTCGCCCTCGAGCTCCTCGATGGGGACCCCGACGGCCTTCAGGTCGATGAGGTTGATCTCGACGTTCGCGAGCGCCCCTTCGGTGGCCGCCCGGTACAGCGCGAGCGCGGTCGTGAGGTCGCTGGCGAGCGCCTTCCGCGTGCGCTCCTGGACGGCGCGCAGCCTTCCGGCGAGGGACGTGGCGAGCCGTGCGGTGTCGAGCGGGACGCCGGCTGCACTGCGCAGGGCCTCGATGTAGGCCCGCTCGGCGTCGGGCCCGGGCGTGGCCTTCCTCGCCTTGCGCGCGGTCCGGACGAGGTCGTAGGAGCGGGAATCCTCCTCGACCAGGGCGAGGAACTGCACCCGCGCGGCTTCCAGGGTTCGGTGGACGTCGTCCAGCTCCGGGTCGGGTTTCGCCGCGTCGATCGAATACGCCAGCACCATCTCCCCCAGTGCGGAGGCGAGCGCGCCCGCGGCGGCGGCCGCACTCCCGCCTCCCGGGGTGGGGGTCCGGGCGGCGAGCCGACGGGTAAAGGACGCGAGCGACTCGGCCGCGGGGGCCGCGTCGATCGCCCGCACCTTGCGTTCGAGCACGGCGGCGCGGTCGAAGGTATGGAGCTGGAGGTAGTATTCGGCCGCGTCGAACAGCGCGTCCTCCGGGACGAGCCCCACGATCTCGGATTCCTCGACCCCGACCCCGTACCGCTGCGCCTCCCGCCGGACCGCTTCGAGAGCGCGGTGGATCGGCGTGGTGCGATAGTCGGTGAGGTTCATCGAGACCTGGGCCCGGTGTCGCTCAGCGATATCGAACCCCAGCGCCTTCACCTCGGGCAGTCCTCCGTCGCGGGCGCGCACCGACTTCGCGATCTTCTTCGCGATGGCGACATCCGGGGTCGTCAGATAGGCGTTGTAGGCCACGAGGATGGGGCGGGCTCCGATGGCGACCGCACCGGCGGTCGGGTGGACCCGGGCAGGCCCGAAATCGGGGGCGCGGGCGGGGTCTGTGGCGATCGTGTCGCGGATCCCCTCGAATTGACCCTCCCGAACCTTCGCGAGGTCGGCGCGCTCCGGACGTCGAGCGGCCTTGGCGTACAGGTAGACCGGGATCTCGAGCTCGCGGCCCACTCGCTCGCCCAAACGCTCGGCGAGCCGGACCGCCTCGTCCATCGTTGCGGACCCGAGCGGGACGAACGGCACGACATCGGTCGCACCCATCCTTGGGTGTTCGCCGTGATGCTGGGTCAAGTCGATGGTCTCGGTCGCGACCCGCATCATACGGAAGACCGCCTCGAGCAGTGCGTCCCCCTCGCCGACGAGACTGATCACGGCCCGGTGGTGGTCCGCGTTCCGCTCGACGTCGAGGACGGTCACGCCCGCCACGTCGCGCGCGGCATCGGTGATCCGTTCGATTTTGGCCAGGTCCCGTCCCTCCGAAAAATTCGGTACGCATTCGAATCGACTCATGGGGCTCCTCCGAAGGTGTCGAGCAGAGTCTGGTGGCCCCGGGCTTCCGCCGGGCTCGTCGCAGGCCGAGGACGGGTACGCGCTCGGGCGATCGCACTCTTGACGCGCGGCTCCGCAAACCCGTGGTCGTCGACCAAGAGTCGTCGGACCGCCTCCTCATCGACCGGCCCGAACGGGGGAAGGGGAGCGTCGACCGAGGCGGGATGGCGAAAGATCTCGGCCGTCTCCTCGCATTCCGCGAGGTCGAGGCCGGCCCGCTCTACCGTCGCCTGGAACCCCAGGTGCTGCTGGACGAGCTTGAGCGCCTTCTTGGGCCCATACCCCGTGGCGCCCTCGTTGAAATCGGTGCCCACGAGGATTCCGACGAGGATCAGTTCCTCCCCGGAGATTCCGAGGTGGGCGAGGAGCTCGTTCCGGTCGATGATCTGGGCCCCCGGGGTCGTGCCGCCCCGGTTCCGGGCGGCCAGTCCGCGGACGAGGCGGGGCGCCCCGAACAAGAGGCTGTCGTAATCTTCGGAAGCGGCCGCCCAGACGGAGCCGCGCGCGGCCATCACCGCGGCCTGCGCTTCCCCTTCGCTTGGGGCCTGGACCGTAGGGACTCCCAGGGTCGTGAGGAGCGTTCCGATCTCCTCCACCATCGGTCGGGTGAGACGGGATGTTTGAGCCGCTTTCCGTCGGGCCATTTCTAGGTCCCCCGCGGCGAGGGCCACTTGGTACTGCGCTTCCGCCCGTTCCTTTGCGGCGACCCGTTGGCGGATCGTGCCGGCCTTCCGGTCGGGCGGTTTCCCGTCGAAGACCCACACCGGGAGCACCCCTTCGCTGAGGAGCGAAGTGGTGCGGTAGAACACGCCCATCAGGTGGCTCGTGACCCGGCCCTGCGCGTCGGTGAAAAGTTGACCATCACGCTGGCGGATCGTGGCCAGGAACTGGTAGACCGCATTGTACCCGTCGACCGCCAGCGTCCGGCCGGCGAGCGCTTCCCAAGGAAGCTCCTGCGCTTCCACGAGGTCACGGAGTGGCAGCCCCACGGCGGCCGACGAGCGGACCCGAGTACTTGGGCGTATCGCGGCGGAAGAGAGCGCGGGGGGAACGACGGGGATAAAGAGGGGTCCGCCCTCCCCGGGAAGGGAGCGGAAACCGATGGAGTACACCTGGAAGGAAGAGGGAGGGGCGGAAGGCGCGATTCGGCCCGGGTCGGTCGTGATCTCCGCGTTCCCGAGTGCCGGCCTCGCCACTACCGTGGCGGCCCACTACATGATCCGCGTTCTCAAGATCCCCCGCGTCGGCCGGTTCGAGTCCCCCGACATCGCCCCGGTCGCCGTGATCCAGGGTGGGGAGGTTCATCCTACGGTGCGCGTGTACGGCCGCCAGGACCTCGCGCTCGTCCTCTCCGAGTTCCCGCCGACTCCCCCCCAGGCCAACGCCCTCGCCCGCACGATCCTCGCCGGCGCGGAATCCCGAAGGGCCCGATTGATCATCTGTCTCGAGGGGGTCGTCCCCCATCCGGGCGACAGCGACGAAGAGGAGGCCCCAGCCGGTGAGGCTCCCGACGAACAGATCTGGGCCGCCTACTCCCAGCCGGACCCGGCCCTGCGGAAGACGTTCGAGGCGACTAAGGCGCGGTCGCTCGAGGACGGGGTCATCGGGGGCGTATCGGGGGCGCTCCTGGTCCAGGGGATCGGCCGTTCGATACCGGTCGCAACCATTCTGGTGAGCGCCCGGGTCGCCGAAGGTCTTCCGGACCACCGTGCCGGCGCCGCGCTGATCGAAGCGCTGGACCGACTCCTCCCGGAATTGAAGATTGATACGAAGCCCCTCCGGGAACAGGCGGAGCAGATCGAGCGGGCCCTCCGCTCCGTGATGAAGAGTCATCCGGCGGATGCCACGTCGGAATCCCGGGAAACCCCGCCGGGACCCCCCGAGATGTACGGGTAGGCGCCGGACCGGCCCTTCAGGCGAAGGAGCTGTTGTAGCTCAAGAGGTAGAAGCCGCCGGCGACCATCGCGGCGAGCAGGATGAAGATCGTGAGCGGATTCGACGCGAAGGCGTAGACGGTCACCCCGATCAAGGCGGCGGGGAGGACCAGCAGCAGGAGGACTGTGAGGATGCGGCCGTCCATCGGAAAGGAGCCGATGCGGCTCTCCTCATAAGGCTAGAGGAGGAGGGGTGGAGGAAAGGGGGGGTCGGGAGGGGCCCCCCTTCCCAGGGGTCTACTGGGCCTCGGGCGGGCGCACTTCCGGTATGATCTCGAAAGTGAGCTCCACCTCTCCACTTCCGCGAACCCCGATCGCGGGCAGGAGGGGCGGGAATTCGGGGGGGGCCGGTGGGGCCATGGGCGGGAGGTTGAGCTCGACTGCGGGCATCTCGGGCTCGATAAGCTGGTTCATCGGCGTCAGGCGGGCCGAATGCGAGAGGGCCGCGGCTTCGAGAAGAGCTTCGGTCGGAGCGAGGAATGCGGTCTCGATGTGGTCCTGGATCAGGTCGGCCCAATGGCGGGCCACTTGGCCGAACGCCATGCCCGACTGGGAAGTGACCAGGGATTCGTTGTCGAGCGTGCGTAACGAGGCGAGGCCGCGTTCGCGCTTCTCCACGAACGCTTCGATAAAGTGAAGCCGTCCGATCGCCCGGTCCGCGAGGGCCCGTCGGTCCCCTTCGCATCGGAAGGGTCGGATGACGAATGCGCTCACGACTTCGGCGTGACGGCTGGCGACCTCGAGAAGGTAGGGGAGCGCGCCGCTCCCGGCGCCGCCTCCGAGGCTGCCGATGACGATGACGAACGTGGCCCCCTCGAAGATGCGGTCGAGGGCGGGCTCCGCGGCGCGGGCCAGGAGCCCTCCGACGAAGGGGGATCCCCCGGTGTCCCGCTCAGCGCCCGAATCGGGACCGAGGTACACGCGGCGGTCGAACTCGTCGAACGATTGGACCTTCGGGTCGCAGTTGATGGCTACTGTCTCCAGGTGGCGGATGTGACGGGCCGCGATCTCACGGGCGATCCGGATTCCCCCGCCGCCGACCGCGGCCAGGACGAAACGGACATCTTGGCCGAGACGGAGCTGGTGGGCCCACGCCTCCTCCAGTACGCCCGCGTCGGGTCCGGATATTCGTTCGTTCGCTGATTCCCCTTCTTTGTAGATCGCCACAACCCACCCTTTGGCTGTCTCCTGAACCTCCGTCCCTACCGACCGACGACGCCCCGCCGCTCCAGGTCCTTACCGCTCTCTTGGAGCGCTCCGACCTGGGCCCGGGTCTCCACCGCATCGCGCACCGTTGCACGAGCCCGTTGGACGAGCTCCTGGACCTTCAGCTCCAGCTCGCCGCGACGGACGATCTCGGCCAGGATATCCCGGACCGGGCGCCCGTTGGCGATATGGCGACTGTAGGTCTCGAACGCGGCGTACTCTTCGGGCCGAAGGCGCACAGGGACCTCGACGAAGCCCTCGGCGTCCACGGCAGGCGTCGGCGCGGTCGACAAGGTCCGGGTGCGGAGGAACGCGTGCAGCGCTGCACGCATAAGCTCCGAGCGGGTCGGGAACTCGCCGTTCGTCACGAACGAGTCGACCAACTGGAGCTCCTTGCGGTTGCACCGTAGCGCGATACGCGCATCCTCGGTCGCCTCCCGAGAAGGTGCGGCGCCACGAGGGCGCGCAGGTTCCCGGTCCGGAGCGTTGTCGAACACAGCCAGTATGGGCCAAGCTAACTTCTCCTACTTAAACAAACGTAACTCTCTTTGTCAGCGAATCTCGGAACGCGGTGAATGGCATTTCTCTGAGGTGTCGAACAAGTCATATTGGATGTCGAACGCAGCCGGGGTCCCGATCGACCCGTGTATAACCTCCCGCCAGAAACTGGATCCGGCTCGGTTCGCGACCGAACCCTCGCGGCTCGAACCAGGCTGGGGGGGTGCCAGAACCAATTTCGGCACGACGAATAACCACTTTCCGGCCCCTCCAGTGTACCGAGCTCGAGTTTTCCCGGCTCGGCCCCTTGACGTGCGACGATGTGTCATTATGCGCATTCGTGCGTATTACGTCATTTAACGATATTGATATCGTCTTTTGTCGTTTCAGAGACCCCCTCCATTCAAATACTACATGTTTGCAGTAGGGGTCTTCGCGGGTCTTCGGACCCTCGGAGGAACAAGCGAATGAACGTCTGGAAAAAGAGCAACCGGAGCTGGAGAAAGGCGCGAAAGCGCGCGGTATCGCCGATTATTGCGACAATCTTGCTGGTCGCAATCACGGTGGTCCTTGCGGCCGTGCTGTATGTGCTGATCTCGGGACTTACCCACGGACCGGGTAACACCCCGATCGGATCGGCGTTTACGGCCGGTGCCGCGGTCGGTTCGACGTGCGCCCTGACCGATGCCGCGGTAACCGCCACCACGAACTGCGTAACCAACCACTGGATCTACACCCTGACGGTGGAGAGCTCCACGGTTACGATGGGCAGCGTCCTGTTTGAAGTCAAGACACCCGCGGGCGGGATTCTCGTGAACGGGGCGGTCGGTGGCTACTCCGTCATGCCCATCTCTGGCACCGCAGTGTGCTGGGAAGCGACGCCGATCGGAGCGATGGCCATGACCACGACCTGCACGGCGGTCAGCCCGATCACCTCGGCGAGCCCGCTCTCGAACCTCTACACGATCGTGATCGACATGGGCACCACGACGGCGACCACCGGCCAGGGCCTCACGCTCGTGACGCTTGGTACCGGCTCGTACTCGGGTACGACCTCGGTCGCCCTGCCGTAGAGCAGTACGGGATTTCGACCGGCTCAACCCTTTCCTAGGAAGGTGGCGGGAAACCCGCCACCAACCGAGTTTTTGCTGTTGTTTGATACCTTTTGTCCCGAACCTTGAGTTCGAGCAGGCCCGAGCGGCCTCTTCCTCCTTCCCTCCTCTCGGATCTTCGGAGGGCACGGGAGATGGCCGAGGCAGAGTCGGCGACCACACGGCCCCTAAATCTCCCGAACTCGAAGGTTCCCCCCAGGAACTCTTTTTCTTCGCTGCTCGATCAGAGGGAACCCCCTCGACCCCCCCGGCCTCGATAGCTTCGGCCCAAATCGAACCGCGTACCAATCAGTAAGGGGGGAGGCCGATTAGGCCAGCGCGTTGACCGTGACGCTCAGGGAGAACGGGCCGCTCTCCGAACTGGGCGCGCCAATGGTCAGACCGAGCGGTTTGCTGTCATCCCCGATCACGACCGTCATCGGGAGAGGGTACCGGGTTCCGACCAGCGAAAACGGGGAACTCACGACCACGCTGTAGATCGTGTGGTTGACTTTGTCGAAGTTCACGATCGACCACGCCAGCGGAAAGGAGGACCCGGCGGGGATAGTGAGGGGCACCCATCCGGTGGCCGGTGTGTAGTTGAATTCGCTCCCCCCAAACCACCCCTGCCCGGTGGCGATCGTTCCCTGCTCGATCGTCCAATGGACCGAGGTAACGGTGATATCAGGGGGGAAGGAGCTCGGGAGCCGAAGATAGCCGATCCCCACCAGAACGAGCACCACCACGAGGAATCCCAAGGCGACCATGTACAGGGCCGCCCAGACCAGTTGTCGCTGTTTGGGAATCTGCAGGGTCAGCTCCTCCGCGGCGGTCCTCGGCGCACCGCGACCGAGAAGAGGGAATTCGAGTATAAGCTTGGGCCGGACTTCATGAATCCTGCCCCAGGAGCTTCAGGTCGGGGGCGTGAGGTCGTAGACTGGGATGGACAACAGGAGGGTGTTGGGCGCGCCCGTGTACGAGATATCGATTGTGCAGGCGAGGGGGTCTTCAAAGCACCACGGAGGGGCCCCGTGATAGTCGTCCACGTCCAGGAGGGGCCCGCCGGTGATCCCGTTCGGATACGTGCCGGAGGAAGGACAGATGGCGTTGTCGTTCGCCCACGGTTGGGCGTAGTGGCCGGAGGCCTCGATGCAGGCGTAATCGAGCGGGTATCCTCCGTTGTGGATGTACACAATGAACGCATCGCCGTTGACCAAATAGTTGGTGGCATTGGAGAGGGGGTCGAAGATCCCGAGGCGCGTGAATAGGGATCCGTAGGCGACTCCGGCTTCGGCCCCCATGTCGAACCCTCCGCAATAGCCGAGGTACGGCCCCGCCGGAGCCTCGCCCGACAGTCCTGGGAACCAGGTCATCTGGCTCAAGGTCCCTGTCAGCAACACCGTGGTCGTGGTGGTGGTGTAGGGGGCGGGGGCGTAGTTACCGTTGCAGACGAAGGTGAAATTCAGGTCGGAGAGGGCCATGTGATTGTTGCTGATCTGGGTGAAGATGATCTGGGTCGTGTTCAACGAGGAGAAGTTTCCGGGCGTGGGGTACTCATCCTCGCTGAAGTACTCACATTCGTTCCACCACGCCTGACCCCACTGATTGTCGAGGGACGCAGCCAACGGGTAGGTCCAGCTGCCGAGCGGCTGGCAGTCGGTGGGGTCCCCCCAGACCGGGTTGCTGCCTCCGCCCGGGATGTCGAACGCGACGGTGGGAGGCGGTGGCGGAGTGTACACGTGGAACGTCCAGAGGATGGTCCCCGCAACGATGGTGATGGCCAGCAGCAGGATCGTCGCAATGATCTCGGACACCGCCCGAAGGCGTCGCCGTCGCCAGTGCCGAGCCGAGTTCATGTTCGTGTTGATGGTCGGTTAGGGCTAATCAACCTTCTTACTCGCGCCGACTTAGCGCGTACTACCTTCGGGTCCGGCTCTCGTGACCTTGATCATGACCCTCGGAACACTCGCGGCAGGGGTGAGTACTACCGTCAGGGCCCAATCCTCGAGTGATGCGAACCGGTACGGCGCCAGGAGCTTGGCGGAATCCTGTATGGACCCAAAGACGAACCGCGGCCGCAAAGGCTCGACGGACCGCCGGACTCCGTTGCCCCCTTCGACGGAGGGGTCACGATGGGGGCCTCCGAGGCTCCGACGGAGTCGAGGTGAGGAGCTGGGGTCCTTTCCCCTCCCGGGGGGCGGGGGATTGTTCCAACCTGAACAGCGGGACCACCTACTCCCTACATCGGTGGTGACCCCGGGGTCACCGGGGATTCCTTGAGGAGTTCGGGGAGCTTCAGCCGTTTCAGGCCCTCCTTCACCCGGCTCGTGACGTTCAG
>JBKQNC010000031.1:0-4279 GCA_052326445.1 Thermoplasmata archaeon
ACGACCATGGCGAACACGGCTGCCCCGAGGGCGAGAGTCGCGAACCGTTGTCGACGTGAGCCGCTCAGGAACTTGAATCGCAGGTGACGCCACCAGGGTTTCCGGAAGGTTCGTGGGTAAATGAAACTCCCAGTCGTCCACTTAGTCGTTCGAGGGGGGTAGCGGCAACTGGTATTGCACCTACGAACCTGCAGTCCTACTTTGTATCGAGCGCGAGTTTCAACTGTTCAAATTCCGCTACGAGGTCCGGTCGAACGGTCGTCAGGTTCAGGCGCTTCAGTTCCGCGATGTGATGGAGTGCACCGTTGCGGTCCCCTCGGGCCGCGAGGAGTTGGGCCAGCCGAAGGAGCACATCGATATCGTTGAGGGTTTGATTCAGCCCGTGAAGCATTCGCTGGGCCTCGACAAGATCGGGTTCCGCGAGGTTGTAGGCGCCCCGGTCCATGGCGATCTGTCCGCGAACCTTTAGGGAAAGGGCTTGACCGGCCCGGTCCCCAATGCGGCCGAGAGTGTCATGGGCCCGTTGCGCGTCGCTCAGGGCTTCGTCGAGCCGTTTCTCCGTGCGTAGCAGCTCCGCGAGGTGGTAATAGGCCCAGCCCACGCGCCGGGGGTCCTGTGCCCTTTCACCTAGTCGGATCGCCTTCTCGAGCTCCGTAGTAGCCTCCTGTCGAATGAGAGGGGTGGACCGGTTGTCGGCCAGCATGTTCCCGAGGAAGAGGTGGCCTTCGGCGGATTTGCCGACCGACCCCAACCGATCGAATGCAGCAGCTACTTCCCGGGCCTCGGTCAGCGCCGGCTCCGCTTGCCCCAACATCGCTAGGCAGCCGGCATGCCAGAGATGGGCTTGGGCGAGCGCTGCCTCATTTCGTGCCTCCCGTGCAAGCCGGATCACTTCCGTTTGATGGGCAAGCGCTTCGATATAGTGCCCGTCATAGTAGAGTGCGAGGGCGAGGTGGGCGTGCGCTCCGATGAGGACCAGCGGTTGGTCATCGAGTCCCGAAGAGGAAAGGACCTTCTCCGCAAGTTGGGATGACGAGACGAGGTCGCCTCGGGCGGTCAGAACCCGGGCGAGGTAGATTTCGAAGGAGGCCCGGATCCCCGGAGAAACACTCCGGTCATCTCTGGACGCTTCAAGGAAGTTGCGAAAGATGCCTTCCGCCTCCTGGAGCCTTCCGAGTTCGTACGTGATCCGCCCGAGGTCGAGTTGGATGTCCGAATCTCCCTCCCGGTCCTCCGGGTCGAGGTCGCGGTGGCTTTCGAGTGCACGGGCGAGAAAATCCCGCGCGATGTCGGGAGCCATGGAGCGTTCGGCAATCTCGGCGGCGACAAGGTTGTACTTGATTGACCTCTTGTCGACCTTGCCGAGATAGAAGTCACGCGCCAATCCGAATATCCGGGTCGACCCCTCGCTCTCCACCGCCTCCCGGCTTTCTCCGGCACGCTGGTGGAGGACGCGTCGCTTGCTTTCGGAGAGGTGCTGATAGGCCTCTTCCCGGAGGCGGTCCTCTGGGAACTCCAGTAGATGGCTCGGCCGTTCGAAGAGAAGTCCCGCATCGACCAGGCTATCGACTACTTTCTTCAGACGGTCCCCGTCGGCGCCGTTGGCGAACCGGAGGAGGTCGAAGGTGAATTCCGGCCCGAGCGCCGCGGCGGCGTCGAGCGTCCGCTGCGCTTCCTCATCGAGGGGAGTCGAAGGACCGCCCCCCCGCTTGGGGACCCGACCGCCCGACGAGATACGCCGGGCGAGCTGTTCGAGAAGAAGGGGATTCCCGCCCGTTTCGGCATGGCGTCGCGTGACCTCTTCGGCAGAGAACTCCCGCGCCGGTTGGGTTACACGCAGGAATTTGGCGACCTCGACCGGTGAAAAGGGGTAGAGGACGATCTGTTGAGCATGGGTCCCCATCTCGAACCGGGTGAGGCGCACCCGCCCCAACTCTGAAAGGGCGTTGAACGGTCGGCTGGTCGCGAGGATCCATAGGGTCCGGTCCTGCAATTGGTTGGCCAGGAACTCGACGGCCTCAAGCGACTGCTCGTCCGCGCGGTGGAGTTCGTCAAGAATGAGGACCGTTGGACCGTGACGCGTGAATTCGAGAAACTGATCCGCGATCCCTCGCAGGACGCGGTCCCGCGAATTCTTGACCCGCTCGCCGGTGACTCCGACGGCTTCAAGCAGCCGTCCTCCGGCGCCTATCGGGGTGGATGAGGCGGGGCGTCGCAGCCGCGGAGCGAGGTCGATCAGAGATTCATCGATCCCGACGGGTGGACCGGTGTGCGACTTCATGGTCGGGTCGTCGGCCATACTATCGAACGCCGACTGGATGAGGTCGAACGGGGGGGGTCGTCTACCGCGAGGGCGCGTCCGATCAGCACGCGAACCTCGTGGGCGCGGATGTCGTTGACGAGGGCGTCAACCAAGGTGGACTTGCCGACCCCCGTTTCGCCCAAGAGGAGAGTGACCCCACCCTTTCCCGCCCGAAGGTCCGCAAACCGGTGGTTGAGGGCCCCCATCGCGTCCGTCCGGCCAACGAACAGGCGACTGGACCCGGCTGCGCTAGCCATTGTCTCCGTCCTAGCCGAGGTGGACGTCCCACTATTTACCTGCACGGCGGAAGGGCGGTGACCCTCTCATCTTTCCCCGAGGCCGAGTTCTCGGGTTCCCTCCAGTCAAAGGAAGTGTGGTTGCAAGGCGCATTGCACCCACGCCGTCTAACCGCCCGAGCTTAATTCTTTCCAGAGTGGCGTGTCAACGCCACAAGGGCCGGCCCCAGGGTGTCTCCCCACCATAGGTAGTCGTGACCCCCGGGGTACTCCGAGTGCAAGACGGGGTTGCCCTTGGCGCGGAGTACGTTCCTGAAGTTTCGGTTCGACTCGAGGATACTGGGGTAGTTCCCATGCCCGGTTTCGAGCAGGCCTGCTTCGAGGTAGAACCGAAGGGGCCGGCGCCGCTCCTCAGCAAATCTCCGGACCAACCAACCTGGTTCTGGGCCTTCGTCATACGGCCAGGAGAAAGTACCGGATTGGGAGAGGACGTTGCCGTACCGCTCTGGATTGCGCCACGCCACGTAGGCGGCGGCTAAGCCCCCTAAACTGGAACCGGCGACCGTCGTCCGGCCCGCCGGGAATCGGTCTCCCAATTGCTTCTCGGCCCACGGCAACACTTCTCGCGTAAGGAATCGGGCAAAGGCCGGGTTGCACGGCAGTTCTTTGGAGCGAAGAGCTACGGAAACACTGTCGACAAACACCGCGTAGGTTGGCCCAAGACGTCCCCGCCTCTGAAGTTCGTCAAGGATTTGGGGAGTCGGTACAAGGTCCAGGTACGCGAGGCCGTCCAGCACGACCAGCAGACCCGGCGGCTTCGAGCTTGGGCGGGATCTGGCCGGAGGTCGGTACAGCCATACGCGACGTTCATTCCCGAGGAACCGGCTCCGGAGTCGATGCATCTCTACATTGGCCGGGACCCCTGCCGAGACTGGTGAGCGCTTCGGGAATGCAGGTGCGTTCGGCAAGCTCACGACCGACCCGGCTCCGGCGCGATCCTCCGGATCATCCGGGTCGGCAGGGTACTGGAACTGCCAAGGGTTTAGGGGGTCAGGGCCTAGGGTGCGAAAGTACTCGCCCCATTGTTTGGCGGGAGCATTCGCTTCAGGGCGCGGGCTGGTCGTGAAAAAGTAGACCGTTCGGATGTCCGAGCGGGTCAGATAGGAACGGTACCAAATGTCCGTCCCTGGGAGTCGGACGAGGTAGCTCGTTTCCGGCTTGTCCAAGCTGAGGACGGAGGAGATTTCAACATGGCAAGCGCGCGGCGAACGCCAAAGGAAAGTGACGAGGCAATGTGTCGGATCTTCGGGAAGTGTCTCGATGAGCGGAGTGCCCTCAGCCAGCCTCTGCGTCCAGAACTGCGGTAGCGCACGAGAATCATCAGGTCGAATCTTGCGGAGCGTTGGGCTCTGAATCAGAGATTGCATTTTCTCCCTTACCGGGGCGCAGCCCTATAACTGGCTTGAACCAGAGGAATCCGGGAGTGGGTGCAAAGAGCATTGCACCAAGCGACTGAGCAGCCCGCCTTGGCTAGCCCGGGGTGTTGATTCCCAATATGATGACGAGGGCCAGCCCGAACAGCGCCACTACCACTACCGTGGTGACGGCAATCCACATCCACAAACCGGTGTCCTCCGGTGTGCCGGGTGCGCTCTGCATCGGACCTATCACACCCGGGTTCGCTTTTCAAGGCTTTGCAAGAACTTTGCGGTTCAGGACGGAAGTGGAGGCGCCCGGGTTA
>JBKQNC010000032.1:0-42721 GCA_052326445.1 Thermoplasmata archaeon
TATGGCGTTAAAGTTTCCCTTCCCGACCCCTGATGCGGGCGAGGTGGCGGTACCCTGACTTGACCCCTACGATAGTCTCATCTGCCCCGAGGCTGATTTGTTTGGGACGCCCGTGCTGGGATTCGAACCCAGGTCTGAGGCTCCGCAGGCCTCTAGGATAATCCAATGCAGCAGGTCGGGGGAAGACCCCGGCCCGTAGCTACCCCACACGGGCAATCGGTCGGGACGATGTCCCGGCCGCGCCGAGCGGGGTCGGCTATAAAAGCCCGGGGAAGCGCTCGGCGGTGGGCGCGCCACACTTTATAGCGCGTCAAGCTCCCCGGACCATCCGGCACCCGGATCCGCTCGATGGGGGATGAGAAGGGGAAGGACCCGTGGCCCGAGTTGCGCCTTCTGCCCATGGGCCGGCGCATCGAACTCGACGACGGACACGGCCGCACCTATGTGGGGACGGTCGTTCCGAATCACGGCTTCACCGCGGACCGGATCCTGCAATTGAAACTGGCGAACGGCTACAACGTCGGGTTGCGCATCGACCCTACGGCCCGATACCATCTGTTGCCCGAGGTGGCTCACGACGCACGAGCGGCGAGTGCCGCGCCGGCCCGTCGGAAGAGTTCCCCCAGTGAGCCGTGGGTGGCGTTGCTGACGACGGGGGGAACGATCGCTTCTCGAGTCGACTACGAGACGGGAGGAGTTCGCCCGGTGAAGGGGGAGGACGAGATCCTGGCCTTCTATCCGGAGCTCGAACGATACGGTCCGGTCCGTATTCGCCCGGTGTTCGACCACCTGAGCGAGGACCTTCGTCCGGAGGATTGGGTCGTTCTCGGCGAGAAGGTGGTCAGCGCCTTCCACGACGGAGCGGTCGGCGTGGTCATCGCTCACGGGACGGACACCCTCGCCTACACCGCCGCCGCACTGAGCTTCCTTCTGGTCGACCTGCCGGGCCCCGTGGCGCTCGTCGGCGCGCAGCGGTCGCCCGACCGACCCTCGTCCGACGGTCCCTCCAACCTTCAAGCGGCCGTTCAGGTCGCCCGCGAGGCGGCCCTCGGCGAGGTCGTCGCCGTGATGCACGCGGGCTCTTCAGACACGAGCTTCGCGATCCATCGGGGAAACTGGGTCCGCAAGATGCACTCCAGTCGACGCGATGCGTTCGAGAGCCGTAACGGGCCGCTCCTCGGGAAGGTCGAAGGCGGCCACGTGACGGTCGCCGATTTCGCTCGCCCTCCGACCGCCGGCCCCGCGCGCCTCGACGGGCCCCTCGACCCGAGGGCCGCCCTGGTCTGGTTCTATCCGGGGCTGCACCCCTCGCACGCGCAGCTCCTGGTTCGGGAGCTCCGTGGGGTCGTGCTGGCGGGGACCGGGCTCGGCCATGTCGGGGCCGACCATCTCGAATGGATCCGGGCGGCGACCGGGGCGGGAAAGGTCGTCGCGATGACGACGCAATGCCTCGGGGGCCGGGCCGACCCCTACGTGTACGCGACGGGCCGGGAGCTGTTGCAGTCCGGGGTCCTCTACCTGGACGACCTGCTGCCCGAGACCGCCTACACGAAGATGCTCTGGGCCCTCGGCCATGCCGATACTCCGGAGGGAGTGTCCGAGCTGTTGAGGACGCCCCGCGCGGGAGAGTTCCTGTCCCGCCACACCGGAGGGGGGACGGGATGAAGGCGGGCCTCGAGGTCCACCAGCAGCTCGCGACTGGCAAACTATTCTGCGCCTGTCCGACGGAACTTTCCGAGGAGGTCACCGGGACCTTCGTGCGGTCACTGCGGGCCGCCGGTGGGGAGAATCGCACCGTGGATGCGGCCGCGGCGTTGCAGGCGTCGCGCGGGTTCGTCTACCGGTACGAGATCGTGCCGCCGAGCTGCCACGTCGAGATGGACGAGGAGCCACCCCACCCGCTCGACCCGGCCGCCCTCGAAGCCGCCCTCCTGTTCGCCCTCCTTGTCGAGGCCCATCCGGTCGATGAGGTCGAAGTCATGCGCAAGATCGTGGTCGATGGGTCGACCACTTCGGGATTCCAACGGACCGCCCTCATCGCGACCGGCGGCCACGTCGAGGTGCGTGGTCGCACCCACCGTATCGACACGATCTGCCTCGAGGAGGACGCCGCCCGTCGCATCGGCGAATCTTCCGAGGGCGTTACCTACCGGCTCGACCGGCTCGGGATCCCGCTCATCGAGGTCGCGACCGGTCCCGACATCACGACCGGGGTCGAGGCGAGAGAGGTGGCCGAGGAGATCGGCTCGCTGTTGCGTGCGTCGGGGCGCGTCCGCCGCGGGATCGGCACGATCCGCGAGGACGTCAACGTCTCGACCGAGGGCGGCCGACGGATCGAGATCAAGGGGGTCCAGGAGCTTCGCAAGATCCAGGACTACGTGGACCAGGAGGTCGACCGGCAGCGGGTCCTGCTCGGTGTTCGGGACGAACTCGTCCGACGGGGAGCCTCGGTCCCGGAGGGTCCGCCGCGGGAGGTCACCGAGCTGTTCCGGGAAACCCAATACGGGCCGATGGCCGAGATTCGCCGTACCCGTGGAGTCGCTTTCGCCCTCGTGCTGCGGGGATTCCAGGGACTCCTTGCCTCGCCGGCCGGTACGGAAGAGCGTCTCGGACGGGAGCTCGCGAGTTACGCACGCTCGGTGGGGCTGGGAGGGCTTCTGCACTCCGACGAACTACCGGGTCACGGGATCGACGAACCCTTGCTGCGGGAGGTCCGCCGGGCATTGAGGCTCGGGGAACTCGACGCTTTCGTCCTGATGGCCGCCCCTTCGCGCGAGAAGGCCTCCATGGCGCTGGAGCGGGTGGCAGTGCGGGCCCGCGCCGCCATCGAGGGAATCCCCGAGGAGACGCGGGACCCGCTTCCCGACGGTCGCACCCGGTACTCTCGCCCCCTGCCCGGCCGGGACCGGATGTATCCGGAGACGGACGTCCCACCGGTAGAGGTACCTGCCGAACTCCTTTCCCGGCTCGGTGGGGACCTTCCCGAACGTCCGTCCGTCCGGCGGGAGCGGCTCGCACGGCAGTATGGGCTCCCGATGGAGATCGTGCGGCAACTGACCGGCACGGAGGCGCTCGAGGAGTTCGAGGCTCTCGTGCACCGCGGTCATGCGGCGGGCCCGGTCGCCCGCCTCCTGACCCAGGAGATCCCGGCCGTGGAGGCGGAACATCCCGAGGCGCCTCCGTTCGCCCTCGACACGCTCGACGCGGTGCTCGCGGGCGCAGCGAGCGGTCGGTTCTCCAAAGAGGGGATCCCGACCGTGCTCGCCACCTTGGCGGCCGGAGCTCCTTCGGTCGACGCGGCTGTCGACCGCGCCGGTTTTTCCTCCCCGCCCGCCGAGGACCTCGACGGAATCGTCGACCGGATCGTGCGGGCCAACGCTCTCCTCATCCAGGAGCGGGGGGACGCCGCGCTCTCTCCCCTGATGGGAGACGTGATGCGCGAGGTCCGGGGCAAGCGTGACGGGCGCGAGGTCGCTGAGTCGCTCCGGCGCGCGATCGCCCGCCTCAAGGGCGAGCCCCCGAGTCCCCCTCCGTAGGACGTTCGATGGGTGCCTCCGCGCGTCCACGGACTCCCCGCCGTGGGGGACCCAAGTTCCGGGTGGTCGTCACGGACGTGGATGGCACCCTTACGGACGCATCCCGTCGGTTAGACCCGGGCGCGGTCGCGGCGATCCGGTCGCTCGAGGACCGAGGGATCCCGGTCGTGCTCGCGACGGGCAACGTGCTTCCGATCGCGCTCGCGCTTCACCGGTCGCTCGGGCTTTCCGGACCGATCGTCGCCGAGAACGGAGGCCTGCTCTGGAGCGGCGGCCGGGACGGGGAGAACCGGGTCGAGCGCCTCGCCAATCCGGCGGTCGCGCGGTCCGCCTATCGCATCCTTGTACGGGCCGGGCTCCCGGTCCGACGCCTGTTCACCGACCGATGGCGCGAGAGCGAGGTGGCTCTCGAATCCAACGTCTCGGTCGCGCGGATCCGGCGGGCGCTCGTCGGCCGTCCGGTCCATGTCGAGTCGACCGGCTATGCGATCCATCTCATGGAAACCGGCGCGGGCAAACACCCGGCCTTGGAGCGGGCCTTCGCGTCGCTCGGCTTCGGTTGGGGGGGCGCGGTCGTCCTGGGGGACGGCGACAACGACGTCGAGATGCTCCGCGCGGCCGGCTTTGGCGTCAGCTTCCCGTCGGGGAGCGCCCGGGCCCGGGCAGCGGCCCGGTACGTTACCCGGCAGCCCTACGCCGCGGGCTTCGTGGAAGGCCTTAAAGCGAGCGGAGTTCTCGACTGACCCGTCTCTCCGGGAGAGACTCGCCATGTTCGTCGGTCAGTGCGCACGGTGCGGGATTCCCGCCACCCTGGGTTGTACGGTCTGCGGACGGACGTTCTGCCGGGGCTGTCTCGACGCCGACGAGCGCATGTGTTCCGATTGCGTGACGAGCCAGCGCCACACGAAGAACCCGGTCGAGGCGCGCGCCCCTCCCTCCCGCCGCATCTCGCGGCCTCCCGGGGCCCCCGGACGGGTCTAGTCAGTACTCGGCACCGGGGAGCACGAGCGGTCCCCCCGGGGTCGCCCGTCCCACGCCGAGCAGGACGACGCCCACCGCTCCGGTCACGAGGCCGAAGCCGAACACCGCCCAGGCGTATTCGCCGAAGTTCGGGCCGATGTGGACTCCGAAGAGCGTCGCCGGGGAGGTCCGGGCCACCCAGTGGAGCAGGACGTTGACGATCACGCCGAACACCCATCCCATCGCGATCAGGATGGCCCCGGCGAGGAAGTAGCCGAACCGTTCGTCGCCACCCGGGGTCTCCGGAGGGGTCGCGGGGGTCTCCTGGAGGTCGACCACGGACGCGCCAGCCGGCCGCGCGATTAAGAGGTTTCGGGGCGCCCCCCGTCACGTACGTCCTCGAGCGGGTTCCGTCCGGTGGGTTTTATCCCGGGGGCTTCGTTCGGGGAGGACCTCGATGGACCCGGAGCCCGGACCCCCGCTCGTGATCTACCGACCCGCCGTTCCCACGGACGCGGGACGCTTAGCGGATGTCCACGTACGCACGCTCATGCTCACCTACCGGGGGATCGACCCCCAGGAGTGGCTCGACTCACTTCCCGCCCAGCTGGTCGAACGCGAAGCTCGATGGCGCGACCGTCTGACGAACTTCCCCCAGGAACCGGTGTTCGTGGCGGAGGTCGCCCCGGTCGGGGTCGTGGGGTTCATCGTCGGCGGGGCCGCGCGCAAACCGAGCTACGGGTACGACGGGGAGCTGATCTCGCTCTACCTCCTCCCCGAGCACCAGCACCGCGGGATCGGGAGGGAGCTCGTGCGTCGCCTCGTGCGCGAACTCGTGCGCGCCGGGTTCGAGCGGGTGCTGGTCCGGGTCCTCACCGCCAATCCGGCCCGCCACTTCTACGAACACCTGGGGGCATACTCGATCGGGGTCACCCACGTGACCGTGGGCGGAGAGGAGCTCGAAGAGAGCCTGTACGGCTGGCCGGACCCGGTCGGAACGTTCGGGGCGATGGGCGTCTCGCCGGGCTCGCCCTAGCCGAAGCCGGTGATGGCCTTCGGGTCGCGTTGACCACCCGCGCGGACCGGCGCCTTCCGGAGTTCCTTCGGGCACTCCACCAGGCGAACGAGCGGGGCGGACTGGACGATGTAGGCGGGAAGGCCTGTGTTCGGGTCGTTCCCCGCGCGCAAGATGTTCATGATCTCGAGGCGGATTTCCACGATCGAGCCGTCCTTCAGCTTCAGGCGGACCCGTCCGTCGCCCTCGAGGACGCTGTAATCGACGATCTCGGCGTTGGCGAGGTCGGGCGGGGGACCGCCCGGCGTGCCCATCATCGAGCGCCCCGGGCCGCGATCCGCGCCTTCAGCAGGGTCCGCGGGTCCTGGCCGTCGACCGTGATGCCGAGCGAGACGCACGAGCCGATCACCTGGTTGGCCCGCTCCTCGTCCGTGCGGCCCTCGAGGTCATCGCCCTTCGCTTCCGCGATCCGCTTGACCGCGGCAAGGGAAACGTCGCCGATCGTCTCGGTCTTCGGTTTGCCCGAGCCCTTCTCCTTCTTGGCCTCCTTGAGGAGGAGCGCCGCGACGGGGGGCCGTCCGACGACGAGCGTGAACGCGCGCGTGTTCGGGTCGACCCGGATGATCACCGGCACGCGCATGCCGGCGAACTGCTTCGTTTCCTCGTTGATCTTCGTGACGACCTGACCGACGTTGACTCCGAGCGGACCGAGCGCCGAGCCCAGCGTCGCGCCGGCTGCCGCCTTTCCGCCTTCGACCAGGACGCTTACTTCAACTGCCACCCTTCGACCCTCCCCGTTCCAGCATGCGGACGTGGTCGCCCCGGACCGTGACCGGGATCGGCACGACCGCTTCGATCAGTTCGACCGTGATCTCTTCCTTGGCCTGGTCGATCTTCTTGACGCGGGCCTTCTCGCCCTTGAAGGGCCCCGAGATGAGCTCCACGATCGCGCCCTCGACGAACCCTTCGACCGTGATCTTCGGTACGAGGAGCGGCTCGACCTCCTTCAGCGTGGTCTCGCCCTCCACGAGGCCCCGCGCCTTGCGGATCCCCTTGAGCATCTCGCGGACCGCCTCGAAGCTCATCCCTTCCGCGAAGACGTACCCGCGGAGGGAACTCGGCACGAGCAGCGCGAACACTACGTCCGGCTTCTCCTCGGTCCGGGCGAGGAGCGTGTCGGCGACCTCGCGTTCGTAGCCCCGCGAGGTCTTGATCGCGAGCACGGCCTGCCTCGCGACGCAGGCGAGCGTGAGCTGCACGGGGTTCCCGTCGTCGAGCTCGGCGGCGAGCCGGACTTCGACGCGATCGCCGTAGCGGACCCCCACGGGAGCCGTGACCTCGAACGAGAGCGGGACGCCCTGGTTCGGTTGGAGCGTGATGGAATGGCTCTCCTTGCGGGGGAACAGTTCGGAGAGCTGGCGCTTTCCGGGGGGGGCCCAGCGCACGGGCCACTCGGCGCCCTCGTCCGGGTAGGCCGAGGTGTAGCCGATCTCGATCGTGAGCTTGGCCACGGCCGGTCCGGGAAGTCGGCTCGTGAGGACGGCGGAGAGCGTCGTGATGAGACCCGCGGTGACGTTCCGGACGGTGTCGTCGGCCGCTTGGAGGGAGAGGAAGGCTCGACTGTCGTGCTTGGGGGCCACGGCGGGGGTCGGCGGGGTCGGCGCGACCGGCACTGCCGCCGGGGTCGCGGCGGGCTTCTTGGCGGCGGCCTCCGGCGGAGTGCCGGACAGTAGACCGATCTCTTCCTCGTTCGCTCTGCCTGCCATGTTCTTTTCGGGTCTACAGGCTCGAGAGGCCGGTCCAGAGCCAGGGTCCGATCTGGTTGAAGAAGATGTACAGGACGAAGCCGGTGGACCCGATCAGGATCGCGCCGAGGAACGCGACCTCGAGGACCTTGACGTACTCCTCGGAGGTCGGCCGACGGGCCATCCGGAGGATCCGGCCGTACTTGCCGTGGCCGAACGTGCGGAGACGCCCGTCGAACTCGTCTTGGGCGCGGCGTGCGCGGTCCAGGAATGCCATGGTGACCTAGTGGACGACGTCCAATTCGGGGCCCGACTTGCGGCCCGGTCCCGACGGCGCCGACGAGCCCCCGAAAATCTGGGGGGATTTAACTCCGGTTACCACCAGCATCACCCGGATCGTGCTCTGCATCGTCGGGTCGACCGCCGCGCCCCAGATGATGCGCGCGGTCGGGCTGATCGTCTTTTGCACGACCTCGGCGGCCTTCTGTGCCTCGCTGACGGTCATGTCCGGACCGCCGGTGACGTTGATGAGGGCGCCGGTGGCCCCCGCGATGTCGACGCGGAGGAGGGGCGAGTGGATCGCTTCCATCACGGCGTCCTCGGCCCGGTTCTCGCTCTCGGACTCCCCGATGCCGATCAAGGCGACCCCGCCGCCCTTCATGATCGTTCGGAGGTCGTTGAAGTCGAGGTTGACGAGGCCCGGCCGGGTGATGATCTCCGTGATCCCACGGATGGCACGAGCGAGGACCGAATCGGCGACCTTGAACGCGGTCTGGATCGGGAGACGGGGCACGAGCTCGAGGAGCCGGTCGTTCGGGATCGTGATGACCGTGTCGATCGTCGTGCGGAGCTTTTCGAGCCCCCACATCGCGTTCTCGTTGCGCACGAGGCCCTCCGAGGCGAACGGCAGCGTGCAGACGGCGATCGTGAGCGGGTTCCCGCCGTTGGCGTCCTTCGCGCATTGGGCGACGACGGATGCGGATCCGGTGCCGGTCCCTCCGCCGAGCCCGAGGGTGATGAAGACCATGTCCGAGTTCGCGAGTGCCTTCTTGATCTCGTCCTCGGCTTCGCGAGCGGCCTGCTCTCCGACCTGGGGAAGCGCTCCGGCCCCGAGTCCCCGGGTCAGGCGCCGGCCGAGCAGGATCTTCTTGGGAGCGTGGATCGCCAGGAGGTGCTGGGCGTCCGTGTTGCACGCGATCATGTCCGCGCCGGAGAGCCCTTCCTCGGCGAGCCGATTGATCGTGTTGCAGCCCCCGCCACCGCACCCGACGACCTTGATGTTGGTCTTGAGGGACGCCAGAACGGCCTCGAGCTCCGCATCGTCGTTCGTGGGCGGAGGCGGTTCGGGCCCCCGTCGAGTCTCTCCGGGCAGGTGGGCCAGAATTTCTTGAGCGAGTGGTCGCGTCACGCAGTTCCCCGCCGGCGGGAGCAGGGAGCCCATTATAAAGCGTTGGCCGGGTTTGCGGCGGCGTGGAGTACTCCGGCTGGGCCCCGTACTATGAGCGCATTCGGGTCCAGCTGGGGCTGCCGTTCGACCGGGAGGAGATGGCCCTCGCCGGCCTGGAGAGGGTGCTGCCGGCCGCGGCGCGAGACCGCCCGCTCGAACGGATCGGCAAGCGCTTGACTGGTCGGGAGGTCGTCGTCGTCGGCCTCGCGCCCGGGGCCGGGCCCCCACCCATCTGGCGGCGTCCCGCAGGCGCCGACCCCCTCGCGGTCGTCGCCGCCGACGGCGCTACCGCGACGTGCCTCACGGCGGGCCTCGTCCCCGACGTCGTGGTGACCGACCTCGACGGGCCCATCCCGGCCGAAGTGACGGCGAACCAGCGGGGCAGCCTCGTCGTGGTCCACGCCCACGGGGACAACCAGGGCGCGGTCGCGGAATGGGTACCCCAGTTTCCGGGCGAGCTCGCCGGCTCGTGGGCGGGACGTCCCACGGCCGGGATCATCGACGTCGGGGGATTCACGGACGGGGACCGCGCCGTGTTCTTGGCCGAGCACGTCGGAGCGCGGCGCATCCTGCTCTGGGGCTTCGACTTCGTGCGCGTCGACGAGCCCGACCGCGCGATCCGTACGCGCAAGCGCGTCAAGCTCGCGTGGGCGGCGCGCCTCGTCGGGGCGTTGGCCCGCGACGGACGCGTTCCGATCCTGTTGTGGGCGAAGGACGGAACGCTCGCGCCCTACCCGGTGGGAATGGAAGAGGCGACGACCAGGTAGACGACGTTCGACCCGTCCTCGTACACCGGGAGGAACGGCATCTCGCCGAGCCACTGGATCGCCGCGCCACTCAAGGGGGCCGCCGAGTCGGACGGGTTGAGCGCCACCCCGTTGTACATGACCGAGTCGACCGCGACGAGGTCGATCGGACGGTCGACGTAGGGCGTTCCGGAGCTCCGTAGCTCGGCGTAGGCGAGCGCCGACTGGCCCCCCGAACCGGTGAACAGGATCGGCGTCGTGGTCCAGGTCGCTGGATTCCCGTCGAACCCGAAGATCATCGACGAGAGCCGATGGTCGGTCGCGACGGTCCAGGTCGGCGGCGCCGCGATCCCGACCCACATCCACAGCGCGGCATCGCCGTGGGTCAGTCCCTCTTCGAACCCGCCGAGGTAGGATTGCGGGGGGTAGACGATCGCGGCGTTCGCGGCGACCAGGACGACGATCCCGAGCGCCGCTGCGATCGCGGCCCGGCGACCGACCGAGCGGTCGAGCCGGGAGACGAGACGGGCCGCCCCGACCGCCGCGATGAGGCCGACCGGGATCAGGATGTACTCCACGTGGCGCGATGCCGGGATCGCCGCGGTGAACCCCTGGAACGAAGGTCCGAGTCCTGACGCGAGGAGGGCCGCGAAGGCCGAAAGTCCGAGGATGCCCGCCCAGGTCAGCGAGAAGAGCCCGAGCCGGGAGGTCGTGAGGGTACGACGCGCGCCGGCGCACAGGACCCCGAGGCCGAGGACCGGAACGAACCAGACGATGGCCGCCGCCGCCGTCTTCTGCGTTGTTCCGGGCAGCGGAACGACCAGAAGGGTGGCGACCCCGGCGAAGACCACGATCGCGAGGATCGCGGCGTCGCGGAGGAGGCTCGTGTCGCTCGGCAATCGCACCCAGGAGCGGCGGGCGACGTGCCGTCGGCGACGGACGTGGATCAGGAAACCGGCCACCACGAGGGCCGCGACCGAAGCGATCTCAAGGGCGCCGAACCCGACCCACGCGCTCTGGGCCAGGCCTGGCAACAGCACCTTCGCGACGAACGAGTAGGTCCCGTAGAACCAGAAGGCGAAGGTCGCGGTGATGAAGGCTCCCAGGAAGACGAGTTCGCGGGTGGGGAACCGTTTGCTCCAGAGGCCGGGGTGCCAGAGCTCGAGAAGGAGCAGCCCCCCCAAAGCCCCGATCACAAAGAAGTAGGTCGAGAGATGGTGGGTCACGATCAGCGCTCCCCCGGTGAGGGAAAGCGGTAGGTACCACCGCAGGTCGCGGCGGGTCTCGAGGAACATCCAGAGCGCGGCGACCGCAAGGAAGTCCCCGAGGGCGAGCGGTGCCGGGTGCGCGATCGAGAACAGGCGCGGCATCACGACCGAGCCGAGCGCCGCGGCGAGCAGGGCCACCGAGTCGTGGGGGTAGAGCCGACGGAAGAGGAGGAACAGCGGGAAGACCGAGAGGACGGCCACGACCGGGATCACGACCGTGAGCGCGGTGAAGGCGTTGAGCCCGAGCGCGCTCCCGCTGGCCCCCGCAAGGAGGTAGATCCCGGGGAAGTCCGGATACGCGCTCCCCCAGCCGCCGTAGGCCGCGCCGTGGGGGATCGCGCCGGTCGAGAGGAGGGCCGCGGTGAGCGTGTAGTACTCGCCGGTGTCCGACCCGAAGAGCGCGTACGAGAGGAACGGTTCGAGTGCGACGAAGACGAGGACGAGCGCGACCCCGAGGAGCAGGACGGCGACCTCGGGCCGAACGGGGGGTAGGAGGGCTCCCGAAGACCCTTCCCGCGGGGAAGAGTGCGGGTCGGACACCGGAGCCATCGAGCCCCCCACACGCCCCTCCGTCAAAAATCGTCCCGCTGCACCCGCGCCCGGGCCGAGGAAGGTCTGCCACGGCCGTACTCTAAATAGGGGGGCTTGGTGCGCCCGCTTCAAGGCGCTCTCCGATGGCTTCCTCTCGTGCGTCCAAACCCGCGGCCCGGCCCTCGAAACCGGCGGCGAAGAAGGCCGCCCGGCCGACCCCGAAGCCCGCCGCCCGACGTCCGGCCCCGGCGAAAGGAAAGAAGGCCGTTCCGCCCAAAGCCGCCGCCAAGAAGCCGGCCCCGAAGCCGAAAGCGCCCGCCGAACCCGCTTCCCCTCCGGTGCCGGAGCTCCGGCGCGCGGACGGACGGCGCCACCTCCTCTCGCTCTCCTTCGTCCGCGACGGCGACGAGTTCATGGCCCGGATGGAGACCGACTCCGGCCACATCACCGAGCTCAAGAACCGGGCCCTCGACCAGCTCCTGACCCTGGTGGCCGGCGAACTGGAAGACCTTCTCGAATAACTCGCCCGAGCCCCGGAGCCTACTCCGGGTCGAAGAGTCCGGATTCGACCTGATAGACGCGTCGACGACCGTGCGGGTCCCCGACCTCCACCATGTCGACCGATCGGCTCGAAAGCATCCCATCCGGGAAATGTTTCAGCACACGGGGGGAAAGGGCGGACAGGGGCCCGTAGGTTCGGCGGGTTCCCCACCGCCCGACCACGACGACCGTGGTGTCGGTGACGTCCACGTACCGCGGGGCCGGGGAGAGGGCAAAGATCGCGCTCCCGACGATGAGGAGGACCGCGACGCCCAGGAACAGAGCGAGTCCCTCCTGCACGCCGGGGTGGCTCGCATCGGATGAGGAGAGGTCGAGGGCCGTGAGGATGGCCGTCAGGAGCAGCACCACGGCAACGTAGACGATGGTCGTACGGACGGCGCGCTGGGTCCCCGCCCCGTTCCGGCGTCGGCTGGAGGTCGCCGGCAGTACCGCCGGGATTCGGACGGGACGATCCGGATGGGTACGTGGAATGCGGACGGCGCGCGGTCCCGACACGGGTCCTACTCTTTCGAGGGGAGCGGGGCCTGTTTAAAATTAGTGGTCCTCGCCGGTTCGGTCGCCGTCCGGTCGGGGGTCCTTACGTGATGAGCGCGGGGTCGACCGGGGTCGCGTGGGCGACGACCGGCTTCGGCAGGGGCTTCGTCAGGTCCACGATAGGGACCTTGCGCGCAATCTCCTTGGCCATCGCCGAGCAGGACGACACGGGCACCGGGTGGGCGGTGTACCCCGGCAGGGCGAGGTCGTAGGTGACGACCTTCTTTTCCGCGATGGTCTCCCACACGGCGCGGAAGACGCGGTCGGCGGCCTCGCGCTGGCCGATGTGGCGGAGGAGGAGCTCGAGACAGAGTATCTCCGCGACGGGGTCCGCCTTGTCCTGCCCCGCATACTTGGGGGCGGAACCGTGGACCGGTTCGAACACCGCGAGGGTGTCCCCGAAGAGCGCGCCCGGGGCCACGCCCAGTCCGCCCGCGAGGCCCGCACAGAGGTCGGAGAGGATGTCGCCCATCAGGTTCGTCGTGATGATGACGTCGTACTCCTCCGGCTTCTTGACGAGCTGCATGCACATGTTGTCGATCAATCGCTCGTCGGCCGTAAGGTCGGGGTACTTCGCCGCCATCTCCCGGAACGCCGTCTGGAACAGCGCCCCGGTGGTCTTCATGATGTTCGCCTTGTGAACGCCGGTGACGTGGTGGCGTTTTTCGCGCCGCGCGAGGTCGAACCCGAACTTGCAGATCCGGTCGCTGGCCTTGCGTGTGATGACGTTGACAGTCTCCGCGGCCGAATGGTCGCGATCGACCCAGTGCTCGACCCCGGAATAGAGCCCCTCGGTCGCCTCTCGAACGACGATCAGGTCGGTCTCGGGAAACCGGGTTCCCTCGCCGGCAATCGACCGAGCCGGCCGGACCGAGGCGAACAGGTCCAGTTCCTGACGCAAGGCGACGTTCACGGAACGGAACCCCCCGCCGATCGGGGTCGTGATGGGTCCTTTGAGCGCGAGTCGGTTCTTCCGGACCGAATCGAGGACCGCCGGCGGAAGGGGAGTTCCGGTCGCCTTGATCGCGGCCTCCCCCGCGTCCACGACCTCCCAGTCGAAGGACACCCCCGTCGCCTCGGCGACGAGTCGAGCGGCCTGCGTGACCTCCGGTCCGATCCCATCACCCGGGATCAACGTCACGCGGGTCGCCATCGGAATCTCCGGAGCCGTCCGAGCTTCCCGCGGATTTAAGGAGCCGGCAGACCAACCGCGCTCCCGTTCCCGGCGCCCGAGGGAATCGAATCCGCATCCGAGGCGGGGCCGACCATTTCCCCCACGCCCGGCTGGGTGCTCGCACCTCCCGCGACACGGATCCCGAAGCTTCCCGATCGGGTGCCGGGTTCATCGTTCACCCGGCTATTTTGGGATTGATAAGTATTCTTATACATCTTAGCAATACATTGTCAATGTTCGAGGTGTGCCACCCCGAAGTTCTCGCGCGAGACTGGTTGCCTCCGGTCGTTCTCGGCCGGGAACGGGAGGTGGCGGGGGCCGTGCGCCGGCTCGACCCCCCTCGCCCCCGGTCCCCGCCTCCCTGGGTCGTGGGAATCGTGGGAGCGTCCGGCAACGGGACTAGCGTGGTCGCCCGAAGGACTGCCTGGGAAGTGGTCGCCCGGCTCCGCTCGGAGGCGGACGGCGCGTACCCCCGCGTGTTTCCCGTGCGGACCACCGGCCTGCGAGGAACGCACGGCGTTGCTGCGGCGCTCCTGCGACAGCTCGACGAAAGGTTCGACGGACGGGGGTTTTCCGTGGCGGAAATCCTCGCGGGCTTTCTTCGTCGGCTCCGGCGGGAGGGTCGAGCCACGGTGTTGGTCGTAGATGACGTGCACATCGGAGGACCCGACCTCGGTCCGATCCTTCGGTGCCTGGCGGACCCCGACCGTTTCCTTCCCGAGGGTCAGTTCGGAATCCCCCCGACCTGGACGATCCTTGCGGCCACCCACGAGGGCTGGGCCACGGTGCTCGCATCCGCGGGGGAGCGGGTCGCCCTCGAGCCTCCGGTCACCCTCGCTCCGTACAGCGATCGGGGTCTGTCAACCCTCCTCCGGGACCGGGCGGCTCGCGCCCTCGGCCGACCTCCCGGTGAGGAGCTGGTCGCCCGCATCGTGGAGCAGACGGTCGCCGACGGCGGGGGTGCCCGGCGAGCGCTAGATCTACTCCGGAGAGAGCTCATCGGTGGGCCCTCGCTTGCGGGAGATCCCCTCGTTCGGTGGGGAATCCATCCGTCCCTCGTGGAAGTAGAGTCGCGCGTGGTGCGAGCGATCGAAGCCGTGACCCGGGACCGCGAGGCGCGCGTCGGGGACGTCCGACGGTGTGAGGCCGAGCTTGCTCGAGCTCAGGGCGCCCGTCCCCTCCCGGCGACGACCCTCTGGCGGCGCATCGTTCGTCTGGAGCGGGCCGGCTACGTGCGCCGGGACATTCGCCCGGGCGGGGTGGGGGGAACCCGCTCCGTCGTCCGGGTCCTGACCCCGGTCGAGGAGTGGGTTACGTCCGCCCGTCGTCCGGAAACTCGTCGAGACGACGCACCGTGGAGCGGGAGCCGGCGGGACGGGACGGACGAGGTTCTTCGGTCGGAGATGCCGACGGGGACGCTGCGTCCTCCTTCCGGCCCAGCTGACTGAGCACGCTACGGGCCAGCACCGGGGAATGCAGGGCACTCGCCACCCGCTCGAAGGGAGCCTGACGGATCGCCTCCCGGTCGGCGAACCCCGCCCGATACAGCAGGCGGGCCCGCACCCGGCCGATGCCCCGGAGCCGCACGAGGTCGAGGAGCTCCTCGCGCGCTCCGTACCGGACGCGCAAAGAGAGGTCGTCGATCGCCCGGCCCAGTCGTCGCTGGAAGACGGTCGCGAGCCGACTGGCGGCGAACAGAAGCCACTCGGCGTCCTCGACCTTGTTGCGGAGGTCGCCCGCGCCGAGGCCAAACCGCTCGGTGAGCTCGACGATCGGCACCTCGTCGATCCAGGCTTCGAGGATCGTCGCTGTCTTCAAAGAGGCTAGCAACCCGTCCAGGTCGAGGTGGATCGGGGGTTCATCGGTCTTGACCAGGAGCTCCTCCGCCTCCTCCGTGAATCGGCCGAGCAGGTCGGCCTCCTCCCCCCGCCGGAGGTACAGCGGCGGGAGGTTCGGCGTCGCCGCGATCGCGGCGAGGAGGGCGAAGGCACCGACCCCGATCGGCGCCCGTTCGAGGACCTGGCGGAGGACGACGGCGCTCATCGGGTCGAGATACAGCTCGCTCGTGAGGCCGCCGAACCGGGTCGCCCGTAGGTTCGTTCCGGGGTAGAGGAGTTCGTTCTCCTCGAGAAAGCGCCGGACGTTCCGGACCTTGGTCTCGAGCTCGAGGAGGGGGAGAGTGCGCCCGTAGAACGTCGCCGCGAAGAAGGCCGTGAGCTCGTCCTCGTTGTGCACGGCGCCGCTGGCCACGAGCGCGAGAACGTGCATCCGAAGGGCCGGCTCCGCGGCGAGGCGGCTCACGACATCCTCGGGGGGAGCGGAGAGGTACCCGTCGAGGAGCCCCTCGATCGCGTCGTCCGTCCGGGCGATCAGGAGCGCTTCCCCGGCGGCATCGAACCGGGGCCGTCCGGCCCGCCCGAGCATCTGGTGGATCTCCCCGGCGGGGATCGGGGCTTGCATCCCGAGCCGGTCGTCGTAGCGGGTCGTGTCCCGCACGATCACCCGGCGGGCGGGGAGGTTGATGCCGGCGGCGAGGGTCGGCGTCGCCACGAGCACCTTGAGCGTCCGGTCGAGGAACGCTCGCTCCACGACCCGCCGTTCCGAGCTCGTGAGGGAGGCATTGTGGAAGGCGACCCCCGAAGGAAGCATCCCGCTGAGCCGGCGCATTCCCGCGGTCTCCTCGTCGGAGCCGGTGGCGAGTTCCCCCGACCAGGTGCGGGCCCGGACGCGGTCCTCGGGAGTCAGGAGGGCCCGCACGGTCGGGAGGAGCGCTTCGGCGACCTGCTCGCTCGCCCGGCGGCTGTTGACGAAGACGAGCGCCTGCCCGCCCTCCTGCACGACGGTTCGGACGAGACGGGGCACGGCCTCTCCCGGCGGCGGGATCTCCCGGTCGGAGAGGTCCGTGAAGTGGATCCGTCCCTCGGAGTAGACGCCGAGCTTCAACGGCACCGGCCTAAAATCGCTCGCGATGTGGCGCGCGTCGAGCCACTCCGCCACCTCGCGCGAGTTGCCCACCGTGGCCGAGAGCGCGACCAATTGGAGGTCGGGATACGACCGTCGCAGCCGGGTGATGCTCACCTCGAGGGTCGGTCCCCGCTCGGGGTCCCGAAGGAGGTGGACCTCGTCCACGACCACCACGCCGAGCCGGTCGAGCCACGGGCTTCCGCGGCGCAGGAGACCGTCCGCCTTCTCGCTCGTCGCGACCAGCACGTCGAGCCGGTCCAGCTGTTCGTTCGAGAGGTCGAAATCGCCGGTCGAGAGCCCGACCTTGAGTCCGAGCTCCTCGAAGCGGGCGAGCTCCTCCGCCTTCTCCTGGGCGAGCGCACGGAGCGGGACCAAGTAGAGTCCGGTCCGGTGCGCCCGAACGGCGCGCAAGAGGGCGAGGTAGGCGACGAGCGACTTGCCGCTCGCCGTCGGGCAGGCGAGCAGGACGCTCTCTCCCGCCATCACGGGACCCAGCGCGGCCGCCTGCGGAGGGAATAGCGCGGAGATCCCGTCGCGTTCGAGGACGCTCCGGAGGTCGTCGTCGATCGGGAGCTCCCCGAGGGGCACCGACCGGTCGGAGCGGACCGGCGTCGTTTTGGGCGGCCGGGGCCCTGATGTCCGACGCGGCACGGGCGCCGCAGGGAGGTCCGCGCTAAGCCCTTTGCGACGGGGCATCCTCGACCAGCAGACGGCCGAGGAGGAGTTCCTGGATCTCACTCGTGCCTTCGACGATGGGGAAGACCCGCGCGTCCCGGAGGAGCCGACCGGCTGCGGCCGACCCCCGGACCCCGTCCGGTCCGGCGACGTCGACCCCGGCCGAGGCGATCGACACCGCGGCCCGGGAGGCGACCAGTTTCGCGACCGAGGCCTCGACCTCGTAGGGAACGCCGGCGTCCTTTCGCTCTGCGGCGCGGTCCACGAGGGCCCGGGCGGCCGACAGGTCGGCAAAGGCGCGGGCGAGTGCGATCCGCTTCCAGTCCTCGTCGTGGCCCCGGACCGTCCGCTGCATCTCCTCGAAAGCGGCGCGGGCGACCCCAAGCGCGCAGCTCGCGATCCCGACGCGGCCCCCCATGAGGGAGCCGAGGGCGACCCGCAGACCTCCCCCCTCGGCACCGAGGAGGGCGTCAAACGGCAGGCGGGCCCCGTCGAAGAGGAGCTCGGTCGTCTCGCTCCCCCTCAGGCCGAGTTTCTCGAACCGCTGGGTCACGGAAAACCCCGGGAACGGGCCCGGAACGAGGAAGGCCGAGATCCCCCTCGACCCGAGTGCGGGGTCGTGGGTGGCGAACACGAGGACGAGCCCCGCGTTCGCCGCGTTCGAGATGAAGGTCTTCGAACCGGTGAGCGTGAACCCGTCGGGCGTGCGTTCGTACCGTGTGCGCAGCGCCGCGGTGTCGGAACCCCCACCCGGTTCGGTCAACGCGAACGCCCCGATGCGGTCCCCGCGCGCGAGCGCCGGCAGCCACTGTTCCTGCTGGGCCGGCGTTCCCCACGTGGCGATCGGCATCGCGCAGACCGAGAGATGCACTGCGATCGTGACGGCGACCGCGGCGCTCGCCGCCGACATCTCTTCGAGCACGGCCGAGAGTTCCCTTGTGGTCGCGGGGCGGCCGCCGAGCGCGGGCGGAAGACCGAGGCGGAAGAATCCTTCGCGGGCCAGGGCTCGAAGGAGGTCGGGCGGGATCCGGTCGTCGCGGTCGATCTCGGCCGCGTGAGGCCGAACCTCCCGGTCCGCGACCCGACGGGCCCACTCCCGTGTGGACTGGGCGGCTAGTGGACCCGGCTCCGTCACGGGCCCTCCCAGCACGACGCACCCTTAATGGGTGGCGGCGGGTCGGCCGGTCCGGGCGGCGGAGGGGAGGAATGCCGGGGACGCCGACACCGAAGGACCGATTCACGGCCCTCGACACGCTCGCGGTGGTCCGGGAGCTCCGTACCCACCCGCGCGCCCGCGTCGACAAGGCCTTCGACCTGCCGGACGGAGGCTGGTCGCTCGCCCTGCGGGTCCCGGGCGAGGGACGTCTCGAGCTCCTGCTCGTGCCCGGCCGGTACACGGCCATCCTCCCCTTCGGCTCGGAGCGCGCCGAGGAGCTCTCCCCGTTCGCGCGGGATTTACGTCGGGTCCTGACGGGCGCCGTCCTGGACCGGGTCACGGAGCCCGCCGGTGAACGGTCGCTCGAGGTCGGGTTCACGCGCGGGGACGCGGCCGGTGGGATCCTCGTCCTCCTCGAGATGTTCGGTACCGGCAACCTCACCGTCGCGGTCGACGGCAAGATCGTCGCCGTCGCCCACTCCCGACGCTGGGCGCATCGGGTCGTTCGAGTCGGGGCCGAGTACGCGCGGGCGCCGAGCCGGGCGGACCCCTGGGAACTGACGGCGGAGGCGATCGAAGAGATCCTGGGCCGCTCCCGGACCGACCTGACGAGCACGCTCGGGGCCCGGCTCGGGCTCGGTGGCCCTCTCGCGGAGGAGCTGGTTGCCCGGATGGGGGTCGATGGACAAGCCCCCGCGAATCTCGAGCCCGGGCTCAGGGCGCGTGCGCTCCACGCGGCGCTCGCCACGTTGCGCTCCGAGGTCGGAGACCGACCGACCGGATTCCTCTACGCTCGGGAGGGGGCTCTGCTCGACGCCACACCCTACTCTTCGGCCCGGTGGAAGGGGGTCGACGGAGTCCTGGAAGAGACCCGGGGCCATTTCTCCGAGGCCGCCCGGGACTACTTCCGCACGGTCGTGCCCGCGGCCCCCGACGTGGCGGCTCTCCAGGCCTCCTCCGAGCGCAAGGAGATGGACCGGATGCTGGTCCAGCAACGGGCGGCCGTGGAGCAGCTCGAGGTGGAGGTCGCGCGACTCCAGGCCGAGGCCGAGCGGATCCTGGCCCACTATCCGGAGGTCGAGGCCGCCCTGACCCGAGCCGCCGCCTCCGGGGCGACGGAGCAACCGGTCGAGGTCTTCCTCGAGGACCAGCTCGTCCTCCTGCCTCCCCGTCGCACGCCCCGGGAAGCGGCCCAGGAGCGGTTCGAGGAGTCGAAGCGGCAGGCGACCAAACTCGCCGGTGCCCGCCACGCCCTCCTCGAGACCGAGACGCGGGCGAGCCTCCCCTCCACCGGGGAGGCCGTCGTCGCCGCGCGGACCCGGGCCCGGGCGGCTCCGCCGAAGAAGCAGTTCTGGTTCGAAAAGTTCCGATGGTTCCTGAGCTCCGAGGGGGCGATCGTGATCGCCGGACGGGACGCCGCGTCGAACGACCTCGTCGTCCGGCGGAACCTGAAGGATGGGGATTTCTACCTCCACGCGGACCTGCACGGAGCGGCGAGCGTGATCGTGAAGCGTCCGGCCCCCGGCAGCCCGGAGGTGACGGAAGTTACGCTCCGCGAGGCCGGTCAGTGGGCCGTGGCGTTCTCGAAGGCGTGGCGCGCCGGGCTCGCATCGGCCTCCGCGTTCTGGGTCACGCCGGACCAGGTCTCGAAGTCGGCGGCCTCCGGCGAGTTCGTCCCGCGGGGCGCCTGGGTCGTCCACGGGACGAAGCATTTCTTGAAGGACCTCCCGCTCGAACTCGCCCTCGGCACCGTGCGTCACGAATCCGAGGAGCGATGGACCGCGGCCCCGGAGTCCGCCGTGCGTGCGCGGGGGACCGTTCGTTATCTCCTGAATCCGGGCGAGGACCGGGAGCGGGCCCCTCGGGAGGTCGAGCTCGCCCAGGAGCTCGGGGTCTCCCGCTCGTTGCTCCAGTCGCTGCTTCCCGCGGGGGGCATCACGCCGCGACGGGCGTAGAGACGCTGGACCTCCTCGACCGCGAAGCGGTCTCCGGCCTGGCGCCAGGTCTGGTTGCGGGCCCGGAGGCCCACGATCGTGGCCACCCCGGTCGGGAGGTGGATCGTGGCACCGACCTCGAGCATCGTGCCGGGCGCGAGCGCCAGGTGACCGGCCTGGGTCCGTCGCCCCTCCACCAGGGAGTACTTCACGGCCGGGCCGGACTTCTTGACGGCCCAGACGGTATGGACCTCGCGCACGCGTCCCACCGAGACCGGCTTTCCGGCCCGGTCCTCGATCTTGTGGATCTCGAGCGGCTCGGGAAACTCCGGCACACCCGTCCCGAGCTGCAACTTGCGGTCCGCGGGAAGAGCGATGCGCTTGCGCTCCGAACGCGGTCCGTCCGAGACGATCAGCCAGAACTCGGCCTTGGTGGGCAGGGTGGAGACGAACGGGTGGGACAGGCCGCAAGTTCGACATCGCGCGACCCCCCGAACAGCGGAGGCCTTCGGTCCCGGTCCGCCTCCTTCGAGATGGAGGATCCGGTGCGGGGTCTCGCCGCCGCAGACGTCGCACGGCAGCCGGGCGGAGTGGAGAGCGGGCCCGCCGGTCGTGGGCGAATCCGCGGGCGAGCCTTCCTCCTCGTCGGGCATGGGAGGGGGCAGGTCAGGTCGGTGGCTTGAGTCTTCGCCTCCCGCTCCGGGCGGGACGAGGGGGGGCCCCCCGGCCCCTTCCTAGGTTCGCCCGGTGGGGTTCGCCGGGGGCGGATCGTCCCGAGCCAGCACCTCGGGCCCGTCTCGGTGTACCGCCCCCTGCAGGTAGGCGATCCCGCCGATGGTGAGGCCCGCTGCGAGGCGGGCCGGCGTGCGCCGTGTGAGCCAGAGGAGCCGGGCGTACTCCGGGTAGCGGTACCCCATCACCCGGAACTTCCGGGCGCCCCACATCGTATGGGGCGCCCGGCGCCACGGAGAGACGGTCGGCGCTCGCCCGGCCTGCCGGGGCTTCATGTCGTCTGCCACCCGAGGGAGCAGGACCCGTTCGATCGGGAACCCGGCCCGGAACGCTCTCAAGAGGAGAGGTGGGTCTTCGCGTTCCTGCGTGTCCGGGTATCCTCCAGCTCGTTCGAACGCTTCGCGTCGCCAGGCGTAAAAGCGGGTGGAGGAAGGGTCTACGTCCCCCCCACCGACGGCATACGCCAGCCCGAGCTCCGGGTGGTCTCGGAGTCGTCCGGCCAGCGCGACAAAGACCCCCTCGGAGTACCGGTTGTCGGCATCGACCTGGGTCAGGACGATGGGCGCATGGGACGATCGCACGGCGAGGTTGCGCCCGATGCCGCGGTTGCACCGGCGGGACACCACCAGCAGGTTGGGATGAGTGCGGGCCGCCGCGTCTAGGACCTCGCGGGTTCCGTCGGTCGATTCGGCATCGACCACGACGAGCTCTCCGCCACCGTCGAGCTGCGGCAGGATCGTCTGGAGGGATTGGTCGATCGACCAGAAGTTGTTCCGCACGGTCATCGTGACCGAGAACCAGGGGGAGCCCGCGTCCGCGCTCACGGACTCCCAGGGGGGTCGCGGGGCGCGCTGGGCCGGGGTGACGGGGTCTCCGTCGCGACCATCGGCCGCGCAGCGACGAGGGCGTTAAAGCCCTAGGCGTGCGGTCGCTAACCGAGTCGCCATCGACGGAGGCTGGACCGATAGAGGAGCCGTCGGGCGAGCGCGGGGGAGACGCTCGCCACCAGCGCGGCGACCCGCACGCCCCGGTTCCTCCGTCCTGCTCCCTGGCCGAGCGCCCGCAGGGCCGCTCGTCGGGCCCGGTCCCCGGCCTCCAGGGCGGCGAGGAAACGAAACCCCTCGGTGGCGCGATGGAGGAACTGAGTCATCGGCGCCGCCGGACCGACCCGCTGCGCCGCGATCCGGGCGAGCGTGCCGTTGGCCCTAGCAAATCGCTCGCAGGCGATCCGATGGCGGGTCCGGAAATCCGAAGCCGACGTAGCACGAGCGTGAGACATGTTCTGATCGTGCAGCCGGAGCAGGGTCAATGGTTCGGGCGTGATCCGGACCCCGGCGCGACCGGTCATCAACGCCGCGCAGAGCCAGAACAGGTCCGCGGACCAACCGGCCTCCCGTGCGGCGGGAATCCACTCGACCGCCCAGCTTCGCCGAAGGGAGATCGAAGAACAGTTTCCCGGCCAGATCGCGCGGACCAGTTCGTCGAAGTCCTGGCCGTCCCACTGGTCGAACCGCTCCGGGTGGGTGCCGGCGAGCTCGGGGTGGTCGGCCTGGATGGGACGGCCCTCCGCGTCGATGGGCCGCTGGGCGTGGTTGTAGAAGAAGAGCCCTGGGCTTTCCCCAAACAGCGCGCGGACCCGCGGGACCTTCTCGGGGGTCCAGAGGTCGTCGTCGTCGAGGAGACAGACGACCTCGCCACGGGCCGCTTCCAACCCCCGGCACTGCTTCTCCGCCGTATCCGGGGTCGGACAGAGGAGGTCCTCGTACCGGCCCTCGCAACCCTCGATCGGTCCGGTGAAGTTCCGGACGACCACGACCTGATCGACCCCCGCGTCGAGCGCCGAGCGCACCGCGTGGGGCAGGAAGGCGACCCGGTCGTGGGCGGTGATGACTGCCGTGATGGTCGGAGTGGTCACGGATGATCGGGCCCCGTAGGGTCGGCCCGAGGTCGGGCGCGGTCTTAGCTCCACACTCTCCCCGGCGGAAGGTCGCCCCGTAGGGAACCGGAGCGGGAGCCTACCGAGCCGAGGTCAATCCGGCCTGACGCCCCCAAGATAACCATCGACTCGGTCCGGAGAGGAGAGGAACGATGCCGCCCCGTCCCCTCTCGGCTCAACCGACGGTCTGGGCCGTGGCCTCGCTCGCCGCCCGCCTCGAACGAGTGCGAGCGAGCCTGGTGGAACTGGAGGGCGCGGCCGACCTCACTCCGTACGGGGCCCAGCGGGACAGCGTCCGGAATCTCCTCCACTATCTTGCGTTCCGTCGGTTCGACCTTCGGAGGGACCAGGCCCGATTGGCCCACTGGGGACTCTCCTCGCTGGGTCGCTCGGAGGGTCACGTTCTCTACAACCTGGATGCGGTGCTGGGGTGGCTGAATTCTCTCAGTGGAGGCGTCCGGCGGGAGCGAGCCGACCTGACCGGGCCGGACCCGGAGCGGGGCCGCCACCTTCTCGAACGGAACGCCGAGGCCCTCCTGGGCCGAAAGCGTCCGGGCCGGAGCGTACGCATTATGGTCACGATGCCCACCGAAGCGGCGACGAACTACGCGCTCGTCCGGGAGCTGGTTGAGGCGGGCATGGACTGCGCCCGGATCAACTGCGCCCATGAAGGACCTACCGAGTGGACCCGGATGATCGCTCACGTCCGACGCGCCGAGCGCGCCTCCGGCCGCCGTTGCCGGATCGAGATGGACCTTACCGGCCCGAAGATCCGGACCGGTTCGATCCAGCCCGGACCTTCGGTCCTCAAGCTGCGGCCGGTACGCGATGCGTTGGGCCGGGTGACGGTCCCGGCCTCGGTCTGGCTGGTTCCCATGGAAGGAGGGACGACCCGACCTCCGTTGGGAAAGTCGATCCCCGTTCCCAAGGCCTGGCTCGCTCGACGGAGGGTGTCGGAGCAGATCGCCCTCGTGGATACTCGGGGGGCGCACCGAACGCTCCGGATCGTTGACCGCACGGGCGGGTCGGTCTGGGCGGAGCTCAGCAAGACCGCGTACATCATGCGCGGGAACCTCCTCACCGGCACCGCCGCCGACGGGCGGGAGGATCGGGCCCGCGTCGGGCCGATCGAGCCCCTGGAGCAACGCCTCCGCCTCGAAATGGGCGACCGGCTCGTCGTCACCGCGCGACCGGACCCGGGGGAGAACGCCCACCGGGGGGCGGATGGCCGCGCGTTGCGGCAGGCCCATATCGCGTGCACGCTGCCGGAAGGGCTGCGCTCCGTTCAGACCGGCCAGTCGATCTGGTTCGATGACGGCCGGATCGGAGGGTTGGTCCGGTCCGCCTCACCCGACCGGCTCCTGGTGCAGGTCACCCACGCGCCGCCCGGCGGGACGTGGCTGGGTGCGGACAAGGGGATCAACCTGCCGGAGACCGAGCTCGACCTGCCGGCCCTGACCGAAAAAGACCTCGAGGACCTTCGCTTCATCGTTCACCACGCCGACCTGGTCGGCCTTTCCTTCGTCCACACCCCGTCGGACCTCGACCGGCTCCGGGCCGAGCTCGCCCGCCTCGGACGCCGCCGAATGGGGGTCGTCCTGAAACTTGAGGTGCGGCGCGGCTTCAACGAGCTCCCCAGCATCCTGCTGGCCGCGCTCCGTACTCCCCCGGTCGGGGTGATGATCGCCCGGGGCGACCTGGCGGTCGAAGTCGGGTTCGAGCGCCTCGCCGAGGTCCAGGAAGAGATCCTGTGGCTCTGCGAGGCCGCCCACCTCCCCGCGATCTGGGCGACGCAAGTCCTGGAAGGCCTCACGAAGAGCGGGTTACCGTCGCGGGCGGAGGTCACGGACGCCGCGATGGGGGAACGGGCGGAGTGCGTGATGCTGAACAAGGGCCCCCACATAGTCGAGGCGGTCACGGCCCTCGACAGCATCCTCCGCCGGATGCAATCGCATCAGGCGAAGAAGACCGCGATGTTGCGCCATCTCCAGCTCGTGGAACGGTTCTTCGACGGGCGTCGGACGGGGGCCCGCGCCCGACGGAGGCGTCATCCGCCCTCGACGATTTCGTAGCTTTGATCCCCGGCCGCGTCCCGCGAGGGACTCGAACGGTCGACTCCGGTGGCGATAGAAGGCTGTGAAACGAGAGACGAGGTCCCCGACGAAGGAGCGAGGCCGGACGATGGGCTTCTCAAAAGAGCTGCTCGGGAAATGGGACCCGATGTTCTCCGAAACCGTCGATCCGACTCGCCCACGACGGACCGAGGTCGTGCTGCAAGCCCTCGGCGCCCGATTTCGGGGACCGTTTCGGGTGCTCGAGCTGGGGAGCGGTCCCGGCGCGTTGACCGTTCGGGTCCTCGAACGGTTTCCACGGTGTCGAATCGTCGCGGTGGACACCGACCCCGTCCTCCTCCGGATCGGCGAGCAAGCCCTCCGACGATTCCAGAAACGCCTGACGTGGGTGCTGGCGGACCTGAGGGAGAAGGGTTGGTCCTCTCAACTTCCGGTCCATGGGTTCGATGCGGCCGTTTCCGCCCTTACCTTGCACTGGCTCGAGAAGGACGAGATCCGGGCCGTCTACCGAGAGGTGGGGCGGCTCCTTCGACCGGAGGGCGTCCTCGTCAACGCGGACTTCCTTCCTTCTCGCCTCTCCCGGACCTCGGCCGCCGGCCCCGGGCGCTCGGGGGCCCGGCCGCGGCGCGCGGAGCGTGCCAGCCCCGGCGTGCGTCGGTTCCGACCGCGGTGGGTGGAGTGGTGGGAAGCCGTGGCCAGAGAGCCCTCCTTACGTGGCGTCGTGGAGGAGCGGCAGCTCCGCCTCCCCGGGACGATCCCCCCGAGAAGGACCACGGGGCCGAGGCTCCCGGTTTCGCTCGAGGCCCACGTCCGGGCGCTCCGCGATGCCGGGTTTCGTGAGACCCAGGTGGTCTGGCAGGATCACGGCTTCCACGCCCTGGTGGGGCTACGGTAGGGGGGGTGGGCGTGATGGATCGGCCCGCGCGGTCCGGCCCCCGAAGAGGCCGTGGGTTCCCACGCTCACGGGTCCGAACGAATGGGGCTGCCCGAATTTGAATCGGGGTCCCGGGTTCCCAAAACCCGAAGGATGGACCAATAGAGCGGACCGAGGTGTGACCCTCGACCCGTAGCTACCCCACAGCCCCCCATCGACGGTCAGACGGCGTCCACCCGTTTCAACGTTCGGCCGATCCGGCACTCGGCTGGGTTCGGGTCGACCTTCTCGATCCGGTACCGCTGCTTCGCGGGCAGGTTCGGTCCGGCGCAGTCCCACCAGTTCGGGCAGTCGAGGCGCCGGCACGGGTACCGGCTGACGTCGACCGAGCTCCCGACGATCGCGCCCCGGGCCTCGACGAGCAGCGGTCGTGCGACGACCTTGACCTCGACCACGTGCGCGTCCGTCTCCTGCAGCGCGCAGGGATGGGTGACGGGCCGCACCTTCGTGATCGCGTAGCGACGCCCCACGTCGAGGGTGAGGCAGGCGTGCCGGTACGGACAGGTTCGGCAGACCGGAGCGCCGCCGCCGTAGACGAATTCGAACCCTTCGTGCGCCTCGTGGATCCCGATAAGCGTGATTTCCGCCATGTTATCCAATCACTCCCGTTACGTTGGCCAGCCGTTCTGCGGCCTCGCGCGTGAGGCCGTTGTCCCCGAGGATCGTATACCGGTCCGGCCGGATCGAATGCGCCATCACGAGCGCGTTCACGACCTCCTCGGCCCGGACGCCCAGTTCCTTCGCGGTCGTCGGAGCGCCGATCGTGTGGAGGGCGCTCTTCAGCCGACGCCAGTCCCCGCCATGCAGGTACATCATCATGATCGCCCCGACCCCGCACTGCTCGCCGTGGAGGCTCGGGTGCTCGCTGACCCGGTCCAGCGCGTGGCTGAACAGGTGCTCGCTGCCGGAGCAGGGACGCGAGGATCCGGCGACGCTCATCGCGATGCCGGCCACCAGGATGGGGCGGATCGCGATCCAGACCGACTCCTCGAGGTTCGGCTTGATCGAGGCGGCGTGGTCCATGATCTCCTGCGCCGCGTACTCCGACAAGGTGGCAGCCGTGCTCGAGTACTCCTCGTTGCGCAGCCGGACCGCGAGACGCCAGTCGAGGATCGCGGTCATGTTGGAGATGACGTCCGCGCATCCGGACGCGAGCAGGCGGAAGGGGGCCTTCACGATCAGTTCCGTGTCGGCGATGACGCCCACGGGCACCGCAGCCTGGGTGCTGGTCGCCGTGGCGCTCCCGTGGATCGTGGCCCGCGGGGAGGAGATCCCGTCGTGCCCGGCCGAGGTGGGGAGACTGACGAACGGGACGCGAAGTCGGTTGGCGACGACCTTCGTGATGTCGATCTTGCTGCCGCCCCCGGCTCCCACCAGGAACCGCGCCCCCGCCGCGCGGGCCTCCTTCTCGACCCGGTCGACCTCCTGCTCGGTCGCTTCCCGGGCGATGATCGTGGAGGCTTCGAACTTCGATTCCTTCAGGATCTCGGTCGCCCGGAAACCGGCGATCTCGGCCGTCTTCGGCCCGGTGACGACGACCCCCCGGTCGGGGAAGTCGAACTGTCGGCACGTCGAGCCGAGGTCGGCGAGGACACCATGGCCGACGAGGACGACCCGGGGGAAGACCATCCCGCGGGCCTTGCCGAAGGTAAAATCGAGGGCCGTCGGAGACGGATGCGCGCGCGCGTTCTCTCCTGACATCCTCGGGAGGTCGGACGGGGGCCGGGTGCTCTTTAGTCTTCCGTGGTCATTTCCCCGCGACGTCGCCCCAGAGGACCTTGTGTTCCTGGAGCATGACCCGAACGTCGAGCCGGTCCGCGAGGACCCAGTCCGCCAGACGACCCGAGTCCGTTCCCCAGACGGGCTGGAAGACGAGCGTGGCCGGTCCGGCGTATTTCCGGACGATCCGCTTGGCATAAAGGTAGTCCGCGCGGTCGCCGACCACGAACTTGATCACGTCTCCCGCGCGCAGGAGGGGGAGGTTCGCCCAGCGGTTCTTCGCCTCCATGTGGGAGCTCGGGCACTTCACGTCCACGCTGAGGACGACCCTCGACAGCTCCAGGTACGGGCTCACGTCGAGCGACCCTCCGGTCTCGAGGACCGTCGTAATGCCCCGCTCGGAGAGCCGGCGGACGAGCTCGACCGATTCCCGCTGCAGGAGCGGCTCCCCGCCGGTCAGGCAGACGTGGTGAGTACGGTGACGGGTGACCTCGCGGAGGAGGGAGGGGATGGAACGCTCGCGGCCCGGCCCGAACGAGTACGTGGTGTCGCACCACGTGCAACGCAGGTTGCATCGGGCGGTCCGGATGAAGGTGGTGCGGACGCCCGTGAGGGGTCCCTCTCCCTGGACCGAGTGGAAGACCTCGATGATCCGCATGGAAGCGCATTCCGGTCCGACGCTCATTAGTCTTCGGGCTCGCCTGGTGTCGACGGCGGCCGCTCCCGAGAATTCCTCATATACGCTGGCCGGGTCGATGCCCCCGATGACGCTCCCCGACGCCGCCCGATGGACGGAGGCGTGGGCGGGCGCAGGCCTTCCCCGGGCCCACCGTGTTCCGGGACGCCGAAAATTCTTCGCGCTAGTGGCCTACCCGGGTCCGAGCGGATTCCTCCACGTCGGCCACCTCCGCGGCTACGCGTACGCCGACGTCCTCCACCGATTTCACCGCATGACCGGGGCCCAGGTGCTCTTTCCGTTCGGGGTCCACGCGTCCGGGCTCCCGGCGGTGACCTGGTCCCGTCGCATCCAGGACCGCGATCCGGCGACCCTCGCCCAGCTGGAGGAGCACGGCGTCGATGCGGCCACGCTCGCGCAGCTCGAGGACCCCGAGGAGGCCGCCCGTTTCCTCGGGCGGGAGTACCTGCGGGTCCTACGGCGCCTCGGCGTCCTCGTCGACGAAAGCTGCTTCGTGACGACCGTGGACGAGGACTATCGGGCCTTCATCCGCTGGCAGTTCCACGCCCTTCGCGAAGCGGGGGCGCTCGTCCAGGGGACGTATTTCGGCTCGGTCTGTCCGGTCTGCGGCCCGGTCGCCGTCGACCCCTCCGAAACCGACCTCTCCTCGGGGGGGGACGCGGAAACGATCCATTTCACGACGGTCCCGTTCCGTCTGGACGACGGTCGGGTCGTTCTCGCGGCCACCCTGCGACCCGAGACGGTGTACGGGGTGACGAACCTGTGGCTCGCCCCCGGGGAGACCCTCGTGGCGTGGCACCACAACGGCGGAACGTTCCTTCTCGCCCGCGGAGGGGCGGAGCGGATGGTGGACCAACACGGTGGCCAGCTCGGTCACGAGATCCCCGCTTCGGAGCTCCTCGGCCGTGAAGTTCTGGTCCCGCTGCGGGAGGTTCGGGTCCCGATCCTGGAAAGTCCGCTCGTCGACCCGACGGTCGGCTCCGGAGTCGTGATGAGCGTACCCGCCCACGCTCCGGCGGACGCGGCGGCGATCCACGCACTACCCGCGGAGTCCCGAGCGCATCTGGGGTCCCCTCCCATCTTGGTCGAGATCGGACCGGAGGCTCTGAGCGCCTCCGAAAGCGAACTGACAGTGGGCGAGGGCCTCCCCGCCGAGCGCGCCCTCCACGCCGCGGGGGCCCGCGGTCTCGCGGACCGCGAGGGCGTCGTGCAGGCGACCGAGCGGTTGTACCGCCTCGAATTCCTGCACGGTCACATGACCGTCGCCGCGCTCGCCGGCGTCCCCGTGCGCGAGGCACGGGACCGGGTGGCCCAGGTCCTGAAGGAGAACGGGGGTGGCCTCGAGCTCCAGGAGTTTTCGAAACCGGTCATCTGCCGCAACGGACACCACGTCGTGATCCGCCGCGTCCCGGACCAGTGGTTCCTCCACTACGCCGACGCCGGTTGGAAAGCGCAGACCCTCGCCCTGGCCGCGCGGCTCACGACCTCCCCCCCGGACTACGGCCGGGAGCTCCCTTCCATCCTCGACTGGTTCGCGGACCGACCCTGCACGCGTAAGGGTCCTTGGCTGGGCACCCCCTTCCCGTTCGACCCCGCCTGGATGATCGAACCGATCGCGGATTCGACGTTCTACATGGCGTACTTCGTCGTGCGCCGGTTCGTCTCGTCCGGCCAGCTTCGCACCGAGCAACTGACGCCAGCCTTCTTCGAGTTCGCGTTCCGGGGTCGCGGGCCGGGGGAACCTACGGTCGAACGTGGGCTCCAGGACGAGGTCCGGGCCGAGTTCCTGTACTGGTACCCTCTCGATTTCAACATCGGTGGGAAGGAACACAAGCGCGTCCACTTTCCGGTCTTCCTCTACACGCATGCCCGATTCCTTCCGCCGGAACTCCAGCCCAAAGGGATCTTCGTGCACGGCTGGACGACGGGTCCCGCTGGCGTGAAGATCTCCAAGAAGGAGATCTCGTCGAAGGGGGGCCGGATCCCGCCCATCGACCAAGGGATGGATCGGTGGGGCCCGGACGCCCTGCGCCTGTACTACCTCACGTCGGCGTCTCCGTCCCAGGACGTGGAGTTCGACCCCGAGACGGTCGACGCGGCCGCCGTGCGGGTGGAAGACGTGGGGCGGCTCGTGCGCGAAATGGCCGGGGACGGTGAAGGGCCGCCCGAGCTCGACGCCTGGCTCCTCTCCCGGTCGCGCGATTGGACCCGTCGGGCCCGCGAGGCGTTCGAAACCACCGACCTACGACGCGCCGCCGAGATTGTGTACGTCGAGGTCCCGGCGCTCGTGCGCCGCTACTACGCGCGCGGAGGCGTGGCTGGGGCCGCCACGGACCGGGTCGGTCGGGCGTGGACCCGATTCCTGGGGCCGATCACGCCTTTCCTCGCCGAGGACCTCGGCGCCGGGCGCGAGAGTGACCTCATCGCGGCGCTTCCGCTCCCTTCCCCCGAGGAGTTCACGGAATCGCCCGAGTCGGAGATCCGGGAAGCGTTCCTGGGCCGGGTCGAGGAGGACCTTCGGGCCGTGCTGCGCGCGTCGGAAGGCCGGGGAGTCGGCGCTCCGGAGGAGGTCATCTTCTACGTCGCGGCCCCCTGGAAGTCGACCGTGGAAGCGTGGCTCCGAGAGAATGGGGACCGTCGGGAACCGATGGGGGTCCGCGAGGTCATGGCGCGGACCGCGTCCCATCCGGAACTCGCCGCTCACCGGGCCGAGATCCCCCGGTACGTCGAACGGGTGGCCGCGCTCCTTCGGTCGGAAGGGGCCGCCCCGCCTCCCGCGCTCGACGAGGCCGCCGCCCTCCGGTCGACGGAAGCCTACTTGGCCCGCCGATTCGGTTTCCGCTCCGTGGCCGTCTACCCGGAGTCCGAGGCCGCCCCGCACGACCCCAAGGGCCGACGCGAACGCGCGCGGCCGGGCCGGCCGGCCTTCTACCTGGTCAGCGGGAATCACCCCACCCCCGCATGACCGGCGAGGAGCGCCGGCGAGCGCTCCGGCTCGCTAGCGGCGGTTCGCGCGGGGTTTCTTCGGGAAGTTCAGGTGCATCCGGGACGGGGTCGGGTGCGACGAGACGGTACGGTACTTGGCGGAGCTCTTGTCCGAGTAGCTCCGGCGGATCGGTCCCGAGATCTCGAAGTAGATCAGCTGCCCCACGGGCATCCCGGCGTAGATCCGAACGGGCACTTTGACGCTCATCTCCAGGGTCCAGTAGTTGCAGAACCCCTCGTCGCCCTTCCCCGCGGTCGAGTGGATGTCGATCCCGAGACGGCCAACGCTCGACTTGCCTTCCAGGAACGGAACGAACCCGTGCGTCTCGGTGTACTCCTCGGTCACCCCAAGGTAGAGTTGCCCCGGGACCAGGACGAATCCGGCCGGGGGGATGCGAAATTCGCGGACCGGGTTCGCGCGCTTCGCGTCGAGGGCCCCCGAGGTGTAGACCGAAAGATACGGTCCCAAGTGGACGTCGTAGGAGTTCGTCCCCAAACAATCGGGACGAAAAGGACGGATGACGATCCGGCCCCCGTCCATCTCTTCGCGGATCTTCGCGTCCGAGAGGATCATGCCGGCCGGGGGGCGCGAGCCGGCCGCGCTATTTAACGGAGGGCGGCAGCGCGGTCGGTGACTCCAGCACGAGCGACGCATACCCGACCACGTCGCGCATGGGGGTCGCCTCCCCGGAGTGTCCCCAGCGGAGCAGTCGCGCGGCGAGCGGCTCCTCCGCGAGAGCGGCGAGGAGGACGGTCGTCGGCGCGATGCCGCACATGGAGATGTCCTCGGACCGGACGACATCGTACAACCGGCGCGCGTCGCGCGCCAGGATCGCGTCGATCGCCAGTCCGTCCAGCCGTCGCGCGGTCGCCACTGGGACGTAATGGGAGAAATCCGTGGAGGCGATCAGCAACACATCCCGGTGCTCGACGGCCGCGCGGACGACCCGGGCGACCCGTTCGAGATGGGCGAACGAGTCGAACGCCACCTCGAGCGCGACGAATCGGGGATGGGGGAGGACGTATTCGAGGAACGGAAGCTGCACTTCGATCGAGTGCTCCTGGGTGTGGGCGTTCTCGTCGACCTCGATCGGAGGGTGGGTGAGCGCCGCCCGCAGGTACGGGTCGCACGGCGTGGGACCGAGCGGAGTCGTCCAATCCCGGGCGGAGAGGGCGGCCCCGCGACTGGCACCGTGGTGGTCCACGCCGAGGATGAGGACCGACTCCGGCGGACGTTCGGCCGCGATCGCCTGGTACGCGAGGGCGGCGATCGGTCCGGAGTACTCGTACCCCGCATGGGGAACGACCACCGCCCGTAGACGTCGGTTCGGGTCCCGCTGTCGGGTCGGGAGCGCTCCGGGGCCGCGCTCCGAACGGAAGCACGACTCGATTTGACGCACGAGCTCCCGGCCATCCTCTTCGTAGAATTGGCCCGCGACGGCCGGGGGACGGGGGAGAGCGCCCATCGTTCCCTACGGAGGTCGGAGCACGGAAGCGACCGCCTCCGCTTCCGAGGCATCGAGCGGGACGCGGGAGCGGGGATGGAACGGGTTGGCCTCCCCGTAACGCGGGATCACGTGGAAGTGGACGTGGAAAACGATCTGGCCGGCGGCGGCTCCGGCGTTGAGCGCGACATTGTAGTCGGGGGCGAGGCGTCCGACGCGGCGGCACATCCGGTCGAGGGTCCGGATGAGCGCGAACTGCTCAGGCTCGGGAAGGTCGGTGATCCGTGCCGCGTGATGCTTCGAGATCACGAGGAAGTGGCCCCGGGTGAACGGGAAGATGTCGAGGAACGCCATCGTGCTGACGTCCTCGTACAGCAGGTGGGAAGGCGCGCGCCCCGAGACGATCTCGCAGAAGACGCACGCGGGCGGGGTGGACGCACCGGGAGAGGGCATCGAGGAGGAGAATCGCGGGGGCGGCCTAAAGGGTTACCTCGCTGTGGAGGGACCGGGGTGGGGAGAGCCTCATTAGGGGTGCCCCGATAGTCTACAGTAATGCGCCTTCGAACCGCCGCGAGCGTGCTGCTCGTCACCGTGGTGCTCCTGCTCGTCGTGCCGGTCGGGTCGGGAGGACCCCCCGGCCTGCGGACGTCGCCGGCGCTTCCAATACCCCTCACGACCGATGCGCTCTCCCTCCCCTCCGGTGTCGCGTCCTCTCCTCTCGCTGCGTCCGACCCGATCGGGATCACGCTGACCCTGCCGTACTCGAACTCCGGACAGCTCACGACCTTCCTTACGACGGTCGAGGACCCCCATTCCGCGGCGTACCGGCACTACCTGACGGCCGCCGACTTCCGAGCGGAGTTCGGTCCGAGCTCCTCCGATGTGCAGGTCGTCTCGGAAGAGCTTCTCTCGCACGGGGCGACCGCCCTTGCGGTCGGCCCGAACCGGGCGACGGTCAGCGCCCTCCTTCCTGCGGGAGCCGTGGAGTCCTTGTTCGGGGTTCAGCTTCGCATGTTCTCCGAGCACGCCGGGATCCCGATCTACACCGCCGTCGGCACGGCGTCGTTGCCGGCCGAGCTGGCGGGCCGGGTCATCGGCATCGGGGGCCTGAGCAACGCCGCGAACCCTGCCCTGAACCTCGAGATGACCCGCTCGCCCGTCCGTGCCGTGAACCCCCGGGGCGCGAGCGACTTCATCGCGAACGAATCGCAACAGTGGTTCATCGGCTCGGACTACACCCAGGCGTACGGTGCGAGCGAGCTGCTCCCGGGGAGTTCGAGCGTCGCCCACGCGGCGTATCCGACGCACGTCGCCATCGCGACCCTCTTGTTCAGTTCCTACAACCGGTCGTACCCCTTGTACGGTGGAAATCTGCCGCCGTGGGACCCGAACGTCGTGTACACGTACTTCAACAACACGTCCGCCCCGGGCTGGCCGGCGGCCCATCTGGTCGGTGTGCCGGTGAACATCAGCGGAGTCGCAGCCCCCCCGCCCGGGTCCTTGGGCGTCTGGAACGACACCACCGGGGCCGAGTTCGAGAACTCCCTCGACCTCGAGATGGCCGGGGACCTCGCCCCGGGCGCCTCGATCTACAACTTCTACATCCCCGGGAGCATCGCTCAGAACGGGGCGTTCGGTGACCTCGCGGACGATATGGCGGCCGCCCTCTCGGCGGCGCTCAACTACCCCTATTCCGGTGTCTCGCTCGGCGTCGTCAGCGGGTCGTTCGGCCTCCCCGACCTGAACGACTCGGCCTGGGACTCGGCGCTCCAACAGGCCGCGGCGACGGGGGTGACGGTCGCCATCGCGAGCGGGGACCAGGGGGACGCACCTCCGTCGGACACCGGGCGCTCTTCCCAGTGGCCGACCTGGCCCGCGACGGCCGCCTTCAACACGAGTGGAGTGCTTTCGATCGGCGGCGTCTCGATCACCGTCCACGGCGTGCCGACCGCCACCTACAACGGCGGCGACCTGAACGTCACCTACGACTCGAACCAGACCGGCATCTCCTCGATGTCCGCCTGGTGGGACGACTCGGGGCCGGCGGGGTTGTGGTCCGGCTCGGAGGGGGGGCTCAGCACCGTGGTCCCCGAGCCGCACTGGCAGTTCGATTCCGCCGCGCAGCCAGCGATCGCGAGCGCGGGGAACCTTCAGGGTGCCGGGTTCCTCGGTCGGGCCGGCCCCGACCTGGCGTTCTCCGCCAACACGACGCTCGTCTATGTGGAGGAGGACGACCAGGGCAATCTCTACTTCGACGTCATCGGCGGGACGAGCGTCGCCGCTCCCGTCTTCGCGGGACTCCTGGCCGACGAGATCGCGGTCAGCGGCCACTCCTTCGGCTACCTCGACCCTGAACTGTACCGGATGGGTGGGTACTACGCGGCCAACCTGGGCGCGAGCGACCCGTTCCTGGACGTAACGGTCGGTCACAACTACGTCTTCTCCGCCGGCTCCGGATGGGACGCGGTCACCGGCTGGGGCGGGCTGGCGGCGCCGCTGCTGCTCACCGCGCTCGCGAATTCCACGGCGGACAACTTCACCTACACCGGGCCCACGCCCGGGCTCTCGTCGCCTTCCCCTGCGAACACCTTCCCGTGGCTGGCGGTCGTCCTCATCGTCGTGCTCGGGGTCGCGGCGGCTGTGGCCCTCGCGGTCGCCTTCGGCCGTCCCCGCCGCCCCGCCTCGGCGAGCCCCCCTCCGTCGGCGTGGGGTCCCACACCGCCCTACTCCTCACCTCCGAGCGGGTACGGAAATCCCTACGGGGCTCCGCCCGCCGGCGGCGGCTCGCCGCTCCCCGTAGCTCCCGCAACCTTCCTCTGCCCGTACTGCGGAGCGCCCCGTCCGGCCGAGCCCGTACGGTGCCCGCGCTGCGGTGCGATGTAAGGGAACGGTCCGACCCGGCGGTCGGCGCGAACGCCCGGTTAGGGAGTGGGCGGCGCCACTTCGAGCTCCGGCTCCGAGGGCGCGGGACCCTCCTCGGTCGGGGCGTCGGGGTTCGGGACCTCGGGGCTCGGGCCGTCCGGTCCCTCGGGAGGGACGGTCGCGACGGGGGCGGGCGGGACGCCGAGCTTCTGCTCGAGGAACCGTCGGATCTCGTCGGGGCGGGTCGAGGCGATGCCGAAGTACTCGGCGAACCGCTTGGTCGTGGTGAGTTCGAGCGTGGACCCCTTCGGCTCGGTCTTCACGAGCCCGATCCCGCGCAGGTGCTGGACCTCCTCGTACGCGACGTCGCCGAGCATCCGGACGAGGTGGCTCTGGAGGATCGGCTGGTGGTAGGCGATCAGCGTGAGGGCCTTGACCGTGCGGGGCGCCATCTCGACCGGCGTGACGGCGTGGACGGCGGGCACGTACGTCTCCTGGAGTTGCAAGGCGTACCGGTCGCCGACCCGGCGGACCTCGAGCGCCGACTGGCGGTGCTCGTACGTTTGCTCGAGGGTCCGGACGGCCTTCTGCACGGGTCGGTAGTCGGCGAGGCCGAGCGCGTCGGTCAGTTCACGGACGCTCATCGGCTTGCCGGCGGCGAACAGGACCGCTTCGACCTGGAACACGAGCTCATCGAGCTTGGACGGCATGGTTCACTCCTTCTCCACCACCGCGAGCCGGGTCTCGGCGGTCCGGACGACCAGGACCGGCGACTGTCCGAGGACCTCCTGGTGGAGCTCGACGGAACGTTCCCGGGCGAGGAAGAGGAGCGCGAGGAAGATCGCGACGAGCCGATCCCGCCCCGTGAGCGGGCTCCACAGCTCGAGCATCGGGAACTCCTGGCCGACCGGGTGGTGGCAGGCCGCCTCCCACGTGTCGAGAAGGTCGTGCTCCGGTACGTCCCCGTGAACGAGGACCTCGGGCGGGGCGCGCTGCTCCTCGCGGAGTCGCTCGCGGAGCTCTTGGATGCGGAGGCTCCGCCGGGCGTCCGCTTCGGCTTCGCCGAACGCGCGGACGAGCTCGAGTAGCGAAACCGGGCGGGTCTCGGGGTGACGAACCATTTCGAGGAGCGGAGGTGGGATCGACGAGCCAAGGACGCTCGTGGTCACGTCGACGGCTTCCGGTGTGGTGAGCAGCGGGAGGTAGCCCTCGTCCTGGACGTCGGAGGCCATGAGTTGCGGGCTCCCGTCCTCGTTGGGCTCGGGGAGGTCGCGGGTCCGGAGGATCGCCTCCGACTGCAGGTAGAGGATGTTCCAGGCCATGTAGACGAGGCGGCCCGCGATCGCGAAGTTCAGGTCGCCGTCCTCGCGGACCCGGTCGAGGTACGACTGGGTGAACTTGACGAGGTCGATCTCCCACGGGTCGAACTCCTCGTCCATCACGAGCTCGAAGAGGAGCGCGGTCGCCCGCTGGAACGGGTCGGGGATGACGAGGTGGACGCCTTCCTTCAGGTTCTGGACGAGCGTGAGGTACCGTTCGAGGACGGGGGCCGCATCCTCATTCTCCCCGAGGAGAGACCGGTGGAAGACGAGGTACCGAAGGACTTTTTCGGCCGTCTCTCGGGGGATGCCGTTCGGACCGATGAGGTCGCTCGCCTCGGTGGTCGAGAGGCTCATCGGGCCTCCAGGGGGGCGTTGGGAGGCATCGCCTCAGGGGCGCGAGCACCCTCCCGCGCCTCGACATCGTGGATGTCGTCCAGGTGGATCCCGACGACCCGCGAGCAACCGTCGCCGCGCATCGTCACCCCGAACAGATGATGGGCGAACTTGAGCGTCACTTTGCGCAGCGAGATCACGATGAACTGCGCGCGCTCCGCGTTCCGCCGCAGGAGTCGTCCCACGTACTCGGCGTTCATCCCGTCGAGGGACATGTCGACCTCGTCGAACACGTAGAGCGGGCTCGGGTCGTACCGCTGGAGCGAGAAGATGAACGCGAGGCTCGCGAGGGATTTTTCGCCGCCGGAGAGCTGCTCGAGGCGGGCGACGGTCTTGCCGACCGGGCGGGCCTTGATGAGGAGGCCCCCGGCGAGCGGGTCGTCGGGGTTCTCGAGGGCGATCTCGCCTTCGCCGCCGGCGCTGAGCTCCCCGTAGATCTCCTTGAAGTTCGTGTTGACCTGAACGACGACCTCGGCGATCTTCAGGCGCTTCTTCTTCTCGATCTCGTCCACGAGGCTGACCAACTCGGTCTTCTCCGTCGTCAGACGGGTGGCCTCGGTCCCGAATTCGTCAAGCCGGGCCTTCTCGGCGTCGTACTCTTCGACGGCGCGCAGGTTGACCGCGCCCATGGCCTCGAGTTGCTCGGTGAGGGTCGTGATCTTGCGCTTCAGTTCATCCACGGGAACCGGCTTCTCGTCGGCCTCGGGCTCGGGGAACTCCCGGAGTGCTTCCTCGAGGTCGTGGAACTTGGCCTCCGCCTGGGCGAGCCGGGTCTCCTCCTGGACGACCAGGCCCTGGCGGGTCGTGAGGTTCGCCTGAACCTCGCCGAGCTTGCCGGTGACCTCGAGCCGTTCGGTCTCGATCGTCCGCTTCTTGTCCGCGAGAGCCTTCTGGGCCTCGCCCTGTTTGGACTCGACTGACTTCAGCGCATCGAGGGCGGCCCGCGCATCGTGGGCCTCCTTCTCGGTCTTCACGATCTCCTTCTTCTTCGCGGCCAGCTCGGCTTCGGACCTGTCGAGCTCGGCGCGGTGGGTCGCGAGGTTCGCGACCAGGGCCTGGAGGGACGCCCGGGTCGACTCGAGTTCGCCGTTCGCCTGTACCCGCTCGTCCGCGGTCTTCTGGGCGGCTTCCTGCAACCCGCGAAGGCGCGTGGAGATCGCCTCGGGGAGTTGGCCGAGGTAGTCCTCCTGGGCCTTCCCGATACGTTCCTTGAGTTGCGCGAGCGATTCGGCCAGTTTTTGGACCGACGCCTCCGCGGCCGTGAGGGCGAGTTGGGCCTTTTCGGCCTCCTTCTCGGCGCTCGTGATACGGGCGCGAGCGGCCCCGAACTTTTCCCGGGCGGCCGTCAGGTCGCCCTCGAGCATCTTCTTGGTGGATTGGTGGGCCTGGTCCTGGATCGACCGGGTCGCGAGCTCCTGGGCGACGACGCGCAGGCGGTCGTTCGCATGGCCGAGCTCGATCCGAGCCGCGGATTCGGCCTCGCTCTTCTCCCGGAGTTCGTCGCCGAGACGCTTCAGCTCGACCGCACTGTCGGCCCCGCGTCCCTGGCTGGAGGGGTCGAGGTACCCTCCGGAGATGGCCCCGGTGGCCTCGATCAGGTCGCCGGTGAGCGTGACGAGGCGTACCCCGCCCATCTGGGCGCGCGCCTGGGCGAGGTCGGCCATGACGACGGTCTCCCCGAAAACGTACCAGAAGGCGGCGCGGAGCGATTCGTCAAAGTGGACGAGGTCGACCGCGAACCCTTGGGCGCCGGAGGCCTTGGCCACCACGAGCGACTTCCCGTGGGGGCGGCCGGGGAGCATCTTGTTGAGGGGTAGGAAGGTCGCGCGGCCCCGCTTCTCCTGACGGAGCATCTGGATGCATTGCTCGGCGACCTGGTCGGTCTCCACGACCAGGGCCTGGAACCGGTTCCCGCCGGCCATCTGGAGCGCGGTCTTGTGCTTCGGGTCGTACTCCGCGAGCTCCTCCACCGTCCCGCGGATCCCGGCGATCTTGCCCAAGTTCCGTTGGGAGAGTAGGTAATCGACGGCGGCGAGTTGGTTCGGGCGGCCTCCCGACTCCGAGCGGGCCTTCAGTCGGGCGTCGAGCTGGACGTACCGGCGGTTGAGTTCGGAGACCTCCCGTTCGAGGCGGTCCGCCTCGGCGGTGAGGGCCTGCTCCTTCGCCTTGAGCGCATGAAGTTCCTTCTGGAGGTCACCGGAGCTGCCGGTCTCGGCCGACCCCTTCCCGGGGGCGGACTCCTTCATCCGGAGCTCGAGGTCCTTGACCTCGACCTCCCGTTCCCGGAGCTCGTCCTCCGATTGGGCCTGGGCTTGTTCGGCCGCATGCAAGGCCGCGCTCGACGTCTCTCGGCGCTGGACGGCATCCTGCCAGGCCTTCTGTTGGGTGTCGATCTGACGCTGGAGCTCGAGTTGGGACTTCCGGGCCTCCGAGAGCCGGTCGGGACCCTTCCCCTTCGGGGTCGCGGCGCCCTGGATCTCTCGGGTCTGGCGGTCCGTCTCGGCCTGGAGCGCCTCGAGCTTCTTCGAGAGGGTCCTTTCGGTGGTCTCGAGCGTTCCTTTCTGGCCCTCATCCGATTCGACGGTGGCTGTCAGTTCTTCGACCCGGGCCCCGAGCGCGTCGCACGCCTCCCGGAGGTGGGACAAGTTCTGGTCGAGGCGCGCGTACGCGATCTTCTTCGCGTCGAGCTCCTCTTTGAATTTCACGGCGGCCGCGCCACCGGCTTCGGCGACCTCCCGGTCGACCGCATCGACGGAACTCGCGAGTTCATGCTGCCGGGTGTCCAACTTCGCCCGCTCGGCCTGGAGACGGTCGATCTCGGCGCGCGCCGCCTCGACCTGGCGCCGGCAGGTGGCGAGCTCAGACTCCGCCAACCGGTGGCCGGCGCGCGCGAGACGCGCTTCGGTGCGCCGCTTGTCGTCGTGGAGTTCCTTGTACTGGATCGCTTGCAGGCGTTGGCTGCCGAGGGTTCCGAGGCGGCTCTGGACCTCCCCGAGGAGGGTCTGGATACGGGCGAGATTCGCGTCCAGGTCGACCCGCTTCGCGGTCGCGTGGTCCAGTTCGTCGTCGTACTGGCTGATCCCGGCGAGCCGCTCGACGAGTCCCCGTCGCGGGACCGGGCCCATCGTCACGATCTTGTTGACGTCCCCCTGCTGGACGAGGTTGTAGCCGTCCCCGCTCAGGCCGGCATGGGACAGGATGGAATCGATCTCGGTCTGGGTCGTTCGCTTTCCGTTGACGTAGAAGTAGGAGTAGTAGCCGTCCGGGTCGTTCGGGGCCAACTTCACGTACCGCGTGACCTCGACCTCGGCCGAGTCGAGCGGCAGGAGCTTGTCGGCGTTGTCGAAGACCAGGGAGACCTCGCACTCGGTGGAGGCCTTCTTCGAGGACCCCCCGTTGAAGAACAGGTGGGTCAGGCGCTCCGCCCGGAGGGCCTTCGAGCTGGTCGGCCCGAGGACGAACAGGATGGCGTCGGAGATGTTCGACTTGCCCATCCCGTTGGGACCCGCTACGCCCGTGAATCCGGGCTGGAAGGGGATCTCGGTCGCCCCCGAGAAGGACTTGAAATTTCGCAGCTTGATCCGTTTCAGATGCATCGAGCGCTCCCCCTCAGTGTCTGAGCTTCTCGCCGCTTCCTGGGCCGATTCTGGCTGTTTGTCAGACAGATGTCAGCAGGGGTAAGCTGTTCTGTCAGCCATATTTAAGACTACGGCTGGTGAGGTACTGTTCAGAATCGGGTGGTGGAGGGGTCTCAAAATTCGTCCGTCCGGTTAACGGGTGGTCGGAACGGACCCTCGAGGTGGGGTCGAGGTGAACGAGCACATTCCAATGCGCATAATCGTGTCGGACAAACGGACCCCGAGGGTACGTGGGGGGTCCTCTATGCCCTGATTTCTGACGGCCGGACAGTCGATCCGGTACAAGTGTCTGACACGAGGGTTTCGGCTCACCTTTCACATTTCACCGGCGTCGTAACCCTCTAGAATCAGCCTGTCGCTATCCCGACGAGGCGGTGTCGGATGGAGACTCAGTTGGTCGAGGCTTGGCCGGATCAACGCACACCGGCGCTCGCTATCGTCGCTCGCGGCGACCAGATCCGCCCTGTCTCACCTACCCGATACGAGGTGCAATCCCAGAGCCGTCCGGGTCGCCGCTATGCGATCTCGATCCTGAAGGATCGGTGGTCCTGCACCTGCCCCTTCCACCGATTCACTCACCGGACCTGCATCCACATTCGGGCTGTTCGATATTCCGAGAAACTAGGAGACGAGTCGAACCCCGAGGCACGGGCGCGTCAATGCACTCGATGCGGATCTCCCGAAGTCATTCGATTCGGGAGACGGCACAATCGATCCGGGACGGTTGACCGGTACCGTTGCCGAGCGTGCGGGTTTCGATTTACCCACCGGGAAGGAGCGTTGCGACTCCGTCACGACACCCGAACGGTCGCGCTCGCGCTCGACCTGTACTTCCGAGGTCTCTCCCTCCGGAAAGTCTCCGATCATCTTCATCAGGCGCACGGGTTCAAGGTACGTCCGTCGACCATCTACAACTGGATTACACGATTCACGCCCCCGGCAGCCCATTGGATGGATTCCCTCGGTGCCCGCACGGGGGAGCAATGGCACGTGGATGAGACCGTGATCAAGTCCGACGGGGCGCCCTGGTGGGTTTGGAATGTTGAAGACGCGAGTACTCGGTTCCTGATGGCGACTCACGTAACGAAACTACGGCGCGTACGGGATGCTCGCGTCGTCTTCCGTCGCGCGAAACAAGTCACTCCGGACCGGCCGACGGCCGTCCTTTCGGATGGGTTGCCCGCCTATCGAAAAGCCGTCGGGCGCGAGCTCGCGTTTCGAAGTGGAGCCGAGGTCGTCAATCCCCACGAACGAGTGCCATCGATTCGCGCCAAGCGTTCGAACAACCTGGTCGAGCGTCTCCACGGAACGGAGAAGGAGCGGATCAAGGTCATGAGAGGGTTCCATGGTCGAAAGGGACCGAAGATCCTGATGGAGGGCTTCCGTGTCTACTACAACCTGGTTCGCGAGCACACTGCACTAAACGTGACACCCGCCGTGGCCGCCGGGATTCCCGACCCGGGCGGCTTCCGTTGGAATGAGATCCTCCAGCGGTCCATCCGAAGAGTCCCCCGTGGCCAGGTCGAGATCGAGTTCATCGTCGGATAACTGGCGTTGTACGTCCTCACCATCGGGCGCAGCATCCTGCTTGATGGGCCCATATGCTACCCTGTCTAGGAGCCTGTTGCACAGCGGCCTTTCGCGCCTGACGTGAACTGTGACGGAGGTACTATAGCCGGGGTCGTCTTCCCTCGGTCATGCGCTCCTCGACCCCGAAGGCGAACTTCCGCCGCTACGACC
>JBKQNC010000033.1:0-45020 GCA_052326445.1 Thermoplasmata archaeon
CCCTCGCGAGGGTCCCGGCCGAACGCGACCGATGATCCGGCGGTCGACCGAGCCTGACGTCTCTCCGAACCCTTTCGCGCGCATACGTAACGAAAGATACGAATGCGCACAATCTATAAGTGCTTTCCTGCTTTCACGTTACATCTGTGACGCCCGCGCCCTTACCAAAGCCCAGGAAGAAGGTCCTCCCAAAGGTCTCCGTCGCCGGTCGGATCGAGCGGGGCTACTACGACGACCTCGTGCAGATCATCGACGGGGACGACCACTTCAACCGAATCGGGGACTTCGTCCGCGAGGCGGTGCTGGAGAAGATTGATCGCTGGAAGAAAGAGCACCCATTAGGACCGCCTGCGCACAGAGACCGCCCGCGGCAGTGAGGTCCTTGCGTGCGATTGTGGACTTTTGGTTTGGGAGCCTGTCTGGCTGGACGGTCTCTCACCCACTTTCAATACTATCTCCGACCCGAGTTTGGACAACGCCCCCTTCTACTGACGTTGGTTGTGTAGTATCACCTATTACCTAATTCGACTGGAGACTTCCACCGATAGTGTTGTGGAGGCGTTTCCTTATTAGGGTAGTATCCTTCTCCCTCTCGTGACCTTCATCTGGGGAAGGAAGCATCCCTCCGGCCGTGTCGACTACTACCTCCGCCAGACCGCTCGCGATGGCGGCAAGGTCCGCGTCACCCTCAACCTCTACCTCGGCACCGCCGACCAGCTCCTCGAGCGCCTCCAGAATATCCAGCAGGAGGTCCTCGACCGCTGCGAGCTCGCTTCCTTCCCCTTCGGCCTCCCCGCCGCGCTGATCACCGCCGACCGCGAGCTCGGTCTCTCCCAGCTCATCGTGGAGGAGACCGGCAGCCCGGCCACCGCGCAGGCGCTCCTCGCCTTCGTCCTCGGCCGTGCCGAGGAGCCTCTTTCCAAGAACGCCATGGGCTCCTGGTACGCCCGCAGCGGACTGCCGTTCCTCCTCCCTCCGCCCCCGGCGCTGGACACCCGCAGCTACCTGCGCCACATGGACCGACTCGACGACGCCACCGTCGACCGGATCACCTTCCACCTCGCCCAGCAACTCAAGGCCCGGGGGTTCTCCTCCTCGCTCGTCTTCTTCGACACCACGAACTTCTCGACCGAGCAGCAGCCCCGTCCCGGGGATGCGGAGCGGCGGCTCCCCCGGGCGGGACACGCCAAGGATGGGAACCGACAGGCGAAGCTGGTGGGACTCGCCACCGCCACCAGCGAGGAACATCTCCCGACCTTCCACCGGGTGTATCCGGGGAACGAGAACGACGCCCGACTGTTTCGGGAAGTGATCCGGGACATGGTGACGACGCTGGTGAAGCTCGGAGAGAAGGCGGAAGAGCTCTGCTTCGTCATCGACAAGGGGATGAACTCCGAGGAGGGGTGGACCGCTCTTCGTCACGAGAAGGTCCACTTCGTGGGCTCGTTGAAGCGCAGCCAGGTGGCGAAGCTGATGCGAGCGCCCCTGGCCAAGTTCTCGAGCACCTACACGACGGAGAGCGGGGAGACGATCCGGATGCTCCGCTCGGAGCGGACCGTCATGGGGGTGAAGGGCGTCGTGGTGATGGCCTACAATCCGGCGGCCGAGAGGCGCCAGGCGGTCGACTACGCGCGCGCCAAGGAACGGTTCCTGGTGGAAGGGACCACGATCGCCGAGGCGGCACGACAGCGGCATCGGGGGCGACCGCCCACGGTGGCCGGGACCACGCGACGACTGATCGGGTTGATCCCGGAGAAGTGGGTGAAGGTGTTTCGGTTCCACGTGGGACCCACCCTCGACGAAGGAACTTCCCGGCTGTCGGTGCGGGTGTGGGTCGAGGAGAAGGCCGAGGCGGAGAAGCGGGCCGGGTTCGGCCGCACGGCGATCTTCACGGATCGGGCGGAGTGGAGCGATGAGAAGATCGCCCGGACCTACTACGCCCGCAGCGGGATGGAAGAGGACTACCACGTCCTGAAGGACGTGCTGCTGTTCCCGGTGATGCCGATCTACCATCGGAAGGACTGGCGGATCCGGGAGCACACGTTCCTGTGCGTGATGGGGCTGCTGCTCTATCGATACGTGCAGTTGCGACTGGAGAAGACCCAGAAGGTTCGAACACCGATCGGGGCGCTGGTGGCGCGGTTGAAGCGGATCCGCCTGGGCGTGGTGTCGGTGGACGAAGGGAAGGCCGTACGGGCGAAGCTGGAGCGGATGGGCCGGGAGGAACAGCGCATCGTGAAGGCCCTCGGTTTGGCGGCCCTCGTCCCCAAGTGAACTCGGCGGGTCCGTCCAACCCGCCTCGACCCTCGAATTACGCCCAGGTGATACTACACGGTCTCACGTCAGAAAAACGGCCCTCATGTCCAAACTCGGGTTAGATAGGCCATTGTATCACCCGACCGAGGATGCAGTATAACCTCCCTGCGAGAGGCACGCCCCGGGGCGCCTGGTTCGTTACGCTAGCGGCCGTTGCCCTCGTACTGTTAATGGCGATTCCGTCAAGCACACCGGCTGACGGAACGATTTCTAAGACGGTCGGCGGCCCGCCCCACGCGTTAGCCCAGGTTCTGCGTGGAGTGGAGGCTTTCCACCCCCCTGTCGTGAGTAGCGCGAGTTACGACTGGCTCGAACTCCACCAAACGCCAAGCTTGAACGGATACGCTTCGAACAGCCCTCTTTCATCGCTCACAGCCTCCCAGTTCGGCGTGGGATGGGCGACCAACCTCTACGGTTCCACCCTCGACTCCCCCGTTGTTGCGTTCAATCCCACCCTCGCGGTAACTCTCGGGTACATAGGGACCGAGACCGGCAACGTACTCGCAATCAACCTCGCCAACGGTCACATCGTGTGGGGCACTTGGCTCGGGTCCCCGATCCGCGCTACGCCCCTAGTGAACAACGGGTCGGTCTATGTGGCGACGTTTTCCACACCAGCGGTGTACCGCATCAACGCGACTACGGGTGCGATCGATTGTTCTTTTGTGAGTGCGAGAGAATTCGAAGCAACCCCCACGTTGGCGACTCCACCGGGGGGCGCGCCCACCCTCTACATCGGTTCTCTTGATAGCGGCACAAATCCGGGGCCCTTCTACGCCATCAACGCCGAAGACTGCAATCTCGAGTGGGAATTCACCGGCTACCACGTCACCGCCGGCTCCTGGGACGCCGCCTCGTACGGGGTCACCGGGGACGGGGGACCGACGGTCCTGTTCGGGACGGACAACCCCGACTCGTCGGTATACGCCCTCAACGCGACGACCGGGCAGGAGGTCTGGCGATTCCAGACCTACAACCCCGGGAACGAAGACTTCGACGTCGCGGCGGGAGCCTCGATCTCCCCTCCGGGCAAGTATGGGTTCCCCCAAGGTGCCGCGTTCGTGACCAACAAGGCGGGAAGGGCGTATGCCCTCGATTTGAACAACGGTTCACTGATTTGGGAAACCAATTTTGATGCAATCGCGGGTCTTTCCCCGGGGAACGGAGAGATCAACGGACTCTCCCGATCGACGCCCGCTCTCGATGGGACGAACATGATCTTCGGCTATGCGCAGGGACTGGTCGACCTAGATGCCCGGAAAGGCGGACTGATTTGGATGTACAATGACTCGACCCTGACTGAATCGATTGCCTCCCCGGCCATCGCGGGGGGGAGCGGCCACGGAATTGTTGTTACGGGCGACGTAGGGGGCGACGTCGATGTTGTCTCTGTAGCGAGGGGGACGCCGCTCTACAGCTACCAGACGGGGGGCTACATCACGGGTTCCCCGGCGGTCGCGGGGGGGAACATCCTGGTCTCATCCGCCAACGGCTTTCTCTACGACTTCGCCGTGGGAGGAGGGGATGATTCGGTATTGCCCACCACCTCCATCGATAGCCCGACTCAGGGAGTCACGCTCGCCAACCCTGATGGGAACCTGACGATTACCGGGACCGCAACCGACGTAAGAGCCGTGGACGAGGTGAACGTTGCTGTAGAGTCCGGGGGAGCTGGCGGGCAGTGGTGGGACGCGGCGAATCGAAGCTGGTCTCCGGGGCCGGTCGACGATTCGGCGAGCCTGGTGACCCCCGGCGGCCTGTCCACTTCTTGGAATATCTCCTTTCCGGTGCCTCAGGCCGGAGGTGTGTTCGAGGTGACGGCGTACGCCGTTTCGTCCTCCGGCCAATCGGATCTTACCGGATCTGAGGTAAGCTTCGTCGTCCTCTACAGGACATCGGGACCATACCTCAAAGCCTCCTCGGAATTTGTCGCGCCCGGCGGTACGGTGACAGTGAACGGTGGGGGATTCGGCGCCTCTCAACCCGTCACACTGACCCTTTTCGGGGATACGATCGCGACGGTCATGTCCTCGATCAGTGGGTCACTACCCTCGACTCGGCTAACGGTCCGTGCAACGTCCCGTTTTGGCCTAACCTCGATCACCGCAACGGACACGAAGTCCGGCCAATCGAGCACCGCGAACCTTACCATCACCAACATCTGGGACCAATTTGGGAACGGTCCCGGCCACGTCGGCTACGAGCGGAACGACCCAACCCTTAACACCCTCATCTTTCCGGGCGGGAACAACTGGCTCAAGGTGGCGTGGGACTTCGACGCTGGTGCCCCCCTAAACGCGTCCCCTGCTATCGTGGACGGGGTCGCCTACGTAGCGGACACGGCGGGCCAATTGTTCGCGGTGGACCTCCACAATGGGGGTGTGATCTGGACCTTTACACTGACCTCCGGTCGCGCCATCATGGGGTCCCCCGCGGTGGACCCATCCCTGGGGCTGGTCCTTGTGGGTGCGAACGATGGTACAGTCGACGCCATCTTTCTCTCGAACGGGACACTCGCCTGGTCGACCTCGGTGGGGGGCAACATCTCGGCCCCGATCTACGCGGACGGCATCGTGTACGCGGCGTCGAGCATCGGAACTGTGGTCGCTCTCGCAGAACCGGACGGGGTCGAGGAGTGGTCCGTCGCCCTCGGTGGTTCCATTACCTCTGCGCCCTCGTTGAACAATTCCGCCGGCTTGTTGGTAGTCGGCGATTCCGACGGGAAGGTCGTTGGGTTGAACGCCACGACAGGCGCCTCCCGGTGGAGCTACGCGACTGGTGGTGCTGTCACCGCTTCGGCAACGATCTCGGGTGGATGGGTGTACATCGGCTCGAGTGACCACAAAGTGTATGCTTTGAACGAGTCGACCGGGGCGAAACGCTGGACGTTCAAGACAGGCGCGGCCGTGCAAGATACGGGGAGCTTGCTCGACAAGTACAGCTACGATGCCGTGCCGGACTTGTACATCGGGTCGAACGACGGGAAGCTATACGTGCTACGCGCGTCGAACGGAAAGGACCTCCTCACGTACCCCATGGGTTCCCCAATCGTGGGGGTGTCGACGTTGAAAGGGGTCGTGCTCTTCGAAACGGCGGGCGGAGTCGTCAGCGGTGCTCGTGCGGCGTTCAACCTCGACGGGTGGAACTACACGACGAGCGGCGATTTGGTCACCTCCCCGACCGTGATCGACGGTGCAGTCTACGTAGCCGCCGGGGACGGTTGCCTCTACGCTTTCACGTCGGACGGACAACCCCCCATCTAGAAGGGGCGTCTCTTGCCTCCTAACGCGCCCGCTTCCGGGCGTCGAAACCTGGGGAACGAATCCCACACCCAGCGGAAGGCATATCCGCAAGTACCGTGATAGTTGATCCTACCGTGCGCAGACCGATATATTGGACGGGTGCATGATCATGCGAATTCAGCGTGTATCTCGAATTATACCTCGGAAAGTTTTGCCGAAAACTGCCTGTCCAACAGAGAGTCGGCAGCCATTTTCTCTCCAACGGCAATCGACTCGTAGATCCGTCTCCACCCTCCTCGCGCAAGACGTCAGGCCGTCGGGAGTTGGGGTCAGGTCCTCGTCTTTCCAGGAGGAAATCTCCCTCCCCTTGCTCTGCACGGGCAGTTGCCAGTGGGGTGAGTGCCTCGCACCGACAGGCGGGGGGTTGCTGGGTACGGGCCCCCGACCTGCCGCGGCCCGGCGCAATCCGGGCGCCGCACGCGCTCCCGTTCGAGGGGACAAAAATCGCCGCCGCCGTCGGTTGCATGTATTAGAGTTTGAAATGGGCGAGACACGCGGGGAGCCTTCCACGTCAGCGGGAAACGGAATCTCTATAGCCACCTGCTCGCGTGGCAGCCCCCCCTCGACCGGGGTCCGTGGAGTCGTGGAGGTATCGGAATTCATGGTGAAGATAGACCGACCGAGGTCAAGGCCCCACGCCCGGCGGACTCTCCAGGCACAGCAACCGGTGACGTTCAAGGGTGGGAGATTACCGTTGGGTTGCCGAGGGCCCCAGGGGGAATCGGCATGAAGCGGACGCGCAACGGAGTCGGCATCTGGGTGGCCGTCGCCATCGTGGTGCTCTTCCTCGTACCCTCGGGGCCGTTCCAAAACGCCGGGGCCACCCCGCCACGAACAATGAAAGGCCCTCCCCAAACGGGGGGTCCGTTAACCGTCTCGGAAGGGCTGACCGTCAACACGACGCCGTCGGCCACCCTGTCACCCCTCTTCTGGGGGGAGACGATCTCGGGCCGTGCACGTCAGCTCTCGGACGAGGCGGACCTGCTAAACTCGACGTCGGCACGAACCCTGGTCTTCCCTGGTGGCAATTCCGGGGATGATTACGATCCCCTCACCAATCTCGTCTATTCACCGGTGTATTCCACCACGTCGCAACCCACCGCTCCACCGACGAATGAGTCTGAGTTCATCTCTTGGTGTCGGTTGGTCAATTGCACGGCGATGATACAGCTACCGGGAGAGATCAACAATGCGTCGATCGCCCAACAGATTGTCAGAAACACGGTCCAGAATCTCTCATTCCAGCCCGCCTATTGGATAATCGGAAACGAGCCGGCACTTTGGAAGCGCTGGGACGTCCCCTGGAAATCGTGGTCGAGCACCCATCAGCGACTCGTCACGCCGCTCGCCTTTGCTCAAATGGTCGCCAACTACTCGATTGCGATCCGCTCCGTCGACCCGGAGGCTCGAATCGTTGGGCTCGCCGGCCAAGACGCGATTAACCTCGACGACTGGGTCAGCCAGACTGTCTGGACGGCGGGACCCCTCATCAACGCGATCTCGTATCACTCTTACTCGGTCATCCGGGTAGGCCCGACGAGCATCCAGGCATTCTACGACGATCTTCAATCCAATCGCTCGGTAACGTATCACGTCGAACAGGCCCGTAGCGCGATTGCGAACGCGACAGCGCTCGCGAACTACACTGCGGTCTGCCCGAAGGTCACGAACGGCCCAACTTGCTCGCCGATCAACCTGTTCATCACCGAGATCGGCTCCGGACTTACTCGGCAGTGGTCGGGCCCGTTCTCGCGTGGGTTTCCAGGAGGAGTCAGCCTCGCGTCCCAAACGATCCAGGCGATGAATTTGAACGTCACGAACCTCGATGATTTCGCGCTCCAGCTCGGGACGGGCAACTCCTGGATCACCCTCAACGGGACCTCGCGGCCGGACTACTACGTCTACACCGACATCCTCGCGCGCCTCGGGAACGAGGTGTATCCAGCGAACTTCACCAATTGGTTGAACGGAACGCTCCGCGCGGTGGCGACCGTAGCACCGAACGATGATTCGCGGGCGGACCTCCTCCTCGCGAACACCAACGTGACTACGAATGCGACGCTAACACCTTCGCTACCAGGAATTCCCAACGGAACGCCGGTGGAACTGCGCATGTGGTCGGGTAATCTGGTCTTGAATGCTACGAGTGCGCCCCGCAATGCATCGAATGAGTGGGTCTACCCGGTGACCAAGACGCCGGTCACGCAGTTCTTCCCTGCGGGTGTTCCTTCCGGGTGGGAACTCCCGCCGGAAACGGTGGCGCTCTTCGAGGCGTACCCGAATGGCGGCGCGCCAATTCAGTTTACGGAGCGTGGGAGCACACCGAACCAGTGGTGGTTCGTGACCGTCGATGGTCATGAGTACGCTTCCAACACGAGCAATCTTACGGTCTTTGTCCAGCCCGGTGTCCACTCGATCACCGGGCCGCCCCTCTCGGTGAACACGTTCCTGATCCGGGGCTCCTCCTCCCACTACATCGAACGGATTGCTCCCTTCATGGTCTCGTCCGTCCAAACGGCCCTCCAGCAGGTCAACGTCACGATTGACTACGTGATTCAATGGCGCACCGTACTGAACGCGACCGTCGGGGGGACGCTATCCCCCGACCAACAGTGGTCGAATACAAGCCAACCGGTTGTCCTGACCGAAACCCCCGATCCGGGCTCGTTCTTCAACCGCTGGAACGGGTGGGGACCCGGAAGTGTCACGAACAGCATCAACCCGACGATCACGATCGACCCGACTTACCATATGGGTGAAACCGCTGTCTTCGCGCTCGGTTATTCTGTCGTCTTTGCCGAGACCGGACTCCCCCCGACCCTTCGCTGGAGCGCTAAGGTCACAGGACTCCACGGTGCGACGACGAGCGTCAATAGTACCGGCACGGCCGCCCGCTTCTTGGAGGCCAACGGCAAATGGGGTTTCAATATCACTGCGCCTCCGGGGTACCTCGCTCACCCATACGCAGGCGCGGTGCTTGTAAATGGTTCATCCACGGTTGTGGCGGTCACGTTCACTCCTATCGCGACGCCTCCCCCGGAATACAGCGTAACGTTCATGGAGGCCGGGTTGCCCGTGGGGACCTCCTGGACCGTGACGGCTCGCGACGTTAACGAGTCCTCCAGCTCTTCGTCCATCCTCTTCTCGGCCCCCAACGGCACGTTCGGGTACTCCGTTCAGAACATTCCGGAGTATCGCGCGCCTCAGGCAAACGGATCCTTGACCGTGAGCGGTCAGCCGACAATAGTGACCATCGCGTTCCAGAACTTCACGCCGACACCACCAACCTATCCCGTGGTCTGGCGCGAGGAGGGGCTTCCTGTGGGGACCCTCTGGTCCATTTGGGTGCAGCCGAACGGCACCCACGGCCTGAATGTCTCGTCCTCAGGCACGAACATCTCGTACGCTGAACCGAACGGGACCTACGGTTTCCGGATTTCGGTCGAGGCCGACTATCGACCCCAGGTAGAAGGGGTCAACATCACCAACACGACGAATGCCTCGGTAGTGGTGGACGGAGAGCCAGCTAGCATCTCGATACTGTTCATCGAGACGGAGATTCACGTTCCGACTATCTATACCGTCCACTGGGTCGAGACCGGCCTCTGGAACATCTCGAGACCGGCGAACCACACGACGCCCATCTGGACCGTCCAATTGTGGGGTCCAGCCTACAACCTGACGACGATTGACAGCAACGGAAGTACGGTGTTCGCGCCGTCGGGGAGCCGCGTCGGCCTGCCTAACGGTACTTACTCGTATTCGACTCCGGACGCGGATGGGTTCCTTCCCCAGCCTGCCTTCGGAACCTTCCAGGTATTGGGGGCGCCGCTCACCCTGACCCTCCGTTTCACTCTGCCGGTGCCGGTGTACCAGGTCCGGTTCGAAGAGAGCGGCCTACCCGCGGGAATGACCTGGTACGTCCGTCTGGGAGACAACCAGTCGGCTGTGCTCGGGACGAGCAGTGCGTACCTCTCTCCGAGCGGAACCTTCACCTTCAACGTGAGCGGCCCCCACGGTTACTTCCCCGTCCCCTCTCACGGGAACGTTACGGTGGCCAACTCAACGGTGACGCTGATGGTCGTATTCGAGCCGACCCAGCCTCCCCCTCCCCCCTCGATCTGGGTCGTTGCCCCGAAGGTTCTTGCCATCCTGGGGGTCATGGCCGTCGCCGGTTGGGGCATGTTCTCGCTACTCGGGCTCGTCTCCCGACGACGGTCGGGGGCGAAGCGCTGACCGCGGCAGGGTTCATCTCGCCCCGGAGCGCGGGAGCCGAATTGAGTTGGACGCAGTTCTTCGGATGGGTCCACCCGATCGTCAGCTGGGCCCGGACCGTCGGATTACCGCTTGGAGCGGTCGCGGTGGGGCTGGCCGTGGGCGCCCTCCTATACACGACCCTCACGTCCCTCCAGCGATCGCCTTCGACCGAAGGGGCGGGAACCGTCCGGATGCGCCTCATTCGGGACCGTACGACCCTCGAGGCTTCCGAGACACGGGGCGTGGCGATACCCATCGTTCGCCTGTTCACCCGAGGGGCTGTCCAAGACGCCCCGATGGAAGGGGCCGGGGAGCATCCCTCGCTACCCCTCCCCCGAGCGATCGACTTTGTCGCTGCGCTCGTGGTGGCCTTCGTAATCTTCTCGATTCCGACCCTGCTGTTCTACCACCGGCTCTTCGGATACTACGACCATCTTGTGGGCTTCGTCGGGACCTTCCTGTACTGGCCGCTGACCTGGCCGGGCGTGTACGCCGTCAGCGTGCAGACCCTGGTCGTCCCGGATTTCATCTTCCCGATGTACCTGGCTGCGATGACCGCTTACCTGGTCGCGTCCGGACTGGCGACCAACCAGCCACGATACACTTCGCGCCGTCGCTGGCTTGCGATTGCGACCATCCTTGTGTACATCGGCCTCGAGTTCGTGCTCGACGCACTGTTCTTCACCGTCCCTGGCGAGACACTTCGCAACCTCGCGCTCCTTGTCCGCGCGCTGACCGGCGGGCTGTTCATGGCGCTGCTCGTATTCTGCTCGGTCTACCTGCCCAAGCCCCAGGTGATCGTGCCTCGATTCCGGCGCGACCGCGCGGCCATCGCCGTCTTCTTTGGACTAGGGGCGGTGACGTTGGCCGTCTCCGCGGCGATCCTCCTCTACACCGCCGAGCTACTCCACCTCGAGGGAATCTATGTCGCATTCACGCTGTTGCTCCTTCTGCCGGTGCTCGGCCTCACGATGTTCGGGGTGCTCGCACGGCCCCTCTACTTCCGGCAGATCCGCAAAGCCCACCTTCCTCCCCTCTCGAGCTACCACCCTTCGGTCTCGATTCTCATTCCAGCGTACAACGAAGAAGAATGGATTCGCGACGTTATTGGCTCCGCCGACCGCGCCTCCGCCCATTACCCCGGACGGGTAGAACTCATCGTCGGGAACGATGGCTCGACCGACCGAACCCTCGAACTCGCCCGCGACGCGATCGCACACCTACAGCATTCGAAGGGGGTCGTTGTCGACCTTCCCCATGGCGGGAAATCGAACGCGTTGAACGGAGCCCTGGCCGTCGCGACGGGGGACATCGTAATCCGGTGCGACGGGGATACTTCCATCTCCGAGACCCCCGGGTTCTCGGCCCTGATCCCGCATTTTGCCGACCCCGAGGTCGGGGGGGTTCAGGGAGCGATCCACCCTCGTCAGAAAAATGGGTGGACTCGAAAACTTCGGGCCCTGGAAGTGGCCTGGATGCACTACCTACTCCGGCCCGCGAATATGGGGACCCGCTCGGCCGAAGTCATCGACGGGCTCTTCTCCTCGTTTCGGCGCTCGGACCTGGTCGAGATCGGGGGCTGGGTTCCCTGGAATGGAGAGGACACCGAGATCTCGATGCGGATCCAGCGTCTCGGTTACCGCGTCCGGATCGAATTCGGGGCCCTCGCGCACGAAGACGTGCCGGCGAACTACAGCACCCTCCGCAAACAGCGGGTACGGTGGGCGCGCGGGGTCATGATGGCGAACGGCCAGCACTACCAGGCCCTGCTCGGACCCACCCCCGAATTCGCGGGACTGGCGGTACTGTTCTGGTTTCTGCTGGTTATGCGGAGCGGCGTTCGCAGCCTCGTCTACGTGTTCCTGGCGTTCCTCATCATCATCCTAGGCGTCCCGGCGCTTCTGTTCACGATAGTCCTCCTCCTCATCGGGGTAGTCATCAGGGCCATTCCGCTCGCCTACTTCCTGATTCGGATGGGTCGCCCGGATGTACTTCTCTGGCTGCCGTTCTTCCCGGTCGGGAACATCATCAAGCAGACGTTCCGGTTCGAAGGCTTCGGCACCCTCGGCCCTGGAGCCTCTGCGGAGTACATCTGATGCCCCTCTTGACAAGTTCCCCGGGGGCGACGCCCGCGAACGCGGCGCCACGGCATTGCAACTTCGGGGTGACCGGACGGGGAGAATCGAACCGCTCGCTCCCGTTACGTCCTCCGGCTCGCGAAGAACTGCTCGCGGTGGTGTGGCCCCTCGTAACGGGCGGCGGCGTACCGACAATAACCCTCTCCATTGGGCTCGCAGCCCGCGCAGTTCCGTTCCGCCGGCACCGGGGCGCGAATGGGGTCGTCCCGGACCTGACGGAGCGCGGCCCGCAGCCATCCCTGCTCGGCCTCCCCGTACGGGATGCGGACCCACCCTTCCCGCTGGCCGCCCCCGGCCTCATCCCCGTAGAGAACGATCCCGTACGGGACCTTGAGACCGAATGCCGCTTCCACCAGCCCGCACTCCGCGACAACTTGGATCGTGTCGAACAGGCGCCCGTGAGCCTCGTGGTAGCCGACGAACAGATGCGTCTCCTTGTACTCGACCGGCACGAGGCTTCCGTCGCCCCGTTGGATGATCAAGTCGGGCCGTCCGCGGATCCCGAGCTCAACATTGGTGAGCGTGGCATTCCCCACGGCAAACCGGGCGTCGGGACGTACTCGCTCAGGAGGAAAGAGCATGGGAAGGTCGTCCTCCCCGCCGTCCTCGTAGACCAGGACGTCCTTGTCGGTGAGGTCGAGCCTCCCTTCATTGACGATAAGGTGTCCCAACGGAGGTGCGAACAGTTCGGAGTGCCGAAGCGGCACCACGTCGGTCGGCGTCCGCACCACTGGCGAGGGTCCACCGTTCGGGTGGACGTGGACGGAGCGGACGAGTTCCATCTCGTGCGGGCATCGAAAGTACGTCACAAGGTCGTGCGGGGTCAGCCATTCGGAGATCGGTGTGGTCTGTGGGGCCAGCATGAAGGATCGCTGAGGCGCGGGGGCTATGAAGCTACGGCTCGACCCGAAGGGCCGCGCGACTCCAGAATCGGTCGGCCGCGGCAGCAGATTGGACGGGCACTCCTCGACCTCCGTCTCCGAGGAGTTCTCGGAAGGGGTGGCGACCAGTGATTCGGAACGGCTGGGGAGTGCTGGGTGCGGCCCTCAGCGTCCTTCTGATCCTCCTATCCTACGTTGGAGGTGCCGCCACCCTCCCAGCCCCTGAAGCAGGTTCGTTGCATTCCCCACTTCCCCGGAGCGCGGTCGCTTCCTTCCGTTCCCCGACGTCGGAACGGACTGCCTCGACTGCAGGAGACCCGGCACCGACCTTGGCTGACGAGGGGGAGACCCCGGCGTCGAACGGAAGCCCCGCTCTGGCTGAGCAGGGGCTTCGCGCCTCCGCCTTTGCCAAAGTCCCGGCATACGACGCGCTCTTACCCCGTCCTTCGGCCACGCCGGCCCAGGTTGCCGCAGCGGCCACCTTGGGGCATGTCACCCCTCTCTACGACGGGGGCGAGCCGGCGCCGATGGGGATCGCCGATTACGGCTTGAGTTCGGGACCGGGGGGCCAAGTCGTTCCCTCGATCGTGAACACGACGGAAATCGCGGGCACCTTCGAGACGGCTGGACCTGGGATTCAACCCCTGTACTTGACCGCGGCATCCCCAGATGGATACAGTGTAGACCTGGCCGCTACTTCATCGAACGTCGCCCTGTTCGGAAACTCCAGCTATTCGTTCTGGTTCGAGGACGCGGCTGAGTACTTCGTCGGCGCTCACCAGCTCGTCTTCGTCGCGAACGTTTGGAACTTTTCGAGCGGTGAGTTTCAAAAGAATACCTTCTACAAGCTGACGAACACGACCGAGGTCGGGTATTCCTACGTAACGGCGAGTTACGCGGTGCCCTTCTCGGTGAGCGGCCCGTTTACCGTCTCGCTCCAGATCAACAGCACTGACTTGGGGGGACGGGACGGAGTCAACTTCACGGCTGGCGTTTCGACCTCCACGAACCACACCGAGCTCAACTTCGCGCAAGTCGTCTTCAATTCCCTTTCGAAGTCCGTTCCGGCGGTTCAGGCGGCCGACCTGACGGCGGACGGCACGCGATACAACCCCGTCGGTCTCACGGACGATTTCGAGCTCGTGCTCGGAGGTCCCGGAGGCGGTGCCCAGACGAATGTCTACCTAGCAAACGCGACCCTGCGTCTCGAAATCTGGAACAGCTCGACTCACTCTCCCGAGCCACTTCCGAGCGCCTACTCGTACGGGGGGGATTCAGCGGATACCGCGTCGGGGGTTAGCGTCGGGTGGCAGGCCTCGGGCGACGACGAGGCGACCCTCGCGGAGGGACCCTCGATCCTACGCGGCCTCTGGAATGCTAGCGGTGCCCCGGGCCTCGACCCTGTCAACGTCTCGCTCAACGTGCCCAACGCGTTCCTCTTCTTTGCCCCAGAAGGGGCGAACAACTTCACTTCGGGAGGGGGCACCTACTGGGCCCCGGACTCGCGAACTACCGACTACGAGCTTCCTCCGGGCATGTACACCCTGACGGCACTCATGTCCGATTTCACACCCACGACGCAGATCGGTCTTTCGGTCCCCCTCGGGGGCTCCGCGGTCGTGGTCGTCGATCTGATAGCGAACGCCTCCGAGGGAATCTACACCCCTCTGTGGGCCTGGGGCAACGTGCATCTCGGGGGCATTTCGTCCACCGGGACCGGGGCGGTCGACGACCCGTATCTCGTCCTCGATGACCAGCGCACGGACATCGGTTCCTTGTTCGGTGTGTTCAACGATCTGACCTTCCCCGTATTCGCGGGGGTTCTCCTTGTTGATACCAACGCCTCGGTCCTCCTCGCCCGGATGCCGTCCCTCGCCGTCACTAGCCCATACTCGTCCACGCCCGCGGTAAACGACCTATCCTACCAGTTCTACAACACGAGCGGCGTCGGCCTCGTCGACTCTCCCCGCGTAAGTGGCTGGTACACCGACTTGCTCGGCGGGGAGTATCCGAGATGGGCGACTGACAGTGTCGTGCTCTGGAACTCGTCCGACGACCTCATCGCGAACGACACTTTCGCTACCCAGACCGCCGGCGTTCTCCTGTATGGTGGAACTGACAACACGATCTGGGGAAACACGTTCACCATGGTCCCAACGCCTCGCTTCCCGAACGGAACCCTCTACCTCCTCAACCTGAGCGTTGGACTTGACGAAGCGGAAAGCGGCGACCTCGTTTACAACAACGTATTTGACACGACTGTCACCGCGGTGACTCCGGTCGGGAACCTCTACGATGAGGGGTACTACCTTCCCAACGACACGTGGAACATCAATCCCGAGTCGGCCTCCAACAGCACCATTCTGACCCTTTTCCCGAGTTTTCCTTTGGTCGGATCCATCCTCGGTACTGCCAAGCAAGGGGGCAACTACTGGTGGGATTACGGCACGCCGGCCAACCCTTTCGGGGTTCTCCCGTACACCGCTGGCGGGGACATCGCCGTGGGCGGCGATGACGCGCCCCTCCTTCCCGGACCCCCCACGTCAGTGACCTTGGCTGAGTCTGGACTCCTCAGCGGGACGCCGTGGACCCTGGAGGTGGACAACGCGACGACAGATGTCCTCCTCTATTCAGGGAACCTTACGAGTGCGGACGTCGTCCTTCTGCTCCCCGAGAACGGGACGTACGCGGCCCTCGGGGCCTCGGGCTCTCTCGGCGCGTCGGTGACGTTCGCAGTTACCGGCCTGACCTTGGTGACACTAGTCTTCCACCCCACCTACACCGCGACGTTCCAGGAGTCGGGCCTCCCGGCCGACACGGTCTGGGGGGTCCGCGCGGACTACCGCGCCATCACGACGCCCGGGGACCAGATCGCATTCCCTCTCGTCAACGGTACCTGGTCTTATTCGGTGCAACCCCCGGTCGGCTTCACGACCGCACCGGTCTCGAGTTCTGTCGCCATTACGGGCGGCAACGTCACCGTCCAAGTCCCCTTCGCGCCAATTCTCTACGCCGTGACCTTCGCGCCCAGCGGCCTTGTCCCCGGAACCCACTGGTCGGTGAGCGTCAACGGGATACTCCGAACCAACCTCACGTCCGACCCGATCGAACTCGAACTCGCGAACGGGAGTTACAGCGCCTCTTACAACGCCTCCGGGTATACGATCAGTCCCGCGACCGCGGAGATCGAGGTGTTCGGGGCTCCGTTGACCGTCTCGGTCCCCTTCGTCGCGCTTCACACCTACTTGGTTCAGTTTGTCGAGTCCGGCCTCACCGTCGGCACTAACTGGTCTGTTACGGTCGACGGGGTGGCGACCCGCGCCTCCTCGACCACCACGATCACCTTCCTCCTTCCGTACGAGGTCCATCCTTACCTTTGGGAAGCGGGAGCCGTCCCCGGATTCGAGCCTCTCCCGACCAACGGGTCGTTCCTTGTTGTCAACGTCTCGGTCGAGATCGAGCTCGTCTTCGTCGGCTTGCCCATCTACGACGTCACGTTCAGCGAGGCAGGCCTCCCGTCCGGCACCCTCTGGTCCGTGAACCTCTCAGGAAAGCTCGAAACTGGGACGTCTACCGCGATAGTATACCAGCTCCCGGCAGGGCCGTACCAATACCGCCTCCCCACAGTGCCGGGTTTCTCGGCGCATCCGAATGAAGGGAAATTCAACGTCACGACCACCGCCCTAGGCTTTGCGGTCCAGTACTCGCCGGTGACCCCCGGGGTCTACACTGTGACCTACTCGGAGACGGGACTGCCGGCGGGGACGAACTGGTCAGTCACGTTGGGACCGGCGGTCGAGTCGGCCACCGCGTCCACGGTTACCTTCATCGCAAGTAACGGATCGTACTCCTGGGCCATCCCAAACGTCGCGGGCTATTTTCCCACGCCGGCCTCCGGAACTGTCACGGTCAGCGGAGGGGACGAGGCCGTCTCGACCGTCTTTCAGGTCGTGCCTCCGGGCAGCTACGGGGTGACGTTCCTGGAGTCCGGCCTCCCTCTCGGCACCAACTGGTCAGTCACCCTCGATGGGACCGAAAAAAGCTCCCTCGGAACGACAATCCTGTTCAATGAGCTCAACGCGTCATTCCCCTACACGGTCGCGGCCGTCCCCGGATATGCTTCGGGAGACGCGAGCGGTACCGTTACGGTTGCTGGTGCTCCGATGACGATACATGTAGCGTTCTCCCCGGTTTCCCCTAAGAACACCTACCTCGGTATCAGCTACCTCGAGTGGGGCGTGGTCCTCGGAGCGATCGCGGTCCTGATGGTGGCCCTCGCCATCCTGCTCCGCCGTCGAGAGCGGGCGGCGGGAGCCTCGCGCCCCCCGCCTGCCCCGCAAGTGCCCCCCCGCGCCTCTCCACCGAACACCTTGCGACCGCCGCAGGAGAAGAGGTAAATCATGAGGCGGGGTCCCGCGCCCAGCATGAGCTTGCGCTCCCATCGAGACGGCCGACGGGTGTGGGCGTACATGATCTCCGTTGTCTCGGTCCTCACTCTCCTCCTGAGCTCTCTTCCCCTCACCCTCGCCGGACCCCCCGGAGCGGCATCGCCATCCCCGAGCGCGACTCCCTCGACCGCCTCCGACCAGTTTACGGGGGGGCCCATGAAGTCCGTGGGCGTTACCTCGGTGAAGAACTTCACGTCGAACCTCGTCTCGTCTCCCGCCTTCTACGGGGTGAACGTCCGCTCCGCGGAGTCCTTCACGGCGGCGGATGCTTTCGCCCTAAAGGACACGAATACGCTGACTTGGCGCTATCCGGGTGGCGACGAGGGTGAAACCTACAATTACACTACAAATTTGCTTAATACCTCCTCCCACGCAAAGGAAAAGAACAGTGTCTCTAACTTCGTGGGGCTCTGCGTCCTCGACGCATGTCGCGCGATCCTCCAGCTCCCGGCCGAGATTGACGACCCTGCGACGGACGCCTACTTTGTCCACTACATCGAGTACTGGTTGAATTACACGGTCGATGGGGAGCCGCGCGAGGGGTTCACGCCTTGGCTCTGGGAGTTTGGGAATGAACCGTCGGAATGGACCAATTTCGGACTACAGTGGTCTCTGTGGAGAAACACCGGGGTAAACGCCACCCCGACGAGTTACGCTGCGATTGTCCCTTCTATCATAGAGGCGATTCGCTCGGTAGACCAGACTACCCCGATCGATCCCCTTGGGGGGATAGGGGGAAGTGCGGGCTTCGACCGCCCTTGGGTTTACGACGTGATGTCGGCCGCACAGACGACAGTCCAGTTCCTCTCGATTCACAGCTACCCCGAAGGATCTCGTTCAGCAACCTCGGATGCCGGCTTTTACTCGCCCGTCTACAGCGGGTCCAGTGCGCTGGACGAGCTGCTCCCCAACCTCTCCGCCACCATCCTTTTGGCGTGCGCCAACTGCACCGATGTCCGACTCCTTGTCTCGGAGTCGGGCGCCTCTACTACTTCGGTGAACCCCACCTATGAGGAGGGGTTCCCGATGGCCATGTGGGATGCCACCGAGGTCATTCAGTCGTCGGCTGCGAATGCCTCGTCAATCGATTTCTTCGCATTCCTGAACAGCTATCCGGGCTCGTTCATGCTTACGGCCCCCAACGCAAGCTCCCCCTACCCCCGGTTCGACCCCTCCTACTACTTATTCAAGGACATCACGCCGTTCTTGGGGTCGACTGTCCTCAACGTCACTCTGAACAACACGGACGGTGGTAAGCTTCAAGTCGGCGGCTGGCGGGGGTCCGGGAACAACTGGTCCCTCCTCCTCGTGAACTTGGACACACAGTACAACCTCACGGTGACAATCGCCGGCTCCGGATTCCCCGTCGAGGGGAACATCGAGTACTACACTTGGAACGGATCGACCCAAGATCCGGTGGGCAACGCCACCACCTGGATGAACTCGACCACGTTCCCCCCGAACTCGCTCGAACTGATTACGGTCTACCCTCTCGCCCCGGTCCTGGCTCCCTCCGCGCCGACCGGGCTGATGCTCCTAAACTACAATTACACGACAGCTCAGGCGAACCTCACGTTCGCCCAGCCACCTGGCCCTATCGTTAACGACTCGATCGCCTACGGCACCCCCACAACCACGGCGCCGTACTGTACCACCCCCCAGGGAAATTTCAGCGCGAGGTTCGCCACGGCAGGGATTGCCGTTACGGGCCTGAATCCTAACGCCGCTTACTGCTTCGCGGCCCAAGCCTGGACGACCGCCGGAGGCGGACCGCTCTCGAACTACGTGAACGTCACGACTATCTACCCGCCCCCGACGGGCTTGACGAACGGAACTCCGACCACAACGTCTGTCCCGCTCTCGTGGACACGGGCGCCGGATACGCTCAACAGCACCGTGTACGGAGCGAACGCTTCAGCCGGTTACTGCGGACCATACACTATCTCCATCAATGTGGGCACGGTGGACTCCTGGCTAGTTACGGGCCTGACCCCGGGTCAGGCGTACTGTTTCACCGCCGCCCAGTGGTACACCCCGACTATCGAAAGCCTCCCCTCGGCCCCCGCAATAGTGACCATGCTCCCGGACACCCCAACGAACGTTTCGGCGAGCCCAACCTCCTCGACGTCGATGCTCGTCCACTGGACGAACCCTGCCGGGGACCTGACGAACGAATACGTCTTCTGGCAAGAGGGTCTCGTCTGCTCTTCGGCATCGGAGGTGAAGCTGGGTGCGGTCAGCACATCATACGAGAGGACCGGCTTGGCGGCCGGTACCCAGTATTGCTTTTACGTCGAGGCAGTGGACTCGGCCGGTCCGTCGGGCCCCACTCCCATCGTGACGAACGTCACCGACCGGCTTCCCGGAATTCCGGAGGGACTCGCCAATGGGACGGTTACGACCACAACGATCCCTCTCTCTTGGACGAACCCGGGCGGCGGGGGCATCGTCAACGACACACTGTACCAGGGACCGGCCGGATGTGAGTACGGCTCGGCCGTCTCGCTCGGAGTGGCCGAAAACGCTACTGTGAGCGGTCTCACGCCGGCGACGAGCTACTGTTTCGCGGTCCAGGCGTGGAACTCGACCGGGGGGTCGGCGATGTCCCGCTCAGTTGTCGCGACCACCCTCCCTGTTGCCCCCACCGACCTCGAGGTCGTGTGGCGCACAGGCACCTCAATCACGGTTGCGTGGGTGAACCCGGTCGGGACCCTCACGGCCGACGATCTGTTCTGGGAAACCGGTTCCAGTTGCAGCCCCGCGACGGAGGTCGAATTCGGCTCGGTCCGAACTTCAGCCACCCTCGAGGATCTCCCTTCGGCGAGTACGTTCTGTCTCTACGTGGAGGCCGTCTCGGCCGGCGGGGCCTCCGCCCCCTCGGTGTCGACCACCGGGACGACCCTTCCCCTTGCCCCCAGTTCGGTTGCGGTCACGGCGCTTACGACAACCACCGTCAGCCTCTCGTGGACCAACCCTCCGGGGGCCCTGACGGATGACGAGGTGTTCGGGGAGAGTGGGACGACCTGTGGGTCGGCGACCGAGACTAACCTTGACGAGGTCGCGGCCTCATACACGGCGACCGGGCTGACCTCCAATACCGTCTACTGCTTTTACGTCGAGGCTGTTGCCGCCGAGGGTAATTCCACAGCCTCCCTCATCGTAACCGCCCGGACCGCGAGCGTCCCCGCCTCCCCCAGTTCGCTCCGGATCGCGAGCGCCACCGGAACGACCCTGACCCTTGCCTGGTCGAACCCATCGACCGGCGGCCTGCTCAACAACACCATTTACTACGGGTCGACCTGCGGAGCGCTGGCATTCTCCCGGAGCACGGGGGGCGTTGTCTCGGCCTACAACCTCACCGGACTATCCCCGAACACAACCTACTGTGTCGCTGTCCAGGTTTGGAACGCGACCGGTGGCTCGCCCTTCTCGCCCGGGTTAACCGGAGCCACCGGCGGAGTGTATCCCGCGACATACACCGTCTCCTTCACCGAGTCCGGTCTCCCGGCCGGGACCGAATGGTGGGTCAATCTGACGGACGGTCGGAGCACGTCGTCCATCTCCACTGGATTCTCATTCGAGGAGCTGAACGGTACGTTCAGCTACGTCGTGACGACCGGGGAGAAAACGTACGCTGCTGCGGGGGGCGTGTTCACCGTGGAGGGGGAGAGCGTCTCCGTGACCGTAGTTTTCGCCCCGGTCACGTACTCGCTCTCGTTCACCGAAAGCGGGCTCGCCGTGGGTACTAACTGGTCCGTGACCTTGGGCTCGGAAACCCACTCCTCCACCACGTCGACCATCGTATTCGCCGAGATAAACGCGACTTACGCTTACTACACCCCCCCAGTAGCCGGGTATACCTCCGCCAACTTGACGGGCACGCTCACGGTGTCGGGCGCGCCTCGGGCCGTGGACGTGACGTTCACTGAAACCCCCCCCGGACACAGCTCCTCGTTCGGCAGCGCGTTCCTCGAGTGGGATGTGCTTGCGATAGAGTTAGGGATCCTTCTCGGGGTCGTCGCCCTCTTTGTTCGCCGGCACCTCCGACGGCGCCGGGAGCGAGAGCCTCCCGAACCTTGGTCGGAGCAGAAAACTTAACTCCGGACCGCGGCCAATAGGGCGGTCCGCTCGGACGGGGCCAGGGACGACCGCGAGAGGAGAACCTCGAGAAGCTCCGCGTGCAAGCCGCAGCGACGGACCACATCCACGATGACGGGCGAGGGGACTCTCCCGCCCTTCTCCGCGGATCTAACAAGCGCGTACTCTGGTCGGGTGGCGTAGACCCACTCCCCCGCGTAGGAGACCTCCAACGTGCACGCCGCGCCGGGAACCCCGGTCCACTCTCCCCATCGCGGCGGGGATTCTCGGTCGAGCGGCACCGCCCACTCGACCCGCCCACCCTCACGGAAGGTCCCGAGGAAGGCCCGGGCCCCGTGGACCCGGCCGGAGCGGGGCCAGTCAGTCGGCGCGACCGGTTCGATCAAGAACTCATTTAACAGCTGGGCAATCCGGTCGACACCAGCCCGATTGGTGCCGATGTCGATGTTGCGCGGAGTCACGTCGCCGCCGAGCAGGCGGACCGACGCGGACCCACCGATGTACCAATCGATTCGTTCCGCCCGGAGCGGTTCCCGTATGCGGTGGATTAGCTCGGCCATCACAGCATCGAACGGCAGGGACCGACCGCCATATTCTTGGTCGAGCATCACCTCGAGCACGAAGCGAGACCGGTTGTAGGCCAAGCGGACCTTCGCGGTTTCGCCGAACGGAAGGAGGAACCGACGGTGCCAGCAGCGAGGGCCACCGAATTGGCAAGGAGACTCTGGGTGGGTGTAGCCGAACGGTCCGAGGGATCCCTTCGGAGGCCCCCCAGCGTCCTGACCCCCCTCTTGGGCGTGGTAAGTAAACGTCAATCGGTCTCCGTCTCGGTCGAGAGTGAGCTGGTGAAGGTACCCAGCGCCAAGGTCGGGTCCCGAAATCATTTCGCTCGGCATCGCCTTTCCGGCCCGCCGGGCGCCCGCGAGGACGGCTACGCCTCGGGAGGGGCGACCCGAGCGAGGTTCGGGATGGGGATTGGCCCCGTTTCGACCTGGACATGCTCCACAGTCCGTGTCGCATGGAGGTAGGTCCCCGATGGGAGGTTCTCCCAGTTCCCCTGGAAGTGGTCGAACGGCTCGCTCCCGACCACGACCCGATGGGGTTCCTTTCGGTAGGTCATTTCATAGTATGGTCTGCTCAGGTCGAAGAAACAACCACCGTGCTCACCGGTGTAGGCACAGAAGGCCCACAGCTCATCCGGGCTGGTCGTGAAGATGACGTTCAGGCCCGAGTAGGGGCCGACCGCGGGGCGTCCAAGGTCACTCCATACGCGGTCAAGGTCCTCGACCGCCCGGGCATAGGCCTTGACCGGATTGCGCATTTCCTCGTAGTGCCGTAGGAGGAGGTAGAAGAGGACCTCGCTGTCGTTGACCCCAAGCACTTGTTTTTCGTGGATGCCGAGGAAAGGGCGGGTCTGGTTGGGGAACGGGATCGCCCCGTTGTGGGCGAAGATTACGGTGTGCGTACTGAACGGTTGGGAATTTTCGAGCGCGATCAGCTTCTCGCGCGGGAGACTAAGGGGGTTGCTCGCATGACGCAAGTGCCCCACCACCAGGGGGCCTTGGGCCTCGCTCGCAGCGCGGATGTACCGTGGCCGCTCCTGTGGCTCGAATGCACCGCCCGTTCCTTTCACAATCCGGCTCCGACCGGTCGCGTCGTACCAGGCGATCCCCCATCCGTCCCGCTGGGCCTCCTCAGGGGAGTGGTTCGATTGGGCGAGCAGGGAGCGGTCCGAATGGACCAGCCACGGCTCCGCGCTCTCCGGTTGGGTCGACAACAACCCGAACAACCGACACATGGACTCGGCCCACCCCGACTCGATAGATAAGGCCCTGCGGGGGGTATGAAACGGTTTCCTTGGCGTAAGCAACTCTTTTACCGCCCCGGTCCCCTAGAACGCTCGGTTACGATCCATGGCGCTCATCGAAGTCACTCCCGCGGCGCGGGACCAGGTCGTCAAGATCATGGAGAAGCAGGGGAAGCCTGGGGCGGCCCTGCGGCTCTACGTCCAGGGCGGGGGCTGCTCTGGCCTCACCTACGGGATGTCGTTCGACAAGCAGGAGACGGGCGACGAGGTCGCCTTCCAGGACCCCAAGCTCACGGTCGTCGTCGACCGGGCGAGCGCGCCCCTGCTCCAGGGGGTCAAGGTCGACTTCCTGCTCGGGCTCGAGGCCTCCGGGTTCAAGATCTACAACCCGAACGCCAAAGAGACCTGTTCCTGCGGCAAGTCGTTCTCGGCCTAGGCACCCCTGGGTGACGGCTTTGGGATTCTATTCATCCGCTTCCTCGCTAGGAGGAGCGGCCGAGTTTCGTCCCTCCCTTCCCGTCCGCTCCACCCGTGCGGGTCGGTCGTGGGCCGACCCGTAGAGGGGTATCACCACATCTTGGGGAAGGGTGTCGGGGTCAAGTCGAAGACCCCCAAGCCCCGCGTAGGTCCGCAGGGCAGTTACTCCCAGATTCAATCCCGCGTTCAGTTGGCGGTCGCATGACCACCCACACTTCGCGCAGTCGAACCTAGTCCCCACCCTTCTTCGGTGTTGCGATACTTCACCACATCTCGGGCAGGTTCGTGACGTAAGATAGGGATCGACCCAGATGATCGGAACTCCCCGATCCTGGGCCTTGTAGGTCAGTTGACGGTGGAGTTCCCCCCGGGGCCACGAGGAAAGGCGGCGTCGGAAGGAGCGGGAGGGAGGGCGACGGCCGGGGAGTGACCCCCGTCGTCGAGGGCTCGGCAGGGACTTGAGGTCCTCGAGAACGAGAGCCGACTTGGCTGCGGCTGACTGGTCGATCAGTGAACGTGTGAGGTCGTGGAGGCGTGACCGAATTCGATGTCGCTCCCGCCTCCCTTCCCGGCCCAGTAGCCAGCGCGAGAGCCTTCGGTCATGCGACTTCTTCCGACCTAAGTATTGGCGGCGTCCCATGTGGCGCCACTGAATGAGGGGAATTTCCGGGAAGCGGACCCGAACCTAGGACGCCCCGTCAGGGTCGACCCGAACTCCGTCCATCGAGGACTCGTTGGTATCGAGGGCTACGATGGACGTAGGGGCATACCGTTCGGGGGGAACCTGGGCATAGGCAAGCACGACCTTCTGTAACCCGATGTGAACCTGGGTCACTCTACGGCCCGGAACCGCCAGAATCCTGCGATGATAGTTGGAGACTGAGACAGTGAGGTGGCTCCACTCCCCGCGCTGGAGGGAGAGTCGAAGCTTGCCCGTCTCAAGGTCAAGATGGAAGGATCCTACCGGCACACGGACAAAGGGGGTTCGAACGTATGGGACGGTGCAAGGGATACCCTTTCGAACGCGGGCGCGATGGCTGCTGGCTAGCGATCGCGCGACGTCGGCCGCAGCCAGCCCGATTAATCCCGTGACTTGGGCCGCCATCGCTTGGGTCCGGGCATAGCGAGAAAGTGCCCCTCGCGAGGTCACCCGGGTCGACAGTGCATGCCGGAGATTCTGATTGACCAAGAGGCGAAAATCGTCCATGAGGACTCGAACGGCTGGAGGAATCCGGCCTTCTTCCGACGGGTAGGGGAAGATGAGAGAGCGACGAGGGTCCACAGGGACAGAGTCGCGGTCGCAAGGTAGTCATTTTCGCTCCCCGTGAACGGTGAACGATGCCCTGCGGAAAGACCGCCCACTCCCCCCTCTCCGCTCGACTTCAACCCCGAAGCATTGGGTAACCGGGTCTTTATACCCCTCACGGGGTCTGGAACATGGGGGAGGACAGGAGGCCCCGTTGAATGAGCGATAGTGGAATCAAATTGGAAGTTACGAAAGCCGCGCAGGACCAGGTCAAGGACCTCATCAAGGCCCAGAAACCCGGCACGGCGGTACGCGTATTCCTTCAGACCAGCGGGGGCGGCGGTGGCTGCGGAAGCGGCGGCTGCGGCTCGGGCGCGGAGGGTGGGGGATGCGGGTGCGGCAGCGGTGGCGGGCCGAGCGGTCCGGCATTCGCGATGGCGTTCGATCAGGTCCGCAACGGAGACCAGGTGATCTCCGTCAACGGGTTCAAGATCGTCGTCGACGACTTAAGCGCCGAGATGCTCAACGGGGCCCAGATCGACTTCGTCCAGGAACTGAACGCGACCGGCTTCAAGATCAGCGCGCCCAATGTTCCCGCGGGGGGCCACAGCGAGCCCCACGCGGAAGGCGGCGAGGGCGGCGGCTGCGGTTGTGGCTCGGGCGGGTGCGGGTGCGGTTAAACGCCCCCGGTCCAACCCTTTCCTCTCTCTATCTAACGGGTCGCCCTCACTACATCTGAGAACGACCCCAGCGCCGTCGCATGTTTCCAACCGATATCCGGTCTCTTGCGCGGTCCTGGCGACGGCTACAGCTGCTTCGCGCAGCATAAAGGGCGGGTTTGGACAGGTTTGTATACCCCCTTCTTCCAGCATGTTACTGAAAATGGAGGGCCGACCCCACCGATGGGGCGGCGAGCAAGGGAGTTCGCTCCTCGTGAGCGTTCTTGTGTTCGGACTCCTCTTGGGGACCGTCCTTATCGCAGCTCTTGGACCACCGCCGAGGATGACTGGAACGGGCGCACGCTCGCCCGTCCCAACCCTCATTGGCGGACTAAACCCGGCCCTAGGGAAGCCCGACTCTTCGTCACCGGCTGCCGTTGGTAACACCTACGACAGCAAGCTGGATCCTCTCGATACTTCTTACACGTACGGACTCACCGTCGCGAACTACTCTACGCCGTATGTCCTCTCACCGCTGTTCTACGGAGTGGATGTGCGCGCGGACCGCAATTTCACGGTTACCGATGCCTACTATCTCAACGACACCAACGTACGAACGTGGAGGTATCCCGGCGGAAATCTTGGAGAAAAAATCAACTACACGACGAACGAGGAGGAGCCCGCCGGAACTCCTTACGTCAACAGCATATCGAACTTCATTTCGATGTGCAATCTGGTCCACTGTCACGCGATCCTTGAGCTTCCAGCGGAGATTGATAGCCCACCCACCGATGGCTATTACGTGAACTACATCGAGAATGTGCTTCATTTCACACCGGCCATTTGGGAAATCGGAAACGAACCGGCCCTCTACACCAATTTCAAAATGCCGTGGAGTGAGTGGAACCAGTCTGGTACTAACGCCACGGCGGTGAGTTACGCCCCCATTCTTCCCGCAATCATATCCGCCATCCGAGAGTTCGATCCCACAACCCCCATATCCCCCTTCGGAGGCATTGGCGGTGGAAATCGGTCGACCGCGACGTGGGCCAAGACAGTCTTTTCTGTCATTCAAGACACGGCCCAGTACATTGACCTCCATTCTTACCCGGTAAACTCGACTACCACGGTGCAGGGGTTCTACCAGTCGCTCTACACCAACGGCGGACCCTATTCCAGCTACCCAGGCGTCATCTCGGCCGTGCTCTCGGTGTGTCCGACCTGCACAAACGTTCGACTCCAAGTCACGGAACTTGGGACGACCGATCGAAGCGCAAATGCCGGGAATTTTTCGAGCTCCTTCCCGGCTGAGATGTTCGATATGACAGCGGTCATCCAGACGTCCAATCCATCCTTTTTGGTGACAAGCGACGAATTCTACGCCTTCCATGATTGGGTGGCCGGGAATCAGCCGAGCCCCCTCTACTACCCGTTCAAGGACATCACCCCGTACCTTGGGTCCACGGCAATGAATGTGAGTATCAGCGGCGGGGCGGACGGCAACCAACTCCAAGTCGGCGCGTACTGGTCGGCGCCCGACAATTGGTCGATGCTGCTGGTCAACCTCGACTGCACCAATGCCGTTCATCTCATGATTGCCGGGTCGGGCTTTCCGGTCCATGGCGACATTGAGGTCTACAACTGGACGAACGCTACACAGCAACCGGTGGGCAGTGCGACGAACTGGTTCAACTCCACCTCCATTCCGCCCAACTCGATGTCTTTGGTCACGGTTTCGCCGCCTACTCCGCCCCCGGCACCACCGGCGCCTGTGGGACCTTTCATCGCGGCGGTCGGCGCGACATATGTTGCGGTGTCGTACGTCCAACCTGCCGGTTTGATTGCTAACGACTCGACCACATACGGAACGCCCTCGAGCACCTATCCATACTGTAAGCCGACCACAGTCTTCAGTTTCGGAAATGCGACCGCCGTGATCAACGTGACCGGGCTCGAGCCGGCGACGGCGTACTGTTTCGCTGTTCAGGCTTGGAACTCGGCAGGGGCGAGTCCACTTTCCCAGTACGTGAACGCCACTACGAACGCCTCGGCGGGGGGAGGCGGAGGGGGCGAAGGTGATGGTGGAGGCGGCGGAGGGGCTACCCAAAGCGGAACGGTAAGTCCACCCTCCGCGCTGGAAGGAGTCTTTGCCGTAGCGATTGTAATTGGGATGACGGCGGTGTTCATTATAGACCTCATGTATCAACGGAGGCTCCGCCGGTTACGGCCGTAGAGTCCTAAGTACACCCGGGAACCAGCGTCGGGCTCTCGTTCCGAGGTATTCTCTGAACTCGTGCGAACCAGGTTCGACTGAATCGACGCGGCCGACGGCTCTGGACCAAGTCAGCTCTATCGGACAAGAGCAAGGAACCGGTGGAGCCCGGGAAGTTGGGCCCGCGATGGCCGATCGTCGTCGACGACCTGAGTGCCGAGATGCTCAACGGGGCCCAGATCGACTTCGTCCAGGAACTGAACGCGACCGGCTTCAAGATCAGCGCGCCCAACGTCCCCGCGGGAGGCCACAACGAGCCTCGCGCGGAAGGGGGCGGCGGCGGCTGTGGTTGCGGCTCGGGCGGGTGCGGTTAAACGCCCCCGGTCCAACCCTTTCCTTCTTCTTCGCTTCGTGATGGATTAGTCGGCGGGTGGACGCGCTTGCGGCCGGGCCGGCCGAGCGTCCTACGAAGCGGGCTTGCGGACGCCGCCCATGACCTTCCGGGGCGTGACGAGACATGCGACCGGCGCCCGGAGGTCCGCGACGAAGTCGATGAAGGCGTAGCTGTTGTCGACGTCGTCCGAGAGCAGTATGGCGCCCGGCGGAAGCGCGGACCAAGCCATCCTCAGGTCCCGGAGCTGGCCCGAGTACGTGTGGGTGCTGTCATGAAAGAAGAGCCCCGCCGGAGGCAATCCCGCGAGGGCCGTGCGGAACGCCGGGGCCGTGCGCCGGCCGGACGGCAGGAGCCGGAACTCCCAGCGGGCAGCGAGGTCGGTGCCCCGGACCAGGGAACCGGCACGCGCGTCGATATCGAAGCTCGCCAGACGCCCCGCGCCCTCCTCACGCAGCGCCATCAGGATCATGGCAGTCGATTGGCCATCACCCACTCCCGACTCGACGACCTGCTGCGGCTTCGTCTCCCGGACGAGCGCATACAACACCTGACCCTCCTCCGGAGTGACCGAGTACTCCACCGGAAAGACCCGGGGAGAGGCCTGGTCCGGTAGGGCCGTTCGGGCCGCCTCGGCTCCGGCGATCACTTCCCGGCCAGGCGGGCGTCCGAGCAGCACCCGGAGGAACTCGAGGACGTCCGTCGTGACGGCGCCCGTGACCTTGGAGAAATCCTGGAGTCGCGGGGCGATCAGCGGGACGTCCCGGAAGCTCAGGCGCGCGAGGAACCCCCGGAGGGAGGACGGGACGACGCGGCGGCCCGAAGGGCGCGCCGGATCAGTCATCCGCGTGTGCCGCGCCGCCTTTACCAGAGCGGATGAGAGTCCACCGGCTGTAATCGATGTGCCGCGCGAAGTCGCGGTTGCCGCGGGCGAGGGCCATCATCTCGAACAGGGCGAGGAACGGAAGCCGGAACAGGTTGACCGAGCGTTCGTGGACCGCGTTCGCCAGCACCTGGACGCAGATCTCGGGACGGGTCCAGATGAGCCGACCCAGGGTCGACGGGTCCTGGCCCACTTCCGCGAGCTGCCGGTGCCCGTAGTTCACCCGGGTCCGCTGGGCGAGGAACTCCTCCATCGTCTCGGGCACGGTGTTGTGGATCACTGCGTCGCGGTCGTACACCACGCGGTACCCCCGGTGGCCGGCGCGGAGACATATGTAGGCGTCCTCGTTGACGACCCCTTCGAGGGGTTCGAGCAGCTCCCGGCGGACCGCCTGGATCTCCCCGCCATGGATGGTCATGCCCCGCCGCTGGCACTCCATGATCTGGGCGTCATGGACATCCCAGAGGGCCGCACCCAGCTTCGTCACCATGTTGCCGATGTTGGTCGGCACCACCCGGGGGAAGACGACACCCACGCCGGGGGCGAACTGGCTGAGCATGTGGTCGAGGACGTCGGGGGAGAACCGCACGTCGCCGGAGATGAGGAAGACGACCTCCCCCCGGACGATCTCGATGGCACGGTTGAAGGCCCGGTACTTCCCCGCTCGGGCGGGCTCGAACTCGGCGTAGACGCGCGGGTCCCGGATCGAATCGACATAGGCCCGGGAGCCGTCCGCGCCCCCGTACATGATCACGATCTCGTCCACCCGGCTCTGCAGTAGTGTCGGGAGGGATTGACGCAGGGCATCCTCCTCTTCGTACGCGAAGACGATGGCGCTGACTCGGGGCCGAGGAATCCGGCCAAGCGACACGCCGGGGTTGTCTTCTAGCGGTACGACGGGCATGGAGTAAGCGTCCGCCGGACGGACGGACGGACGGGCGTGGAATCCTCGCCACTCCTATTTAAGACACTGTCCCGTTGGCAACAGGTCCCAGTTGCCCCGGTTCTCGGGGATTTTGAGCTCGAGCGGCGTCGAGCGATGCCTCTTTGAGAACCAGCTACCGTCCGGGCCCCGGAGGGGCCGGCGAAGTGGGATTGGGTTTCCGCGGAATCCGACTCCGGCCGTGGCCGCGGGCGGCGACGTTCCTCGTGATCGGCCTGCTCATTCGCGAGGCCTTTTCCTTCTGGACCGGGCACCCGTACGACTTCGAGGTCTGGATCCGGACCGGCTACGTCGTGGCCCACGGGACCAACCCGTACATCGCGTTCTGGCCGGCCGCGCCCGGGGTGAGCATCGACTCGTTTACGGGGACGCTCCCCTCCGCGGCCTACCTGCCGTTCTGGCCACTCGTCACCGGTGGCTCCTACCAGCTCTACCTCGCCGTGGGCGGGGGCGACCGGTTCGTCTACTACTTCTTCCTGAAGCAGGTCCCCATTTTCGCCGACGTAGCGACCGCGTTCCTCCTCTACCGATTGGTGCAGAACTGGACCGGGGACTACACGCTGGCAACCCGAGCCCTCGCCTTCTGGTGCCTCTTCCCGTACGCGATCGTGATCACCGCGGTCTGGGGCCAGTTCGATTCGGTCGAGGTGCTGTGCCTGCTTGCCATCCTGCTCGTGGCGGGCACCCCCCGGAGGAACCTCGCCTACGGGATCGGGATCCTCGTGAAGTGGGTCACGGTGATCTACCTGCCGTTCGAGTTCTTCCGGGAACGGGGTCTTCGACGCCTTTGGATCCTGCTCGGGCTCGCGGTCCCGGCCGCCCTGACGGTCGTCGTCTTCCTCGCATTGCGCTGGCCGTTCACGGGGATCGAGGCCACGACCACCTCCGAGGCGGGCGGCGGAGGCGGGGCGATGAACTACGCCCGGCTGTTCGAGCTCGCCCCCATCTACAACGCGGCCGTCCGCGTCCCCGGGCTCCTCACCCTCCTCCCGTACCTGTTCGTCCCCGTCGTCTTCGCGGTCGGGTGGGTGATGGCGAAGCGGGTCCGCACGGCCGGGGGACCCCGGGCCGAGCTCACCTGCCTCCTCGCCATCATGGGCGCCTTCCTGCTGACCCGCTGGGGGCTCAATGAGCAGTACTTCCTCTACCTCTTCGCGCCGATGGCGCTCGACATCTACGTATTCCACCCCGGCCGGCGGGACCTCTACACCTACATCGGGACCCTGGCGAGCGCCTTCCTGATCGTGAACAACACCTTCGGCATCTGGTTCCTGACCCCCCTCAACGTGGGGTACGACACCTGGGCGATCAACTTCAATCGGCACGCGTTGAGCTCGCCGATCCGGGAGTATACGCTGGACGGGCTCGCCATCCTCATCACGCTCTCGCTGGTCCAGCTTGTGTGGGCGCTCCTCCAGGACCAGCCTCATCCGCGACCTTGGCTCCTCCGGATCCTGCCGGGGTGGACCCCGTCCCGACCTCCCTCGCCCGAGCCACCGGGAGCCTGACCGACGAACTCCCATGCGCGTCCTCGAGGTCACCCAACGGTACCCGCCGGCGCTCGGCGGCGTCGAGATCCAGGTGCAGACGATCGCCCGAGGCCTTTCGGCGCGGGGGCACACGGTCGAAGTCGTAACGACCGACCTCGCCCGCGACCGCCCCTTCACTCTCCTGCCCACCCGGCCGAATCCGGAACTGTTTGAGGTCCGACGCCACCGCGCGGTCCGATGGTTTCCCGCCCCGCACGGCCTCGGCATCGGGGCCCCCGGCATGGCGCTGGACGTGCTCACCGCCGACGTCGACGTGGTCCACGCCCATGCCTTCGGGGCCGCTCCGACGTGGTACGCCGCCCTCGCCCGGCGTCTCCGTTCCACCCCGCTCGTGATCGAAACGCACGCGGACGCGGGACGGGGCACGTCGGGGACAGGGACCTACGGCCGCCTCGTCACCCGTGGCACCCTCACCGTCGCCGACCGAATCGTCGCCCATACGCAACTCGAGGCGGACCTCCTCACCTCTTGGGGGGCCGACCGGGGCCGGATCGCGATCATCCCGAACGGGGTCGATCTTAGGGAGTTCGCACAGCTCCCGCCCCGGGACCCCTCACGCACCGGAATGACCGTGCTGTTCGTCGGCCGCCTCTATCCCGAGCAGAAGGGGCTGATCCCGTTGGTCCGGGGATTTGCGCGCACGCCCCGCGAGCTCGACCTGCGGCTGCGCATCGTGGGCGAGGATTGGGGGGGGTTGGTTCCCGTCCTCCAGCTCGCCCGGGAACTCGGCGTTTCTGACCGGGTCGTCGCCACCGGTGCCCTGTCCCGCTCGGACCTCCTCCGGGAGTACGCGTCGGCGGACCTGTTCGTCCTGCCCTCCCTGTTCGAGCCCTTCGGGATCGTCCTTCTGGAAGCCATGGCGGCCGGACTCCCCATCGTGGCCAGCCGGGTCGGGGGCGTGCCGGAGGTCGTACAAGAGGGGGAGAACGCCCTCCTTGTTCCCCCGAATGCACCTGACGAGCTCGGGGGGGCGTTGGCTCAGCTCGGCGGCGACCCTTCGCTCCGGGCGCGGTTCTCGGCGCACGGCCGGGAGTGGGTTCAAAAGTTCTCGTGGGACCAGATCCTTCCGCAGTGGATCGCGCTCTTCGAGCGGATGGCGGAACGGAATCGATAGCAGGTCCCCTCGCTCGCGAACGGGCGCCCGCGACCGCGCGACCGCTACGGTCCGGCCGCGTCCCGGCGATGCCGCCAGAACGTCACTGTCGCCACGACGATTCCCAATCCGGCTCCGGCGCCGATCGCGACCGCTGGGAAAATTACCGCCCCCACCCGCCCCACGATCACGGTCGTTGTCGCGGTCGCGCGCGAGCCTCCGGGGTACGTGGTGGTCACGTTGACCGAGTAGGTTCCGGGTTGGAGATAATCGTGGAAGGGTGAGGCTACCGCGGATGCGCCTCCGTCGCCGAACGTCCAGGAGTACGCCGCCGCGACCGGGGTCGTGCCGAACGAGACGGAGAACGAGACGTTCAGCGGGGCGGTCCCCGACCTGGGCTGGGCGTCGATCGCGATGACGGTGGGGCCATCGACCACCCAGGTCGGGAACGGGACCAAGACCGACTGCAGGGTCGAGGAGGAGACCACGGCCGTTAGGTTGAACTCCCCTTCCACCGGCCCACGGACGAGAATGTCACCGGTCATATTGTTGGGCACCGCGTTCCCCGGAGGAAGTCCGGTCCAGTCGAAGCGATACGGGGGCATGGCGCCCGCGACGCTGAGGTTGAACCAACTTGCTCCCCGGCTCGGTACCGGGTTGGGCGTGAGGGAGGGGGTCGCCGAAAGTGGAGCGTTCGCGGTCAAGGTGAACGGCACCACGACCACCGTACCGGCGGCGTCCCGGATCGTCAGGTTCGACGGGTACTGCCCCGCGGCAGCGAAGCCCTGGGTGACCGTTGGTCCGTAGGAGACGTTCCCCTCGCCGAACGCCCAGGTGAAGTTGTATGGAAGAACCCCGCCCTCGGCGTGGGCCCGCAGCCCGTAGGTCGTTTGGGGTACCCCGGGCACGACCGAGGGGGAGTACGACCCCGAAAGGGGGAGCGCGAGCGCGGTGACGGCGCCTCCGGCTGAGGAGGAGAGGTTGCCGCCCGTGAACAGGAGCTCGCCGTCCACCACGACGGGTTCGCCCCACGTCGCCGGTCCGGGGCGGAAGTAGAGGGTCTGGCCGTCGGTCGCATTCAGCACGACGAGGCCCCCTTCCGTCGGGTTCGAGAAGCCTCCGGTGAGACCGGCGACCACAAGCCCGTTGACGTACGTGAGGCCCCCGAAGATCGAGTAGGGGAGAGGGACGATCCACCGCAGGCTCCCGTTGTTGGGATTCACCGCCATGATCGACCCGTTCACCGCCGTGCCGTTGGGAAGCGTGGTGTTGTCGGACCCGAAATACAACGACTGACCATCGAAAGCCGGCGGCGAGTAGCTCTCACCCGGGACCGTGGTCACCTGGAGCGTCCAAGCGGGGCTCGCCGACACGTTCCCCCGGAACGTGGAGAGGTTGAACGCATAGGCGTACCCGTTCTTGTTGACGGCGACGACCATGGGAGTGCCCGCGCTGTTGTGGAAGATGGTGACCCCGTCCCCGAAGTCGTAGTCGTTGTGCGGAGCGGCCTCCTGCGCGTACCCGATGACGTCGGTTACATTCGAGGCGTTGAAGGCCATGATCGACCGGGCGTACTCTTCGAGGTCCGACAGGCCGTTGCCGGTCGTCGCCCACACCGTGTTGGTCGCCCGGTCATACGACGGAGAGGACCAGATCGAGTCCCCGATGTCGGTCGCATTCACGGTATAGGCGATGTGCTCGATCGTATGCGTCGCGAGCGAGATCTGAAGCAGCGCGGCCCGCACCAGGGGACTGTCGCACCCGCTCGAGGTGCCGACGTAGAGGTTCCCGTTCACGACGAGGGCGCTCGACCAAGCCTTGTACGCCGTCCACGGCGAACTCGCTCCGGTGGAGTTCGCGAGGTCGAGGTGCCAGAGGACTGTTCCCGTGGACGCGTTGACCGCGTACTCCCACGGGTTGCTTCCGCCGATGTACACCGTATTGTTCCATACCGTGGCGGTGGATGCGATCCCGGGTTGGTCGCACCCGGTATAGTCGTCACTTCCACCGAGGCTGACCTTCCAATCGAGGGCCCCGGTGTAGGCATTGACCGCGTAGAGCGTCCCGTTCCAGTCCCCGAAGTAGGCCGTCCCGTTGACCACCGCGAGCGAGTCGGAGACTCCGCCCGGGGTGTGGAAGGTCCAGAGCGGGGTCAGCGCAGAGACGTTCGACGGGGCGAGCGTTGCCTCCTGGAGGTTCGCGGCCGTATGCTGGAGATCGAAGGAGATCGTGGGCCACTCGACGACGCCGGGACCGCCTGCGAAAAGCGAAGGGAAGCGCTCGGCGGGAGGAGTCCCTGGGGCCTCGCGGGGGAACCCAGGGTATACCGGAAGCGTCGACCTCCCCGACCCCTCGTGGGGGACGGCCCCCGGAGAGGCGGAGAGGCATACGACGAGGAGCGCGGCGACCACCGCTAGGGCGAGACCAACCCGATACATCGACCGTCCTCCCCCGGGGCGTGATAGCACTTGATGATTCGGGGAGGTCCGCTCCGCCCCTGTCCGGACGGATTTATCCCACCCCTTGGCCCGCGAATCACCCACCGGGTCGTTTCTGGGGGACTTGGGGACCGTAGTTCACCCCGGTTCACCTTTAGGGTTTAACCTCCCTGCGGGGTAGGAATTCGCCATGTCGCCCACGAAGGTTGTTATCATCGGAGCTGCGGGCCGGGACTTCCATAATTTCAACCTCCTGTACCGCGGGCATCCGGAGTACCAGGTGGTGGCGTTCACCGCGGCCCAGATCCCCAACATCGCGGGCCGGGTCTATCCGCCCGGACTCGCCGGCCCCGGCTACCCGAAGGGCATCCCCATCGTTCCCGAGTCGGAACTCGCGGACCTGATCCGCCGGGAGAAGGTCGACCTCGCCGTCCTCTCCTACTCCGACCTCCCCCATGTCGAGGTCATGCACAAGGCATCGATCGCGCAGGCGGCCGGGGCGAACTACCTCCTACCGGGTCCGCGGGACACGATGGTCCGTTCCACCCGACCGGTGATCTCGATCTGCGCGGTCCGCACGGGCGCGGGGAAGAGCCCCCTCACCCGGTTCGTCTCCCGCTACCTGCGTTCCCAGGGAAAGAAGGTCGCCATCGTCCGCCACCCGATGCCGTACGGGGACCTCCAGGCCCAGGCCGTGCAACGGTTCGCGTCCATGGAGGACCTGGACCGGGCGCACTGTACCATCGAGGAACGGGAGGAGTACGAGCCCCACTTGCGCGACGGCACGGTCGTCTTCGCCGGCGTCGACTACGAGCCGATCCTCCGGGCCGCTGAGAAGGAAGCCGACATCGTGCTCTGGGACGGTGGCAACAACGACACGCCGTTCTACGCCTCCGACCTCCAGTTCGTCGTCGCCGACCCGCACCGGGCCGGCCATGAACTGACGTACTACCCGGGGGAAACGAACTTCCGGATGGCCGACGTGATCGTGGTCAGCAAGACCGACTCGGCGACTCCCGAGAACATCCGGATCGTGGAGCAGAACGCCGCGTTCGCGAACCCCAAGGCCCGGGTCGTTCGGGGAGCCCTCCGGGTCGGAGTCGCCAACGGAGAGCAGCTCCGGGGCCGTCGGGTCCTGGTCGTCGAGGACGGGCCGACGCTCACCCACGGGGGGATGAAGTACGGTGCAGCGATGCTGGCGGCCGGCGCCCACGGGGCGGTCGTCGTCGACGCTCAGGAGACCGCCGTCGGCAGCCTCGTCAAGGTGTACGCGGACTACCCACACCTGTCCCGGATCCTGCCCGCCATGGGCTACAGCGCGGAGCAGACCCACGAGCTCGAGGAGACGATCCGTCGTTCGAAGGCGGAGTTCGTTCTGGACGGGAGTCCGGTCGACCTGGGACGCCTCATCCACGTTCCCCAGCCGATCGTCACGGTCACCTACGACTTCGAGGACGTCGGGGGCGGCGTGGTCGACTCCCTCAAGAAGTTCCTCGTGGGCCATCCGAAGTAGGTCGCCCGCCGCGGAGGGCCAGAGGGTGGCCTTTTCGATCCCCACCTGACTCGGGTCAAGGAGGAGGGGCGGCGTCGCGGTCCGCGACGCAGGGGCTCATGCCTCGGCGGGTGGAGGCCGGTTCCGCCGTCGGACGACGAGGAGGGCGGCGATGAGGACGACCGCGGCCGCCCCCACTCCGCCGAGAAGCCAGTAGCTCGAGGTCGACGGAGGGCTCGACGGAGGCGCCGCGAGCGGCGTGAGCAAGATCGACAGCGGAACGCTGGAGGCATTGCCGAGCGAGATCGAGGCGTTCGTGCTGAGGTACCCGGGCTCCGTGACGTTCACCCGGAACGTCCCGGGGTAGGCGGACGCGACGAACCGTCCGTCCGAGCTGGTCGCCTCCTTCAGGTTGAGGAGGGGCCCGTCCGCGGTCGGCCCGCGGATCGTCACCGTCGCCCCCGCCACGGGCAACCCGGTCTCGCCATTCGAGACCACGCCGTCGATCGCCACGGCCGGCGGATCGAGGTTCACGTCCCGGACGAGGGAGGCGCCGACCACCGAGACATAGACGGTCAACGCGGCGTAGCGGGTCGGGGCGGCGAGGTCGGTGGCCACCAGCACGTGCGTGCCGTTCGCGAGCGTGAGGGAGTACGACCCCGAGGCGTTGGTGACGGCGCCGAGCGGGACCCCGCCTTGGCTGAACTGGACGTCCGCGACGGTCGCGTTCGTAAGCCCGTCGCGCACCACTCCACTGATGTTGTAGGTTCGGATCGCGAGCGTGAAGTCCAGGTTCGTGAGGGGGCCGGTGACCGTCAGGGAGACCGCTTCCCCGATGTACCCCGGAAGGGACGCCGTTACGACGTACGAGCCCCAGGCGAGGGTGAAGGAGTACGCTCCCGAGGCGTTGGTGTCGGTGGAGATCCCTCCGGACGCGGCGACCAGGACGCCGGCGAGCGGCGACCCCGACGGACCGAACGCGACCACGTACCCCGACACCAGGTACCGGTTCCCGGGCCCGATCGAGATCAGGATCACGTTCGGGAGGGTGGTGGTGATCCCGCTCGAGAGGTTGATCCGGACGTACGTCGTCTCGTACCCGGGCGCTTTCGCCGCCAGCTCGAACGGTCCGCTCGGCCCGCTGACCACGAACCGGCCGTTCGCCCCGGTGGTCGACGAGCTCGTGCACGTGCGGCTCCCCCAGGCCTCGCAGGCGGTCACGTTCGCGTCCCCCACCGGCGTGCCCGTGGACGACCCCACGACGAGCCCGGTCCCGACCCCGTACTCGAACACGAAGACGACCCCGACGGGAAGGACCTGCCCCGGGTTGAGGACGATCGGGAGCGCGGTCGTGTTGTAGAACGGTTCCATGATCTCGAGGGTGTAGAGGCCGGAGGGAACGGAAACGAAGAACGAACCGTTCACGTTGGTCGGGGCTCCCGCGATGCAATCCTGGCCGCCCCCGACCGTGCCGCCCGGGACGCAGACGCTCGCCTCCGCCCCGACGAGCGGCAATCCGCCGGGCACCGCGAGCGCGACGCCGGCGACCGAACCGTACGCCTCCGCCTCGAAGAGGCCCGCCCAGTACCACTGTTCCGATTGGGTGGACACGTAGTACGGCGCCGGGGACTGGATGTCGGTCCCGGTGACGGTGATCCCGATCACTCCGACCCCGACGTCCAGCACGAAGTACCCCGAGGCGTTCGTGAGCGTGTTCGCGCCGCAGTACGGCTGGTTCGTCGGACAACCGGAGACGGTCGCCCCGGCCACCGGGAGGTGGTCGGGAAGGCTCAGTACCTGGCCCGCGACGGTCGCGTCGCCGGTGAGTTGGACCGTCGGGCCGGTGAGGAACTGTCCCGCGGCGACCCCCTCGACCGCCTGGTTCGGTGCGTACCCTCCGAGCGAGAAGACGACGGTGTCGTTCGGTGCCACGGGGGCATCCGTGAGGTACGACCCTGTGGCGCTCGTCTGGATCCCGATCCGCCCCGTCGTGAGGAACCCCGGTGCGAACGACTGCACGGCGACGCCCGAAAGGCCATCGCCGGTGCGTGCGTCGACCACGTCGCCCGCGATCCAGCCCCACGGGAGCAGGTGGACGCCGCCCATCACTCCCTCGCTGGAGACGTACGTGGTCTCAGTCGAGTTGACGAGGACGGAGAAGTCCTCGTACAGGTAATCGACTCCGGAGAGGTTGAGGGAGACCGGCTGCAAGGCCGGGATGCTGGGAGGAGCGGTGATGTTGACGTACCCGCCCCCATTCGCGGCCCCACTGGACGCGAAATCGGTTGGCGTGGTCCCGACGAACCCCGCTTCGTTCGCCGAGAGGGAGGCATACGGGACCGGAAGTCCGGTGACCGAGTCCGTCACCTGCATGTCGACCCATCCGTAGTGCTCGAGCGAGAATGCGGCCCCGAGGTTGAGCACCCCCGCGACCCCGAGCGCATACGACGGCGCACCTCCGGGGCCCGTCTCGTTACCGGTGATCCCGACGTCCTCCACCGGGATCCACGCCTGGGTCCCGAGGACGGTGACGTTCAGGACCCGGCTCGGGGGGAAGAAGAGGACGAACGCGCCCATCGCGTTCAGACCAGAAGCTCCCACCACGGGGCCGGGCGAGCCGTACATGGCGAGCTCGGTCGTCGCGGCTGCGCTCATCGAGTTGAAGCGAACCGGTTCCGTGCCCCCGCTCCCGGCCGCACTGACACTGCCGGTGATCGCACCGAAGATGTCGAGGCCGATGAGGATGGGAGGCCCCGCCGCCCCGGACGCGTTCGTCACATTGACGTACGTCTGGTTCGTCAGGAATCCCCCGGGAACGCTGCCGGGCCCGAAGCCCAAGGGGTCGACGGCGACGGTGTCGTAGGTGCCCGCCGGCGCGCTCACGTTGAAGACGCCCGACGAATCGACCTCCCCGAGTCCGCACAAGGTCCCCGAGCTCGGGCAGACGGAGATGCTCGCGCCGGGTCCGAGCCCGTCCGCGAACGTCACGCCCCGTCGCCACGAACCCGGATCGATCACGACCCGGCCGGTGACCGTCGGGAACGGGACCAGATGGATCGTCCCGAGGTTGACCGCGTCGGTGAACCCCGTGACGTTGATGTACAGGGTCGTCGGATAGAATCCGGCCTCCGTCACCGTGACCTCGTACGGCCCGGTGAAGAGGGAGTCGTTGAACTCGCCGTCCGTGCCCCGGTCCGAGGTGAACGCGACGGACGGACCCCCGTCGATGGGGTAGGCCGTAATGGTGCATCCGGGAAGCCCCACACCGTACTTCGCGTCGACCACCTGACCGGCGACCCAGGCGCCCACCGCCTGTGGGCCCGACGCGGGGCCGCTCCCCAGGCGGCCCCCTCCGGCCCCGGTCGCGGGCGCGAGCGGCGCGAGGACGATCGGAGAAACGTTGACGGTGCTCCCCGGAGTCGTGAGGTTCACCCAGGTCCAGTCGGTCTGGTAACCGGGCGCGGTCGCTTCGATCTGGAACGTGTTCAGCGGGTCCAACCCCGGCGGGAGGGGTCCGTAGTACTGCCCGTCGGTGGACGTCTCCCCGTCCCCGCCGATCAGCTGGCAGTAGGTCGGGTCGGTCGAAGGACAACCGACCACGGTCGCTTCGTACAGACCCACTCCGTCCGGTGCCACGACCTGGCCCTGGATGTACGCCTCGGGAGTGAGCAGGATCGTTCCCGTCGAGTTGTTCCCCGTGACCAGGAGCCAGGTGGAGTTCGGTTCGTACCCACCGGCGGAGACCGTAACCTGGTCCCACCCCGGCGGCGCCCCCTCTTGGAAGTCACCGTTGAAGTCCGTCCCCACCGTTTGGCAGACACTCGCGGCCGGCGCGTTGCCGGCGGGACAGACCGTCACCCCGGCGAGGCCGACGATGGGCGCGTCCGTGCCCACCTGCAGCACCCGGCCCGAGACCGTGTCCGTGACGAGCAGGATCGCGGAGGTGCTGGGGTTGGTCGCGACCGAGAGCGGCAGGGGGTTGTCGGTCCACTCAAGCGTCGGGACGGCCCCCCAGGTCCAGTTCGAGGAGGTATTCGCTGAAACGACGAGGATGGTGATAGGCCCGGGTGGAGCCGGCACGCAGAAGGTGATGTTCGGTGCGAGGCCCAGGCCGGAGGGGCAGCCCGCCGCCACGGAGTTGTCCAGGGAGTGCTCGATGTAATAGTCGCTCTGCACGGGAGGGTCGCAGTACCCCACCGCGTCCGTGGAACAGGCGGAGACGGACCAGTCCGAGATCTCGGCGGGCAGCACCTGCCCCTCGATGTAGGTCCCGGGCCAGAGGTTGAGGGCTCCGACGTTCAGGAGCCGACCGGGCGTCACGTTGGCCCACGTCCAGTTGCCGGTCACCGGTAGGTCCGGGGGCGTGGGCCAGGCCGGTGGCCCATTGTAGCACACCCCCGTCGTGTCGGGGACCACCGAGATGAAGTCCCGAAGCGGGAACGCCGGTAACTCGAACGGTTGGCCGGGGGACACGCAGCTCCCGACGCAATCCGTGGAGAGGCCGCGCGAGGCGCCGCCGGGGAACGGGCCGGGGTCGTTCCAGTAGGGCAGGTCGGTCGTGAGCCCGTCGAGGTTGCAGGCCTCGACGAGCGCGAGACCCAGGGGCCAGAGGGAGGTTGGGGCATCTTCCCCGTAGGGCGCGGGGACCCCGGTGATGTTGATCTCCATCTGCAGGACGCCGAGAGGGACCATGTCGATCGTCCCCATCGAGACCGGGGGGGCATCGACCCCGTTGGTCGGCACCACGCCGAGCGACGTGACGTTCGTCACGTACCCCTGCGCGAGCACGGTCACCGAGTCCGGGCCGACCGGAGCGAGCTCCTCGATCGTCGGCCCGGAGAATCCGGGGGCGGGGTCCGGCCCGCAGAGCCCGGAGATCTTCGAACAGGCGACGAACTCGGCGCTGGTTCCGGAGACCGGAACCCCCGTCACCGAGTTGACGAGGGTGACCGTGACGTTCGTGAGGTGCGCGAGGTAGACCGCCCCGATGTCGACCGTCTGACCCGAGGAGCCGTTGACGTACGTGACGTTCGATTGGTAGGGGGAGAGCGGCGGCGGGCTGAACGCAAGTTCCGAGGCGAGCGGGGGGATCGCGGCGAGGAACGTTCCGTTCGGAGACGAGACCGCGCTCGGTGTGGCTTGGAACGAAGCGTCGCGCGTGAACGCGACGATCCCCACCCCCCCGATCGGCTCGTGGTCGGGGTCGTCCCCGAGGAGTATCCCCGAGACGAACCCGTCCCGGATCAGGCGGATCGTCCCGGCGCTCACGAACCCACCGTCCGTCACGTTGACCCAGGATCGGTTTGTGAAGAAGTAGGGAGCTGAGACGTAGAGCTCGTTCTCGCCACCGGCCGCCGCGATCTGGAAGGTCCCGTTCGGGCCCGTCGTGTAGGGGACGCACTGCATCGGGGGGCAGAATCCCTCCACTGGGAACGCCGATACGTTGGCCCCGCTGACCGGTTCATGCGGCAGGTTGGCCGTGACCAACGTCCCGGTGACGTAGCCGTACGGGACGGGTTGGGAAAGCGTTCGGTTCGAGGGGACCGGACGAGAAAGGTTCCCGGACGGTGACTTCACGAACGCCAGGGCCGCCGATGCATTCTGGGGCTCGTGCTGCTGGAGGTAGGAATTCTGGTCGACCGCCCGGGCGAGCGGAACCGGATTGACCGACGGCTCTCCGGTCGACACCTGACCCGCGAGCACGGCGGGGGGCTCATCGGATCGGGCGAGGGGTCCCTGCAGAGAGCCGTTTCCCGGCGCGAGCGGCGGGGGCGCGCCGCCGACCGTCGCAGAAGTAAGTGGGACCGCTTCGACCAGGACCAGGAGGATCACGAACAGCGAAAGGCCACCCAGCCAGCCACGGGAACGGGATTCTGCGGTGCGTGCCGCGGTCGCGAACCGGCCCCAGCGCCGGCGGGAAGACCCGCGGGGTGTGGAACCGGCGAGGCGGTACCGAGCCCCTCCCACACCGGATTGAGGAGTGGATTCCCTTTATCGATGCCGCTGGGGGGTCCGGCCGACTTCGCGTGGGAAGGAGGAGTCGCCCGGGCGGTTACGCGGCGGCTCGGGTCTCTCTTCGCCCCCACCCCAAAGAGGAGGGACCCCCACCCGGCCTCAGCTTCGTCAGGTGAACAGGTCTTCGAGCGGGTTCCCCATCTCCTTGATCTCCCGTATCTGGACGCCTTTGGCGACGAGCTCCGCGATCAACTTGGGAACCTCTTCGGGCCCGGCCAGTTCCTGAAGGTAGTAGTCTCCCTGACGGCTGGCGTTGGAGAGGACCCCCGTCGCCCCTTCCGCCCGGATCCCGATGACGTACTTTGTCGGTCGCAGGTCCGAGAGCAGCCCGAAGTATCCGACCCGACCCGCCTTGAGTGCGAGAACGTACTTTCCGATCTCCTTCGCCTCGAACAGGTTGTGGGACGAGTAGAGCACGAGGTCGTCCTGGCTTCGCGTGAGCACGAGGTCGCGGATCTCCCGGGCCAGCTTGGGGTCGAGGTTGCTGGTCGGCTCGTCGAGCAGGTAGATGCCGCGCTCCTGGAGGAAGACGCGGGCGATGGAGACCCGTTTCTTCTGGCCCTGGCTCAGCTCCGCGAAGAACCGACCCCGGAGCTCCTCGATGCCGAGGAGGCGGACGGCGCGGTCCACCTCGGCCGGGCCGACGCCTTCCACGGTCGCGTAGAACCGGAGCGCCTCCTCGACCCGAAGCCCGTCGGGGATCCCGTCGATGTGGGAGAGGTACTGCAGGCGGGTTCGGGCTTCGTGCCGCGCGATGTCGATCCCGTCGATCTCCACGGTGCCGGAGTACGGTTCCAAGATCCCGGCGAGCGTCCGGAACAACGTGGTCTTGCCGGCGCCGTTCGGTCCGAGGACCACGTAGATCGCGGGCGTCTCGATAAGGAACGAGACGTCCTCCAACACCCGGTGGGTGTGGTAGCCGGCGCTCACTCCCCGCAGCTCGATCCGGTGGGGGCCCCGGGCGCCCGGTGAGGGGTTCGGGGCCGTGGAAAGCGAGGGTGCGGAGCTCATCGACACCGTCCGCTCACAGGGGCGAGAGGAAGCGCTCGCGTCCCATCAGTCGGGCCGAGAGCGCCAGCAGCCCCACGACCACGGCGATGATCGTGACCGCGGCGCCGGTCGTGATGTAGTAGAAGTCGGCCGAGGGCGCGCTGTCCGCCACGATCAGGACCAGGATCGTGGGGGCGATCCCGGCGGTAGGAGCGAGGCCGAGCGGGCTGTTGATCCCGCTCCGCGGGGACGACACCGAGGACCAGATCATGCCGACCGTCGAAGTGAACAAGCCGGCCGCGAACGCCATCGGGACCGTGTAGAGCGCGACGGTTTTCAGGAAATCCTCGTTGAGGGGAATGCCCTTGACCGCGGCGGCACCGAGTCCGACGCCGAGCGACAGGGCGAGGATGATCGCCACCAAAGCGGCCGTGGCCACCAACCCGTCGAGGAAGAGGCTCCGCGCGCGCACGCCGTACGCGATCAGGTACTCGAAGACCCCCTTCGTCCGGTCGCTGGTGAAGGTCATGAGCCCGCCCAAGGAGCCCATGACGCAGAAGAGCGGGAGTTCCACCGGGAAGACCAGGGGAAACGAGGTCTGGCTGCGGGCACTGACCACGAGGATCACGGCCAGGACGAGCGAGACCCCGGTTCCGATGGCCAGGTACCGCCACCCGACCGCGATCGCCCGACGGACCGTCGTGGCCGTCATGGAGGGGACGGGAAGTTCCGGCCGGACACGGGCGGGGGCAGACATCCGGCCTCGCCAGCCGACCCGAGGAGATAACTCCGGTCCGACTTCCTGGCGCCCCACCCTCGAAGGCCGCCGCCCGGAGGCCTCGACCCCGAACGAATGGGCCCGGACGGGTCTAAGATGATAAGCTATTAGAACCCAGCCTCCCATGTCCCTTCCATGGCCCCGGATCGCACCCCACGCCTCGCACCCTTCCTGGCGGAAGGCGAGGACCGCCGCCGCTGGCATCGAAACGTCGCCCAGGGTAGTCGAGCCACCGCGGACGTCTACGCCCGGAGGCTCGCAGCCTTCTGTCGGGCGATGGAGACGAGCCCCGAGTCGTTGGCGAAGATGGGCGACAAGGCGCTCCGCGACGTGGTCCTCGACTTCGTCGAGGCTGAGTCGAAGGCGAAGCATGCCGGCTCCTACATCCACAGCACGGTCAAGGCCGTCAACTCCTGGCGAAAGCACGCCGGCCGCGCATCGGTTCGCGGGGTCAACGTTCGGGGACGCGACTCCACGCCCACCCTCTCGGATGAGGTCGCCCCTTCTCCCGAGCAGGTCCGGGCAGTCCTCGCACGCGCGCCCGTAAGAAACCGCGTCATCTGCGCTCTGATGGCCTACAGCGGGGTACGCCCAGAGGTCGTCGGA